>JOBE01000081.1 GCA_000717735.1 Streptomyces griseoluteus | reverse complement strand
GTGCGGGGGCGTGGGGTGCGGGGACGGGTGCTCGCCTTGGCGGGATGCGGCTGGGGCGGGGTGGTGGGTGCGGCTGACGTGGTGGTCATGGTGATCCCCTGTCGTTGCGTGACCGGCTGATACCAGTCAGTAACTTCCGTTGGGGATCTTGTACGGGTGCGCTCGGAGCCACCGCAAGGTGCCCGGCGCGGGGGAGTGGACCGGAAAGGGAATCACCTATCCGGGTGACGCCGGGAAAAATCGGCTCTCCGGGGCCCGGAACCGCGCCTTCCGCGGTGGACGCGGGCGGGGAGCGGGCGGGAACCCCGAAGGGGGACTCCGCACGTATCCTGAGGGCCTCTCCGACTACGAAAGCGGCCAGCCATGCGCGTGTACGTCCCCCTGACCCTCCCCGGTCTCGCACAGGCGCACAAGGCGGGCGAGCTGGGCCCCGGCCCGCTGACGGCCTACGCCGTCACCCCCGCCCTGCGCGAGTGGTACGTCTCCGACGACATCGAGGAGCTGGAGTACGCGGCGCTCAACCGGGCCGCCTCCGCCTCCCTGCGCCTCGTGGCCGGCGACCCCGACGCGCCCCGGCGCCGGATCGTCGTCGCCGTGGACGTGGCCGACAAGGACGCGGCCACGGACCCCGACCGGGGGCTCGACGCGGGCTCCATCGGCGAGGTCCGCATCGCCGGGTCCGTCCCTCTCGCCAAGGCGGCCGCGGTGCACGCCGACGCGGACGACGCGGAGGGCGACGTGACGGCCGCCGCCGACGCGCTTGGGGCGGCGGACCAGGGCGACGACGACGCGCAGTTCGTCGTGGACGGGGCCGAGGACCACGAGCTGCTGTGGTTCGGGGTGCAGGAGATCCCCGCGTTGCTGGGCTGACCGGCCGGGAGCCACCGCCGAGTCTTCGCTGTCGGACCCGCCGGGTACCTTCTTGGGATGGGGAAGCACGACGGCTTGCGCGGCAAGCATCTGGTCTGGGACTGGAACGGCACACTGCTCGACGACATCGGCGCGGTCATCGGGGCGACCAACGCCGCGTTCGCCGAGCTCGGGCTCGAACCGATCACCCTGGAGCGGTACCGGGAGCTGTACACGGTGCCGGTGCCCAAGTTCTACGAGCGGCTCATGGGGCGGCTGCCCACCGACGCGGAATGGACCGTCATGGACGGCGCCTTCCACCGGCACTACTGGCAGCGCGCCGAGAGCTGCGGGCTGACCTCCGGTGCCGCGGAGCTGCTCGCTGCGCGGCAGGCGTCCGGGTTCACGCAGTCGCTGCTGTCCCTCGCGCCGCACGCGGAGCTGATACCGCTGGTGCGGCGGCACGGGATCGCCGAGCGGTTCCTGCGCATGGACGGGCGCGTCGACACCTCGACGGACGGGAAGTCCGGGCACATGGTGCGACACCTGGCGGCGCTTCGCGTCGCTGCGGAGCGGGTCGTCGTCATCGGTGACGCGGCGGATGACGCGGTGGCGGCGGCGCATGTGGGGGCCCGGGCGGTGCTGTACACCGGGGGGTCGCACAGCCGGGCTTCGCTCTCGCGGGTCGGGGTGCCAGTGGTCGACTCCTTGGAGGAGGCGGTGGCTGTCGCGGAGGAGCTGGTCTGACGGCCGACGGCCGGTGGGGGGGCCGGGTGCGGCCCGGTGGGTGGTTGTGCCCACCCTCCCCCAAGCTCTCGGCTTCGCTCGAGCAGGGGGGCACCCCCATCGCCCCGGCGGAACGCATGCCCACAATCACGCCGGACGGCTTCAGCCCACAGCCACGCCCAGGCGCGTAAGCCCACGACCACGCCCAGGTGGCTTCAGCCCACGACCGCGCCAGGCGGCGTCAGCCCATGACCACCGGACGGGCGTCAGGCCTTGGTGCGGAGGACCTTCAGGAATTCGCGCATCCATGTCGGGTGGTCCGGCCAGGCCCTGGAGGAGACCAGGAGGCCGTCGACGACCGCCGCGCTGTCCTGGAAGGTCGCCCCGGCCGCCTGCATGTCGAGTTCGAGCGCCGGGTACGCCGTGACCCGGCGGCCCTCCAGGCCGCCGACCGCCGCCGTCAGGAGCGGGCCGTGGCAGATCTGGGCCACCGGCTTGTCGGCGTCGAAGAAGGCCTTGAGGACCTTGCGGAGCTCCGGGTCGTTGCGCAGGTACTCCGGCGCGCGGCCGCCCGGGATCACCACCGCCACGTACGCGCCCGGGTCGACCTCCGAGAAGGCCAGGTCGGCGGGCCAGGTGTAGCCGGGCTTCTCGGTGTACGTGTCGAAGCCGGGTTCGAAGTCGTGGACGACGAACCGGAGCTGCTTGCGCGCCGGGGCCGCGATGTCGACCTCGTATCCCTCTTCGAGCAGTCGCTGGTAGGGGTACAACACCTCCAGCGACTCCGCCGCGTCCCCGGTCACGATCAGGATCTTCGCCATGGCTCTCCCAGATCACAGATGGTCGGTCTGCCGTACTGTGCCCGTGCTCGGGTACACGCTGCCCGGGGCGGGGCACTTTGCCAAGAGGACATGTGTCGCTGTCCATAACGTCAAACTTCCACCCCCTCTTTTGTACACATACGGACCATGACGGCCCGGGGGGCGAGGGCGATAGGCTTTTCCCGTGATCAGCGCGATACGCCGAGGGGGCAATGCAGCCCCCGGCTGCCGCCCGGCCCGCGACAGCGGCCGGGCCGACCGTGCGTTCGCCGATCCTCTCCGTCCGGGCGCGCCGCGCTCCGTGGCCGATAACGACCCGGGCATCTCTCATCCGGGCATAACGTCGACTTCGACCGGAATCACCGCGTCGTGGCGTTGTCCCCTTCCTTCCACCGACGTCACGCAACGGCGCGCGACCAGGAGTCAGAGGCATGCAGACCAAGCTGGACGAAGCCAAGGCCGAGCTGCTCGAAAGGGCCGCCCGGGTAGCTGAGCACAGCCCGGTCGGGGGGCGACTTCCGACGGGCCCGGAGGGTGAGCGCCCGGACCGGGACGCTGTGCTCGAGTACCTCCAGCGCTACTACCTGCACACCGCCCCGGAGGACCTCGGCGACCGGGACCCGGTCGACGTGTTCGGTGCCGCGCTCTCTCACTACCGGCTCGCGGAGAACCGCCCGCAGGGCACCGCGAACGTACGCGTCCACACTCCGACGGTCGAGGAGAACGGCTGGACGAGCAGCCACTCCGTCGTCGAGGTCGTCACCGACGACATGCCGTTCCTCGTCGACTCGGTCACCAACGAACTGTCCCGCCAGGGCCGCGGCATCCACGTCGTGATCCACCCGCAGGTCCTCGTCCGCCGTGACGTGGCCGGCAAGCTCATCGAGGTCCTCTCGGCCCAGATCCACGGCGAGCTGCCGCACGACGCGCTCACCGAGTCCTGGATCCACGTCGAGATCGACCGCGAGACCGACCGCGCCGACCTCAAGCAGATCACCGCCGACCTGCTGCGCGTGCTGTCCGACGTCCGCGAGACGGTCGAGGACTGGGAGAAGATGCGCGATGCCGCCCTGCGCCTCGCCGACGGCCTCCCGGACGAGCCCACCGCGTCCGACCTGCGCCCCACCGAGGTGGAGGAGGCCCGCGAGCTGCTGCGCTGGCTCGCCGACGACCACTTCACCTTCCTCGGCTTCCGCGAGTACGAGCTGGTCAACGGTGACGCCCTGTCCGCCGTCCCCGGCACCGGCCTCGGCATCCTGCGCTCCGACCCGCACCACAGCGGCGACGACGAGGGCCACCACGCCCACCCCGTCTCGCCGTCCTTCAGCCGGCTGCCCGCCGACGCCCGCGCCAAGGCGCGCGAGCACAAGCTGCTGATCCTGACGAAGGCCAACAGCCGGGCGACCGTGCACCGCCCCTCGTACCTCGACTACGTCGGCGTGAAGAAGTTCGACGCCGACGGCAACGTCGTCGGCGAGCGCCGCTTCCTCGGTCTGTTCTCCTCGGCCGCCTACACCGAGTCCGTCCGCCGGGTTCCGGTCGTCAAGCGCAAGGTCCAGGAGGTGCTGGCGGGCGCCGGCTTCTCGCCCAACAGCCACGACGGCCGCGACCTGCTCCAGATCCTGGAGACGTACCCCCGTGACGAGCTGTTCCAGACCCCGGTCGACCAGCTCCAGGCCATCGTCACCAGCGTCCTGTACCTGCAGGAACGACGCCGGCTGCGCCTCTACCTGCGCCAGGACGAGTACGGCCGCTACTACTCGGCCCTCGTCTACCTGCCGCGCGACCGCTACACGACCCGCGTCCGGCTGCGGATCATCGACATCCTGAAGGAGGAGCTCGGCGGCACCAGCGTCGACTTCACCGCCTGGAACACCGAGTCGATCCTGTCCCGGCTGCACTTCGTCGTCCGCGTCAAGCCCGGCACCGAGCTGGCGAAGCTCACCGACGCCGACGTCGACCGCATCGAGGCCCGGCTCGTCGAGGCCGCCCGCTCCTGGGCCGACGGCTTCGCCGAGGCGCTGAACGCCGAGTGCGGCGAGGAGCGCGCCGCCGAGCTGCTGCGCCGCTACGGCAACGCCTTCCCCGAGGGCTACAAGGCCGACCACTCGCCGCGCGCGGCCGTCGCCGACCTGGTCCACCTGGAGGCGCTCGCCCGTACCCAGGGCAAGGACTTCGCGCTCTCCCTGTACGAGCCGGTCGTCGCGGGCCCCGGCGAGCGCCGCTTCAAGATCTACAAGACGGGCGACCCGATCTCGCTCTCCGCCGTCCTGCCGGTCCTCAACCGGCTCGGCGTCGAGGTCACCGACGAGCGCCCGTACGAGCTGCGCTGCGCCGACCGCACGCACGCCTGGGTCTACGACTTCGGTCTGCGGCTGCCCGCCCCCACCGGCAACG
The DNA here is from genome assembly GCA_000717735.1 of Streptomyces griseoluteus. GTDB lineage: Bacteria > Actinomycetota > Actinomycetes > Streptomycetales > Streptomycetaceae > Streptomyces > Streptomyces griseoluteus_A. The sequence goes on along the minus strand of JOBE01000081.1, from coordinate 16,392 downwards.
GCCTCTCCTTCGGCGACGACGCCCGCGAGCGTTTCCAGGAGGCCTTCGCCGCCACCTGGATGGGCCAGGCAGAGAACGACAACTTCAACTCGCTCGTCCTCTCCGCCGGGCTCACCTGGCGCCAGGCGATGGTGCTGCGCGCCTACGCCAAGTACCTGCGCCAGGCCGCGTCGACGTTCAGCCAGGACTACATGGAGGACACCCTCCGCAACAACGTCCACACCACCCGGCTGCTCGTCTCCCTCTTCGAGGCCCGGATGGCCCCGGAGCGCCAGCGCGCCGGCACCGAGCTGACCGACGGCATCCTGGAGGAGCTGGACGGCGCCCTCGACCAGGTCGCGAGCCTGGACGAGGACCGGATCCTGCGGTCCTTCCTCGCCGTCATCAAGGCCACGCTGCGGACCAACTTCTTCCAGAAGGACGCGAGCGGCGAGCCGCACTCCTACGTGTCGATGAAGTTCGACCCGCAGGTCATCCCCGATCTGCCCGCCCCGCGCCCCGCCTTCGAGATCTGGGTGTACTCCCCGCGCGTCGAGGGCGTCCACCTGCGCTTCGGCAAGGTCGCCCGAGGCGGTCTGCGCTGGTCGGACCGGCGTGAGGACTTCCGTACGGAGATCCTCGGCCTGGTCAAGGCGCAGATGGTGAAGAACACCGTCATCGTGCCGGTCGGCGCCAAGGGCGGCTTCGTCGCCAAGCAGCTCCCGGACCCGTCCGTGGACCGGGATGCCTGGCTCGCCGAGGGCATCGCCTCGTACAAGACCTTCATCTCGGCGCTGCTCGACATCACCGACAACCTGGTCGCGGGCGAGGTCGTGCCGCCCCTCGACGTGGTGCGCCACGACGAGGACGACACCTACCTGGTCGTCGCCGCCGACAAGGGCACCGCGACCTTCTCCGACATCGCCAACGGGGTCGCCGAGTCGTACGGCTTCTGGCTCGGTGACGCCTTCGCCTCCGGCGGTTCCGCCGGCTACGACCACAAGGGCATGGGCATCACCGCCCGCGGCGCCTGGGAGTCCGTCAAGCGCCACTTCCGCGAGCTGGGCCACGACACCCAGACCGAGGACTTCACGGTCGTCGGCGTCGGCGACATGTCCGGCGACGTCTTCGGCAACGGCATGCTGCTGAGCGAGCACATCCGGCTCGTCGCCGCCTTCGACCACCGGCACATCTTCATCGACCCCAACCCGGACGCGGCCGTCTCGTACGCCGAGCGCCGCAGGCTCTTCGAGCTGCCCCGCTCGTCCTGGGCCGACTACGACCCGGCGCTGCTCTCCGCGGGCGGCGGCATCCACGCCCGCAGCGCCAAGTCGATCCCGGTCAACGCCCAGGTCAGGGCCGCCCTCGGCATCGAGGACGGCGTCACCAAGATGACCCCGGCCGAGCTGATGAAGGCCGTCCTCCACGCGCCCGTCGACCTGCTGTGGAACGGCGGCATCGGCACGTACGTCAAGTCCTCGGTCGAGTCCAACGCCGACGTCGGCGACAAGGCCAACGACGCCATCCGCGTCGACGGCCAGGACGTCCGCGCCAAGGTCATCGGCGAGGGCGGCAACCTCGGCGCGACCCAGCTGGGCCGCATCGAGTTCGCCCGGACCGGCGGCCCCGAGGGCCACGGCGGCAAGGTCAACACCGACGCCATCGACAACAGCGCCGGCGTCGACACCTCCGACCACGAGGTCAACATCAAGATCCTGCTCAACGGGCTCGTCGCCGAGGGCGACATGACCGTCAAGCAGCGCAACAAGATCCTCGCGGAGATGACCGACGAGGTCGGCACGCTCGTCCTGCGCAACAACTACGCGCAGAACACGGCCCTGGCCAACGCCGTCGCCCAGTCGCCGTCCCTCCTCCACGCCCACCAGCGGTACATGCGCCGCCTGGGCCGCGACGGCAGCCTCGACCGTTCCCTGGAGTTCCTGCCCAACGACCGGCAGATCCGCGAGCTGCTCAACAACAACCGGGGCCTGAGCCAGCCGGAGCTCGCCGTCCTCCTCGCGTACACCAAGATCACGGTGGCCGACGAGCTGATCGGCACGGAGCTGCCGGACGACCCGTACCTGCGCGGGCTGCTCCACGCGTACTTCCCGACGCTGCTGCGCGAGAAGTTCACCGAGGCCGTCGACAACCACGCGCTGCGCCGCGAGATCGTCACCACGATCCTGGTCAACGACGTCGTCAACACCGGTGGCTCGACCTTCCTGCACCGCCTCCGCGAGGAGACCGGCGCGTCGATCGAGGAGATCGTCAGGGCGCAGACCGCCGCCCGCGTCGTCTTCCGCCTCAGCCAGGTGTGGGACGCCGTCGAGGCGCTCGACAACCGGGTGCCGGCCGAGGTCCAGACCCGGATGCGGCTGCACTCCCGCCGGCTCGTCGAGCGCGGCACGCGCTGGCTGCTCAACAACCGGCCGCAGCCGCTCCAGCTCACCGAGACCATCGACTTCTTCGCCGACCGCGTCGAGGAGGTCTGGGGTCAGCTGCCGTCGCTGCTGCGCGGCGCGGACCTGGAGTGGTACCAGTCGATCCTGGCCGAGCTGACCGCGTTCGGCGTGCCGGAGGAGCTCGCGCTGCGGGTCGCCGGCTTCTCCTCCGCGTTCCCGATCCTCGACGTCGTCGCCATCGCGGACCGGACGGGCAAGGAGCCGCTCGCGGTGGCCGAGGTCTACTACGACCTGGCCGACCGGCTGCGGATCACCGACCTGATGGACCGGATCGTCGAGCTGCCCCGCAGCGACCGGTGGCAGTCGATGGCCCGCGCCTCGATCCGTGAGGACCTGTTCGCGGCGCACTCGGCGCTGACGGCGGACGTCCTGGCGGCCGGGAACGGCACGTCGAGCCCCGAGGAGCGGTTCAAGGCCTGGGAGCAGAAGAACGCGGCGATCCTGGGCCGGGCGCGGACGACCCTGGAGGAGATCCAGGGCTCTGACACCTTCGACCTGGCGAACCTGTCGGTGGCGATGCGGACCATGCGCACGCTGCTGCGTACGCACAGCTAGGCACGTGTGAGGAAGGGCCCCGCCGGACATCCGGCGGGGCCCTTCGTCATTCCGGGCCACGTCATTCCACGGTGGTCGCGACGGTCGAGGTCCACAGGCGGCGGGCGGCGAGCAGGGCCGCCGCGAGCAGCAGGGCGTTGCGGAGCACCATCACGGCGATCCCCTGGGCGGTGCCCGCGATGACCTGGTCGTACAGGACGGGGTACGCGAGCGAGCTCAGCGCCGCGGCGGGCAGCAGGAGCAGCGCCACCGGGCGCATCACGGTGTCGCGGCAGGTCAGGCAGACGGCGGCGAGTCCGAGCAGCCAGATCATGTACTGGGGGCTGATCACCCGGCTGGTGGCGGTGAACAGCAGGACGGCGGTGAAGGCCGCGTCGAGCGGGGTGGCGGGGGTCCAGCGGCGGGCCCGGAGGCGCCACAGGAGCAGCCAGCCGAAGGCGATGACGGTGAGCAGCAGGGCGAGGTGGCCGATGCTGGAGACGTACGGGCCGACGTACTCGAAGGCCCCGTAGCGGAACTCGACCCTGCCCGGCCAGGCGCCGGTGGCCTGGGCGAGGGCGAGCGCCGTGCCGCCGAGGGACTCGATCTGGATGCCGCGGTCGCCCTGCTGGCGCAGGAAGCCGAGGGGCCCGGAGAAGAAGAGCGCGAGGGTGGCGAGGAGGGCGACGGCCGCGACCGCGGCGGCGGTCCAGGCCTCTTTGGTGGTACGGCCCCGGGGGGTGCCGATCAGGGTGAGCACCGGCCAGACCTTGACCATCGCGCCGATCCCGGCGAGCGCGCCGCCGAGCCGGTGGGCGGCGGTGGAGCGGCCGCCGAGGGCGAGCAGGGCGAGGACGGCGAGGGCGGTGGTCTGGACGTCGTACCGGGCGAGCGGCAGGTGGAGGAGGAGGGGCAGGCCGCAGACCCAGAACCAGGCGCCGTGGGTGAGCCGGGCGCTGTCGGCGCGGGCGAGGGCGCAGGCGATGACCGCGTCGGCGAGGAGGGCGAGGGCGACGAACGCCTGGAAGTAGGTCAGCCAGGGGAGGATGCCCGGCGACATGATCACGAGCCCCGCGCCGGGCGGGTACTGCCAGGTGACGTCGCCGGGCGGGAAGGTGCCCTGCGCGAACTGCCCGTACCAGTGGTGGTAGAGGTCCACCTCGCGGCCGACCCCGCCGATGCCGAGGGTGTCGCGGAGGAGCAGCAGGACCATGCCGCCGCGGGTGAGCAGCCAGACGGAGGCGAGGGCGAGGAGGGGGCCGCTGCCGACCGTGACGAAGGTGGCGGAGGTGAAGGTGTCCGACGCGAAGGGGGAGCGGGACAGCGCTGGGGGCTCGGTTCCGGTGCGCGGGGGCGGTTGCGGGGGCGACTGGGGGTGATCGTTCGTCATCCTTCCGCACTGTAGACCGCTATACCCTGTTTGCCCTGTTTCTCATGTCTGGGGGTGTTTTCCCCGCTCCGGTGTACTCCTCGTACGCCGCCGCCACCTCGCGCGCCGGGCCGTCCATCCGGAGCGTGCCGGCCTCCAGCCACAGCGCCCGCTCGCAGGTCTCCGTGATGGTGGAGTTCGAGTGGCTGACCAGGAAGACCGTCCCCGCCTCCGCCCGCAGTTCGTCGATCCGCCGTTGGCTGCGGCGGCGGAAGCGCGCGTCGCCGGTGGCCAGGGCCTCGTCGATGAGCAGGACGTCGTGGCTCTTCGCGGCGGCGATGGCGAACCGCAGCCGGGCCCCCATCCCGGAGGAGTACGTCCGCATCGGGCGGGAGACCGCGTCGTCCTTCTCGTTGATGCCGGAGAACTCCACGATGTCGTCGTAGCGTTCCCGGACCCGTTCGAACCGATCAGGCCGATTGCCTCGCCCCGGTACGCGACGAAGCTGACGCCCTTCACGGCGTGGACGCGCCGGGTGCCGGAGCGGCCGTCATGGACCGTGTACGTGATGTGGACGCCGTCGACCACGACGGTGGGTACGCGTTCGGTGTCAGCCACGTCCGTACGTCTCCTCCGCCTTCCAGAACCAGATGAAACCGCCCCCGAAGGCCAGCAGGGCCCAGCCGGCGGCGAGTGCCCAGACGTGCGGCGGCAGCTGGGCCGAGGTGTAGCTCTCGATCAAAGCGAAGCGCATGAGGTCGATGTAGACGGCCGCCGGATTGCACTGCAGGGCCAGTACCACGCCCGCCGGGAAGCGTCCGTCGCTCGCCAGGTTCTGGATCGACCACATGGCGCCGGAGGTGTACATCCAGGTGCGGAGCACGAACGGCATCAGCTGCGAGACGTCCGGGAGGCGGGCGGCGAGCCGGGCCAGGGCGAGCGCCGCGCCCGTGTTGAACAGGGTCTGGAGGAACAGCGCGGGAATCGCCAGGAGCCAGCTCGGGGCGGGGAACTCGCCGAAGCCGAGCAGGATCACGACGAGCGCCGCGAGCGACAGCAGGAACTGCTGGAGCTGCTGCAGCGCGAGCGAGATCGGCAGGCTCGCGCGCGGGAAGTGGAGGGCGCGGACCAGGCCCAGGTTGCCGCTGATCGCCCGGGTGCCGGCGGTGAGCGTCTGGGAGGTGAAGGTCCACACGAAGATGCCGGTGATGAGGAAGGGGACGTAGTCCGGAACGCCGTGCTTGGCGTTCATCAGGACGCCGAAGATCGCGTAGTAGACGGCCGCGTTGAGCAGCGGGGTCATCAGCTGCCAGACCTGACCGAGGCGCGCCTGGCTGTACTGGGCGGTCAGGCGGGCGCTCGCGAAGGCGGTGATGAAGGCGCGGCGGGACCAGAGCTGCCGGGCGTACGCCGGGAGGGAGGGGCGGGCGCCGCTCACGGTGAGGCCGTGGCGCAGGGCGAGGGCGCGGAGGTCCTGTGGGGGAGCCGCTGAAGGGAGGGCTTCCGGTGGGGCGAGGCTCTGGGTGGTCACGGGCGGGTCTTCCGGCGAAGGGTGCGGGCATCCTCGGCGATGGAACGGGTCCGTATCGTCGCTACGTGGACAGTAGGACTCCCGACGTCGGAACGCAACCGTATCGTCGTGACGGTGGTGGGGCGTCGCCGTTGGTTAGGATGCCGTTCATGACCGATCCGACCCCCCGCCGCGCCCCCGCCGGCGCCGCCGTGCTCCGCGAGGACGTCACCGAGGCCATCCGCGCCGCCGTCTTCGAGGAACTGGCCGCCGTCGGCTTCGCCCGGATGTCCATCGAGGGCATCGCGCGCCGCGCGGGAGTCGGCAAGACCGCCGTCTACCGGCGCTGGAAGTCCAAGCTCCCCCTCGTCCTCGACCTCGTCGGCGCCTTCGCCGCCCAGGGCATGCCGGCCCCCGCCACCGGCTCCCTCCACGGGGACGTGCGCGCCCTCCTCGAAGTCGCCTCGGGCGCCCTGCGCCACCCGGTCGCCTCCCAGGTCATCCCCGACCTGCTCGTCGAGGCGGCAAGGCACCCCGAGATCGCGGAGGCGGTCACCGCCGCGCTGCTCGACGGCCAGCAGGGCGTCGTCACCCGCATCGTCCGCGAGGCCGTCGCGCGCGGCGAACTCCCCGAGGGCACCGACCCGGGCCGCGCCCTCGACCTGATCGTCGGACCGCTGTACTGGCGGCTCGCCGTCGTCCGTACGGAACTGCCCCCGGGATACGTGGACGATCTCGCGCGCTCGGCGGTGGCGGCGCTCAGGTCCTGAGCCGCCGGCGCCCCGGCCGGAGTCGGTGGCGCTCAAGGCCTGAGCCGGTGGCGGCGCTGTGCGTCCGAGGAGTACCGCTACTTCACCGCGCCCGCCATCACTCCCGACGCGAACTGGCGCTGGAACGCGAAGAACACCACCAGCGGGATCACCATCGACACGAAGGCGCCCGGCGCGAGCACGTCCACGTTGTTGCCGAACTGCCGTACCTGCTGCTGGAGCGCCACCGTGATCGGCGGCGACTGCGAGTCCGCGAAGATCAGCGCGATCAGCATGTCGTTCCACACCCACAGGAACTGGAAGATGCCGAGCGAGGCGATCGCGGGACCGCCGAGCGGCAGCACCACCCGGGTGAAGAGGCGCACCTCGCCCGCCCCGTCCAGCCGCGCCGCTTCGAGCAGCTCGCGCGGGATCTCCGCGAAGAAGTTCCGCAGCAGGAAGATCGCGAACGGCAGACCGAAGGCCGTGTGGAAGAGCACCACCCCGAGGGTCGTCTCGAAGAGCCCCACCGCGCCGAACAGCTTCGACACGGGCACCAGGGCTACCTGCACCGGGACCACGAGGAGGGCGACCACGCCGAGGAACCACCAGTCCCGGCCCGGGAACTCCAGCCACGCGAACGCGTACCCGGCGAACGAGCCGATGACGAGCACGAGCAGGGTGGACGGGACGGTGATCATGACGGTGGAGGCGAGGGAACCGGTGATCGTGTCGTTGGCGAGGAGATGCGTGTAGTTCTCGGTGGTCAGCCGGGCCGGGGCCGTGAACACCTGCCACCAGCCGCCCGCCGCGATGTCCGACGGCGAGCGCAGCGAGGAGAGCAGCAGCCCCACCGTCGGCAGCAGCCAGAACAGTCCGGTGAGCACGAGGAACACGCGCACCGCGCCCCCGGCGGCGCGGGCGGCGATCCTCGCCACGGCGGGCCGGGTCCTGACGTCGGCGGAACGGCTCATCGGCGGGCCTCCCGGCGCAGGCGGCGGATGTTGAAGATCATCACCGGCACCACCAGGAGCAGCAGCAGGACGGCGATGGCCGAGCCGATCCCGAGATCGGCGTCCGTACCGAAGGACGAGCGGTACAGCTGGAGCGCGAGCACGTTCGCGTCGTCCTGGGCCGAGCCCGGCGCGATGACGAAGACCAGGTCGAAGACCTTGAGGACGTTGATCATCAACGTCACCAGGACGACCGCGAGGACCGGCGCGAGCAGCGGCACCGTGATCCGGCGGAACACCTGCCACTCGTTGGCCCCGTCCACCCGCGCCGCTTCGAGCAGTTCGCGCGGTACGGCGGCGAGACCGGCGCCGATGAGGACCATCGCGAACCCGGCCCACATCCACACGTACGCGCCGATGACCGCTGGGGTGACGAAAGACGGGCCCAGCCACTCCACGCCGTTGTACTGCTCCCGGAAGTTGCTCGCCGGAAGCCGTAGTACGGCTCCGTCCACCCGGTCGGCGGGGAGCGTGAAAGTGCCGTCGGCGGATGCCGTCGCCCTGGCGACGACCTCTCCGTCCCGTACGGCCTCGATCCGCAGCCCCGCCAGGCCCAGTTCGGCCGGGTCGACGGCGTTCGGCCGCCCGCCGCCGCCCCGGGTGAAGTCCAGCCAGGCCGTGCCGACGACCGTGCCCGCCGCGGGGGCGGGCTCCCGGGCCGGGCGGGCCTCCTCCGGCATCTGCGCCGGAGCCACCCCGATCAGCGGAAGCCGTACGGGCTCCCCGGCGCGCACCGGCTCCTCCGTGACGAACGCGCCGCCGCCGGCCGCCTTCAGCGGATGCACGGGCAGCGGCCGGGCCCGTGGGAAGCCGGAGGACTCGGCGAAGGTGTCGTGCACCCCCACCCAGACGGCGTTGGCGACCCCACGGTCCGGGTCCTGCTCGTAGACGAGCCGGAAGATGATCCCGGCGGCGAGCATCGAGATCGCCATCGGCATGAAGACGACCAGCTTGAACGCCGTACCCCAGCGCACCCGTTCGGTGAGCACCGCGAAGACCAGACCGAGGGCGGTCGCGACGGCCGGGGCGAGAACCAGCCAGATCAGGTTGTTGCGGACGGCGGTGCGCAGGGAGTCGTCGGTGACGAGGGAGAGGTAGTTGTCCAGGCCGACGAAGGAATCGCCGGAGCGGTCGAAGAGCGAGCGCTGGACGGAGTACCCGATCGGGTAGACGACGAGCGCGCCGAGCAGGAGCAGGGCGGGGAGCAGGAAGCCCGCGGCCACCGTCCTGCTCCTGCCGTTGTTCCTGCTCCTGTTCCGGCTGCCCTTGCGGGTGGGGGCGGTGCTCGGCATGCCGGGACCTCAGCTCTTCGCCGAGGCCCGGTACGCCTTCTCCGCGTCCGCCTCGAGACGTGCCTGCGTCCCCGCGATGTCCTTCGGGTTCTTCAGGAAGTCCTGGAGCGCCTTCCACTCGCCCTTGCCCGGCGTCCCGCCGAAGGACTGCGGCATCTGGTCCGACATGTCGAAGCGGAAGTCGTCCCCGGCGCCGATGAGCGCCTTCGCGATCTCGCGCTGGACGTCGTTCGGGTACGCCGCCGGGTCGAGGTTCTTGTTGGGGGAGAGGAAGCCGCCCTCGGCCGCCCAGATCTTCGCTGCGTCCGGGGAGGCGAGGAAGGCGAGCAGCGCCTTCGCGCCCTTGGTGTCCTTGAGGGCCACGGCGGCGTCGCCCGCCGTCACCACGGGGCTGATGCCCGAGCCGACGGTGGGGAAGGCGAAGACCTTCGCGTCCGTGCCGATCTTCGCCTCGGTCTGCGCGATGTTGACGGCCGCGAAGTCGCCCTCGAAGACCATCGCCCCCTTCGGCTGGTCGCCGCCGGTGAAGGTCTGGGTGACCGAGACCGGGTACTCCGTCTGCAGCGCCCCGCTCGTGCCGCCGGCGAGCAGCGCCGGCTTGCCGAACAGTTCGCCGAGCGTCGTCAGGGCCGCGGTGACCGACGGGTCGGTCCACTTGATCGTGTGCTTCGCGAGCTGGTCGTACTTGGCCGGGCCGGCCTGCGAGAGGTAGATGTTCTCGAACCAGTCGGTGAGGGTCCAGCCGTCCGCGCCGCCCACCGAGACGGGGGTGACGCCGGAGGCCGAGATCGTCTCGGCCGTGGCCAGGAACTCCTTCCAGGTCTTCGGCTCGGTGGCGCCCGCGTTCTCGAAGACGGCGGAGTTGTACCAGACCAGGGACTTGTTGGCGGCCTTGAAGTAGACCCCGTACTGGGTGCCGTCGACCGCGCCGAGCTCCTGCCAGCCGCGCGAGTAGTTCGCCGCCAGCTGGGCCTCGGCCTCCGGGCCGACCGGCTTCAGCCACTTCTGGGCGGCGGCCTGCTGGATCGCGCCCACCTGCGGCATCATCGCCACGTCCGGCGGCGAACCGCCCGCGATCTTCGTGCCGAGGAAGTTCACGATCGGGTCCTGGGCCGGCACGAAGGTGACGGTGGCGCCGGTGCGCTTCTCGAACTCCCGCAGGACCTTGGTGAAGTTCTCCTGCTCGGGGCCCGTCCAGACGGCGGCGACCTCGATCTTCTCGCCCTTGAGGGGGAGCGCGCCGCCGCTCGGCGCGGGATTCCCCCGGTCCTTCTCGGCTCCACCGCCGCCGCACGCCGCGAGGGCGAGTGCGGCGAGCGCGGTGAACGCCGTCATGGTCACCGCGGCCCTGCGTGGACGAAGAGTTGTACGCATCGCTGCCCCGTCTCTCCCGTGCGCTTCGCTGTCCCGTGGCGACAGGTCTACGCCGGGTGGCGGGGGCCCCGCAATACCGCCTTCCGGCTCAAGGGGTCGATCGTGACGGCCTCGTGACGTGTCGTCAGCCGTGTGTGGCGGGGGCGAGCGGGGGTACGGGCGTCGCCTCGACCGAGCGGGCGGCCCGGTCCAGCGCGCTCGCGAGGAGGGCCAGGTCCGTCGGTCCGTTGCCCAGCTCGCGGACCGGGCGGCGGGTGGGCGGGTCGCCCATCCGCTCCCACTCCAGCGGGACGACCGTCGGGCGGAGCGTCGCCGTCCGGGGGATCCGGCCGGTGACGCGGCCCGCCTGGAACGGGGTGACCCGGCCGTCCGGATGCCCGAGGCGCCCGCGCCCGGCCGCCGGTACGTCGGGCCCGGCGGTCACCGGGGGCGCGTCGAGCACGATCCGCAGCCGGGCCCCGTGGGCCAGCTCCGTGTCGGCGGTCCGGTCCGGGCGCGCGGAGGTCGCGACGAGGTGCACCCCGAGCCGCTCGCCGTTGCGCGCGACGGCCTCCAAGGCCCGTACGACGGACCCGGCGGCGGGCCGGCCGGAGGCGCCGAGCGCGGGGGCGACGAGGGCGTCGAAGTCGTCGACGAGGACGACGAGCCGGGGGAGGTGGGCGGGGCCACCGGCCCGGACGGCGGTCGGTTCGCCGTTGGCGGCCCGCTCGCCGACGGTGGGCCGGGGGATCCGGCCGCCGCTGTCGGAGCCCGGGGTACGGCCGGTGCGACCGCCCGCCTCGTCGGCCGTGGCTGCGCGGGGGACGCGGCCGCTCGGGCTGGCCGTGAGGTCTCCGTCGCCCGTGCGCAGGGTGCGGCTGCTGGGGCGGTCGTCCAGGGGGCCGCCGTCCCGTCGCGGCAGCCGCCCGCTGGGCGTGTCGCCCAGGAAGGCGTCAGGGCCGCGGGTCCGCCCGCCGGCCCGCTCGTCGGGCGAGCCGTCCCCGGGCCGGAGCACCCCTCCGCCGGGGTGGGGGGCGAGGTCGCCGTCACCCGTACGGAGGACACGTCCGCTCGGGCGCCCGCCGAGGTCGTCCGCCGGGTACGCGGTCCGGCCGCCGGCGCGGCCACCGAGGTCGTCCGCTCCCGCGCGGGGCACACGCCCGCTGGGGTGCTCGCCGAGGTCGCCGTCGCCCGTACGGAGCGTCCTGCTGCTGGGCCGCCCGCCGGGGTTGTCCCCCGGGTACGGGGTCCGGCCGCCGGGGCGTCCGCCGAGATCGTCGGCGCCGGGGTACGGGGTCCGGCCGCTCGCCCGGTGGTCGAGGTCCCCGGGGTACGCCGTCCTGCCGCTCGGGCGCCCGCCGAGGTCGTCCGCGCCGGGGTACGCGGTCCGGCCGCTCGCCCTGCCGTCGAGGTCTCCCGGGTACGGGGTCCTGCCGCTGGGCCGGCTGCCGAGGCCGTCGGTGGCGCCCGGGTACGGAGTGCGGCCGCTCGGGCGGCCGTCGAGCTCTCCGGAGTACGTGATCCGGCCGCTCGGGCGGCCGCCCAGGTCCTCCGCCGGGGGGTACGGGTCGCCCGTGCGCCCGCTCCGGGTGCTCGGGAGGGCGCCGATCGCGCCGTCGCCCGTGCGCAGGGTCCGGCCGCTCGTACGGCCGTCGAGATCGCCCGCCTCCTGGATCCGGACGGTCGCGCGAGCGCCCTGCGGCACGGACTCCGCCGCGCTCGGCGCGCGCTGGCCGATCATCCGGTCGGCGGCGGAGGGCGCCGCGCGGGGTCCCCGGCGGTCGGCGAAGTGGCCGTCGCCGAGCAGCTCGGCCCGGCGCTTCAGCTCCGCGCCGAGCGCCTGCGCGAACTCCCGCATCCGCACCGGGTCGGAGGCGACCAGGTGCTCGGTGACGTGCGGCAGCTCCGTACAGACCGCGAGTCCCTCGCCGCGCTCGCCGCCCGCCCCGTCCACCAGGAGCAGTCCGAGCCGGTCCGGGCGCCCGCCGGCCGCGAGCGAGGCGGCGATCGAGCGGAGCAGTTCCGTCCGTCCGCTTCCCGCCGGGCCCTCGATCAGCAGGTGCGGGCCCTCCCGGGTCAGGTCCACGGCCAGCGGGCCGCGCGGGCCGGCGCCCAGGACGGCCGTGCCGTCACCGGCGGAGGCCCAGCGGGCCATCAGCGAGGCGGGGGTGGCACGGGCGAGCCCGAGCTCGTCGAGGAGCCGTACCGACGGGGGCAGCGCCGCGGCCCGGCCGTGCGGCTGCGCCGCCGTGTCCGTACGCAGCGGGGCCAGCGCGCGGCCGAACCGCTCGGCCCAGGCGACGGAGACCGCGTCGACCACGCCGACGGTGCCGTGGCCCGCGACCCGTCCGCCGGAGGTCCGCAGCAGCCGCAGAGCCGTCGCCACGTCGCCGCTGAGGAGCACGGCGGCCCCGCACTCGCGGAACGCGAAGGACGCGGCGCACGCCGTCTCGTACGTGGCGGCCACCGGGGAGACCGGGGAGGCCGAGGGCGCCTCGGCGAGGCACAGGAGATGGATGCCGGCCGCCGCTCCGGCTCCGGCCAGCCGCGCCACCGTCTCGCGCAGCGCCGCCGAACCGGGGTCGCCGTCCACGACCACGACCGTCGTCGTCCCCTCGTGGCGGGCCGCGGCCTCGGCGACGGACGCGCGGTCGGCGCTGGGCCAGCCGGGACCGAGCGGACCGTCGTCGAGCCGCCGGGTCAGCTCCGCCGTGCGGGCGTGGGCCTGCTCGCGGTCGTACGCCAGGAGCAGCCGGCAGTCCTGGCCGTGGGCGGGCCGGACGTGCGGGAGCCAGCCGAGCCAGCCCCAGGCGCGCCGCCGCTCGTCGAGCGAGCGGTTCCGGTCGGCGCTGATCAGCACGATCTCCAGGTCGGCGGGGGAGTGCAGCGCGGCGAGCTGGGCGACCACCGACCGGGCGAGACCGGCGAGCCGGTCGGCCGGGCCCGCGAGGCCGAGGGAACCGGCCTCCCGCAGGTCCACGGTGACCGGGACGCCGGACAGCTCCGCGCGGTCCGTCGTGCCGAGCCGCACCACCAGGGACTCGGGGTGGTCCTGACCGCGCTCCCAGAGCCGGGGCCCGGGTCCGAGGGCGGTGAGCAGCACGGTGGCCGGATCGGGCCAGGTGTCGGCCACCGGTACGGGCGCGGGGGCGCCGTCCCGCGGGTCGGCGCCGGTCCGCCGGCCGGCGTGGGTGTCCGGGCCCGTACGGGCGTCGGCGGCGGGTTCCGGGAGGTCCTCGCGTCCGCCGGCCAGGCGTCGGGCCCACGCGCCGAGTCCGCGCTTGCCCGCCGTACGGGCGGACGGGGCCGGAAGTGCCGGGGCGGCCGGGCCTTCGCCCGGGACCTGGCGCGACGGGCGGGTCCTGCTGTGGGCCTCGCCACCGCTGTCGGGTCCCTCGTACCCGCCGGGGTGGTCCCCCGCGCGCGCGTGGCCGGGGGATCCGGCGCCGTACGGGCCGTCGTACGCGTCCTGGGCCGCGCCGTCGAACAGGACGCCGCCCGCGCCGCCGTGGGTGGCGTCGTCGGCAGGGCCCCGGGGGGCCGTGCCGGGCACGGCCGCGTGGACCGTCCGGGCGCTCCGGTCGGTGCGAGGCGAAGCGTCGTGGCCGTCCCGCGCGCTCCCCCCGTCGTGACCGTCCCGCCCGTCCCGGCCGTCTCGCCCGTTCGTTCCGACCGTGACCCTCAGGTGGCCCTCGCCGTCCGGTGCCGGGGGCCTCGCGTCCGTACCGCGGAGGTCGTCGCCGGGGCCGGTCAGACGCAGGGCTGACTCGCCGAGCCGCAGCAGCGCGCCCGGACGGAACCGGACCGGGCGGTCGCCGACCGGCACGCCGTCGAGGGTCGTGCCGTTCGTCGAGCCGCGGTCGGCGACCGTGACCCGGCCGTCCTCGCCCACGGTCACCACGCAGTGCGCGCGGGAGACGTCCGGGTCGTCGAGCGGTACGTCGGCGTCGACGGAACGGCCGATTCTGATCGGTCCGCCGTGCAGCAGGTGCACCCCTCCCGCGTCCGGACCGGCCACCACGTGCAGCCGGGCGGTGGCCGTCTCGCCGCCGCGGTCGTCGGGGCCGGGGACCTGCAGGGAGAGCACCGCGCCGTCGACCAGCGGAGGTTCGCCGAGCACACAGCGGCGGGTGTCGAGCCGCTCCGCGCCCGCGTAGAGCACGGTCGTGCCGGAGGCGGAGGTGTCGGGGCCCGTGACGGCGGCGGCGAGATTCGAGGCCACGGCGGCGAGCGCCGTCCCGGGCGGGGCCGTGACGAGCACGTCGCAGGCGCGCCCGGCGCCGTGGCCGGCGTACGGCGCGAGGACGGTCAGCCGGATCTGCATCGCCGTCAGCGGTCCCTTCTGCGCGAGATGCCCGGCAGGGGAACCGCCCGTGTCGCCCCCCACCCGGCACGGACGCGTCGTCCGGTACAGGTCGGCACGGCGCGGGGGCTCCCGACCCCACCGATGCGACGTGCTGGAGGCATCCTCGCACCTGCCGCCGACAACCCGCCCCCGGGTCGGCCGGAAGTGATCTTGAATGGTCGGCTGTGGACGCAAAAGTGCCCGGTTGAGCATGCCTTCGGAACATGCGCGGCAACCGTCGTGGCCTCGGAAGCGTCTCCTTTCGGACAGAACAGGCATCGGAACCGGCCTGTGGACGACCGGCCTGTACCCCCATCGGCGGCACTAAAGTGGGTCGGACACCCGGACGGGTCACAACAGAGGACAGGGGCCCCGGGAATCGATCCGGACCACCCCGGGACCACGATCAGCAGGGAGCGCGTGACGTGCGGCCTATCGGCAGCAAGTACCTGCTCGAGGAGCCGCTCGGCCGCGGCGCCACGGGCACCGTCTGGCGAGCCCGCCAGCGGGAGACGGCGGGCGCCGACGCGGCCGTGCCCGGCCAGCCCGGCGAGACCGTGGCGATCAAGGTCCTCAAGGAGGAGCTGGCCAACGACGCGGACATCGTGATGCGCTTCCTGCGCGAGCGGTCCGTGCTGCTCAGGCTCACCCACCCGAACATCGTGCGGACCCGCGACCTGGTCGTCGAGGGCGATGTCCTCGCGCTCGTCATGGACCTCGTCGAGGGCCCCGACCTGCACCGGTACATCAGGGAGAGTGGCCCGCTCACCCCGGTCGCCGCCGCCCTCCTGACCGCCCAGATCGCCGACGCGCTCGCCGCGAGCCACGCCGACGGCGTCGTCCACCGCGACCTGAAGCCGGCCAACGTGCTGCTCGCCGAGCAGGGCGGCCAGATGCACCCGATGCTCACCGACTTCGGCATCGCGCGCCTCGCGGACTCCCCGGGCCTGACCCGCACCCACGAGTTCGTCGGCACGCCCGCGTACGTGGCTCCGGAATCCGCCGAGGGACGCCCGCAGACCTCCGCCGTCGACATCTACGGCGCCGGCATCCTGCTCTACGAGCTGGTCACCGGCCGGCCGCCGTTCGCGGGCGGCACCGCCCTGGAGGTCCTGCACCGGCACCTCAGCGAGGAGCCGCGCCGCCCCTCGACCGTGCCGGGACCCCTGTGGACCGTCATAGAGCGCTGCCTCAGCAAGGACCCGGACCGGCGGCCCAGCGCCGTGAACCTCGCCCGCGGCCTGCGCGCGGTCGCCGCGGGCATCGGCGTGCACGCCACCCCCGCCCAGATCGAGGCGGCGGACGGCGTCGGCGCGCTCCTCGCCCCTGACCCGGCGCCCGCGCCGGTCCCCGAGACCCCGGGTGCCGCGGACCCGACCCAGATGCTGCCCAGCGGCGCCGGGACACCGCCGCGGTACGACCCCGCGGGCGCGACCAGCGTCATGCCGACCAGCGGCCCGGCGGGCGCCGCCGACCCGACGGCCGTCATGCCGCCCGTACCGCCGCAGCCGCCGCAGGCCGGGCAGGCCGGGCAGGCCGCGCAGTCGGAGGAGGCGCACCCCTGGCAGAACCAGCTGCGCGCGGCCCGCGACCGCAACGAGCAGACGCAGGTGCAGTACCTGGACCCCAGCGAGGACCCGCTGCGCCGCCGCCCGCAGCGGCAGCCCCAGCAGCCGCCGCAGGGACGACAGCAGGGCGCCCCTGGTGCGTACGGACAGCAGCAGCCGCAGCAGCCGTACCAGCAGCCCCGCCCCGCCCCGCAGCGTCCGGCCCCCCAGCCGTACCC
>JOBE01000080.1 GCA_000717735.1 Streptomyces griseoluteus | reverse complement strand
GTCCACCGCGGCGGCGAACGGCACGATCTTCGCCTCCGCGAGAGCACGCACCGACTCCCGGAGCATGTCGTGCTCCTCGGAAGGCCGATACAGGTCGAAGTCCTTGCCCATGATGTGGAGCTCCCCTAGACGCTTGTGGCACTGAGTACCCTCAGCAAAACACACTCAGTGCCATGACGCCAGAGCGCCCCGACGCTGGTCCGCGTCGGGGCGCTACAAAGACCGGTCGGTCTGTTTCTATTGGCCGGAAGTGTCCGCGAGATATCCCTCGTCCCGGCGGAGCCGGTTCGCATCGTATTCGGCACCCAGCTGCCGGGCCCGCTCCTCCGTCATGTCCAGACATGTCAGCAGGGCGGGGGTGCAGATGCTCGGCAGGAAATGCTGGAGAAGGACCGAGACCCGATGGGCCAGATCGTTGCGATCGCACAGGATCTGGGACATCGCCTGAATTCCGGAGAAGGCACCCGAGAAGAGCTCGGCGGTGTCCGTGACGTTCACATGGACCAGAAGCTCCCCTCGCGCCTTCGCCACCATGAGGATCTCCGACACCTGGTCGATCCAGGCCCGGAAGGGAGCGGCGCGGTCGACCCCGGTGGCGCCGCTGTCGAGCGCCAGGGCGACGCTGGCCCGAACGAGCGCGTCGCGCTGCAGACGGTGGGTCAGCAGAAAGGCCTGGTCCGCCAGTTCCTGCAGCTTGACGGCCTGCGGCGCCAGCGGGACGTCGAGCATCTGGGCGTCGAGCACACCGAGGGCGAGATCTTCCTTGGACGCAAAGTGGAAGTACAGAGCCCCCTTGGTCACCCCGGCGCGCACCAGGATCTCCCCGATGGTCGTCCGTTCGTAGCCGCGCTCGGCGAACACGGTCGCGGCCGATTCGAGGATCATCTGCCGGGTCCGGATTGCACGCGCTTGCTGCGCCAAGGCGCCTCCTGCTGTCTCGCTGTCTGTGCTCAACGTGTGACGTGATGCATTGAAAAGAAAACCGCGCTGTACGTATTCTAATCTGGGCGGATGCACCGCCCGGGGGCGCGGGGATGCGAGGGGGATCCATGGATCAGAACTGTCGAGGAGCGACGACACACGTCCCCGGGGAGTTCGTTCACCGAGCGGACCCCGCGGACATCATCCCCACGGGCTGGACCCAGCTGCGGGAGAACCGATTCTCCGTCTCCGCGCGCTGGCCTGCCGCGCATCCCTTCTTCTCTCCGGTGGCAGGAGACCGGCACGACCCCGTACTGGTGGCCGAGACGATACGCCAGGCCACCATGCTGATAGCTCATGCCGAATTCGGGGTACCCGTGGACGACCAGTTCGTCATGTGGGGCCTCTCCTACAACACCGATCCCGAGGCGCTCACCCTCGACGGGCTCTCCTCGGACCTCACCGTCGACATCGTCTGCTCCGACCTCAGCAGTAGCGGCGGGCGGCTGCGCGACCTCCGTACCACCGTGGTCCTCACCCGCGACGACCGCTTCCTCGGCACCGGCAGCGCCCTGGCGCGCTGCACCTCCGCACCGGCGTACCGCAGGATCCGCGGCGCGCGGATGGCCGCGCTCGGCCGGCCGGTCCCGCTGATCCCGGGGGTGGCCCCGCACCTGGTCGGCCGCGAGCTCTCCAAGGACGTCGTCCTGGGCCCGGGCACCCGCCCCGGCCAGTGGCAGCTGCGCATCAACACCGACCACCCCACCCTCTTCCGCCGCCCGAACGACCACGTGCCCGGGATGGTGCTCCTCGAAGCCGCCCGGCAGGCGGGAACCCTCACGATCGGCGCCGGCGCGTTCCTGCCCACCGTCATGGACGTCTCCTTCTCCCGCTACGCCGAACTCGACAGCCCCTGCTGGATCGAGACCGAGATCGTGTCCGGCGTCGACCCCTCGACGACGAGCGTCCGGGTCATCGGCCACCAGGACGGCCACCGGCTCTTCCACTGCATGCTCACCTCCCCCTGCCGGGAACTGGCGGTGGCCGGAGCCGGCCTCGACACCCGGCTGGCGGGCTGAACCGGAACGGACCGATGGGCCCTCGCATCCTGATCACCGGCGCGACCGGATTCATCGGCGGCCGGGTGGCGTCCGCGGCGTCGTCGTTCCCGGCCCCGTCCCCGGCCTCGTCGGCGGAACCCGCGTACGTGCGGCTGCTCGCCCGCCGCCCGCCCACCCCGCCCAGCGCGCCCAACCCGTCGGGCGAGCGCGGGGGACCGGAGACCGAGACCGTCCAGGGCGACCTCCGCGATCCCGACTCCCTCCGCCGGGCCTGCGCGGGCATCGACGTCCTGATCCACTGCGCCTCGGCGATCGGCGTGGACGCGGAACTGGCCCGAGCGGTCAACGACGAGGGCACCCGAGCCCTGGTCGACGCGGCCGTGGACGCCGGGGTGACCCGCATCGTGGCCCTGAGCACCGCATCCGTCCACGGCCGGGGCCCCTTCCGGGCCGCCGCCCCCGGCACCCTGCCGCTCGCCCCGGTCTCGGCGACCAGCCGCACCCGGGCGGCGGGCGAGCGGTACGTCCTGGACGCCGGCGGGACCGTCCTGCGACCGCACCTCGTCTACGGCACCGGTGACCGGCAGCTGATGCCCGGCCTGGTGCGGCTCCTCGCGGCCCTGCCCGCCCCGCTCGACGGGGGAACCTCGCTGCACTCCCTGATCGACGTGGACAGCCTGGCGCGCGCCCTGCTCGGCGCGGCGCTCTCGCCCCGCACCCGGCCGGGGCCGTACTACGTCGACCACCCCGAGCCGGTACCGGTCGCGGACCTGCTCGCGGCGGCCGACGGCCTGCTCACCCGGCGGCGCGGGGCACCCCGGGAGCCGGCCGTGGACATCCCCACGGCCCGCGCTCTGCTCGCCGGACTGCCCTTCGCCCAGCACCACCTCGACATGCTCGCCACCGACCACTGGTTCGCCGACGACCGCCCCTGGCGGGAGCTGGGCTGCGATCCGGGGCCGGGCTTCACCGAGGGATTCGCCCGCCACGCCCCGTGGTACCGCACGCAGCTCGGAGCTTCCTAGCCGATCTGTGCGGTGCGGCGCCTCTGTGCGTACGGTGATCTCTGTGCGTACGTGCGCGGCCGGCGGACCCGCCCACCCGGGTCCGCCCGCCGCTTCGTGTGACGCTGCGCGCGACTTTCGGTATGACGCTCCTAGTGCTTGGTCGCGTCCTTGGCCTTCTGGCCCGCCTGCTTCATGTCACCCTTGATCTGCTCGGCCCGCCCCTTCATCTCCAGGCTTTCGTTGCCCACAGCCTTGCCCGTCTCCTCCTTGGCCTTTCCCTTGGCTGTCTGTGCGGCGTTCCTGGCCTTCTTACCTGCGGACATCCCGCACCTCCTGTTTGAAATCATCCCTTTTGTCCTCTGCCCCGGGGTGGGGGAAATACTCCGGGAGCGCACCGGTCACGGTGGTGGCAGGAGCGTGCCCAGCGGGCCGAGGTCGAGGTTGAGGTCGTCGAGCGTGAGCCCGTACTGATCGCACAGCTCGACCATCCGGTCGTGGAGGAGCATCAGCGTCAGGCCCAGCCGTTCCTCCTGCGCCTCCGTGAGGTCGCCCTCGTCGACGCGCCGGAGAGCCTGGCGCTCCATCAGCTGCCGCAGCAGCTCGACCAGGGTGAGGACGAGGGCGACGAGATCGCGTTCCACGGTGTCCGGATCGCTGTGGACGCGGCGTGCGGCGCCCCGGGCAGGGGCGTCGAGCCGGGACAGGTCCTCGCCGCGGGCCGGGAGCAGGGCGAAGGCCCGGCGCGCCGCGTCGGCCACCTCGTGGCGACGGTCAGCCGGGCCGCTCACCGGTGGCTCCCTCCCAGGCGTCGGAGGCCCCGGGCAGCAAGGAGCCGAAGGCGCCCTCGTCTCCCCGGACGGCGACGATGACGGCGTTCAGGGAGATCCTCACCAGCTCGACGTCCGCGATCGTCAGGACCAGGTCGCCGGTGAGGACGACGCCTCCGCTGAGGAGCCGGTCCAGGAGGTCGATGAGGGCCACCTGCCGCTGGGCGATGGGTACCTCCTCGTACGCGCTCACGACTGCCGCACCCCCTCCGGCAGGTCCGGTCCGGTGAGCGTCACGAAGGAGTAGGGGGCCCAGGGGCCCGTGATCTCGACCCGTACGCCGGTCATCTCCCGCGCCGCGCGCCACACCC
The DNA here is from genome assembly GCA_000717735.1 of Streptomyces griseoluteus. Classification (GTDB taxonomy): domain Bacteria; phylum Actinomycetota; class Actinomycetes; order Streptomycetales; family Streptomycetaceae; genus Streptomyces; species Streptomyces griseoluteus_A. The sequence continues at coordinate 17,069 of JOBE01000080.1, read as the reverse complement.
GCTCGTGGAACGCGCCGGAGCTGTCCCCGGGCACGAGATAGGAGTCGTTGGCGAGGTTCTCACCGGCTCCGGAGCCCGCCAGCTGTCCCTGCTGCGGCCGGTGTCCCACGAGCTCGACGGCCAGCTCACCCGCCGTCTCCCGGATCCGCGTCACGGCCTCGACGGCAGCGGACCGGGCGGCTCCCCGGGCGTTCCGCTGCTGTCGCCGGCGCCGCAGGTACGCCCTGCCGGGATCGGACTCCGCCGACTCCTCGGCTGCCGCCGCGTCGGAGGCGGCGACCGGTTCGGCGTACACCTTCACCCCCCACTCCACATGACCGGCGAACCGGTCCAGCATGCCCGCGAACGCCCGCTCGCCTTCGCGGAGGACGGCCCGGACGCTGTCGTCGTCGCGGTAGACGGTGGCGAGCCGGAGGGGGAGCACCGTCGTGCGGGCCGCGAGGAACTCCACGACGGCATGGTGGGCCCTGGCCACCTCCTCCAGCCAGCCGAGATCCTCCAGGTGGTTCCTCAGGGCCGCTTCGGAGTAGTCGGCCTCCGGTACGGAGCCGACCACCGCCGCGATGCCGCCGACCCGCACGATCCGCGGCGGAGCGTCGGCGACGCCTCCCGCCTCGCGCGGGTCCGCGCCGTCGAGCGAGGCCGTCGGGCGCACCACGGCGTACAGGTAGGTCAGTTCTCCGCCCATGGCGTCAATCCCGTCGTTCCCGTTCCCGTTCCCGTTCCCGATCCCGGTCCCGGTCCCGATCGCGGTCCCGATCGCGGTCCCGGTCCCGGTCCCGATCGCGGTCCCGCTCCGGGTCCTGATCCGGGTCCCGGTCCCGCTCGCGTCGGCGTTCGGGTTCCGGCGCCCGCCTCCGCTCGGGCTCCCTCTCCCGTTCCCTGGCCGAGGAGGCCGGGCGGCGTCGCCGCGCCGCCGCCCCCTCGGGCAGCTCCGACCTGGCCGACGGGCGCTCGCGCAGGGCCCTCACCTCGGCGAGCAGGCGCTTGTTCTCCTCTTCGAGCTCCCGCCGGTCGTGGGCATCCGCGCGCGAGGACAGCGCGGGGTCGTGCTCCCACCAGTCGATCCCGATCTCGCGGGCCTTGTCGACGGAGGCGACGAGGAGGCGGAGCTTCACGGTCAGCAGTTCGATGTCCAGCAGGTTGATCCGGATGTCGCCGACGATGACGATGCCCTTGTCGAGCACACGCTCCAGGATGTCGGCGAGGTTCGCTCCCTGCGACCGGTCGTACGGTTGCAGCGCACGCCCACCCGGCACGCCGGCGGAGTCTGATGCGGTCACGGCGGAGTCCACCTCGCTTCCCTGACGTCAGCCCTTACGGCTTCTGCGGCTCCGTGGCGCGGAGTCCGTGTCCTCGGCCTCGTCTGCCTCTGCCTCTGCCTCTGCCTCTGCGTCTTCGGCTTCGTCCTCGGGTTCGTCTTCGTCTTCGTCTTCGTCCTGAGCCTCGTCCTCGAACGCGTCGTCCTCGTCGTCCGCGTACCGGCCCTGCGAACCTTCCTCCTCGTCGCCCTCTTCGCCCTCGTCGTCCTCGTACCTGTCCTCGTAGGCGTACGCGTCCTCGTCGTCCTCGTAACGTCCCCGCGGAGCCTCCTCCGGCTCGTCCTCGGTCTCGGTCTCGTCCTCGGTCTCGTCGTCGGTCTCGTCCTCGGGCTTCTCGTCCTCCGAGATGACCTCGCCGCCGCGGATCTCGCCGCGCCAGCCGCCCGTGGCCTCGCCCCGCATCATCACGAAGCTGCGGAAGGCCTTGAGGTCGAGCCTGGCGCGCCTGCCCTGGGCCCGTACGAGGGCTCCGACCCTCTCGACGACGCCTTTGGGGAAGTACTCCATCACCAGAAGGACCTTGGTGAGGTTGTCCGCGAGCGGGTGGAAGGTGACCACGCCCTTCGTGCTGCCCTTCTCGCCCTCCGACGTCCAGGCGATGCGCTCGTCGGGAATCTGCTCCGTGATGGTGCCCGTCCAGGACCGGGAGGCCTTCGCGACCTTCACCTTCCACCGGGTGGTCGCGTCGTCCTGCTGCTCGACGTCGACGACGCCCTTGGCGAATTGGCTGAAGTCCCGGAACTGGGTCCACTGGTCGTACGCCTCGCGCACCGGGACCCCGATGTCGATGTCCTCGATGACCGTCATGCCCTTCGGGCCGCCCTCCATCACGCTCTTGCGGTCCCCGTCGCCGGAGTCGGAGTCGGAGTCGGAGTCGGACGGGTGGGCCTTCCCGGTGACGGCCTTCACCTTGTCCGCGAGCGCGTCCTTGGTACCGGCCGCGGTGTCCCGGACGAGCGTGGCGGCCGAGGGCATGTGGTCGCCGAGTTTCCTGCCGCCCCGTTCCACGGCGTGGGCGAGCGCGCGGGGACCGAGGTGCGCCGAGCCCAGTCGGCCCGCCGCCTCGCCCATGCGGCTCCCGACGCCGGTGAGCATTTTCTCGACGCGGGCCTCGATGTACGTCTCCAGTTCTTCCGTCAGCCTGTTCGCACCGGGGTTCTGGGCGAGCCGCGCCTTCGTTCCGGTGGTGCCTGTGCGCTCCGAACCCTTCTCGTCAGCCATCGTCCGGCCTCCTGGAACTCCTCGTCCGGCTGGGCTTCGACTGCGCGGACTTCGACCGTGCGGGCGCGGAGGCCCGGCTCGGCGTCTGCTTCGTCGTCCCGGACTTCTTCGCCGCCGCCTTCGCGCGCGCGTCCTTGCCGGCGCCCTCACGTTCCTCTTCGTGCTGTTCCCCGTGCTCGTCTTCTTGCTCGGGGTCCTGCTCCTGCTCCTGCTCGTCGGGCTCCTGCTCGTGTTCGGGTTCGTCCTTCGGTCCGCTCTCCCGCAGGCTCGCGGTCCGCTGGTGCAGGGCGTCGGCGAGGTGTTCGGCCTTGGCGTTGAGCACCGTCGTGGCGGCGGCCTTGCCCGCGCTCGTGAGCTCCCCGCGGACCTGCTGGTTCACGTTGCTGAGGAGCGGCGACCGCGCGAGCGACTTCCCCAGCTGTCCCGGCTTGATGCGCGACCCGGCGAAGGCCATGGCGAGCCCCATCGCGAGCTTCCCCTTCTTCGTACGGCCCAGCATGTAGCCGCCGAGGATCGCTGTACCGATCTTGGCGTTGTTCATGACGCTGTTTCCTTCCTGCCCGCAGCCGGTCGCCCGGCCGCGGGCGCGGGAGGCCCGTTCCCGCTACGGGCCGGCCCCGCCACTGCGGAATTGATAGGCCCTGATCTCCTCGAGCCGCTCCAGCAGCTCCTGTTCCCGTCGGGCGAAGTCCTCTTCCCCGATCTCGCCCTCGCTCCTGGCCCGTCCCAGAGTGGCGAGCGCCTCCTGGACGGGGGTGGGGTCGTAGTACTCCTCCTCCGCCGCACGCACCACCTTGTCCAGGACCCACCCGATGCCCTTCAGGGGCGCCAGGGGCAGGGCGAGGATCTCGGTCACCAGTCCCACGCCGCCTCCTCCTGCTCCTCATGCCTCAGACGAAGCTGTACGGAGGCAGCGGGCCCCGCACCCGGAGCTCCACTCCGTCGGGCCGGTCCTTCATCAGCCCCTCGGTGGCCTTCCGGAACTCTTCGGCGTGGTCCCGGTCGACGAGGTACGAGACGTTCACGAAGTACTGCTGGCTGGGGTCCGACAGGCGCTCCGAGCGGGCACGCGGGCGCAGCGCGGCGAGGACGGACTCGGCGACGGCCTGCTGCCGTGCCTGCACCTCGTTGGCGACGACCTCGCCGAGCTCGATGCGCTGCTCGTAGGTGCCGCCGCCGTTCCGCGTCGCTTCGTTCAGGCGCCGGGCCGGCTCCGACTCCTCCAGTATGTGCCGCAGTACGGTCTCCTCGTCCTGCGTGCCCTTGACGTTGAACTCCACACGGTCGCCGATCTCCTCCAGACGCTGGGCGAACTGCTCGCCCCGCTGTTCCAGGACGGTGCGGACGGCGTCCTCGTCGTCGGCCACGAATCCGAAGGAGAGCGGCAGCGTGGCACCGTCTTCGCACAGACGCTCCTGCACGGCGTGGTGCGCGTTGATGCCGGCCAGGTCGGGTTTGATCTCCTCCGGCGCCTCGCCCACGACGGCGCGGAGGGAGTCCCCGCGCACCACCCTGAGGTGGTCGTCGGGGCCCCTGACCCCCGTCAGGTCGTCGAGGCGGAGTGGATGGGATTCTCCGGTGATGGCGTAGACGTAGACGGCCATCGTCAGTTTCCGTTCTCGGTGGAGCGCCGCTCCTCGCCGCGCTCGTGACTCCTGCTCTGCGAGCGGTGCTCCCTGTCGCGGGCGGGCCGCTTCTCCGGCTCCTCCTCGCGGCCGCCGGTGAGCGAATCGGTGAACGCCTCCACCGCCCCGGTCAGCGCACCCTTGCTCTTGCCCTTGGCTCCGCCCTCCGCGGTCTTCTCCATGACGTCCGACAGCTGGGCGGGCGCCTTGCGGCCGCTCTCCAGGTCGAGGCGGTTGCACGCCTCGGCGAAGCGCAGATAGGTGTCGACGCTGGCCACGACGACGCGGGCGTCGATCTTCGCTATCTCGATTCCGACGAGGGAGACACGTACGAACGCGTCGATCACCAGGCCCCGGTCGAGGACCAGCTCCAGCACGTCGTACAGGTTTCCGGAACCTCCACCGGCTCCGGGAACCGCTCCTCCCTGTTGCATCACTGTCATGTTTCCTCCCTTTGAAAGGGAGCGGGCGGCGGCGGCTCAGCTTTCCTTGCCGTCGACCTGCGCGCGTGTGTAGCGCTTCCCGCGTTCGTATCCCAGCAGCTGCCCGTCGAGGCCGAGGACAACCTCGTAACTGGCCATCACACTGGTGGTTTCGGGGATGCGCTCCAGCTCCGTCACCTCCACCTCGGCCGTCCATCCGTCTTCGGTCGGCCTCAGCGAGGAAACGGACTCGGGCCGTCTTCCGAGCAGTTCGGTGAGCTGCTCGACGGCGTGGCGCATAGCCTCCGGCGCCGACACCCGATCCTGGACCGGCGCGGATTCCTGCACCTGGTCCTCGTCCTGGTCTTCGTCCTGGTCTTCGGCTTGCTCCTCGGCCTGGTCTTCGTCCTGGTCTTCGTCCTGGTCCTCGGCCTGCTCCTCGGCCTGGTCCTCCGACAAGTCCCGCGCCGGTTCCTCCGGCGGGGGCGGTTCCCGTACGGGCTTCTTCTTCTCATGCCTGTCGTTATTCGTGGCTATTCACCCCTAAGTTTGTTTTGTTCGCTATTACCCTGATTTACGCCCTACTCTGCCTCGCATGCCGGCCTGTCTGGAAGTAACGGGGAGTGATCCGGCGCGTGCGCTTCACTGCCCGCCTCCGTCCCGCCCGCGCGGGTACGGCTTCCGCTGCTCCTCGCGGCCGAGCCCCGCGCCCTGCCGTTTGGCGGCGCTCCCGTGCTCGTCCTCCGTGGCGGCCTCGGACCGGTGCAGCGTCGCCTCCTCCGCCTGGCGCCGCGCCTCCGCGTCGCCGCTCTCGCCCTCGGCCTGGGACGGGGTGGTCCGCGGGGGCGGCTCGTGCGGATGATCCCGGTCGCTGTCGTGACGCCTGCCGTGGTGGCTCATGGCTCTCTCCCTGACACTGCGCGTGTACGCCCCGGCCCTCGGGGCGGCACAGGGGCCGCTGCCCGGGGGCGACCGGCTCAAACAGGGGGCGGACGGGGCCTGAGGTGTCCATGCTCCGGACGGCGCCCGGTGGATAAAGTAGGGGCACGATGACACGTTTTCGCGAGAGTGTTCGATCTCTGCTGCGCCAGCAGGTGCTCGACGCCGCCTACCGCCTCGTCGCCGCCGACGGGTGGGGCGTGCTGCGCATGACCGCCATCGCGCGGGCCGCCGGCATCAGTCGTCAGACCCTCTACAACGAGTTCGGCTCGAAGGAGGCCATCGGCAACGCCCTCGTCCAGCGCGAGCTGGAAGGCTTCCTGCTCGGGATTCAGCGTGTACTGGACGCACACCGGGGCGAGTTGGAGAAAGCGGCCGCCGCCGGGGTCGGCTACACGCTCCGGCAGGCGGTGGAGAATCCGCTCATCAAGAGCGTGCTGGTCGCCGCGCGGGGCGGCGAGGACGATCTCCTCGCCTATCTGACCACCCGCCCGGAACCCGTCTTCGGTACGGCGATGGCGATGCTCGACGCGTACGCCGTCGAGGCCTGGCCCGACGTGGACGAGGAGTCGCGCGGACTCGCGGTCGAGACGATCGTGCGGCTCACCGTCAGTCACATCGTGCAGCCGGTGGACTCTCCTGAGGAGTCGGCGCGGCGCATCGCCCGGATCACGGCGAGGATCGCGTATCCGGGCGGCAGAGGCTGAGTGGCGGGGCCGGGCGGGCCCCGAGGCCCACTGTGGCGCGGGCGGCGCCCGGGGGGCCGGGGCCTCTGGGTCTGGCCTCGGAGGGTAGGGCGAGGCCCGATGTCGGACACGGGGGATCTCCGGCACCGGGCCTCTGTTGAATATTGTACGAGACTCTGGTCGTGCTCCGTGCACGCGGCCGTCCCGGCACGCAGGTCCCTTCCCCCGACGGGCGAAGAGCGGGCCGGTGGGGTAGAAGTCCCCTGAGACGCGGATGCGGCCCGGACGGGCGCAGTCCCCCTCGGCCGCGTCGCCGGTGACGACGAGGAGGCCGCCGTGGAAGGCAGAAGCAAAGGGTTCGTGCAGTCCTTCAACCGTGCCGGCGGGTACGGATTCGTCCTTCCCGTGGGCTCCGAGGAGCAGGTCTACTTCAGCGCCGTGGACATCGAGGGGGAGGAGCGCTCGCTCTCCGAAGGGCAGCAGGTCTCCTTCGTCCTCGTCCTCGGCGACGGCCGCTTCGAGGCGAAGGAACTGCGCGTCTGACGCGCCACGCGGCAGGGCCGCGCCACCGGCGGCGCCCCCGGACCGGGGAGGCGGCCGGTGGTACTGTGCCGAGGCCAGTCGCACCTTTGTACGCACCCGAACGGGTATGTGCACGGGTCAGGGAATCCGGTGCGAAACCGGAACTGACGCGCAGCGGTGAGGGCGACGGGCGGAGCATCGGCCACTGGGCGGCACGACGGGCCCGGGAAGGCGCTCCGTCCGGCTGACCCCGAGTCCGAAGACCTGCTGGCGGCCCCGGCGGCACGCTGCCGTACGGGGAGCACCGTTACGACAGGCTCCGCGTATGAGCCGTGGCCGCAGAGGAAGTTCCCGTGCCGCTCGCACACCCCGTCCGCTCCGCCGTGCTGTTCCTGGCCGGCGCCCTGCTCCTGACCGCGACCGGCTGCGGCGGCGGATCCGCCGCCCCGGGCGCGAAGAACCCGCCCGCGAAGAACCCTGCCGGAGGCGCCGGGCAGGGGTACCCCGTGACGCTCGACGACAACTGCGGCCGGCGGGTCACCGTCGACCGGTCCCCGCAGCGGGCCGTCGCCCTCGACCAGGGCGCGGCCGAGATCCTGCTCTCCCTCGGCCTCGCCGACCGGATGGTGGGCACAGCCACCTGGACGGACCCGGTCCTGGCGGGTCTGGAGAAGGAGAACGCGAAGGTACCGCGCCTCGCCGACCGCTACCCCTCCTTCGAGAAGGTGCTCGACACCGAACCCGACTTCGCCGCCGCCTCCTTCGCGTACACCCTCGGCAAGGGCGGGGTCGCCGACCGCGAGCGGTTCGAGAAGCTCGGCGTCCCCACCTACCTCTCGCCCACCGACTGCGTCGGCAAGGACAACAGCGGCGACGGCGACGGCGTCCGCACCCGGCCACTGACCATGGACACGGTGTACGGCGAGATCCGCGACCTGGCCCGGGTGTTCGACGTCCCCGAGCGCGGCGAGAAGCTCGTCGGGCAGCTGAAGTCCCGCGTCACGAAGGCGGCTTCGGGCGACGACTTCACGGACGCCAGGATCCTCTACTGGTTCTCCGACGCCGAATCTCCCTACATGGCGGGCTGTTGTGGCGCCCCCGGCATCGTCACGAACGCCCTCGGCGCGAAGAACGTATTCGACGACACGCGCGCGGAGTGGCCCCAGGTCAACTGGGAGACCGTCGCCGACCGTGACCCCGACGTCCTCGTCATCGGCGACCTGACCCGCCGCGCGCAGTCCGCCGAGAGCGCCGCCAAGAAGATCGAGTTCCTGGAGTCCGACCCGGTCACCCGGAACATGACGGCGGTACGGAAGAAGCGGTACGTCCTGCTCAGCGGCCAGGCGATGAACCCCACGATCCGTACCGTCGAGGGCATCGAGAAGGTGGCGGCGGCCCTCCGCTCGTACGGTCTCGCGAAGTGACGGCGCCCGCGTCGGGCGGGACCGTGCGCGCGGGGGTCACGGCGCCGCTGTGGACCGTGGCCGGTCTCGCCGTCCTGGCGCTGTCGGTGGCCGTGGCGATCACCATCGGACCGGCGGACATAGGCGTGGGCGACGTGTGGTCCGTGGTCGCCGCCCACCTCGGCGGCGAGACCCCCGAGGTCTCGCCGATCCGGGACGGCATCGTGTGGGACCTGCGGCTGCCCCGCACCCTCCTCGCCGCCGTCTGCGGCGCGGGGCTCGCGGTCTGCGGGGCGGTGATGCAGTCGCTGCTGCGCAACCCACTCGCCGACCCCTTCGTCCTCGGCGTCTCCTCCGGCGCCTCGACCGGCGCGGTCGCGGTCGTCGTCCTCGGTGTCGGCGGGGGCGTCCTCTCCGTCACCGGAGGGGCGTTCATCGGGGCGGTGTGCTCCTTCGCGCTCGTCCTCCTCCTGAGCCACACCCTCGGCGGCTCCACGGACCGCGTGGTCCTCTCGGGCGTCGCCGCGATGCAGCTCTTCTCCGCCCTCACCTCCTTCGTCGTGATGACGGCGGCGGACGCCGAGACCACCCGCGGGGTGCTCTTCTGGCTGCTCGGCTCGCTGGGCGGGGCCGACTGGGCCGACGTCGCGGTGTGCGGCGCGGTGCTCGCGGTGTCCCTGCTGATCTGCGGCGGGTACGCGAGGACCCTGGACGCGTTCGCGTTCGGCGAGGAGGCCGCCGCGTCCCTCGGCGTCGCCGTCGCCAGGACCCGGCTCGTCCTGCTGTGCGTCACCGCCCTCCTGACGGCCGCCCTGGTCTCCGCCGCCGGGGCGATCGGCTTCGTCGGACTCGTCCTGCCGCACGCGGCACGGGCCCTGGCCGGGCCGGGGCACGCCCGGCTGCTGCCCGTCACCGCCGTGACCGGGGCGGTCTTCCTCGTCTGGGCCGACACGCTCGCGCGGACGGTCCTCGACCCCCAGGAGGTGCCGGTGGGCGTCGTGACCTCGCTGATCGGCGTACCGGCGTTCGTCCTCGTCCTCTACCGCACCAGGAGCAGCCGATGAGCGCGGGCACGGAGACAGGCACGGGTACGGAGAGGGGTACACGCGCCGGGCTCCGCGCCGACCGCGTCTCGCGCACCGCCGGCGGCACCCTCGTCCTCGACGGAGTCACCCTCACCCTCGCGCCCGGGACCGTCACCGGCCTCCTCGGGCCCAACGGTTCGGGGAAGTCGACCCTCCTGCGCCTCCTCGCGGGCGTCCTCGCCCCGGACTCGGGCGTCGTCACCCTCGACGGCGACCCGCTCGGCGCACTCGGCCGCCGCACGGTCGCCCGGCGCCTCGCCACCGTCGAGCAACAGGCCGACACCCAGACCGATCTGTCCGTCGCCGACGTCGTACGCCTCGGCCGCGTCCCGCACCGCAGGGCCTGGGCACCCCCCTCGGCCGCCGACGAGGCCGCCGTCCGCTCCGCCCTCGCCCGCACCGGGCTCACCGACCGGGCCCGACAGCCCTGGCGCACCCTCTCGGGCGGCGAACGCCAGCGCGTCCAGATCGCCCGCGCCCTCGCCCAGGAGCCGCGCGAGCTGCTCCTCGACGAACCCACCAACCACCTCGACATCCAGCACCAGCTGGACCTCCTGGCCCTCGTCGCCGAGCTGCGGCTCACCGCCGTCGTGGCGCTGCACGACCTGAACCTGGCGGCGATGTACTGCGACCGGCTCGTTGTCCTGGCACGGGGCGGCGTGGTGGCCGCCGGCACTCCGGGCGAGGTCCTCACCGAGGAGCTGATCGCCGAGGTCTACGGGGTCCGGTCGGCGGTGACCCGGCCGGAACCGGGCGGACCTCCGCACATCCGCTTCCTGGGTACGGTGGGCCCCGCCGCCGGGGCGTGAGACCCGGGGGCCCGAGGGGTCGGGGGCAGGGAGGCCCGAGGCGGTCGGCGGTCTGCCTACGATGGGGCCATGTCCGAGCGCGTAGATCCCGCGGCCGTGTCCCGTCCGCACGAGCGGACGCCCGGAGCGCTCGAGTGGCCGTGGCCGAGGGCGACGCCGGACTGGCCGCCGCCGCCCGCGAGGCCTTCACCTCCTCGATGGCCGCCACCTTCACCATCAGCGCCGCCGGCGTCCTCGTCGCGGCCGTCCTGGCCACCCTGGTGATGCGGGACACCAGGAAGCCCGCCGACGCCGACCGCGAGCAGGAGGCGCCGGCGCTTGCCGTCTGACCCCGTGTCTGGAGAGAGGGCTGGTACCCCCGCAGGGGTACCGGCCCTCTCTCATGACACGTCGGAGGTCACTCGCCCGGCGCCGGCGACAGCGCGTCCATGAACGAGCTGACCGAGAACACCGCCCGCCCCGGACCGGCCGGCCCGTACCCGGGCGGCGCGGTCAGGCCGTACTCCTCCAGCGTCGCCGTGTACGCCTCGAGAAGACGCAGGTGGTACTCCAGCGGAGCGCCGTCCGGGTTCTCGCGGCCCAGTGGGGTCGTCGGCTCGGGGCACCAGGTGGTGAAGCGGGGAGTGATCCCGCGCGACATGAAGAAACGCAGCCCCTCCCGGGTGGAGGCGATGGCCTCGTCCACGGTCAGGAAACCGGAGGGCCGGGCCATCTCGACGCCCGCGACGAAGTTCGGGATGACGTTGCGCGGCCCGAAGACCTCCGCCGAGTCCAGGATCCGGCGGTGCCACTCGTCCCGGCCGATGTAGCGCTCCTTGCCTGGGCAGTACAGCTCGAAGAGCCGGCGGTCCCACACCTCGTAGTTCGGGTGGTAGATCCGGATGCCGTAGTCGTGGAAGCGCCGCACGTCCTCCTTCGGCAGGGCCTGGGCGACGACCTTGCCGATCCAGCGGCCGGGGAAGCGCTCCTCGATCGCGCGCGCGTACTGCCCGTAGAAGTCGGCCTCGTCCTTCCCGCCGACCTGGGAGGTGACCGCCCCGCCGGTGAGGGTGTACGCGGTCGACGTACGGGCGGTGTCGTGCCGGTCGATGATCTCCAGCGCCTCCAGGACCTCGTCGACCGGCTTCACCCCGGTGTACGGGCGCCCCGCCGCCTTGTGCTGACGCCAGTTGTGGTTGATGTCGCAGTACTGGCACTCCTCCTTGGCGCCGAAGTACTGGCACACCCGGAAGACCGTCAGATAGATCAGGTAGCCCCACTGGATCGTCGGCGCGACCTCCATCACCGACTTGCCGTTCGAGAGCGGGTGCCGGTAGTACTCCGGCATCGGCGGCAGACCGACGTCGGCGATCCGGACCCCGTCGAGGAACAGCGCGAGCGCCCCGTCGGCGTCCGGCGCCACACGGTACGGCGAGGAGGGGTTGACCCGCACCGACACCACCGTGCGGCGCAGACCGTACGGCCCGCCGGTGAGCACGATCTCCTCCGGCGGACGGTTCAGCGCCGCCTCGCCCAGCTCCGGCAGCGTGCGGTGGTCGAAGGAGAAGATGAAGTACGACTTCGGCTTCACCTCGCCCCCCTCGTTGCCGCTCAGCGCGGCCGGGTCGAAGGCGAGCCCGCCGCGCAGCAGGTCCTCCTTGAACACGGCCTCCGGAGGGATCCCGGGGAAGCGCTCCATGAGGGATTCCACGACAGCGGTACGGGTCGGGGCAGCGCTGGACACAGGCGATCTCCAGTGGTGAGAGACGACGGAGCCGACACCGTCACGCTACGCGCGCGTGCTCCGGCCGCGACGACCGGGACCCCGGCGCGGCGGGTCCCGGCGCGTCCCGCCGCCGCGAGCGGGCGGGGATGCTAGAAGTTCCACGATCCGAACACCCGAACCACCCGCCGGAGAGCACCCATGAGGATCAACCTGGCCAGCCTTCTCGTCGACGACCAGGAGAGGGCCCTGCGCTTCTACACCGACGTGCTGGGCTTCGTGAAGAAGACGGAGGTCCCCCTCGGCGAGTACCGCTGGCTGACGGTCGTGTCGCCCGAGCACCCCGACGGCGTCGAACTCGTCCTGGAGCCCGACACCGCCGTCCCCGCCGCCCAGACGTACAAGAAGGCGCTGGTCGAGGCCGGCATCCCGCACACGTCCTTCGCCGTGGACGACGTGCGCGCCGAGTACGAGCGGCTGCGCGGACTCGGCGTCCGCTTCACCCAGGAGCCGGTGGACATGGGCCCCGTCACCGTCGCCATCCTGGACGACACCTGCGGCAACCTGATCCAGATCGCCCAGTACGTGTAGGGGCCCCGCTTCCGGCTACTTGTTGACCGTGAAGCCCTGCTCGTTGCCGTACGTGACGCTCGCCTCCTGCCACGCCTTCAGACCCTCGGAGAGCTTGGTCGGGGAGACGTACGCCTTGCCGACGGTGTCGTTGAAGATCGAGTTGGCGTACACCTGGTACGGCAGGTAGGACCAGTCGGCGCCGACGTCACGGGCGGACTGGGCGAAGATCCGGTTGGCCTTCTGGCCGCCGAAGTACGGGAAATCGGTGTCGAGGAACGCCTTCGACTCCAGGTCGGCGCGGGTGGCGGGGAAGGCGCCCGCGGCGACCCGGCTGCTCGCGCCGGCGCCGGTGGTGGCGAACTCGGTGAAGGCGTAGGCCAGTTCCTTGTTCTTGGCGGCCTTCGGCACGGCGAGCGAGCTGCCGCCGTTCTCGGCGCTCGTCTTGTCGCCCTTCGTCCACTGGGGCAGCGGGGCGACCCGCCAGTCGCCGGACGCGGAGGCGACGCCCGAGGTGAGGTTGGCCGGCATCCACGCGCCGATGGAGAGGGTGGCGATCGATCCGTCGGCCAGGCCCTTGTACCAGGCGTCGCTCCACGAGGTGGTCGGGGCGAGCAGCTTCTCGTCGAGGAGCTTCTGCCAGGTGGCGGTGTACCGGCTGACGCCCTGGTCGTTGAAGTCGATGGTGATGTCGGTGCCGTCGGCCTTGTAGGGCCGGCCGCCGGCCTGCCAGATCAGGCTGGTGGTGGCGCCGGCGTCGCCGGTGTCGTTGGTGATGAAGATCTTCGGGTCGGCCTTGTGGAGGGCGCGGGCGGCCTCCACGTACCCGTCCCAGGTGGTGGGGACCTCGATGCCGTGCTTGTCGAAGACCTTCTTGTTGTAGAAGAACGCCATGGGTCCGGAGTCCATCGGCAGGGCGTGAATGGCCTGGTCGTCGGTGACGGCGTTCCAGGGGCCGTTGGTGAACGTCGTGCCGTACTTCTGGGCGCCGTAGGAGGAGAGGTCCTCGACGGACTTGCCGATGGCGAACTGGCCGAGGGCGTAGTACTCGACCTGCGCCACGTCGGGGGCGCCGGAGCCGGCCGCTATCGCGTTCTGCAGCGCGGTGTACTGCTTGTCGCCGGTACCGGCGTTGACCAGCTCGACGTCGACCTTCGGGTACTTCTTCTCGAAGTCCTCCACGACCTTCTTGAGCGTGGGCTCCCAGGCCCACACGGTCACCTTTCCGCCCTTCTCCAGCGCGGCGGCGACGTCCTTCGGACCGCTGCCGCCGGCCCCCGCGTCCGAGGCGTCGGAGCCGCAGGCCGTGGCGGTGAGCGCGAGCGTGGAGACGACGGCGAGGGCGGCGAGCAGTCTGCGGGTGGTGTGCGTGCTCATGGGAGGTGCTCCTGGTCGATGGTGCGGGCGGGGAGGGAACTTCCGGGGAGGGGGCTTCCGAGAGGGGGTGGGTCAGGGACGGGCGGTCATTCCTTGACGCTGCCCGCGGCCAGGCCGGACTGCCAGTACCGCTGGAGCAGCAGGAAGACGGCCACGATCGGGACGATCGTGAGGAGGGAGCCCGTGATGATGAGGTCGAACACGGCCTGGCCGCCGGCGGTCTGCGCCTGGGCGTTCCACGCGTTGAGGCCGAGGGTCAGGGGGTACCAGTCGGGGTCCTTGATCATGATCAGCGGCAGGAAGTAGTTGTTCCAGGTCGCGACCATGGAGAACAGCAGGACGGTGACGGTGCCGGGCATCAGCAGCGGCAGCGCGATCGTGAAGAAGGTGCGCAGTTCGCCGGAGCCGTCGATGCGGGCGGCTTCGAGGAGCTCGGTCGGGACGGCCTCGGCGGCGAAGACCCACATCAGGTAGAGCCCGAAGGGCGAGATCAGGGACGGGATGATCACCGCCCACGGGGTGTTCGTGAGCCCCATGTTGCTGAACATGAGGAAGGTCGGGACGGCGAGGGCGGTACCGGGGACGGCCACCGCGCCGAGGACCACGGCGAAGACGGCTTTGCGGCCGGGGAAGTCGTAGGTGGCGAGCGCGTAGCCCCCGAGGACGGCGAGGACGGTGGCGCCGCCCGCGCCGGCGGCGACGTACAGCAGGGTGTTGAGCAGCCAGCGGACGAAGACGCCGTCGTCGTAGGTGAGGGTGCGGCCGATGTTGTCCCAGAAGTGGGTGTCGTCGGCGAACCACAGTCCGAAGGAGTCGAGCAGGCCGTTCTGGTCCTTGGTGGCGTTGATGACCAGCCAGGCGAGCGGGAGCAGGGTGTAGACGAGGACCAGACCGGCCACGAGGGTCAGCGGGAGGCTCGGGCGCGGGTGGAGCGGAGTGTGCGGGAGCCGCCGCTCGCGCCGCTTCGACGTGGTGGTGCCGGACGCCGCCCGGCTGGAGGCCGCCGCCGTGCGGCCGACGGGTTCGGTGGAGCCGGGGGCCGCCGTGGGGAGGGAGGTGGTCATCGGGTCAGCCCTTCCGCATGCCGCGCAGCTGGACCGCGTAGGCGATGATCGCGGTGAGGACACCCATCACGATCGCCACGGTCGCCGCGTAGTTGTGCTGCTGGCCCGAGAAGGACAGCGAGTAGGTGTAGACGTTGGGGGTGAAGTCGCTGGTGATCGCGTTGGGGGCGAGCTTCTGGAGGATGCTGGGCTCGTTGAAGAGCTGGAAGCTGCCGATGATCGAGAAGATGGTGGCGATGACGAGCGCGCTGCGGATGGCCGGCAGTTTGATCGCGGTGACGACCCGCCACTCGCCGGCGCCGTCGATGGCGGCGGCCTCGTAGAGCGAGCGGGGCACGACCTTGAGCGCGGAGTAGAAGATCAGCATGTTGTAGCCGACGAACTCCCAGGTCACGATGTTGCCGATGGAGGCGAGGACCAGGGAGGGGGAGAGCGGGTTCGGCAGCGTGACGCCGAAGGCGTCGTTGATGTTGCCGACGAGGCCGAACTGCGTGCCGTACATGAAGCCCCAGATGAGGCTGGCGACGACGGCGGGGACGGCGTAGGGGAGGAAGATCGCGACGCGGAAGAAGGTCTTGCCGTAGAGGCGGCCGCTGTCGATCGCGAGGGCCGCGAAGAGGGCGATGCCCAGCATGACCGGCACCTGGACCAGGAGGAAGAGGCCGACGCGGGTCAGTCCCTCCCAGAAGCGGGGGTCGGTGAGCGCCTTGCCGTAGTTGTCGAGGCCGACGAAGGAGGTGCCGCCGATGAGCCGGTCCTGGAAGAGGCTCAGGTAGAGGGCGTATCCGATCGGCGCGAGGAAGACCAGGCCGAACACCGCGACGAACGGGCCGGCGAAGCCCCAGCCCACGAGGGCCTCCTTGCGGAGGCGGAAGCGGGCTCGTGGGCGGGGCGGTGGTGCTGCCGTGGCGCGCGTCGACAGGAGCGTCATGCGGGGGTCCTTGCGTCGGTGACCGAGCGGTCCGGAGACGGGAGCGGTGCAGGAGGCGGACGAAGTGGGATGTGAGCGAGACGTACGGGCCTGGCGGCCGGAAACCGGCCTCGCGAGGGCTGGCCGACGAGAAATGTTTACGTAATCATCGGTAGCGTGATGGTGACACTCCCGCTGGGGGGCGTCAAGCGTGAAGCAGCGGCGAATGAGAGGGAATCGGTGGCGGAGAAGAACACGGCGGGGAGTGCGCCAGGGGCCACGGCCGAGGGTGCGGGCGAGCCCACGGGCCGGGATGCGGCCAGGCCCACGGGCCGGGATGCGGGCGGCCGGTCGGGGGCGGCCGGGGGTGACGGCCCGCGCGGGACGCGAGGCAGGCCGAAACGGGTCTCCATGGCGGACGTCGCCCAGCTCGCGGGCGTCTCCTCGCAGACCGTCTCCCGCGTCTCCAACGGCGACGCGGCCGTCGTCGAGAGCACCCGCGCCAAGGTGCTCGACGCCATGAAGCAGCTCGGCTACCGGCCCAACAGCGCGGCCCGCGCCCTCAAGCGCGGCGAGTTCCGCGCCATCGGCGTGATCACCATGGGCCTGTCCAGCACGGGCAACGTCCGCACCCTGGAGGCCATCGCCGGATCCGCCTCCCGCGCGGGATACGCCGTCACCCTCATCCCGCTCGACGCGCCGACCCAGGACAACGTGAAGGGCGCCTTCACCCGGCTCGACGAACTCGCCGTCGACGCCGTCGTCCTCATCATGGAGGTCCACCTGCTCGACACCGCGGCCCTGACCCTGCCCCCGCACGTCAAGGTGGTCGTGATCGACTCCGACGCCACCGGCCGCTTCCCCGTCGTGGACACCGACCAGCGCCAGGGCGCCCGGACCGCCGTCCGGCACCTGCTCGACCTCGGCCACGCCACGGTCTGGCACGTGGCAGGACCCGAGGAGTCCTTCGCGGCGGGCCGCCGCGCGGAGGCCTGGGAGGCCGCCCTGCGCGAGGGGGGACGGCAGGTGCCCCCGCTCCTTCGCGGCGACTGGACCGCCGAGTCCGGCTACGAGGCGGGCCTGCGGCTCGCCGCCGAAGCCGACTGCCGGGCGGTGTTCGTCGCCAACGACCAGATGGCCCTCGGCGTGCTCAGGGCCCTCCACGAACAGGGCCGGCGGGTGCCGGACGACGTGAGCGTCGTCGGCTTCGACGACATCGCGGAGGCGTCCTCCTTCATCCCGCCGCTGACGACCGTGCGCCAGGACTTCGCGCAGGTGGGGGAGTGGTGCGTGGACGCGGTGCTGCGGGAGCTGCGCGGGGAGACGGTGACGGGGGTACGGCTCGTCCCGACGGTACTCGTGGAGCGGGCGAGTACGGGGGCGCCGGGGCGGGGGGGGGGGGGGGGGCGCTG
>JOBE01000079.1 GCA_000717735.1 Streptomyces griseoluteus | reverse complement strand
ACCGAGATCTACACCTCTCTATTCGTCGGCAGCGTCAGATGTGTATAAGAGACAGGGTGCGGAGGGGGCGGCGGACGCTGAAAAGGCTCACAGTTCTTCTCCCCGGCGTCGCAGCAGGCGCAGGTACACGAGGGTCACGACCAGCAGGATGAGCAGCGTGACGACGCCGATGGCCGAGCCCAGGCCGTACTCGGAGGAGGCGAAGGCCTTCTGGTAGGCGTACACGTTGAGGACGAGGTTCTGGCCGGCGATGCCGCCGCCGTTCGTCATCACGTAGATCTGGGTGAAGATCTTGAAGTCCCAGATGACCGACTGGATCGTGACGACGACCAGGATCGGCCGGAGGGCCGGTGCCATGACCGAGCGCCAGATCCGCCACTGCGAGGCGCCGTCGAGGGCGGCCGCCTCCAGGACCTCGGACGGGATGGCCCTGATGCCCGCGTAGACGGTGACCATCACGAACGGGAAGGAGCACCAGACGACTTCGAGGAGGACGAGGGCGAAGGCGCTGTACCGCCCGTACGTCCAGGAGAAGTCGCCGAGCCCGAGGAGCCCGTTGACGGGGCCGAAGTCGGGGTCGAAGAGGAAGACCCAGACGGTGGAGCCGGTGATCGCGGGGGTGGCCCAGGCGCCGAGCGCGGCCAGCATCAGGACGAGCCGGGGCAGGGCGCGCACGCGCGTGAGGAGTACGGCGAGGGCGCAGCCGACGGCGAGCGTGGTGACGACGCAGGCGGCGGCGAAGAGGACGGTGGCGAGGAGGACCTGCCGGAACTGGGGGTCGGCGAAGAGGGCCGTGTAGTTGCCGAAGCCCTTGAAGGAGGTGGGTTCGCCGCCGCTGACCTGGGCCTGGGTGTACTCCAGGAAGGAGATGAGCCCGAGCTGGTAGATCGGGTAGAGGAGCAGGGCGCCGAGCACGGCGAGCGCGGGCAGGAGGTAGAGCCAGGGCGTCCATCCGGAGCCGCGCCCACGGGCCGGTCCCGAACGGTTCGCCGCCGGGTCCGAACGGTTCGCCGCCCGGGCCGCGCGATGCGTCGCCCGGTCCCCGTCCGCACCGCTCGCCGTCCCGGCCCCGTCCACACCGCTCGTCGTCCGGGCCGTGTCCGTACGGCTGGTCGTCGGCATCCTCGTCAGCCCGCGGCGGCGAACGCCGCGTCCATCTTCTTCGCGGCGTCGTCGGTCGCCGCCTTGACGTCCTTACGGCCGCTGACGATCTCCTGGAACATCGTGGGCAGGACGAGGGAGGCGTCGATGCCGCCCCAGCCCGGGGACGCGGGGACGAACCTGGTGCCCGCGCCGAGGGTGTCGATGAAGGGCTTCACGAAGGGCTGCCGCTCGGCGGCCGCGGCGCGGACGTCGGTGTACGTGGGCAGGAAGCCCATCGCGTCGAAGAGCCTGCCCTGGGTCTCCTTGCCGGTCAGGGACTTGAGGAGGTCGACGGCGAGGGTGCGGTGGGAGGTGCTCTTCAGGACACCGATGTTGTTGCCGCCCGCGAAGGCGGGGGCGATGGAGCCGGGGGCGGTGCCGGGCAGCGGCGCGACGGCGTACTTGCCCTTCACGGCGCCCGCCTCGACGGCGGCGTGGCTGAAGTCGCCGCCGATGGCCATGCCGGCCTTGCCCGCGGCGAAGGCGGTGACGGTGGCGTTGCCGCCCATCTGGGCGCACTTGGCGGCCGGGCAGTTGTCGTCGCCGAAGAGCGAGGTGTACGTGGTGATGCCCGTGCGGGCGGCCTCGCTGTTGACGGCGGCCTTGTACGTGTCGCCGTGCGCGGTGGCGAGTTCGCCGCCGGCCGCCCAGACGAAGGGCATGGCGCCGTAGGTGTAGGCGCCGCCGACTGCGATGCCGTAGAGCTCGGGCTTCGCCTTGCGGATCTTCTTCGCGGTGGTGACGAGTTCGGCCTGGGTCCTGGGGGCGGTGAGGCCGAGTTCCCGGAAGACGTCGGTGCGGTAGTAGAGGGCGCGGACGCCGACGAAGAGCGGGGCGCCGTAGACCTTCCCGGCGACGGTGACGGACTGCTTCGCGGTGGGGTCGGTGTCCTTGGCGTCGTCCCAGGCCGCGAACTCGGCGCTGATGTCGGCGAGTCCGCCGTCCTTGACGTATCCGGCGGTGTCGGTGTTGCCGTACTCGATGAGGTCGGGCGCGGAGGCGGGGTCGTTGAAGGCGGCCTTGACGCGCTGGGCGCGGGTCTCGACGGGGATGTACTCGACCTCGGCCTTCGCGCCCGGGTGGTTCTTCTCGAAGGCGGCGACGGCCTGCGCGACGACCTGTTCCTTGGGCTTGTTGCTCACCTCCTGGAAGAGCCAGACGCGCAGGGTGCCGCTCTTCTCGTCCGTCGTGGCCGTGCCACCGGAGGTCCGGGGCGCGCAGGCGGTGGCGGTGAGTGCGGCGAGCAGGAGTGCGGCGGCGGTGGCGGTGATGGGGGTCCCCCCGGCTCGGGCGAAGCCGAGAGCTTGGGGGAGGGCGGAAAGCTTCATGAAACGGTTCCCCTCCGAGCATGTGTTGCAACATGCGCAACGAGCGTTTCGTTCTGCACAACACGCGTGAGGTTAGGCGCGCCTCCGGCGGCCCGACAAGAGGTCTCGACCACCTCAACCACTCCGTGACCACCGGAAGCACCCTCCGCAACGGCCGCGCACACCTCCGCACCCCCGGAATCGCGGAACGGCCCCCGCCGCACGCACCGAAGTACGTACGACGGGGGCCGTCCCCGACGTCAGGGCCGCTTACTTGTCCTTGCCGCCCTTGCCGCCCTTGTCCTTGTCGCCACCGCCGGCGCCCATGGATTCGTAGATCTCCTTGCACATCGGACAGACCGGGTACTTCTTGGGGTCGCGCCCCGGCACCCAGACCTTTCCGCACAGTGCCACGACGGGCGTGCCGTCGAGGGCGCTCGCCATGATCTTGTCCTTCTGGACGTAATGGGCGTAGCGCTCGTGGTCGCCGTCACCGTGGGACACCTGCGGCGTCGGCTCGACGAGGGTTCCCGTACCTGCCCCGCGCTCGGGCTCGAGAGTGCTCATAACCGCCAAGGGTACTGAAAGCCCGGGGCCTCAGTTGAGGGACGGGTCGTCGGGGTAGGTCGCGATCATCGCGAGTTCGCCGCGCTGCCGCCTGAGGACCTGCCGCCAGAGGTCCTCGGGCCGCGGCGAGGACACGTCGCCGGGCTCCGACTCGACCACGTACCAGGCGCCGTCGCCGAGCTCGATCTCCAGCTGGCCGGGGCCCCAGCCCGCGTACCCGGCGAAGATCCGCAGCGAGCCGAGGGCCGGGCCGAGCAGCTCGGGCGGGGCCTCCAGGTCGACCAGGCCGATCGCCCCGTACACCCGGCGCCAGCCGAGCGGGCCCTCGTCGCCGGGGATGACGGCGATGCCCAGGGCGGCGTCGAGAGAGACGGGGCCGCCCTGGAAGACGACGCCGGGTTCGCCGGCGAGTTCGGCCCAGGGCGCGAGGATGTCGCCGACGGTGACCGGGGTCGGCCGGTTGAGGACAACGCCGAGCGAGCCCTCGTCGTCGTGGTCGAGGAGGAGCACCACCGCGCGGTCGAAATTCGGGTCCGCGAGCGCGGGGGTGGCGACGAGCAGCCGTCCTGTGAGCGAGGACACCTCGGTCATGCGACACATGATCTCGCATCTTCGGCGTTCGCGGGGGTTGTCGGACGGGATACGGGGAAGGCGGCGCCCGTCGTGGTCCGGAGCCGCAGTTCAGACGGGAGGGCACGGGGCCCGGACGGCCCATCGCCCAAGGAAGCGGACGGTGACGCTCCGCAAGATCACGGGAACAGAGGGTGTTGTGCCGAATTCATTACGTCTGACAGGCCCCGTGAGGCATCCAAGAGAGGTCTCATGGCCCCTTACCCTTTTCACTGGCCACCCGACCGACCCCACTCCGGAACGCGAGATTCATGACCGGCACAGACAGTCACGATGTACTGCTCGTCCATGGCGGAACCCCGCTGGAGGGCGAGATCCGCGTTCGCGGCGCGAAGAACCTCGTGCCCAAGGCGATGGTCGCCGCCCTGCTCGGCAGCGGCCCGAGCCGCCTGCGCAATGTGCCCGACATCCGTGACGTCCGCGTGGTGCGCGGACTGCTCCAGCTGCACGGCGTGACGGTCCGTCCGGGCGAGGAGCCCGGCGAACTCGTCCTCGACCCGACGCACGTCGAGTCCGCGAACGTCGCCGACATCGACGCCCACGCCGGCTCGTCGCGCATCCCGATCCTCTTCTGCGGCCCGCTGCTGCACCGCCTCGGCCACGCCTTCATCCCGGGCCTCGGCGGCTGCGACATCGGCGGCCGGCCCATCGACTTCCACTTCGACGTGCTGCGCCAGTTCGGCGCGACCATCGAGAAGCGGGACGACGGGCAGTACCTGGAGGCCCCGCAGCGCCTTCGCGGTTGCAAGATCCGGCTGCCGTACCCCTCGGTCGGCTCGACCGAGCAGGTGCTGCTGACGGCCGTGCTCGCCGAGGGCGTCACCGAGCTGTCGAACGCCGCCGTGGAGCCCGAGATCGAGGACCTGATCTGCGTCCTGCAGAAAATGGGCGCGATCATCTCCATGGACACCGACCGGACCATCCGGATCACCGGTGTCGACCGTCTCGACGGCTACACCCACCGGGCGCTCCCGGACCGCCTGGAGGCGGCCTCCTGGGCGTCCGCGGCGCTCGCCACCGAGGGCAACATCTACGTGCGCGGCGCCCAGCAGCGCTCGATGATGACCTTCCTCAACACCTACCGGAAGGTGGGTGGCGCCTTCGAGATCGACGACGAGGGCATCCGCTTCTGGCACCCGGGCGGCTCGCTCAACGCGATCCACCTGGAGACGGACGTGCACCCCGGCTTCCAGACGGACTGGCAGCAGCCCCTGGTCGTGGCCCTGACGCAGGCATCCGGCCTGTCGATCGTCCACGAGACGGTGTACGAGTCGCGGCTCGGCTTCACCTCCGCGCTCAACCAGATGGGTGCGCACATCCAGCTGTACCGCGAGTGCCTGGGCGGCTCGGACTGCCGCTTCGGCCAGCGCAACTTCCTGCACTCCGCGGTCGTGTCGGGCCCGACCCGGCTCCAGGGCGCCGATCTGGTCATCCCCGACCTGCGCGGCGGCTTCTCGTACCTGATCGCGGCGCTCGCGGCCCAGGGCACCTCCCGGGTGCACGGCATCGAGCTGATCAACCGCGGCTACGAGAACTTCATGGAGAAGCTCATCGAGCTCGGTGCCAAGGTCGAGCTGCCGGGCAGCGCGCTGGTGTAGGACCGACCGGCACATGGGGGACGCCGCCCCCATGTGCCGGTCGGTCCAAGGCGTCACGGGCCCCTGTGGGCCCGTACGCGCCCATACGAAAGGGCGGCCACCCCCTGACAGGGTGGCCGCCCTTTCTGCGCCTCTAGGCTGCCTTACGTGCCTTGGCAGGCCGCCTTACGTGCTCTGGCTGCCCTACTCGCCTCGGCGGGTGTCACTTGCCCTTGGCGGCTTCCTTGAGCTTCGAGCCCGCGGAGACCTTCACGCTGTAGCCGGCCGGGATGTTGATCGGGTCGCCGGTCTGCGGGTTACGAGCGGTGCGAGCGGCACGGTGGGTGCGCTCGAAGGTCAGGAAGCCGGGGATGGTGACCTTCTCGTCGCCCTTGGCGACGACCTCACCGACGGTCTCGGCGAGAGCGGCCAGCACGGCGTCGGCGTCCTTGCGGGTCACCTCGGCGCGGTCGGCCAGGGCGGCCACCAGCTCACTGCGGTTCATGTTGTTACTCCCGTGTTCTTCTTGCCTGTGAGGCGTGCCACGCGGCGGAAGCCGCGTGATTGGGTACAGCGAAGCCGATGCTGCCAGGGCCTTCGGACAGTCCCCGGACCCGGGTCTAATGACAGACCCTCGCGCCCAAACACGCATCCTGCCCCCACCAGCGGCGGGAACGCCAATCCGGCACCCCCTCGGGTCACACGAAAAGCGCCGGAGCCCCGTGGTGGTGACGTTCTGTCGACTCCTGTCGACTCCACGAAAACCACGCGGAGCCGAAAAGCCACCCTAAAGGCGGGTTTACGGCTCCGCGAATCGCGACGCGCCGTCAGCGCCCGGTCGCCGCCGAGCCCGCGCCCGCCGCCTTCGCCGCGTTGCGCACCGCTCCGGCGACCGCGCCGGCGACCTTGTCGTTGAAGACCGACGGGATGATGTAGTTCGCGTTCAGCTCGTCGTCGGTGACCACGTCGGCGAGAGCGGTGGCCGCCGCGAGCATCATCTCGGTGTTGACCGTCCGGGACTGGGCGTCGAGCAGACCGCGGAAGACACCCGGGAAGACCAGCACGTTGTTGATCTGGTTCGGGAAGTCGGAACGGCCGGTGGCGACGACCGCGGCGGTCTGCCGGGCGGCGGCTGGGTCGACCTCCGGGTCGGGGTTCGCGAGCGCGAACACGATGGCGTCCTCCGCCATGGCGGCGACGTCCTCGGCACCCAGCAGGTTCGGGGCCGAGACGCCGATGAAGACGTCCGCGCCGACGACGGCCTCCTTGAGGGTGCCGGTGACGCCCTCCGGGTTGGTGTTGTCGGCGATCCAGCGCAGCGGCGAGTCGGCGGAGGCCTCCACGAGGTCCTCGCGGCCCGCGTGGACGACGCCCTTGATGTCGGCGACGACGGCGTGCTTGACGCCCGCCGCGATCAGCAGCTTGAGGATGGCCGTACCGGCCGCGCCGGCCCCGGACATGACGACCCGTACGTCGCCGATGCCCTTGTTGACCACGCGCAGCGCGTTGGTGAGGGCGGCGAGGACGACGATGGCGGTGCCGTGCTGGTCGTCGTGGAAGACCGGGATGTCGAGGGCCTCGCGCAGCCGGGCCTCGATCTCGAAGCAGCGGGGCGCGGAGATGTCCTCCAGGTTGATGCCCGCGAAGCCGGGGGCGATGGCCTTGACGATCGCGACGATCTCGTCGGTGTCCTGGGTGTCGAGGCAGATCGGCCAGGCGTCGATGCCGGCGAAGCGCTTGAAGAGGGCGGCCTTGCCCTCCATGACGGGCAGGGCGGCCATCGGGCCGATGTTGCCGAGGCCGAGGACGGCGGAGCCGTCCGTGACGACCGCGACGGAGTTGCGCTTGATGGTGAGGCGGCGCGCGTCCTCGGGGTTCTCGGCGATGGCCATGCACACCCGGGCGACGCCCGGGGTGTAGATCATGGAGAGGTCGTCACGGTTGCGGATGGGGTGCTTGGACGCCATCTCGATCTTGCCGCCGAGGTGCATCAGGAACGTACGGTCGGAGACCTTGCCGAGGGTGACGCCCTCGATGGTGCGCAGCTGCTCGACGATCTCGTCGGCGTGCGCGGTGGAGGTCGCGGCGATGGTGACGTCGATGCGGAGCTTCTCGTGGCCGGAGGCGGTCACGTCGAGGCCGGTGACGGATCCGCCGTGGGACTCCACCGCCGTGGTGAGCTGGGAGACCGCGGTTCCGCTCGCGGGAACCTCCAGCCGGACCGTCATCGAATACGAGACGCTGGGCGCCGTTGCCATGGCCGAGTTCCTCTGCTTTCCCTGAGCTTCGTTGCTACGCCGCCCCGGCTGGTTGCCCGGCGGCGCCCTCCGATGGTCGCACCTACCTGCCGGTAGCAGGTAATGCGGTCATTTTGTTTTCGGAAAGTAGTTTCCACCATACGAGAAGCTTCAGGGAAACAGAAGAGGCCCCCGCCACCAGGGGTGACAGGAGCCTCGACTTCGTAGCTACACACAACAGAACGTCTAAGTGGCACCGACCCGCCATGCTCGCCTCGCGGCAAGAGGTCCCTCAGAGGGACGAAGGTTGGGCCCGGGGGCTTGGATCGAGCCGGTGCCACGACAAGGCTAACAAACCACCCTGCTCGGTGATTCCAGCGCCACAGGTTGACCGGAAATCGGCCCCGGACACCTCCTCCCTGCTCAGTCCCGCAGCAGGTCCGGCACCCCCGCCTCGTCCGGCATGTCGCCCGCCCCCGCCACCACCGTGAGCTGCTGCGTCGCCCGGGTCAGGGCCACGTAGAGCACCCGCAGACCGGCCGGGGACTCGTCCGCGATCTCCGCGGGCGAGACGACCACGGTGGCGTCGTACTCCAGGCCCTTCGCCTCCAGGGAGCCGAGCGCCACCACCCGGTCGCCCAGGTCGGCGAGCCAGCGGGCCGCCTCGGTGCGCCGGTTCATGGCGACGACGACACCGACCGTGCCCTCCACCCGCTCCAGGAGCAGCCGCGCCTCGGACCGTACGGTTTCGGCCAGACCGGTGTCAGCGGTCTTCTCGGGAACGGCCACGAAGCGGGGCTCGACGCCCGTCGAGCGGACCGCCCGCGGCGACTCCTTGCCCGGCATGGCGAGGGCGAGCACCTTGGCGGCGAGCTCGGCGATCTCGGCCGGGTTCCGGTAGTTCACGGTCAGCTCGAAGCGGCGCCGCGGCCGGGAGCCGAGGGCCTCGTCACGGGCCTCGGCGGCCTCGTCCGGATCCGACCAGGAGGACTGCGCCGGGTCGCCGACGACCGTCCAGGTGGCGTGCCGGCCGCGCCGCCCGACCATCCGCCACTGCATGGGCGTCAGGTCCTGGGCCTCGTCGACGATCACGTGTGCGTACTCGGTGCGCTCGGCGGCGAGCCGCTCGGCCCGCTCGCGCTGGGTCTCCTCCCGTACGGGCATGAGCTCGTCCAGGCCCGTGAGCTGGTCCAGCGGGTCGTACTCCCGCCGCTTCCTCGGCCGCGCCGGGGCCCCGACGAGGGTGTTCAGCTCGTCGAGGAGGGCCACGTCGTGGACCGACAGCTCCTTGCGGCGCAGGGAGCGGGCGAGCCGCCGCACCTCGCCCGGGTTGAGGATGCGGCGGGCCCAGCGGCCGAGCCGCCGCTCGTCGGCCATGGCGTCGAGCACCCGGCGCGGGGTGAGCTCGGGCCACCAGGCGTCGAGGAAGCCGAGGAAGGAGTCCTCGGTGGAGACGTCCTCGTCGAAGGAGGAGCGCAGCTCGGCGGCGAGCTCCGGGTCGCTGTGCCGACCGACCGCGCCCGACTTGGAGTACAGCGCGTCGAGGAGCAGCCGGCGGGCCCGCGGCCGGAGCAGGTTGACGGGTGCGGTGCCGCCGAGGACGTTGTGACGGATGCGCCGCAGCTCGTCGGCCTCCAGCTCCAGACGGCGCCCGAAGGCGACGACACGCAGGCGCGTGGGCGTGCCCACGGGCACGGGGGCCTCGTCGTCCTCTCCCAGCTCGGGCTGGCTGTTCCTGGGCGCCGGGGTCTCCAGGGCGCCACGGGCGGCCTTGCGCAGCACGTGGAGCATCCGGGAGGAGCCCTTGATCCGGGCGACGGCCGGATCGTCGTAGGCGGTGGCCTCGACGCCGTCGACGAGACTGCCGACGGCCCGGATGGCGACCTGGCCCTCCTCGCCGAGCGAGGGCAGGACGCCCTCGGTGTACGAGACGAGGAGCGGGGTCGGCGAGACGATCAGGATGCCGCCCGCGTACCGCCGCCGGTCCTGGTAAAGCAGGTACGCGGCCCGGTGCAGGGCCACGGCCGTCTTGCCGGTGCCGGGGCCGCCCTCCACGTACGTCACGGAGGCGGCGGGCGCGCGGATGACCATGTCCTGCTCCGCCTGGATGGAGGAGACGATGTCCCGCATGGTGTGGCTGCGGGCCTGGCCGAGGGCGGCCATCAGGGCGCCGTCGCCGATCACGGGCAGCTCGCGCCCGTCGAGGGTGGCCCGCAGTTCCGGGCGCATCAGGTCGTCCTCGACGCCGAGGACCTGGCGGCCCTTGGAGCGGATGACGCGACGGCGCACGACCCGGCCGGGGTCGACCGGGGTGGACCGGTAGAAGGGCGCGGCGGCGGGCGCGCGCCAGTCGATGACCAGCGGCGCGTAGTCGGAGTCGAGGACTCCGATCCGGCCGATGTGGAGGGTCTCTCCGATGTCGGCCGTGTTGTCGGGGCGTACGGCGTCCTCGGCGGGCTCGATCGAGGTGTAGGCGCCGTCGGGCCCCTTCTTCCCGTCCTTCCCGTACAGAAGATCGATCCGGCCGAAGAGGAAGTCCTCGAACTCGCTGTTGAGCCGGTTGAGGTGGATGCCGGCGCGGAAGACCTGGGCGTCGCGCTCGGCGAGGGCGCCGGGCGTGCCGACCTGGCCCCGCTGGGCGGCGTCGTTCATCAGGAACTCCGCCTCGTGGATCTTCTCCTCCAGCCGGCGGTAGACGTGATCCAGATGTTCCTGCTCGACACCGATCTCACGGTCTCTGACCGTGTCCACGGCTTCCTGCGCGGCCACCTAAGGCCCCCTTCTGACGTGCACTGGGCAGCCGTCGAGCGTACGCCACCGGAAGGGGCCGTGTCAGGCGAGATCGCCGTTCGACGAAGTACCGGTCGGAACGCCGGGCGGCGGGTCGTCGTGCAGGAGGCGCTGGAAGAGGTGGTGGTCGCGCCATTCGCCGTCGATGTGGAGGTAGCGGGGGGCGGTCCCGATGCGGCTGAACCCGCTCTTCTCCAGGACCCGTTGGGACACCTGGTGGTCCAGGACGGTGCCCGCCTCAAGCCGGTGCAGCCCCAGCTCCTCACGGGCGCCCCGGCAGGCCTCCGCGGTCAGCGCGGTGGCGAGACCGCGGCCGGTGTGGTCCCGGTCGACCCAGTAACCGAGGGAGGCGCTGCGGAAGGGCCCGAGGACGATCCCGGACAGGATGACGGCCCCCACGATGGCGTCCCCTTCGACGGCGAACCACCGCACCCCGCCGTCGGCGAGCCGCTCGGCCTGCGCCTCGGCGGTGTAGTACCGCTCGGGCCGGTAGGGCTCCCAGGGCTTCATGTGGGCCCGGTTCTCGAGCAGGGCGACGGCGAGCGCGTGCGCGTCCTCGGGCACGGCGGGGCGGATGCGGAGTCCTTCGCTGATCATCCGCGTACGGTACCGGCGCACTCCCGCGCGCCGTCAGCCGCTGCCCGCGCCCCCGTCGTACGTCCCGTCGCGCTCCCCGTTCTCCGGTATCCAACATCCGATATCCATATCCGATATTGGATAGCCACTACCCGTCGTACTTCTCGTCCGCCGACGGGTCGAGCGCCAGCCGGTACCCCCGCTTCACCACCGTCTGGATCAGCTTCGGCGTGCCGAGGGCCGCCCGGAGGCGGGCCATCGCCGTCTCCACCGCGTGTTCGTCCCGGCCCGCGCCCGGCAGCGCCCGCAGCAGGTCCGCCCGGGACACCACCCAGCCGGGGCGGCGGGCGAGGAGCCCGAGGAGGGCCATCCCCGCGGGCGGGACGGGCCGCAGGCCGCCGTCGACGAGGACGGCGTGGCCGCGGACCTCCACCCGGTGGCCCGCGACCGGCAGGACCTGGCTGCGGGCGGGCAGCTCCTTGCAGAGCAGCTGGACGAGCGGGCCGAGCCGGAAGCGTTCCGGCTGGTACGTGTCGATGCCCTCCGCCTGGAGCGGCAGGGCCGTCACGGGCCCCACGCACACCGCGAGCACGTCGTGCCGCAGCGCGGCCACGAGCTCGGCCCGTACGCCCCTCTCCTCGGCCCGCGAGAACAGCGAGGCCGCGGCCGGGGCGCTGGTGAAGGTGACGGCGTCCAGGGCGCGGCCGAGGACCGCGTCGAGGAGCCGGTCGAGGGGGCCGACGTCCTCCGGCGGCATCCAGCGGTAGACGGGGACGCCGACGACCTGGGCGCCGCCGGCGGTGAGCGCCTCCACGAAGCCGGGCAGCGGCTCCCCGTGCAGCTGGAGGGCGATCCGGCGGCCGTCGACGCCCTCGGCGAGGAGCCGGTCGAGGACCTCGGCCATGGACTCCGAGCTGGGCGACCAGGACTCGGTGAGTCCGGCGGCCCGTACGGCTCCCTTGACCTTGGGCCCGCGGGCGAGGAGCTCGACGTCCCGCAGGACGGCGAGGAGCTCCTCGCCGTACCCCCAGCCGTCCGCCGCCTCGACCCAGCCCCGGAAGCCGATCGCCGTGGTGGCGACGACGACGTCCGGGGCGTGGCCGATGAGTTCCTTGGTGGCGGCGAGGAGCTCGGTGTCGTCCGCGAGGGGCACGATCCGCAGGGCGGGGCCGTGGACGACGGCCGCGCCGCGCCGGCGCAGCAGCGCGATGAGTTCGTCCGCGCGCCGCGCCGCGGTGACGCCGACGGTGAAGCCGGCGAGGGGGCCGTGTTCTTGCTCGTCCATGGGGCCAGAGCCTGACGGGGACGCGTGACAGACTCGGTTCGCCCGTATTTCCTGGTCGTTACGGTCCGCGCCGGGCACCGGGGATCACACCTTCGCGTAGCCGGGCCGGGGCTCCGACGAGGTGACGGCCTCGGCGGTCGCGGGGACGGCGGTGGGTCGCCGAAGGTATACCGCCCAGGTGACGACGATGCAGGCCGCGTAGAAGGCGAGGAAGGCGACGAAGGCCGCCGTGCCGGTGCCCGCGGTCTGGAAGGACTGGCGGAAGGCGAGGTTGATGCCGAGCCCGCCCAGCGCGCCGACCGCTCCGATGAGGCCCATGGCGGCCCCGGAGAGGCGCCGGCCGTAGGCCTCTGCGGCGTCTCCCGCGAGCCCCTTGCGGTGCCCCTGGGCGAGGAAGATCGCCGGGATCATCTTGAACGTGGAGCCGTTGCCGAGGCCGCTGAGGGCGAACAGGGCGATGAAGCCGACGAGGAAGACGGCGAGCGACTCGACGACGGAGGCGTAGATCACCACGCCCGTCGCCGCGGCCATCGCGACGAAGGTCCACAGGGTGATGCGGGCGCCGCCGTGCCGGTCGGCGAGGGAGCCGCCGATGGGCCGGATCAGCGAGCCGAGCAGCGGACCGATGAAGGTGAGCGAGGCGGCCTGGAGCGGGGTGCGTCCGAACTGGGTCTGGAGCACGAGGCCGAAGGCGAAGCTGTAGCCGATGAACGAGCCGAAGCAGCCGATGTACAGGAAGGCCATGATCCACGTGTGGCGGGCCCGCACGGCCTCCTTCGCGGCCCCGGTGTCGTTCTTGACGGGGGCGAGGTTGTCCATGAAGAACAGGGAGCACACGGTGGCGACCACGATCAGGGGGAGGTAGACGCCGAGCACGATCCTCGGGTGCATGGCTCCGGCGGTGCCGATGACGAGGAGGCCGATGAGCTGCACGACGGGGACGCCGATGTTGCCGCCGCCCGCGTTGAGGCCGAGCGCCCAGCCCTTCTTCCGCAGCGGGAAGAAGGCGTTGATGTTGGTCATCGAGGAGGCGAAGTTGCCGCCGCCGACGCCGGTGAGCGCGGCCACCAGGACGAAGGTCGTATAGGAGGTGCCGGGCTCCATGACCGCGAAGGCGAGGCCCGTGGGCAACAGGAGCAGCAAGGCGCTGAAGACCGTCCAGTTACGTCCGCCGAAGCGCGCGACGGCGAACGTGTACGGGATCCGGATCAGCGCGCCGACGAAGGTCGCGGTCGCGATCAGGAAGAACTTGCCGGCCGGGTCGACCCCGTACTGGGGCCCCATGAAGAGCACCATGACCGACCACAGGCTCCAGATCGAGAAGCCGATGTGCTCGGAGAGCACGGAGAAGAGCAGATTCCTCCGGGCGATCCGCTCCCCCTTCTCGCGCCAGAAGGTCTCGTCCTCCGGCTCCCACCGTTCGATCCACCGGCCGCCGCCCATGTCGTACCTCCGCGGGTGTCGGGTCCTGGGGCGTCCACAGCCCCGGTCCACCTGCCACAGACGCTAGGGAGGCCTCGTTTCAGGCCGGTGCCGCGAGGTGACGGCAACGGAACCTTGCTCTCACCCGGCGCGCAAGCCTGCTGTGAGCGCTGCCCCCTTTTTCGGGGCTCGGTTTCCCCCTCGCTTCGCTGGAGGACCCCGACCGGGGCGCTCAAGCCGGGCTCACAGGGCCGATCGTGCTCGCCTCCCTTCGTTGCTCGGGAGGCTCCGCGCGCTCGGCCCTGTTCCCCCCGGCGCGCCCCTTCGGCTCACTCGCCGGCCCTTGTAGGCACCCGTCAAGACCCCTTCAGGCCAGCCCCGGCTCGTCCTGGGGCAGCCAGGAGCCGGCGGGGCGCTCCAGCCAGCCTTCCTCGGCCCCCAGCTCGGCGGCGGCGGCCCGCAGGGCGTCGAGGCCGGGATGGCGCAGCCCCTTGCGCCACACCAGGCTCACAGGTGACAGGGGTACGGGGTCGACGAGTGGCCGCAGGACGCAGCCCGGCATGGGCGGGAAGTCGACGACGGCGAGGACCGGGTTGCGGTGCTTGGCCATGATGCGGCGGAACTCCTCGTGGCCGACGGCCAGCGGCGCGGGCGGGGCGACCTCGATGCCGCGTCCGGCGAAGAGCCGGGCGGCGAGGCCGGTCCACTCCAGCGTGCGTTCGTTGCCCGCGCCCGCGTAGATCCGCTCCCCGGCGAGACCGGCGAGCGGCACCTCGGGCAGGCCGGCGAGCGGGTGGTCCTCGGGGAGTATCACGGCCATCCGTTCGTACCGCACGAACTGGGAGCCGAGCCGCGCCCGCAGCCCGGCGTCGAGCCCTCCGTACCGGCCGAAGGAGGTGTCGAGCCGTCCCGCGAGGATGTGCCGCACCGCTCCGGTGAGCCCGCTCTCGTAGCGGGCCATCAGCTCCTGCTCGGGGGCGAGTTCACGGGCCCGGCGCAGGACGCGCTCCTGCGCGAGGCCGGGGGTGTTGAGGTCGACGAGGAGGGGCCGGGGGGCGGCGCGGAACGCCTCGGTCAGCTCGTCGTGGGCGGCGAGCACCCGCCGCGCGTACGGGAGGAGGCGCTCGCCGTCCGGGCTGAGGGAGACCTGCCGGGTGGTCCGTACGAAGAGCTCGGCGCCCAGTTCGCGCTCCAGGCGCCGGATGTCGCGGCTGAGGGCCTGCTGGGCGACGTAGAGGCGGGCGGCGGCGCGGGTGAAGTGGAGTTCCTCGGCGACGGCGGTGAAGGCGCGCAGCAGCCGGGGATCGGCGTCGTACGGGGACGAGGGGGAGGATGAGGGGGCGACCACCGGCCCATTCAACAACACAGGCGCGTGAATGGGCACCGAACAGGTGTTGGACCCCTCGGGCCCGCTCCCCCGAACCTTGATCCATGCCGCAACCGGACCTCACCCTGACCCCCGCCGGCCCGGCCGTCGCCCCCCGCTACCGCACCCGGCCGGCCACCGTCTCCCCGTCCCCCTCCCCCCATCACGACCACGACCGGCCGAAGGCCGCCCCCGCCAACCCGTACCTGCGCCTCTTCACCCTCCCCGGCACGCGCGCGTTCACCGCGGGAAACCTGATCGCCCGGCTGCCCATGGGCATGTTCGGCGTCAGCGCCGTGATCATGATCGCGGCGGCGTACGACTCCTACGCGCTGGCGGGAGCGGTCACCGCCACCGGCATGGCCGCCGGGGCCGTCACGGCCCCCTGGATCGCCCGGCTCGTCGACCGGTACGGCCAGGCGCGGATCGCGGTCCCCGCCACCGCCTACGCCGTCCTCGGCCATCTGGTCCTACTGCTCTGCGTGCACCAGCGGGCACCCCTGTGGGCCCTGTTCGCCACGACGGCCCTCACCGCCACCGCCCCGAACACGGGCGGCATGTCCCGGGCCCGCTGGGCGCACCTCCTCAAGGGCGACCAGGACGCCCTGCACACCGCCAACTCCTTCGAGCAGGCCGCCGACGAGCTCTGCTTCATGCTCGGCCCGGTC
The DNA here is from genome assembly GCA_000717735.1 of Streptomyces griseoluteus. GTDB lineage: Bacteria > Actinomycetota > Actinomycetes > Streptomycetales > Streptomycetaceae > Streptomyces > Streptomyces griseoluteus_A. Next base: position 9,451 of record JOBE01000079.1, on the reverse strand, counting down.
GTCGCCGCGGTCCTCTGCTCGACCCTCTTCCCCGAGGCGGGCACGCTCACGGCCGCCGTCCTCTTCCTCGGCGGCGTCCTGGTCTTCGCCGCCCAGCGCTCCACCGAACCGCCGATCGCACCGCGCACCACCGCCGGCTCCCCGCTGCGGGTCCCCGGCATGGGCGCCCTCCTGGCGGTCTTCCTGGCCACCGGAGCGGTCTTCGGCTCGATGGAGGTGGTGACCCTCGCGTACGTGGACGGCCCCGTCGCGGGACCCGTCCTCGCCCTCCAGGCCGCGGGCTCCTGCGCGGCGGGCCTCCTCTACGGCCGGGCCCGGCGCACCGCCCGGCTCCGCACCTGCCTGGCCGCGATGGCCGTCCTGATGGCGCTGCCGCTGCTCGCCGCCTCGACCGGCTCGCTGCTGGCGCTCGCCGGCGGGCTCCTGGTGGCGGGCATGGCGACGGCTCCGACGATGGTGACGGGCATGGGCCTGGTCCAGCGCCTGACGCCCGCGTCGCAGCTCAACGAGGGCATGACGCTGGCCGTGACCGCCCTCCTCGGCGGCATCGCGGCAGGCTCGGCGACGGGCGGCTGGGCTGCCGACCACGCCCCCTTCCCCGCCTTCGGCTTCCTGATCCCGCTCACGGCGGCAACCCTGGCTTTGACGCTCTGCATGGCGACGGGGATCGGCCGCCGCCCCTCCGTCCCCTAAGCCCGTACGAGTTTCCGGCACCATGGCCGTACCGAGAACTCGCGCGAAGCATGAGGGGCGGACGCAATGTCCATAAGTGCCAGCGAAGCCAGGGCGACCCTGTTCCCCCTGATCAAACGCGTCAACTCAGACCACGCCCCGGTACGCATCACCTCCAGGAGCTGCGACGCGGTCCTCATGCCGGCCGACGCCTGCCGGGCCCACCACCACTACTGAGCACATGACAAAGGCCCGGCGGTCGTCGTGACGACTGCCGGGCCTCGGCCCACATGGGGTGAGGTGTCCGAGCGGGCAACGCCCTTCGGACTCTCGGTGGAGATGGCGGGAATCGAACCCGCGTCCAACGGTACGGAAACAGAGCTTCTCCGTGCGCAGTCCGCTACGAGTTTCTCAGCCCCGGAGATCACGCGGACAAGTCTCCGACGGGCTCAGTCACTGTTTGATTTCCCTCTTACCCCCGTGACCGGGGTGAGAGGTTTAGATCCCTAAATGACGCCAGGATCCGGGTCGGGACCACCCCCGGGCTGACGCTCCTCACAGAGGCTTCTTGTCGTTACCTAAAATTAGGCAGCGAGGGCGAAGCGGGAGTTATCGCTCTTGGAGTTGGCGATTATTGGTTGCGACATATGGTTTACGAGATCATTGCCGCTTCCTCGACACGCTTCCTCTGCATCGGTATCCGCTGTCGAAACCGATCATCCCCATGTTTTTTTATCAACGCGCACCCCCCTTGCGAGGCGTGCACGGCCCATCGTACGTGACCGACGGGCACTGGTGCCAGCGTATTAGCCGCGACCCGCGCCGCCAGGACGGGCCCTAGGCGATCTTCGCCGCCCGCTGCCTGCGCTTGGCCGCCGCGATGGCCCGGTTGGTCTCGCGGGTGTCCTGCTTCTCGCGCAGGGTCTGCCGCTTGTCGAACTCCTTCTTGCCCTTGGCGAGCGCGATCTCGACCTTGACCCGGCCGTTCAGGAAGTACAGCGCGAGGGGCACGATCGTGTGACCCGTCTCCTGGGACTTCGACTCCAGCTTGTCGATCTCCTCCCGGTGCAGCAGCAGCTTCCGCTTCCGCTTCGCCGAGTGATTGGTCCAGCTGCCCTGCATGTACTCGGGCACATGGATGTTGTGCAGCCACGCCTCGTGGTTGTCGATCTGCACGAAGCCGTCGACCAGCGAGGCCCGGCCCATCCGCAGCGACTTCACCTCGGTGCCCATGAGGACCACACCGCACTCGTAGGTGTCGACGATGTGGTAGTCGTGGCGCGCCTTCTTGTTCTGCGCGATGAGCTTGCGCTCCGGCGCCTTGTCCGATGTCTTCTTCGCAGGTTTGCCCTGCACGTTCACGAGTCCCTTTGCCATAGTGCGGTCATTTTCGCACTACGAGGCCCCTCCGAGGCCACTCAATACCGTCTTCGCCCGTTCCTCCGCCCGTTCCCCGGCCGTCAGGTCCGGAGTGATGCCCCGGCCGTCCACCGCGTGCCCGGCCGGTGTGCGGTAGTGCCCGACGGTCAGCTCGGCGACCGAACCGTCCGGCAGGGCGCTCGGCATCTGGACCGAGCCCTTGCCGAAGGTGCGCGAACCCACCGTGACCGCCCTGCCCCGGTCCTGGAGGGCGCCGGTGAGCAGCTCGGCCGCGCTCATCGTGCCCCCGTCGATCAGCGCCACCAGGGGCCGGCCGGTGTCGCCGCCCCTGTCGGCGTACACGGCCCGCTGCTCGCCCTCCACGTCGTACGTGGCGACCAGACCGCCGTCGAGGAAGGCGGAGGCGGCCACGGCGGCCTCGGCGACCAGGCCGCCCGCGTTGCCCCGCAGGTCCAGGAGGACACCGGCGCCTGCCGGGGCGGCCCGTACGGCGTCACGCACGCGCGTACCGGCGCCCTTGGTGAAGGCGGCGACCCGGATGAGCAGGGTGCCGTCGTCCAGGCGGCGGACGGTGACCGGGTCCGTGGCCAGCCGGGCCCGGTGCAGGGTCCGCGTCCAGGCGGCGCGCCCGCGCTCGACCCGGAGGGAGACGGCGGAGCCCGGTACGCCGTCGCCGCGCAGCAGGGCGACGGCCTGGGAGACCGAGAGGCCGTCGACCGGGCGTCCGTCGACCGAGACGAGCCGGTCGCCCGCCTTGATCCCGGCCCGCTCGGCGGGTCCGCCGGCCTGGACGCGGGTCACCCGGACGCGGTCCCCGCCGACCCGGCCCGCGGAGAGCCCGACGCCGGTGTAGGCCCCGTCGAGGGCCTGCTCGAACTCGGCGTACTCCTTCTTGTCGTACACCGCGCCCCAGCGGTCTCCGCTGCGGCTGACGAACTCCTCGGCGGCCTGCTTGCCCGACTTCCCGTCGGCCATGGCCGCGGCGGCGGCACGGTTCAGGGCGGCGCTGTCGACGGGGGCACCGGCCGGGGACCGCTGCCCCGCGCGCGTGGACGCCCCCGCGGGCCCGTCGGCGGACTCCTGCCGGGGCAGTGAGCCGGTGGCGGCGGCGGTGGCGAGGACTCCGGCGAAGACCAACGTCAGAACGGCCCCACGGAGTACTCCGCGGGGCCGGATACAGAGGTGGTCGGTGCCGGCCGGCATGGCGCCCACTCTAGGACAAGGCGATGGCGCCGCACGGGCTTTGACCGTACGACGCCATCCACCGGCAGAGGTGTCTCTCACACCTTCAGGTACTTGCGCAGCGCGATGAAAGCGGCCACCGCGGGCATCAGGAGACCGATGGCGATCACGAGCGGCAGCTTGGCGAGGACGGCGTCCCAGCCGATGAAGTTGACGAGCTGCATCTTCTCCGCGAGCGCGATGCCGTTGTCGATCAGGAAGTACCGGCCGACGAGCAGCAGCACACAGGCGACCGCGCCGCCCAGGAGTCCGGCGAAGGCGGCCTCCATGATGAACGGCATCTGGATGTAGAAGCTCGACGCGCCGACGAGCCGCATGATGCCGGTCTCTCTCCGGCGGCTGAAGGCCGAGACGCGGACCGTGTTGACGATCAGCATCAACGCGATGACGAGCATCAGCCCCATGACGCAGAGAGCGGCGATGTTCATGCCGTTCATCAGGTCGAACAGGTCCTCCAGGGTGTCCCGCTGGTCCTGGACGGACTCGATCCCGTCGCGGCCGGCGAAGGCAGTGGCGATCACCTTGTACTTCTCCGGGTCCTTGAGCTTGACCCGGAACGACTCCTGCATCTGGTCCGGCGTGATGACGGAGGCGATGGCGGTCTCGCCGTACTCCTCCTTGTACCGCTTGAACGCCTCGTCGGTCGACTCGTAGTAGACGGTCTCGACGATGTCCATCTTCTTCAGATCGGCTTTGATCTGCTCCTTCTGCTGGGCCGTGACCGCACCCTTGGGGCACTTGACCCCGTCGGCCGCGTCGGCCCTGTTGCAGAGGAAGAGGGAGACGTTGACCTTGTCGTACCAGAAGTCCTTCATCGTGCTGACCTGCTCGCGCATGAGCAGGGCACCGCCGAAGAGGGCGAGCGAGAGGGCCACGGAGATGACGACGGCGAAGGTCATCGTGAGGTTGCGCCGGAGACCGATGCCGATCTCCGAGAGCACGAACTGAGCGCGCATGGTGTGTTCTGTCCCCTACCTGCTCAGTGCTGGTATCCGTAGACGCCGCGCGCCTGGTCGCGGACGAGGCGACCCTTCTCGAGCTCTATGACGCGCTTGCGCATCTGGTCGACGATGTTCTGGTCGTGGGTCGCCATGACGACGGTGGTCCCTGTCCTGTTGATGCGGTCGAGCAGCTTCATGATGCCGACCGAGGTCTGCGGGTCGAGGTTGCCGGTGGGCTCGTCGGCGATCAGCAGCATCGGGCGGTTGACGAAGGCGCGGGCGATGGCGACGCGCTGCTGCTCACCGCCGGAGAGCTCGCCGGGCATCCGGTCCTCCTTGCCGCCGAGCCCGACCAGGTCGAGCACCTGCGGCACGGCCTTGCGGATCTCGCCGCGCGGCTTGCCGATGACCTCCTGGGCGAAGGCCACGTTCTCGGCGACGGTCTTGTTGGGCAGCAGGCGGAAGTCCTGGAAGACGGTGCCGAGTTGACGCCGCATGTGCGGCACCTTCCAGTTGGACAGGCGGGCCAGGTCCTTGCCGAGGACGTGCACCTGGCCTTGACTGGCGCGCTCCTCACGCAGGAGCAGCCGCAGGAAAGTCGACTTTCCGGAGCCGGAGGAACCGACGAGGAAGACGAACTCCCCCTTCTCGATCTCCAGGGAGACATCCCGGAGCGCGGGGCGGTTCTGCTTCGGATAGGACTTGGAGACGTTGTCGAATCGGATCACGGATGCACCACGGTCGGCCGGGAGTAGGTGTGCGTGACCTTACGCGAACGGGGAAGGCCCGCGCAGTCGCGGTCCTGGCTTGCGACGTTTATCCTTTTCGCCCCCGCGCACGGGGGCGGGACGATCCGATGGGGCGCGCCGAAACGCCGGGGAGCTGGCACAGTGGTAGGGGGAACGCCCGGACCCCTCCGGACGTTGTCCAGGTGTAGCCCCCAGTGCGGGAGGAGGAGAGCGCATGACCTATGACCGACTGGTGTGCGCCAACTGCGCGGCCCCGGTCGCCGAGGGCCGCTGCCCCGTCTGCCGCGCGAACCGGGAGCGCCTGACCCCTCAGGGTCCGTCGCCCGCGATGCTGCTGACGCTGGCGATCGCCCTGCTGGCCATGATCGCGTTGCTCGCGGTGGTCCGCACGGCCTAGAGCCGCCCTTTCGGATCGTTCTGGGCGTATCCGGGTGTCACGCGGACGCCACACGAGCCGGACGTACGAGGAAGGGCCGGGGAGAGATCTCCCCGGCCCTTCCCCTTTCACGCACGTACGCTCACGCGCTCACGGGTCCGTCAGACGGCCGCGCGACCGCCACCGGCGACGAGACGCGGCAGCAGGCGGAAGCCGATGCCACCGGCGATCATCGTCGCGGCACCGATGACCAGGAACGAGGTCTCGGCCGCACCGGTCTCGGCGAGCTCCTCCTTCGCCTGACCCTGCTGCACGGGCTGCGAGCCGGCGTTGTTGGTGTCGGTGTTGCTGTTGCCGCTGTCCACGCACTCGGCGCCGTCGAGGTCGACGGTGCAGGTGCCGGGGTCGGCGCTACCGGAGTCGGTGTCGTCACCCGGGGTGACGGGCGAGTCGGTGGAACCGGGGTTGCCGTTCCCGTTCCCGTTCCCGTTGCGGCGTGGTCTCCACCGGAGGAGTCGTCTCCACCGGCGGGGTCGTCTCCACCGGAGGAGTCGTCTCCACCGGCGGGGTCGTCTCCACCGGAGGAGTCGTCTCCACCGGCGGCGTGGTCTCCACCGGAGGAGTCGTCACCGGCGGAGGCGTGATCTCACAACCGGGGCTCCCGGGAAGGCACGTGGGATCCGCGGTCGGCTCGCCGAAGGCGCCCACGGCCTGCGCCGCACCCGCCGCGGTGAGCGACGCGCCGGCCGCGATCACCGCACCGGCGGCGATGCGCGCGATACGGACTCGCATCTGCTTGGTCATCTGGCTGCTACCCCCAGTAGCTCAATCTCGTCATGGGGCAGCGCTCTGGGGCAGCGACAGAGGCGGCTCACTGCTGGCCGGCCCCCGTTCACACACGCCCCGGAAATGCGCATGCCAGTACGCCACCCTTCCGAGTTTCCGATGCAGCGTCAAGGTCGTTGCGCGTGCGATGCCCGAAAGATCACCGAGTGCCCCACATGCGGGGATGCAACTGTGACGTAAACCCAGAACTCCGGGCCTCCTGACGTCAGTTCCCTTGTCGACAAAGCGCCCCGCACACCGCGTTTTCGCTTGCGCCAGCGAATCCGCCGGACGACGACGGGCCCCGCACCGGAAGGTGCGGGGCCCGAACGCGTACTGCTCGGAAGCTACTTGTCCTGCTGCTTGCGCCAGCGGATGCCCGCCTCGAGGAAGCCGTCGATCTCACCGTCGAGGACGGCCTGCGGGTTGCCGACCTCGAACTCCGTACGGAGGTCCTTGACCATCTGGTACGGGTGCAGGACGTACGAGCGCATCTGGTTGCCCCAGGAGCTGCCGCTGTCCTTCAGGGCGTCCATCCTGGCCCGCTCCTCCTGGCGCTGACGCTCGAGGAGCTTGGCCTGCAGGACGTTCATGGCGCTCGCCTTGTTCTGGATCTGGGAGCGCTCGTTCTGGCAGGAGACGACGATGCCGGTCGGCAGGTGCGTGATGCGCACGGCCGAGTCGGTCGTGTTGACGCCCTGGCCGCCGGGGCCCGACGCGCGGTAGACGTCGATGCGCAGCTCGCCCTCGTCGATCTCGACGTGGTCGGAGGACTCGACGACCGGCAGGATCTCGACACCGGCGAAGGAGGTCTGACGGCGACCCTGGTTGTCAAAGGGCGAGATGCGGACCAGGCGGTGGGTGCCCTGCTCGACCGAGAGCGTGCCGTAGGCGTACGGCGCCTTCACCACGAAGGTGGTCGACTTGATGCCGGCCTCTTCCGCGTACGAGGTCTCGTAGACCTCGGTGGAGTAGCCGTGGCGCTCCGCCCAGCGCAGGTACATGCGCTGGAGCCGCTCGGCGAAGTCGGAGGCGTCGACGCCGCCCGCCTCCGCGCGGATGTTGACCAGGGCCTCGCGCTCGTCGTACTCGCCGGACAGGAGGGTGCGGACCTCCATCTCGTCGAGGGCCTTGCGGACGGAGGTGAGCTCCGTCTCGGCCTCGGCGAGGGTGTCCGGGTCGTCCATCTCCTCGGCGAGCTCGAAGAGCACCGCGAGGTCGTCGATGCGGCCGCGCAGGGTCTCCGCCTTGCGGACCTCGGCCTGGAGGTGCGAAAGCTTGCTCGTGATCTTCTGCGCCGCCTCCGGGTCGTCCCACAGGGACGGGGCCGCGGCCTGCTCTTCGAGCACGGCGATGTCGGCCCTCAGCTTCTCGAGGTCCAGGACGGCCTCGATCGACCCCATGGTCGAGGAGAGGGACTTCAGCTCTTCGGATACATCGACGACTGCCACGCGTCCAGCGTAACGGCTCCGGGCAAGGAGCCGAACCTTTGGCCACGACGGCCGGCCACGACGGCCCTACGGCAGCGACGACTGCTTCGAGTCCTGCGGCGGGGCGTCCGCGTCCCCCGAGGCCGCGAGGTAGCCGCCGGCGCCGAGCGCCCCCGCGACGACGACCGCCGCGACGGTGAGGGTGATCCGGCGCTTGCGGACCGCGCCCGCCTTGTGGCGGGCCGAGCCGGGGCGGCGTGCGCCCGCGGGTCTCGGGGCTCTCGCGGTGCCGAGCGGGCCGCCGGAGAGCTCGTCGGGGGCCGGGACCCGCATGGAGGTGTGGGTGTCGCGGTTGGAGTCGGCGGAGGCGCCGGGGACGAGCGGGACGGCGGCCCGGCGCGGCGCCGGTTCCCCCGCGCCCGTACCGGTGGCGTACGCCTCCGGCTCCGGGTCCGCCGCCGAGCCCTGGTCCGAGTCCAGCTCGTCCACGTCGAGCGGCGGGACGCCCTTGAGCAGCGGCAGGACGTCCTTGAGGCGGGCGGCCAGCTCGGAGGCGCGCAGCCGGGAGGCCGGGGCCTTCGCCAGGCACTGCACGAGCAGCTGCCACAGCTCCTCGGGGATGCCGGGGAGGGGGACGACGGTCTCGGTGACGTGGCGGCGCAGGACGGCGCCGGGGTGGCCGCCGCCGAACGGCGTGAAGCCGGCGAGCAGCTCGTACAGGACCGTCGCGAGGGCGTAGATGTCGACGGCGGCGCGCGGCGGGAGGCCCTCGACGATCTCGGGGGCGAGGTAGTCGGGGGTGCCGATGATCCGGGTGGCCTTGGTGCGGCCGGGGGTGTCGATCAGCTTGGCGACGCCGAAGTCGGTGAGCAGGGCGGGGTGGGCGCCGCCGGGTCCGAGCGGGCCCTCCATGTCGAGCAGGATGTTCTCCGGCTTGACGTCCCGGTGGACGACTCCGGCGGCGTGCGCGGCGGAGAGGGCGTCGGCGACGTCGGCGATGATCGCGACGGCGGCCTCGGGGGCGAGCCGCCGCTCGCGGTCCAGGCGGGTGCGCAGGTCGGTGCCGCGGACGAGGTCCATGACGAGGGCCAGGTCGTTGCCGTCGACGACGAGGTCGCGGACCTTGACGACCCGGGGGTGGTCGAGGCCGAGCAGGGCGGTGCGCTCCTGGACGAAGCGGCCGACGAGCTCCTGGTCGGAGGCCAGGTCCTCGCGCAGCAGTTTGACGGCGACGGGACCCTCGGGCCCCTCGCCGAGCCACACCGTTCCGGCACTGCCCCGCCCCAGGATCTGGTGGGTGGTGTAGCGGCTGCCGATGTTCCGTGCCAAGACTGCTCCCTCAGCGGCTGCGGTTCGCGTGCAAAGTTACGCGTCCGCAGCCGCCGGACGTCACTTCCGAGCGGAAATCACCCCTCGGAAGTCGATAAATCGGCAGTATTACTCGGTATTACTGCCCTGTACCGCCGGTAGTACCCCCGGTGTCGGTGGCCTCGCCGATCGTGGAGATCCAGTCGGTCACCGTCGAGATGCCGTCGCCGATGGCCTCCCAGTAGCTCTTGCCCTCGGCGATCCAGTCCTGGAGCGGGGTCAGCTCCCAGACGAGCCAGCCCGCGACCACGAACAGGACGATCATGACGAGACAGCCCTTGAGGCAGCCGAGGCCGGGGATCCGCACCGGGTTGGCGCTGCGCTGACGCGGCGGGCGCGGCTCGCGCGGCGCCGGGGCCTGGGGCGGCGGCTGCGGCGGCGTGTACTGCTGCTGGGGCGGGGCGCTGGCGGGGGGGGCGCGGCCCGCGCGGCCCGGGGGCCTGGGGCGGCGGCTGCGGCGGCGTGTAC
>JOBE01000078.1 GCA_000717735.1 Streptomyces griseoluteus | reverse complement strand
GGGTACCCCATCGCTGCGCGATGGGCGAGCGAACCACCGCGCTGCGCGCGGTGGTTGCGCTCCCGCTCCGCGGGAGCGCTGGTGGCTCGCTGCGCGAGCCACTCACCTCTGGTGCTGCGCACCGGAGGTGACGCCCTGTCCGCTGCGCTCCCAGGGCTGCGGGGCTTCGCCCCGATGCCCCAGGGTTTCCGCTTCGCTTCAACCCGGGGCCCGCGGGTCCGCTGCGCTCCCCCGCCTCAACGGTCCTTCCGGCTACGCCTCCAGTCCCTCAGCGCCCGCTAGCGCGGGCCTGGCTGGCTAGAGGATGGGGCGGCTCGGCTGTGGATCCGGTCCGGCTGGCAGCCTGCATCATACCGGTGCATTAGCTGATGCAGCATGTAGCTTTGACGGAACGGGACCACACCCCCCACTCCCAGAGGAGCAGGGGGCGCGGAACGGGACTACACGCCCTACACGCACGACAGCCGGCCTTCACCGGAAAACGACAGCGGCCTTCACCACTCGAACGCCACCCGACCAACGCGATACCCAAGTCCGCCGCACCCACCGCCAGTGAAAGCCCATGACGCACACCCAGTGCACATCACACGACGCCCATCACGGAAGATGACCCCGTTTCACGGGATCTGAGCCTTCAGTTCGCTACCGCGCTCCAGATCTGGCCGCGAACCGTCGGCGACGCATAAGACCACTGTTGAACACGGGCCCCGTCCGCACCACTGGAGTTCTCTACTTCGAGGAACTTTCCGGTGGCCACGTTCTTAAAGCCGTAATAGTTTGCGTCCAAGCCCATGTACTGCCAACGGTGGTGGCTCAGGTTCAGGTTACAGTCCCACTGCTGGACCGGTGCCCCGTTGTCCTTCCAGCCATTCTCGACCTCAAGGCACTTGCCACTGTTGACATTAACAATTCCGTAGGTCCAGTTGCCAAGGTCAACGAACCTCCATACGGCGCCACGCTGTCCGACACACAGCCACTGCTGGGCATTCGCACCGTTGGCTGTACTGGAGTTCTCAATCTCCAGGCACTTGCCCGAGCCGTTGATGATACGGAACGTGCCAGAGGCAGGAGGACCAGCGTGGCCTACCCCCGGCACTGCAAGCACCAGTGCGGCAGCCGATGCGCCGACCGCAACAACTCTCGAAGACATCCTCAACTCAGAACCCCCAACGGCAGTGCAGCGGAATAGCTGCATCATGATCATCTTGGCAGCGCCGAGCTTCGCACACTGCACGGCGCGGCGGCAAACATTTGGGGCCTGCTGTCGGAAAGCAGCCAGATACGCGGGTGAAGAACCCGACCGAATCCCGGGCCCTCGTGCCAAACGGCACCTACCTACACGCGCAAGACCGATCCGCCTGGCACCATGCCTGCATAGAGCTTGAGTGCCGAGGCTGCCTGGAGCGACGCACACTGCCCACCCGGTACCACGCCGCCCTCGCCCAGATGCATGTGGAGGCGAGGGAACGCCACATCATCCGTTCGCGCCGATGCAAGCACGTGCCGTGGATCGAGCACGTGGAGCTCGCCCATGGCGCCTACCGCTTCGAGCTGTCCTGCTGGTGGCACAAGGCGACGTGGACGAAGTACGTCACGGTCGCTGAGACTGCGGCGCTCGTGCGGGAGTTCGTCGACCAGACGCTTGCCGCCGAGCAGGCCGGCGCTGTCGTACCAGCCCCCCGCCACCCGGCCTCGGACACGACAGTCCAGGCATGACGGCCTCCGTGTACGCGAGCGAGCTCCGGACCGATTGGTCCGAGTGTGACTGAGCCCTCGACTTGGCCCGTCTGGCCAAGTCGAGCGCTCAGCTGGAGCCCGCATCCAGAGCGATCCGGTCGGAAGCTAGCGACCCACCGTGCTCCAGTCAGCGGGGGCAGGCGGCACCGTACGGCCTGCGATGTGTTCGCGGAGGCGCCGGGTCAGTTCCGGCAGATCGTAGGCAGGGAAGCTGACCTGCAGGAGGCGCAGGGCGAAGTCCGACGGCTGGTCGCCCTGAAACATTGCCGCGTCCATCGGCTTGATGGTCACGTCCCAGGCGTCGGGGGCGGCCCAGTGCGTCATCCGCACGTAGAAGGCATCCCGCGGTCCGGCATTTGCTACGGCCGAGAGGAAGGAGAGTCCGCTGTCGACCGGGAAGTCGATGAGCATCCAGCCGCGGCGGGACTCCACCCACTCCGCCATGTGCGGCAACTTCGCTGGCCAATCCGCGTTACTCTCGGCCAAGTCCTGACAGCAGGTGAACGTGTCGATGCCACACTCCCAGATCGCCTGGATAGCTGGTGCGAGCTGCTCGTCGATCTGGGCGTGGCAGTTGCCCACCCGGACGAGAACGGTGGGATGCGTGCCTTCGTAAGACGTCATCGCAGGAGCATAGAAGCGGAGTACGACATCACGGCAGGCGGAGCCCGCCGGCAACATGCTCCGCTTCAACCAGCCGCGCACCCGCTAGCCGGACACCCCCTGAGAGCGCTCAGCTCCTCAACGACTGCACCACGACCGCCGCCGACAGCAGGAGTCCGGCACCGGCCATCACCTTGGCGGCGGTCGGGCGTTCGCGCGGGTCCGCCCCGGTGGCCAGCAGGAGCTGCAGCGCCGAGGGGAAGAACAGGAACATGCCGGCCATGGCGCCGATGAACGACCACAGCACCAGCAGCGCCGCGATGGCGCCCGCGACGTAGACGAAGCCGGACGGCCGGGCGTACAGGAACAACGGCACGGAGACCACCGCGGCGGTCGCGAAGGCGAGCGCCAGGATGCCGGAACCCGCGAACCACACGATCAGCACCGGTAGGGGGGTGACCACGGCGCACAGCACGAGGCCGAACTGCCATGGATGAATACTCGCTCGCGCAGCGGCCTGCATGACCAACCCCCGGACCCGATGACTTGAACGCGTTCAAGCTACCGGATCCGGGGGCGTGCTACGTCAGCGGGTGCACCGGCCAACTGGACCGCTCAGCCAGGCCAACTCAAGCGCTAAGGGGCCACCTCAGCCGCTCAGTCTCACTGAGCCGAAGCAGGACATTTGTCACCGGCAGAGCCGAATGGGCTGGTGAAAGTGCTAAGGGCTGTCCCGTAAATGATCTTTGGGTCTTCCTGGACGTGGCCGTTCGCTGTACGTGCCGCTTGCCTATCCGGCGAGGGCGAGGTTGTGCATGCGGGCGATGCCGAGCATGGCGTGGTGGACGCCGTCGCCTTTGAGTCGGCAGTCGCGGAGGATCTTCCAGGTCTTCATGCGGGCGAAGACGTGCTCGACGCGGGCTCGGACCTGCTTGTGGGACTTGTTGTGATCCCGCTTCCAGTCGGCCAGTTCTTCGCCCTTGCGGCGGCGGTGCGGCATGACGAGTCCGGTGCCGGGATAGCCACCGTCGGCGATCGTGAGTGTCTTCCCGGCGGCGGCTTTGGCGCCGGATTCCTCCCATGCCTTGCAGTCGTTGCGGTTTCCGGCGAGCGGCCGGCCGACCACGACGACCAGGCAGGTGTCGGCGTCGATGACGACCTGGTGGTTGGTGGAGTACCGGTAGTTCTTCGACTGCGCCGCGATGGTGTGGTCGCGGGTGGGCACCAGGGTGCCGTCCACGATGAGCACGGTGTCCTTGGCGAACCGCTTTCGGGGCTGGAGCGCAAGCATCGGCCCGAGGTGGGCGATGATGCGGTCCGCGGCCGACTTGGACACCCCGAACAGCGGGGCCAGCTGGCGCATCGTCAAGTTCGTGCGCCAGTAGGCCGCGACCAGCAGTGCCCGGTCCTCCAGCGGAAGGCTCCACGGCCGGCCCTCGCGGACCGCGTCCGCACCCTCACGCCGCAGCACGGTCACCAGCTTCCCGAAACAGCGCGGGCTCAGCCCGGTGAACGGGGCTATCCAGGACGGCTCCGACGCCGTGATCACACCAGCCACACCAAGATCATCTCACCCGTGACCAGCAGTTACGGGACAACCCTTAGGGCGCTGCACTTGTTCTGGAGAGCTGGTCGAAGGGCAGGTGCTCGGGGTTGTGCACGAAGACGGCGTCGAGCCGGGTAGTGCCGAGTTCGCTGAGGGCCCGCTCGGTCTGCCAGCTGATCACCGCCGAGCCGATCAGAGCGGTCGGAGGTCCGCTTTGTGGTGAAGCGGGCATCCGGTGGTCGGCGGCCATGAGTGCCGGTCCGTGGCAGATCGTCTCGTCGCATGTGCAAGGTCCCATGACGTGAAAACGACCAGCCGTTCCGACCGGTACTCGAAGAACGGCGTGCACGACGCCGCTGGAGCCGTAGGCCGTCGACCGGGCCAGCGCAAGGCGGCGCTTGGGAACTGCATTTCCGCGCCCGTTCTCGTCTTCCTGGTCGAACACGTCCTCACCCAGGAACTCACCGTCAGCCGGTGACCGTGAGCCGGATGTTGCCGATCCGTCCCATCCGGTCGAAGGAGACGACGGCGGCGTTCCCGGTCGGCAGGTCGGCGATCAGCTGGTCGCCGTCCATGCGCTGCGGCACCCCGTGGTGCTCGAAGTACCCCGTGACGGCCTGGCGCGGCGAACGGCCGATGAGTGAGACCCCGGCCATGAGCACGCGCGGCAGGGCGACCGGATCGAGCTGGGCGCTCGGCACCTTCGGGTCGTCCGGCAGGAAGTACACCAGGGTGCCGGGCCCGGCGGGCTGGCCGATGTACCCGGGAGCGTCGGCTACCCCCATCCCCGCGAAGGCCAGCATCTCGGCGGCCCGCCGAGGATCGTCGAACCCGGACAGATCGAGTTCCTCAGCGGTGAACTCAGGAATCCCGTGCGCCTGCCCGTACCGTGCCACGGCAGCGGACAACGCCACGACCTCACTCCCGCCGAGCCCCGGATTGGCCCAGCCCCACAGCCAGGAACCTTGCTCCATGTCGTACGTCCCAAGGACACCGACCCGTAGCTGCACCTCCCCCTGCCGGTACGAACACGTCGGCAGATCCGCGGTCCACGGCGCCTCGGGCAGGAACTCCATGAGCACCTCGAGCTGAGCGGCACCCCAGACGGAGTGCCGCTCCGCCTCGAGCAGGAACTGGTCGCTGAATCCCGTTGTCATGATCACGAGCCTAGGGGGCGAGATCCGACGACGGGCAACCCGGGCTCCCACCTCGCAGAGACGTTACGAGGGCCAGCCGCCGTACGGCACGGTGATGAGTTCCAGAAGGTGGCCCGCCGGATCCACGAAGTAGACGCCGTGGCCTCCGTCGTTGCGGTTGGTCGTGCCGGGCCGCTTCCGGTGGGGATCGGCGTAGTGCTCGATGCCGCGCTGCCTGATCCGCGTGTACGCCGTGTCGAACTCCTCCTCGGAGACCAGGAAGGCGTAGTGCTGGGGCGTGATCTCGTCCGCGGGAAGGGTGGCGAAGTCCAGCGTGACGCCGTTGTTCAGATCTACGGCGATGAACTGGCCCCATTCGGCGGTGATATCAAGGCCGAGCAGGTTCGCGAAGAATTCCGCGGATTCCCGGTTGTCCCGGGCGTGAATAATCAGGTGGTTCAATTCGACTGGCAAGGAATGCCTCCGGAGGCATGTCCTGACACCTCCATGTCTCACCCGGCCGGTGACCGACACGCGATGTCGCCACTGATTCTAGTCGCCCGCGCCTGCGCGGTCGGGGGGCTGCCTCCGCGGCCTGGTCATCGGGGGGTCGTGGGTAGCGTAGTGTTGTACCTACCGACGCGGGGTGGAGCAGCTCGGTAGCTCGCTGGGCTCATAACCCAGAGGTCGCAGGTTCAAATCCTGTCCCCGCTACTGAATGACATGAGGCCCGGATCCTGTGGATCCGGGCCTCATGCGTTTCCTACAGTTCGAACTCCAGGCTCAGGAGGTCGTTGATCTCCACCTCTCGCAGCGAGCCCGCTCGGCGGCCGTCGTCCTGGAAGTAGACCTCCCGGAGTGAGTTCGCCGCGATCTGCTGGAGTTCGTTGTCCGCGGCGCCCTGCTGCTGGGCGTCGAAGAGGCGGGCCGCGTACGGGGGCGGGAGGGCCACCGTGAGGTGGCGGATGCGGTCCTGGTCCGTGGTGCCCTCCGGGGCTCCCGTGTAGCCGAAGCGGGCGTGGATGTCGATGACGATGCCGGTGGTCGACGCCGCCTTCCGCCGGGCCCTCGCCTGGATCTGCGGCTGCCACCTGAGCTTCACCTCGCGCTCCAGGCGCGCGGCGAGGTCGGGCCGGGGCTTCTTGATCTGGTCCTTCACGTACCGCTCGACGGTGCGCTGGGAGATCCCGAGGAGCTGGGCGACCTGCCTGGTGCCGCCCAGCTGCTTGACCAGGAACCGCATCCGCGCGCCCGCGCTCTTCGGCACCGGGCGGGTGAACGCCTTGTGCACCGCCTCGTCGAGGCTGTCGTCGAAGTCGCCCATCGCCTACTCCCCGCTGTCGGCATCGGAGACGATGCCGGCCTTGATGTAGCGGGCCAGGTTCAGTTCGGGCGCCTCGTACTGCTCCCGGACTCCCTCGCCCCACAGGACGGTCTGCGTGCCCTCGTGCTTGACCAGGCCCGGGTTGACGCCGAGCTTGAAGCCGCCCGGCAGTGCCTTGCCCTGCCGGTAGGGCAGGAAGTCGAGCGGCGACGTGCCGTCCACGGCGTAGACGACGCAGTCGGACAGGATCGCGACAGGGTACTGCCCCGTGAACGCCGCGTGCTTCACGACCTTGCGGTGGAGATTGACGCGGGTGCGGGAGATGACCGCCGCGCGGATGTCCGGCCGCCAGGTGGGGCGGGACAGCGCTCGCCACGGCTCGCCCGGCCGCCAGCCCTCCCCGCGCGGGCGCTCGCGCAACTTGCCCAGGCCGCCCTTCACCGTCGCCTTGATCGCCGAGACGACGATCGCCAGCTCCGGATCGCGCTTCTTGTAGCCGTCCATCGCCTTGAGGAAGTCCTCCGGGCTCGTGTCGGCCTGGACGCCGAGGTCCGCCATCGTGGCCACGTACGCGTCACGGAGCCTGGCGTACCAGCCGTCCAGGTAGCGGCCGTTGTCGTGGCGGACGTACGCCTCCGTGGGCGCCACCTCGTAGCCGAGCTCGACCGCGTACGCGACGGTGGGCGTCGCGTACCAGGCCGGGCCCGTCGGGCGGTCACCCTTCGGCGTGAACGGCGACGGCAGGAGGTCGCCGCGGAGGTCCACCCACTCCTTGCCGACCTTCACCCGCGACAGGTCCACGTGGGAGAGGTCCACCAGCCACGCGCCCGGAAGCTTCGGGTCGAAGACCGGGTTCTTCTCGTGGGTCGGCGCGCCGAGGCCGACAATCAGGCCGTTCGCGCCGGCGGCGAACGCCATGTTCACGTCGAGGCCCACCAGGTGGGCGCGCATGCACTCGTCGTCGGTGAGCGGCCTGGCCCAGTCGTACGCCTCCTCGAAGATCTTCTCCCCCGGGCCCCGGACGTAGAAGCGGGGCAGGTCCTTGAGGAGCGGGTGGCCGTCGATCGCTTCGCACGGCGCCGGGTCGACCGGCTCCTTGCCCAGGCTGCCGGGGTTGTGCTCGGAGTGCCGTTTGCCGTCCGCGTCGGGCTCGGACGCCCGGGTCGGCGGGTGCAGGGCGGTCATAAGCTCCAGGCCGGTCACCGCCGTGGAGCCGCGCGGCGTCATCACCCGGGCCGCGAAGACGCCCAGCACGCGGGCGAGGTCCGCCGGCGGCAGGGAGCCGGCGCCGTCCCAGTGGCGGGGGTCGAGCGCGCCCCAGGACGGGAGGCACAGCTGGACGCAGGCCCGCTCGGAGCCCGTGGCCGGACGGTAGATCCGCGCCCACGGCCCGAAGCCGCGCTTCGTCAGCTGCCACTGCGCGCGCTTCAGCTGCTTGACGACCTTGTGGGCCTCCGGGATCCGCCCGGCGGTCCGCTCCTCGGGGGTGAGGGACGTCGGCAGGCCGAAGCGGTCAAGGGCCGCCTCGGTGAGGACGAGGAGCGGGTCGGCGTCCTTGCCCGGGCCCGACAGCCTGGGCTGCCCGAGCCTGCCCTCGCTCAGCGTCCACTCCACCAGCGACGGAAGCGACTTGGCGGGCACCTCCAGGATCAGGCCGCCCTGGCAGTACGCCAGTACCTGGCCTGAGGCGTCGCCGTCCACGTCGATGACCGCGAGGGGGCCGTTCGCGAAGCGGTCGTCCGTGGCGGCAGTGGGGGCGGTCGGGGGGCGTGTTGTCCGCGTGCCCGTTGTCCGCGTGCTCGTTGTCCGCGTGCTCGTGGGCGTCGTCGGCGTCGGCGTCGGCTGGGTGGCCGTGGTGGAGTCGGTGGGGGGTTCCGGGTCTTCTTCTTCCTCCGTCGCCTCCGCCCCCTCCTCGGCCGGCGCCGGGTACAGCTTGGCCAGGCCGTCCAGGAGGCGTGCGTACGCGTCGCGCTCCGGCGGGCGTGGTTCCGTCCTGCCGGACTCCCAGCTGGTGACCGTGGCCCGGCGCACCTGGAGCGCGGCGGCGACCTCGTCGACCGTCAGGGCATGGGCCTGCCGCAGCCGCTTCCGCTCTTCCGGCGGCGGCAGGGCGGCGCGAGACGCGAGCAGTGCGTCGACCGCATCGAACAACCCGGGCATGAGAGCACCTCCTAGGAGGAGCCTACCCTCGTCGTTTGTACTTTCCGCGCACATACGCCGCTCATATGGCGTACAAGATGCGTGCTCATCGCGTGCTATCCGCGTACAACGGTACCGTCGTACTCCGCCATCAGCCGATCGGCTGATGGCGCTTCGAGCTCGATGGGCGATGCCCCGGTTCTCTGTGGGACGCGAGCATCTACGTATGGCAGTCATCGAAGTCAGAGGCCTGCGCAAGGCCTACGGGGGCAGGACCGTCGTCGACGGTGTCGACTTCGCCGTCGAGGAGGGCGAGATCTTCGGGATCCTCGGCCCCAACGGTGCGGGCAAGACCACCACCGTCGAATGCGTCGAGGGCCTGCGGGTCCCCGACTCCGGCACGGTACGGGTCGCGGGCCTCGACCCGGTCGCCGACCACGACCGGGTCACCCTCCTGTCGGTGCTCGTGGCGGGCGCGCAGACGATGCCCGGCGTCCTCACCGGTTACCGCGAACGCGGCATCCTGCGGCGCCTGTCCACCACCCCCGCCAGCCCCAGGTCCCTGCTCGTCGCGCAGATCGTGCTGCACGGAGCGGCGATCCTGCTCTCCGTGCTCCTCGCCGTCACGATCGGCAGGCTCGCCTTCGGCGTCGCGCTCCCGGAGCAGCCCGCCGGGTACGTCCTGGCGATCGTCCTCACCGTGCTCGCCGGGCTGGCACTGGGCGCCGCCGTCTCCGCGCTCTCCCGCACCACGAAGATCGCGCAGACCGTCGGAACGATCGCCTTCTTGCCCGAGCTGCTCAGGGACATCGTCGGGCTGACGCCGTTCGGCGCCGCGTCGCAGGCGCTCGACCAGGCGGCCGCGGGCGACTGGCCGAGCTGGTCGCACCTCGGGGTCACCGGTCTGTGGGCGGCTCTGCTGATCGGCGCCGCGGTCCGCTGGTTCCGCTGGGAATGATCGTGCGGGGCGAGGTCGAGGAGTGTGGGCTGCGGGCGGGCGGGCGGGCACGGCATGCTGGACGCCATGACGAGCCAGGCACCCAGCGCCGAGGAACGGTGGGGGAAGTTCTACCGCTGGGGTCCCTACGGGCTGCTCGCCTTCGCCTCGGCGGTCGGCGCGGGCACCGCGTCCTTCTTCATGACCCGCGGCGAGATGTACGCGGCCGGGGTGCTCGTCGCGGGGGCGTTCGTCCTGCAGGTGTGGTGGGACAGGGGCAGGCGTGGGCTGCCGGGTCGCTCGGATCGCTCGGAGCACGGGGATCGCTCGGAGCGCGCGTCGGCCGGGTCTCTCTACTTCGCCGTACGTACCGCGATCGCCTTCGTACTCACTTGGCTGAACCCGCTCTTCTCCATCTTCGCGGTGATCGGCTACTTCGACGCCAACCACGTGCTGCCACCGCGCCGGGTCAGAACCGGACTCCTCGTCACCGCCGTCACGATGGCGGGCTCGCAGTCCGGCGGGCTTCCCCCCGCGTACCCCTCCGCGTGGATGCTCTTCGGGGTGATCTTCGCCCTCCATGCCGCGCTCGTCCTGATCTTCGGCGCCCTCGGCGAGAAGGAGGCCGAGGAGACCCGGGCCAAGGCCGCCACCATGGCCGAGCTGGAACGGACCAACGCCCGCCTGGAACAGGCCCTCGCCGAGAACGCCGGGCTCCACACCCAACTCCTGCTCCAGGCGCGTGAGGCGGGCGTCGACGACGAGCGGCGCCGGCTCGCCGCCGAGATCCACGACACCCTCGCCCAGGGCCTCACCGGAATCATCACCCAGCTCCAGGCGGTCACCGCGGCCGACGATCCGGCCGTCGCCCGCGACCACCTCGAACGTGCCCAGGCCCTGGCCCGACAGAGCCTCGGTGAGGCCCGCCGCTCGGTGCAGGACCTCGGCCCCGGCGCCCTTGAGCACGACGCGCTGCACGAGGCCCTGAAGAAGACCGTCGCCGAGTGGTCCGTACGGGCGGGCGTACGGGCCGAGTTCACCGCCACCGGTACCGTCGAGCCCCTGCACGAGGAGATCGAGGCCACGCTCCTGCGGATCGGTCAGGAGGCCCCGGCCAACACCGCCCGGCACGCCCGCGCCACCCGCGTCGGCGTCACCCTCTCCTTCATGGACGGCGAGGTCACCTTGGACGTGCGCGACGACGGCCGCGGCTTCGACCCGCTCGCCCTGCCTCCGCGCGGCGCGTCGGGCGGCTTCGGGCTCGGCGGGATGCGCGCCCGCGCCGAACGCCTCGCCGGGACCGTCGACATCGAGTCCGAGCCGGGGCACGGCACCGCGATCTCCGCCCGCGTACCGTTGGTGCGCCATGACTGACCGGACGATCACCCTTCTCGTCGTCGACGACCATCCCGTCGTACGCGACGGGCTGCGCGGCATGTTCGACTCCGCCCCGGACTTCGAGGTCCTCGGCGAGGCCTCGAACGGCGTCGAGGCGGTGGAGCTGGCCGGGCACCTCGACCCGGACGTCGTCCTGATGGATCTGCGGATGCCGGGCGGCGGCGGGGTCGACGCGATCGCCGAACTCGCCCGCCGGGGTGCCAGGAGCAAGGTCCTCGTCCTCACCACGTACGACACCGACTCCGACACCCTGCCCGCGATCGAGGCGGGCGCCACGGGCTACCTCCTCAAGGACGCCCCGCGCGAAGACCTCTTCACCGCGGTACGCGCCGCCGCCGAAGGCCGTACGGTCCTCTCCCCCGCCGTCGCGACCCGCCTCGTCTCCCGGGTCCGCGGCCCCGCGGTCACCCGCACCTCCCTGAGCGCCCGCGAGCGCGAAGTCCTCGTGCTGGTCGCCCGGGGCACGGGGAACCGGGAGATCGCCCGCACGCTGTTCATCAGCGAGGCCACGGTCAAGACCCATCTCACGCACCTCTACGCCAAGCTCGGCGACCGCGCGGCCGCGGTGGCCGCGGCGTACGACCGGGGGATCCTGGGCGACGGTCGGCGGGGCTGACCGCAAGGGTTCGGTGCGTGCCGGTCGCCCGGGGGGCTTGGGCTGTCGCGTCGTCACGGGCCGGTCTTCATAACCGGGTTATGGAGGTCCCCGCCGGGCCGGTCTTCATAACCCGGTTATGAAGGCCCTGGCTCGGACGTCCCTCATGGCCGGGTGGTGGAGGCCCTCGCCCTGCCGGTCTTCATAACCGGGTTATGAAGACCCCCGTCCGGGCGTCCCTCATGGCCCGGTTGTGGAGGGACCCGCCCTGCCGGTCTTCATAACCCGGTTATGAACGACACCTGCCCGGGCCTCCCCCACGAGCCGTTGCGGAGGCGCCCTCCGGGCCCGTCTTCACAACGGCGTTATGGAGGTCGCCGTCCGGCTGGTCTTCATAACCGGGTTATGAACCACCGCGCCTCGCCGTCCTTCATAACCCGGTTATGAAGTCCGCGAGGTCATTTCGTCGGTGAACCTACCGTGTTGATGCTTGAAGCGATCTTGGAAGTTAGTAAGGTGTCGCGTATGACTCAGCCCTCACCCGGCGACCGCGAGAAGGTCGTCTCGAAACTTCCCGCCGAGCTGCAACGCGATCTGAAGGTTCGCAGCGCTCAGCACGGCATCGGCATCCAGAACGCCGTCGAAGCCGGCATCACCGCCTGGCGCGGGCTGGGCTCCAACCTGCCCCCCATCGACACCTCCGGCGCCAAGTCCTTCTCCACCTTCCTTCCCGAAGGACAGTGGGACGGCTTCCGCGCCGACTGCGCCGCCCGGGGCGTCTCCATCGTCCAGGGCCTCTCCCAGTCCGTCGCCCTGTGGCTCGACAAGAACCCGGCGCCCGCCGTACTCCGGCCGCGGTACGTCCGACGCATCATCGTCTGCAACCAGAAGGGCGGCGTCGGCAAGACCGCCGTGGCGGCCGGCGTGGGCGAGGCGATGGCCGAGGACTCCGACCAGCTCCACATGGTCCGCATCTCCAAGCACCTCGCCGCGCTCATCGAGGAGACCACCGACGCCTTCGACTACGAGGAGCTCCCCGGCCTCGGACTGAGCGTGCTCCTCATCGACTTCGACCCCCAGGGGCACATGACCAGCCAGCTCGGTCACACGCCCCTCCCCATCGAGGGCGACAGCCTCACCAAGCACATGTCCGGCGAGGCCAAGGGCCGGCTGCAGGACCTCATCGTGCAGGTCGACGACGAGCGGTTCGGCGACCGCCTCCACCTGCTCCCCGCCTGCACCGACGCCTTCCTGCTCGACGTGAAGCTGTCCGGCGTACGCGCCCGGGAGGCCGCCCTCGAGCGCGCCCTCAGCTCCGTGGAACAGGACTACGACGTGATCGTGGTCGACTGCCCGCCGAGCCTCGGCCTCAGCATGGACGCCGCCGCCCACTACGGACGCCGCCGCGACGGGGAAGAGCCCGGCAACTCCGGCATCCTCGTCATCGTCCAGGCCGAGGACAGCTCCGCCGACGCGTACGACCTCCTCACCTCCCAGCTGGAGGACCTCCGTACCGACATGGCCCTCGACCTCGACTACCTCGGCATCGTCGTCAACCAGTACGACGCCCGCCGCGGCTTCATCGCCACGTCGTCGCTGCAGGGCTGGATCGACATAAAGGATCCCCGCGTCGTCGGCGTCATCGGCGACCTCAAGGAACAGAAGGAGGCCGTACGCATGAAGAGGCCGCTCCTCGCCTACGCCCCGCGCTGCGACCAGGCCGTCGGCATGCGCGCACTCGCCAGGGAGATCTCGTGAGCAAGGCCGAACTCCTCGGGGCCGGCAGCTCCTTCCAGCGGGCCCGGCCCGTCAGCGCCCGCCGCGCCGCCATCAACCAGGCGACCAGCGCCCCCACGGAAGGCGTCGCCGCGCCCACCGAGCTGCCTCTCGGCGCGGTCAGCCTGAACCCGGACAACCCCCGGAGTGAACTCGGCGACCTGACCGACCTGGCCAACAGCCTGCGGGACCACGGCCAGAAGACGGCCATCAGCATCATGACCCGCTTCGCCTACCTCCAGGCGCACCCCGGTCGCGAGGCCGACCTCGAGCCCGACACCCAGTACGTCGTCATCGACGGGAACTCCCGCCTCGCCGCGTCCCGTGAGGCCGGACTCGACACGCTCAAGGTCATGCTCGACGACGAGCTCGGAGCCGATCCCGACGCCGTCCTCGAATCCGCGCTCGTCGCCAACATCCATCGCAGGGACCTGGACCCCCTCGACGAGGCCAAGGCCCTTCAGCAGCTCCTCAAGCTGCACGGCACGCAGGAGAAGCTGGCCGAGCGTCTGCACCGGACCCAGGCCTGGGTGTCCCAGCGCCTTGCCCTGCTGAACCTCACGCCTGAGCTTCAGCAGCGACTGAAGGACGGGACGGAGCAGGCCAAGCACCTGCGCCGGGTCGGGAACAAGCGACCGGAGGAGCAGGAAGTCAGGCTCAAGCAGATCAAGGCGCAGGAAGCGTCGGCGAAGGAGGCCCAGCGGCGGGCGCTTCAGGACGGCGGCGCAGAGCACGGGACGGACGTCCGGGGCGGCGGCTCCGGATATAACCCGGTTATGAAGACGCCGGGCGACGAGCAGGGCGACGGCGGCCCGGGGGAGTCGTCCGCGGGGCATCTTCATAACCCGGTTATGAAGAGCTCGCTCGACGAGCAGGGTGACGCTTCGGGAGGCTCGGCCTCGGGTCGGCTTCATAACCCGGTTATGAAGACCGGTGCCCAGGCCGTTCCCGAGCCTCGGGAGAACCCGGTCGTTCCCGGGCGGGTGGCGGGCGGGTCCCCGGAGTCGTCGTTGCAGGTGGGGCTGCGGATTCCCTGGCATGACGGTGAGGCCGTTGCCGACCTTCTGCTGCGCAGGATGGACCGGGAGCAGCAGTTGATCCTCCTCGCGCGCCTTCGTGCCGTGCACAACGCCGCACCCGGAGCGGAGACCGCGTCCTAGCCGGCGGCGCGGATCAGGCCCGTCTCGTAGGCGAGGATCACCAGTTGGGCGCGGTCGCGGACGCCGAGCTTCGCGATCGCGCGGGTGACGTGGGTCTTGGCGGTGAGCGGGCTGATGAAGAGCTGTGCGGCGATCTGGGTGTTGGACAGGCCGGTCGCGATCAGGCGGGTCACCTCGCGTTCCCGGGCGGTGAGCACCGCGAGCCGTTCGGCAGTGTCGGCGGGGGCCGCAGGGCGGTGCGCGAACTGCTCGATCACCCGCCGGGTCGCGCCCGGCGAGAGCAGGGCATCGCCGGCCGCCACCGACCGGACGGCCTGGCGCAGTCCGTCCGGTTCGATCTCCTTGGTGAGGAAGCCGCTCGCGCCGGCGCTCAGGGCCGCGAAGACGTACTCGTCGGTCTCGAAGGTGGTGAGGACGATGACCCGGCAGCCCGTCAGGCCGGGGTCCTCGGTGATCGTCCGGGTGGCGGTGAGGCCGTCCGTGCCGGGCATGCGGATATCCATGAGGACGACGTCGGGGCGTACGGTCCTGGCCGTACGGACGGCCTCGTCGCCCGTGCCCGCCTCGCCGACGACCTCGATGTCCTCGGCCCGGGCGAGGAGGCTGCTGAATCCGGCCCGTACCAGGGCCTGGTCGTCGGCGAGGAGCACCTTGATCGTCATGCCGGGAAGCCTGGCACAGGGATGACGGCCCGTACGACCCACCCGTGGTCCTCGTCGCGCGGTCCGGCGGAGAAGTCTCCGCCGAGCGCGCGGACCCGCTCGCCCATCCCTCGCACCCCGTGCCCGGCCGTCCCCGGTGTCTCCGGCGGGGTCCGGCCGTCGTCGGTGACGCTCACGTCCACCCGCCCGTCGCCGTACCGGACGGACACGTCGGCACGTGACGCCCCGGCATGGCGGACCGTGTTGGTGAGGGACTCCTGAACGATCCGGTGGACGGCGAGGGAGACCGGTGCGGGAACGGCGCCGAGGTCGCCGGACGTCTCCCACCCGATGTCCAGCTCCGTCGACCGCATCCGGTCGACGAGCGCCGCGACCTCGGGGACTCCCGCCGCCGGCTCTTCCGGCGCGTCCCCCGGTGCGCGCAGCACGTGGACGAGCGCCCGGAGGTCCCGTACGGCCTCGGTGCGGACCCGCTGGGCGTCGGCGAGCGCGGCCCGTGCCTCCTCCGGTGAGTCGTCCAGTGCCTCGACCGCGACCCGGAGCTGGATGCCGACGACGGTGAGGGTGTGCCCGACGACGTCGTGCAGTTCGCGGGCGATGTCGAGGCGGGCTTCCGCGATCCGCCGGCCGGCTTCCAGGTCCCGTTCCCGCGCGGCCCGCAGCAGGCGTTCGTCGAGTTCGGTGCGCCAGCGGAGGCGGTTGCGGTAGGCGGTCGCGGCGGCGAGGAGCACCGCCAGCCACAGCGCCTCGGTGCCCAGGGATCCGAGGACCTCGCGCGGGGGAGTGCCGCCGACCGTCATCTCCCGGTTCGCGGCGAAGGCGAGTTCCGTCAGGCCGATCCCGGCCGCCCACGGGAGGCCGGGGCGTCGTCCGGGGCGGTCGTCGGCGGCCAGGGTGGCGTACGCGGCCGAGACCGGCCACACCCAGCCGGCGTCGGTGAGTCCGGAGGTACGGAACACGAGGACCGCCTGCACGCTCAGGAACAGCACGGCGAGCGGCCAGCGGCGGCGTGCCAGGAGGAGCAGGCCCAGCCACAGGGCGAGCGGCAGCGCTCCGGCGACGTCCAGTCGGCCGCCGAGCCGGGCGGTGCCTGCCAGGACGGCGACGGCGGTGACGGCCGCGAGGAGCCAGTCGACGGGCCGGACCGTACCGGGGTCGGCAGCGGCGGGTCGGTCCATGCGGCGATCATGCACGGCGGGACCGTCCCCGCTCCCGGCGGGGGCCGGCCGCCACTGCGGCGAGCGCGATCCATGCGAAGTCTGCGCTGATCACCAGGCGTTCGACGAGGCCGACGAGTGTGGGGGCGCCTCCCAGTCCCAGCGACGGGCCGCCGTCCATCACGTCGACCAGGAAGACCGCGAGCGCCGCCGTGGCCGTGACCGAGACCGCGGTGAGGGTGGTCAGGGCCTTACGCAGGTCTGGCCGCCGAGAGGCGAGTGTCCCGTGGAGCAGTACGGCGGCGGTCGGCAGCGCGGCGAAGGCGAGGAAGGCGGCGTTGCCGTGGACGAGTTCGGAGGGGGAGGGGCGGCTCCAGTGGCCGGGCGGGTCCGCGGGGAAGAGAGCGGCGATGAGGATGCCGGCCGCCCATACGAGGAGCGCTGCCCTGCCCGTACGCCGGAACCCTGCGCCGAGCCGTATCGCGAGAACGGCGGAGGCGGCGCCGACGGCCGTCAGTCCCGCCGGGAGCAGCCAGCCGGCCCTGCCGTGTACGTAGCGGCTGAGGGTCTCGCTCACCAGGTCGTACGCCGGGTTCAGCATCTCCAGCGCGGCCAGTGCGAGCGCCCCGGTGGCGAGCAGGGTGATCGGGGCTGGCTTGGTGCGCTTGGTGAGCCGGGTCCGTGGTCTCGCTGCCGGGTCCGTGGTCGTCGCCGTCATGTCGTTCTCCTCCGTGTCCTTGCGGTGGTCCAGAACCTACGGAGGGCGGGGGAGTGGTCGCGTCGACCCGATGCAGACATCCGGTCGTACACCGGATGGTGTCCTCGTCCGGCCGGCTGCACCGTTTGGTGTACGGCCGGTCGCCGGGTTCTCCAGCGACCGGAAGGGGTGGGCCTGGGTGGATGAGACCGAAGAACAGCTACTGGGGGAGTTTCGGTCGCTTTTGGGTCGCTCGGATGAACGTGCAGGTCAGGAGGGTTCAGGAAAGCCAAACAGCGACTGAAGCGACTGAAGGCTTCTATCTATGACGCGCACACGCGCACGCGAATGTCCTTATAAAGTCCGAGCTTGAGTCGCTTGGGTCGCTCTGGGGGGAGCTACGCGCCCCTGACCTGGGGTTTCGTGAAAGCGACTCAACGAAAACTCAGTCGCTGCGGCGCTGGATTCTTCGGTCGCTGGGGCGTCGGCAGCGGGATCGACCCCAGCGACCGAGGGAAAGCGGGCAGGCGACAGCGACCGAACAGTCGCTGTCGCCTGTCCCGGGGAGTGGGGGAGCTGCTCAGGCTTCCGGCAGGATCATGCCGAGTTCCCGCATGGCCGCCGACTCCGGGCCGCCCTCGGAGCGCTGGGTCTTGTAGCCCTTGATGCCGGGAGCCACCGTGCGCGGGTCGACGGCCTCGGAGGGCGCGCCGGACGCGTACAGGCCCGCGGGCTGCCCGTCACGGTCGTGGGGGAGCAGCCAGAACACCCGGCGCACGAAGGTGCCCGACGCGCGCGAGGAGCGGGCCTTCGGGCCGAGGATCGCGTAGCCGACCATCCGGCCCGCCCGGTGGTAGGCGGGCTTGCCCCGGCGGGTCGGCAGCCGGTCCAGGGTCTGCCGGACGTAGTCGAGCGGCTCGATGTCCTCCAGCCACACGAGTTCCGTCTCGGAGCTGAGCTGCTCGGGCTCGATGAGCGCGCTCATACCGTCTCTCCCATTTCGGCGTTGAGTCCGATGCCCGGGTAGAACTTCCGCTGGTTCGACAGGATCATCTGCTTGGGCGTGCTGATGCCGATGGTTTCACGTACCCGGGCGGCGAAGGCCCTGGACGACACCGGGTTGGCTCCTTCCAGACGGCACCACCCGGTATAGCTGCTGTACAGCTGGCTCTGTTCCGCCCGCATGGCGGGATCCAGTGTGCAGCACTCGCCCAGGAAGCGTCCGGTGTGGTCCTCGGTCTCGGCGTAGGCGGTCGTCGCGGTACGGACCTGTTGCGGGCCTGTCAGGTCGCGGGGGCCGCTCAGGTAGCGGCGGGCGCCGGCGATGAGCCAGTGGAGGATGCCGGGGCCCTCCTCCGTCACGAGGACGTCCGCGAGGTTGTCGATCTGCCGGTCCGCCGCGACGACCCGCTCGAACGGGATCAGCTTCATACGGCGCCAGAACGCGTACCCGCCGGTGCCGACCTCGGGACGGTGGTTGCCGAGCAGCCACAGTTTGTGGGTCGGGGTGAAGCTGAAGAAGTCCTGCCGCATCCGGCGGGCCTTGATCCGGTCGCCACCGGTGAGCAGCTTCACCCGGGCCTCGTCGAACCGGTCGCCCGGCTTCAGCTCGGAGCACACGATGATGCGGCGGCCGTGGAGCTCGGCCAGGTCCGTGGGGTGCCCCTCGAAGGGACGGGCCATCAGGAATCCCGGGGGAGCGGCGTCCGCGTAGTCCCCGAGGAGCTTGACCATCACGTCGAGGAGGACGCTCTTGCCGTTCTTCCCCTGCCCGTACAGGAACGGCATGATCTGGGCGCCGACGTCCCCGGTGATCGAGTACCCCAGGAGCTCGTGCAGGAAGTCGATGAGCGCCCGGCCGTCCTCGTCGTCGCCGAAGGTGTCGGTGAGGAACCGGTCCCAGCGCGGCGTCGACATCGCGCGGGCGGAGACGCTCGTCGCCCGCGAATGGAAGTGCTTCTCCGGGTCCGGCGCCGACAGCTGCCCGGTGGCCAGGTCGACCACCCCGTTGGGCGTGCACAGGGCGTACGGGTCGGCGTCCAGGCGCGCCGCGTTGAGCACCATGCCGGGGGCGGCCTTCGCCTGGAGCAGCATCGCCTTCATGCCGGACGTGGACAGGGCCCGGCGCTGGTGGCGGCGGAGCTCCGCCGTGCTGCACCGGCCGCTCGGGTCGTTCTCCGCGAGGGACTCGGCCATCTCGCCGGCCGCCCACACCACGGTGTCGTCCTCGTCCAGGGCCCAGCGGTAGCCGGACCAGCGGTACCAGCCGATGCCCGGGACGTGCCGGAAGTCCCGGCCGTACAGGGTGACGAACAGCTTCGCGTTGCCCCGGTCGCTGAGGCTGTCGGGGAGCAGGCCGTGCTCGGTCGCGTGCGGCGGCACGGTGGTGGTCGGCGCCTGGGCCGGTACGGCGGGGTGCGGGGTCGAGCGCAGGATCTGCCGGGCGATCTCCGCCGGGTCGAACAACTCCTCCTGGGGCTCGGGTACTCGGGTCACGAATGGTCTCCCGGCATGAGAGGACGCTGTTGGCCGGCGCTCATTCCGCTGCGGATGATCTGCAGGGCCCTTCGTTCTTGCGTGGGGCGGGCGTGGAGGGCGGCGGCGAGCAGCGCGGACTCGGCGGCGGCGGCGGTCAGATGACCGGCGCTCACCAGCCCGCCCGCGGTGTAGGCGGCCCGGTTGAGTTTGTCGCTGAAGGCGGCCCCCTCGGGGACGGACGCGCAGCCGGACACCGCGGCCAGGACCGTGGCGAGGGTGCGTCCCGCGACGGCCCGGCCGCCGCCCGCCGCGATGACCGCGGCGCGGGCGCGCTGCGGGACGGGGGAGCCGGTGCGCTGGGCCGGCGGTGCGGGCAGGTGCCCGGTGCGGGCCAGTTCCAGAGCCAGCCAGGACGGCAGCGGGGCGGGGCGGCGGGCGCTGCCCACCGCCGTGTACGTCCCCGCGTCGGTGGTGGTGCCTGGGGCGATGATGTAGCCGCCGTGCGCGCGGACGTCGACCTGCCAGGCCAGGGCCCGCGAGGGGCTGGACCCGGCCGAGCACTGCCACGCCTGCCCGGGCTCGGCCGCGTACCAGACGTGCATGCCGCCGGAGGGCGTGCGGACCCGCAGGGTGGTCGTGTCCTCCGCAGGGTCGGGCTGGCCGCGCAGCGCCGCGAGGAGGGCGAGGCTGTGGTACCCGTGGCGCAGCCCGTTGAGGGAGACGGACGGGGGGATGGGGATGCCCGGCAGGAGCCGCTCCCGCTGCGGTGGCAGGGCCTCGTGGGCGTCCACGTCGATGACGACGAGGCCCGCGCCGCCGCAGGCCACGCCCACGCCGAAACCGGGCTGCTGACCCCACCACCTCTCGATGCGGGCGGGGTCGGTGGTCGCCGCGTGGAAGCCGTGGCACCAGCGGCCGGAGGGGATGCAGGGGCAGTCCTGCGGACTGTGGCTCCGGACCTGACACTGCCGACAATTCGCGCTGGGTGTCTTGCGGCGGGGTGCGAGAGGATGCACGGGCCATCCCTGGCCGGCGCACCACAGGGCGATCTCCAGAGGAGTACCGGGGTGGTCGGCGCGGTGAACGCCCGGGCGATCGGCGTGTTCGGCGCGGTCGACATGCCCGGCGTGTTCGGCGTGGTGAGTGGCCCGGCGGGTGGCGTGGCGGTCCGCGTGGGGGCCGGGCTGAGCGAGCAGGCTTGAGTCGCTGGTGGATTTCCCCAGGTCAGGGGTCATGCGGAGTTCCTCTCAGCGACCGAAGCGACTCAAAGTCAAAACATGCTTCGAGTAGGTTAGCGGAGGCCGGGACGGAATCCCGTGAGCCCCTGCGGAAACTACGGGCCGCGAAAGGCCGGATGGACCCGACGAGCGGGGGGAAGGCCGGGTCCACCCGGCGGCCCGGCCGATGCCCCGACGGGGAGGCCGGATGTGTCAGGTCAGCTCCAACTACCTCGCACGAGTGGCATGGAAGAGGCGCCGTCACCCTCCGTACGTACGGCGAGGACCTGGTTGACGCCGATGCTGTTGCGCTCGAAGCCCAGGGCCGATGCCGCCATGTACAGGCGCCAGACCCTGGCCCTGCCCCGCGAGGTGAGACGTTCCGCCTCGGTGAAGTGCTCCTCCAGGTTCCGCACCCACGCCCGCAGCGTCAGCGCGTAGTGCTCGCGCAGGGCCTCCAGGTCACGCACCTCGAAACCGGCCTGCTCCAGGGAGGAGACGGTCGACCCGACGGGGGAGAGCTCGCCGTCCGGGAAGACGTACCGGTCGATGAACTCGTCCACCCGGTACCCGGCTTCGTCGGCCAGCGGGCGGCGCGCGATCTGGTGGTTGAGGAGACGGCCGCCGGGCTTGACCAGGCGGTGCAGGATCTCCGCGTACTCCCGGTACCGGACCTGGCCGACGTGCTCGGCCATCCCCACCGAGGAGATCGCGTCGTACGGCCCGTCGTGGACGTCCCGGTAGTCCTGGACGCGGATCTCCACCCGGTCCGTCAGACCCGCCTCGGCCGCCCGCTTCCGGGCCAGATCGGCCTGCTCGACGGAGATGGTGATGCCGGTGGCACGGACGCCGTAGTGCTGGGCCGCGTGCAGCACCAGCGAGCCCCAGCCGCACCCGATGTCGAGCAGGTGCTGCCCGGGACGCAGCGCGAGCTTGCGGCAGATGAGGTCGAGCTT
This sequence comes from Streptomyces griseoluteus, assembly GCA_000717735.1. Lineage (GTDB taxonomy): Bacteria > Actinomycetota > Actinomycetes > Streptomycetales > Streptomycetaceae > Streptomyces > Streptomyces griseoluteus_A. The sequence continues at coordinate 634 of JOBE01000078.1, read as the reverse complement.
GGCGTACTGGGCGTCCTCGAGGCTGCCGTCGGCCCGGTCCCAGTAGGCGCACGAGTAGACCATCGAGGGCCCCAGGACGCGCGCGTAGAACTCGTTGCCCACGTCGTAGTGGTGGCTGATGGCCGCCCGGTCCCGGCGCTTGGTGTGCGCCTCGCCCCGGCGCCGGGACTCCTCTGCCGGGGGCGGCGGCGGTACGCCGGGACCCGCGAGCCGGATCAGGCCGGCCGCGATCCGCAGGGCCGTACCGTCGCGGACCATACGGCGGCCCAGGTCGCGGCCGCTGTCGTCCGGGACGACGGCGGTGAGCCGGTCCAGGGCGTCGTACAGGTCGCCCTCGACGTCGATCTCCCCGGCCACCCACGCGCGGGCCAGACCGAGTTCGCCCGGGTGCCACAGCAGACGGCGCAGGGCGCGGCGGCTGCGGACGACCAGGACGGGGGTGTCCTGCGGCCCGGTCTCGCTGCCGTCCCAGGCGCGGAGCCGGAGCGGCAGCGGGGTGCCCAACGCCTGCGCGGCGAGGGCGGCCAGTCGGTGTGCGGCGTCAGGAGCCACGGAGTTGCCTTTCTGTCTCGTCCTCTTCGGAACAGCGGTTGGTACGGGGGTGTGGGGAGTGGGGGCTGTCTCTTATACACAT
>JOBE01000077.1 GCA_000717735.1 Streptomyces griseoluteus | reverse complement strand
GGCCAGGGGCCGCCAGGCCAGGGGCCGCCAGGCCAGGGGCCGCCAGGCCGGAGGCCGCCAGGCCAGGGGCCGCCAGGCCAGGGGCCGCCAGGCCAGGGGCCGCCAGGCCGGAGGCCGCCAGGCCAGGGGCCGCCAGGCCAGGGGCCGGAAGGCCGGAGGCCGCCAGGCCAGGGGCCGGAAGGCCAGGGGCCGGAAGGCCGGAGGCCGCCAGGCCAGGGGCCGGAAGGCCAGGGGCCGGAAGGCCGGAGGCCGCCTGGCCAGGGGCCGGAAGGCCGGAGGCCGCCAGGCCAGGCGCCGTCAGGCCGGAGGCCGCGAGCGACGGGGCCTCCAGACCGGAGGCCGGGACTGACGGGGCCGCCAAGCCAGGGGCCGCCAGGCCGGAGGCCGCCAAGCCCGGGGCCGCCAGGCCGGAGGCCGCCAGGCCCGGGGTCTCGACAGCCGAGGGGGCGCCTGCGGCCGGGGCGGTCAGGGGCAGTTGGGCGGCCGTCTCGGTGGCCGCCATCGCGGCCGTCCCGGTGGCCGCCGACGCGGCCGTCGCGGTCGCCGCCATCGCGGCTGTCGCGGCCGTCGCGGTGGCTGCCATCGCGGCTGCCGCCGCCAGGGCGGCGCGGGCGCTGCGCGGTCGCAGGGGGGCTGATGCCATGGGCCTTGGCCTTTGCTGCTCGCCGACGTACGGGTCGGCCGCGACCCTGCCATGCCCGGGGGGACGGGCCGGGCAGCGACACCGCCCGCGCGCCCGGACGGTCCGCCCAATCCGCCCGATCAGCCTATTTTCCGAAGATCGGACCGAGGATGAGCCAGGCAGCCCCCTCGGCCACCGCGTCCGGCTCCGCCGCGACGCCCACCGGGGCCGTCAGGCCGAGCCCCGCCAGGACCTCCCGTACCCCGTCCGCGAACACCCCCGGCGCCGCCAGCACCACACGGCCGCCCAGGAGGACCTGGTCGATGTCGAGGAGCCGTACGACGTTGGCCGCGCCCGCGCCGAGGATGCGCGCAGCCTCTGCGAGTTCGCCGCGCCCGACCGCCTCCAGGCACAGGACCTCCAGACAGCCGCGCCCGCCGCAGCCGCACGGGGGCCCGTCGAGCTGCACGGTCTGGTGCCCGAGTTCGCCGGCCCCCGTCCTGTCCCCGCGCAGCGGCGCCCCGCCGAGGACGAGGCCCGCGCCGAGCCCCGTACCGAGGTGGACGTAGGCGAAGGAGCCGGGGGCGGCGGGCCTGATGGCGAGGCCGAGGGCGGCCGCGTTGGTGTCCTTGTCCAAAACGACGGGCAGCCCGAGGCGCCCGGCCAGCTCCTCGCGTACGGGATGCCCCTCCCACTCGGGGAAGCCGGTCACCCGGCCCGGTACACCCGCCCGGTGGTCCAGGGGGCCCGGCATGGCGACCCCGACGCCGAGGACGGCACGCGCGTCGGGCGGGCCGCCGAGTAGCGCCCGCACCTCCTCCGTCACCGCGTCCAGAACGGGCCCCGCCCCCTCCCCCAGGTCCAGGGGGCGGCGGCGCAGGGCCACGACCGCGCCCGCGAGGTCGGCGAGGAGCGTCGTCAGCTCGTCGCGGTCGAGGTGGACGCCGACGGCGTACCCGGCGGAGGGGACGAGCCGCAGGACCGTGCGGGGCTTGCCGCCGGTCGAGGCGCGGTGCCCGGCCTCCGTGGCGAGGCCCTCCGTCCGGAGCCGCGCGGTGATCTTGCTGACGGCCTGCGGGGTGAGCCCCGTCCGCTCGGCCAGCTCCAGCCGGCTGATGCCCGGCTCGCCCGCCGTGCGCAGCAGGTCGAGCACGAGCGCCGCGCCGCGACTGCGCGCCGCCGGTACCGGTACCGCCTCCGGTGCCGGCGTCGGCTTGTTCACTCCACCCAGATCCCTCGTCACCTGCCCATTGTCGCCGCCGCTTGCACTTTGGCAACCCCGTTGCTTAAGTGGTCGGCATGACTGGCACCGACTCCCGCACCCCCCTCCGCGTCGGACTCGTCGGCTACGGCCTCGCGGGCTCCGTCTTCCACGCCCCGCTGATCGCCGCCTCCGAGGACCTGGTCCTGGCCGCCGTCACCACCGGCAACCCCGAGCGGGCCGCCGAGGCCCGCGCCGCCCACCCCGGGGTCCGGGTCGTCGCGACCGCGGAGGAGCTGTGGGAGGGCGGGACGGACGGGCCGGACGGGCCGGACGGGCTCGACCTGATCGTCATCGCCTCCCCCAACAAGACGCACGTGGCCCTCGCCACGGCCGCCCTGGAGGCCGGCCTCCCGGTCGTCGTCGACAAGCCGCTGGCCGGGACCGCCGCCGAGGCCCGCGCCCTCGCCGCCCTCGCCGAGGAGCGCGGCCTGCTGCTCTCCGTCTTCCAGAACCGCCGCTGGGACAACGACTTCCGCACCCTCCGCCGCCTCCTCGACGAGGACGCGCTCGGCGAGGTCCAGCGCTTCGAGTCCCGCTTCGAGCGGTGGCGCCCGATGCCCAAGGGCGGCTGGCGCGAGTCCGGCGCGGCCGAGGAGATCGGCGGGCTCCTCTACGACCTCGGCAGCCACGTCGTCGACCAGGCGCTCGTCCTCTTCGGCCCGGTGGTCTCGGTGTACGCCGAGTCGGACGTGCGCCGGCCGGGCGCGGCCGCGGACGACGACACCTTCCTCGCGCTCACCCACGCGAACGGCGTCCGTTCCCATCTGTACGTGAGCGCCACGACCGCCCAGCTCGGCCCCCGCTTCCGGGTGCTCGGGCAGCGCGCCGGCTTCGTGAAGTACGGGCTCGACCCGCAGGAGGCGGCCCTGCGTGAAGGCCTGCGGCCCGCACCCGGCGCGGTCTGGGGCACGGAACCGGAGGAGCTGTGGGGCCGGCTCGGCGCCGGCGAGTCGCCGCTGACCGGCGGCGGGACCCCGGTCGAGTCGCTGCCCGGCGACTACCCGGCGTACTACGCGGCCGTCGCCGCCGCCCTGCGCGGCACCGGCGAGAACCCGGTGACGGCGCACGAGGCCGCCGCCGCGCTCGACGTCCTGGAGGCGGCGAAGCGGTCGGCCCGCGAGCACGTCACGGTGACGCTGTGAGCAGCCCGGAGGTCGCCGCCATCGAGGCCCAGGAAGCACGTCTGGTCCTCCCCCGGTTCACGTACGAGGACGCGTGGGCGCTCGGCACCCTGCTCGTCGGCATGGCGCGCGAGCGCGAGGCCCCGGTCGCGATCGACATCCGGCGCGGCCCGCAGCAGCTCTTCCACTGCGCGCTGCCCGGGTCGAGCGCGGACAACGACGCCTGGATCGACCGCAAGCGGCGGGTCGTCGAGCGGTACGGCGTCAGCTCGTTCCTGGTCGGCGCCCGGTTCCGCGCCAAGGGGACGACCTTCGAGGCGTCCTCGCGCCTCGACCCCGACCGGTACGCCGCACACGGCGGCTCGTTCCCGGTCGCGGTCGAGGGCGTGGGAGTGATCGGCTCGGTCACGGTCTCGGGACTGCCGCAGGCCGAGGATCACGCCATGGTCGTCGAGGCGCTGGAACGCCTGCTCAGCTCGTACGCCTCCGCCGCCGGCTGAGGGCCAGGAGCGCGCCGCCGTGCAGGGGGGGCGGAGGGTCAGGCGCCCTTCAGCTCCTGGCGCTGCCGGCCGAGGCCGTCGATCTCCAGCTCGACGACGTCACCGGGGCGCAGGTACGGCTTGGGCTCGGGCTGCCCCATGGCGACACCGGCGGGCGTGCCGGTGTTGATGACGTCGCCCGGGTAGAGGGTCATGAACCGGCTGACGTACCGGACGACCTCCGCGACCGGGAAGATCTGGTCGGAGGTGTGACCGTCCTGCTTGAGCTCGCCGTTGACCCAGAGCCGGAGGCCGAGCGCCTGCGGGTCGGGCACCTCGTCGGCGGTGACCAGCCAGGGCCCGAACGGGTTGAAGGTCTCGCAGTTCTTGCCCTTGTCCCAGGTGCCGCCGCGCTCGATCTGGAACTCGCGCTCGGAGACGTCGTGGGCGACGGCGTACCCGGCGACGTGCGCGAGGGCCTCCTCGTCGGTCTCCAGGTAGCGGGCGGTGCGCCCGATGACGATGGCGAGCTCCACCTCCCAGTCGGTCTTCACCGAGCCGCGCGGTACGAGCACGGTGTCGTCGGGGCCGACGACGGTGTCGGAGGCCTTCAGGAAGACGACGGGCTCGGCGGGGGCGGCCTGGCCCGTCTCGGCGGCGTGCCCGTGGTAGTTCAGCCCGATGCACACGACCTTGCCGATCCGGCCGACGGGCGGGCCGACGCGCAGCCCGGTGGCGTCGAGCGCGGGCAGCACGCCGGCGCCGGCGGCACCCCGGATCCGGTCGAGGGCGGAGGCGTCGGCGAGCAGACTGCCGTCGATGTCGTCGACAAGGGCGGACAGGTCGCGAAGGACCCCGTCCCGGTCGAGCAGGGCGGGACGCTCGGCCCCCGGCGGGCCGACACGCAGCAGCTTCATGGACTTCTCCCTGTGGTCGAGGCGGGCCCGGGAAAGGCCCTGAGGTACCCCGGCCGATGGAGTGCGGCCATCGGAGGATTGGCCGATCCTCCAAGACAACGGGTCACTCTGCAAGACCCCGTTCACACCCTGGACCCTTACGCGCGAGTAGCAAGCGGCTTGGCCTCCGCCTCCTCGCGGAAGAGGAGGGCCCGTTCGACGGCGGACCAGGTGGTGCTCGTGACCACGTAGAGGGCGGCGGCGAGCGGGACGACGGCGACCGTGATCAGGGTGGCGAAGGAGAGCAGCGGCATGACCTTGGTGATGGCTCCGGCGCCCGGGGTGGACTGCCCCAGGTCGAGGGGCTGGGCGGCGAGCTGCCGCTTCGTACGGCGGTAGGTGAAGGCGGCCACCCCGGTGACGACCGCGAAGAGGACCAGGTAGACCTGCCCGGCCGGGCCGAGGACACCGCCGTGCGCGAGGGCGTCGGCCCAGTGGTCGCCGAGCGGGGCGGCGAAGAGGGTGTGCCCGGCCATCCGGTCGCCGGCGAACAGGTGGTACATGAGGAGGAACGCGGGCGCCTGGAGGAGGCTGGGCAGGATCCCGGCGAGGGGAGAGACCTTCTCCCGCGCGTGCAGTGCGGTGAGCTCCTTCCTGAACCGCTCGGGGTTCTTGGCGTGCTTCTTGCGGAGCGCGGCGATCTGCGGCGCGATCCGGGTGCGGGCCTTCTGGCCACGGGCCGAGGCCCGGGACAGCGGGTGGATCGCGAGCCGCACGAGCATCGTGCAGAGGACGATCGCGGCAGCCGTGGCGGTGGTGGCGAAGAGCGGCTGGAGCAGGTCGGCGAGCCGCTCGACGAGGGAGGCGAAGGCGGACAGGAGGTCGGACAGGAGATCGGACAAGGGAGCCCTCCGTGGGTTCTCGTCGTGCCGGGGAAACCGGAAGAGATTCGGGTCTCGGCATGACGGATCCGCGCGGGAGCTGGTCCGGTGCGATGGGTGCTGGTCCGGTGCGATGCGGTCGGGACGTGTGGCGGTCCGGACCGGTGGTGCGGGGGCTCCCTACACGGCCGTCAGGAGGGGACGGCCGGGAGCGCGGGGTCTGCGACGCCCTGCGGCGTCGGGGTCGCGCTGGGGCAGGAACGCGGTGCGGCGCTCGCGGTCGCGGATGGCGGTACGGACGGCGGTGGGCGGCACGGCCGGGGCCGTACGGGCTCCGAGCAGGGCGCGGACGACGGTGGTCGCGGCGAGGGCGACGGCGCCGGAGACGCCACCGGAGACGACACCGCCGCCGTCGGAGAGGAGCAGATCGGCGAGGGCGAGGAGGAAGAACAGTGGCGCGAGCACGCGCAGGACCAGTGCCCTGATCGTCATCCCGCCACCTCCTCGTCGTCGTGTGTCGCGCGACCTCTCACCGAGATGACGCACGGGCTCCTTCAGGAGTTCCCGCCCTCCGGGCCGTGTGGGAGGGGAACGAGGAGCCGGCGGGTCCCGAGGAGCGCGCGGCCGACCGGATCGCCGGGATCCGGGTCGAGCCCGGCGCCGGGGCGCATCTCGACGTCGCCGGGCGGCACGGGGACGCGGCAGGCCGGGCACTCGCCGTACGGGCCGAGTTCGGTGCCGCAGTCGGCGTGGTGGAAGTGGCGTACCGGTACGGCTCCGGGAACCTCGTCCCGCCCCCACGCGCCGAGCGCGCGCAGCACCGGCCAGAGGGCGAGCCCGCGTGCGGTGAGCACGTACTCGTCGCGCGGCGGCGACTCCTGGTAGCGCCGCCGGTCGAGGACGCCGGCCTCGACGAGGGCCTGGAGGCGGGCGGCGAGGACGGCGCGGGGGGCGCCGAGGTGGGTGAGGAAGTCGTTGTAGCGGCGGACGCCGTAGAAGGCGTCGCGGACGACGAGCAGGGTCCAGCGCTCGCCGACGACTTCGAGGGCGCGGGCGATGGAGCACTGCTGGTGGGCGTAGTCCTTGCCGAGAGCCATGGGAACCATCGTACCGCGAAGGTTCATTGAATGAACTGACCCTGCTAGCTTGAGCGTAACCTGCGCAGCCAAGCCCCTTACAGGTGGAGGTCCCCGCCGTGCCCCAGCTCGCGCCCGCCGCCCACGCCTCCGCCCCGCCCCACGGCGCCGGCGGCCGGGCCACCCTGGCCGTCACCGCCACGGCCACCGCCGTCGCGCTGATGAACTACACGGCCCCGATGCTCACGCTCCCCGACATGGCCGTCGCGTTCGGGACCCCCGCCTCCGCCCAGGCCTGGCTCCTCAACGGAACCCCGCTCGGCCTCGCCGTCCTCCTCCTGGTGGCCGGCAGCCTCGCCGACGCGCACGGGCGCCGCCGGGTCTTCCTCCTCGGCACCCTCGCCCTCGGCCTCACCACCGCCCTCGGCGCCCTCGCCGGCTCCACGCTCACCTTCACCCTCGCCCGTGTCGCGCAGGGCGCGGCGAGCGCGGCGCTCCTCGCGGGCAGCCTGGGCCTGCTCGCCCACGCGTACCCGGCGGGCCGGGACCGGATCAGGGCGACGGGGATCTGGGGCGCGTCCGTCAGCGGCGGCATCGCCCTCGGCCCCCTGCTCGCGGGCGCGCTGAGCCTGGCGGACTGGCGGCTCGCGTACGGGGTGCTGGGCGCGGCGGCACTGGCGACGGCGGCGATCGGCGCGCGGAGGCTGCCGTACGACAGGCCGGAACCCCATCGGCAGGGCCGCCGCCCCGACATCGCGGGCGCGACCACCCTCGGCCTGGCCCTGGCGGCACTGCTCACCGCACTCACCCTGGGCAGGGACGGCTGGCTGCGCCCCGAGGTGGGCCTGCTGCTCCTGGCCTCCGCGGCCCTCACGGCGGCGTTCGCGGCAGTGGAACACCGGAGCCGTACGCCGATGGTCGACCTGGCGTTGCTGCGGAGGCCCGCGTTCCTGGCGTCGGTCCTGGGGGCGCTGTTCACGGGCCTGGCGGTAATCGGCCTGTTCAGTGTGGTGCCCGCGCTGCTCCAGAGCGGGGCCGGGATGTCACCGCTGGGGGCGGCGTGGCTGTTCGTGCTCTGGTCGGGCACGGCGTTCGTGGTGGCCCTCCAGGCCCGCCGACTGGCGGCCCGGCTCTCGGCCCCGTACCAACTCACCCTGGGTTTCGCCTTGTCGGCGGCAGGAATCCTGGCCCTCCTCGGGAGCATCGAGGGCGGCCCCTGGCCACGCCTCCTCCCCGGCCTCCTCCTGGCGGGCGCGGGCAGCGGCCTCCTGAACGCGGCGCTGCCCCGACTCGCCGTCGACTCCGTACCGCCGGAGCGCGCGGCGATGGGCTCGGGCGCCAACAACACCGCGCGCTACATCGGATCCTCGGCGGGCGTGGCCCTGACGCTGGCCCTGGGGCCTGCGGGCCCGGACACCGCCCTGCTCGTGTCGGCGGGCCTGGCGGCGGCCGGTGCGGCGCTCACCCTCGTACTGGCACGAGGTCACCGGCCCGGGACGAGCGTCGCCCAGACGACGAGCCGGTAGGCGCTGCTGAACTCCGGGGTGCAGGTGGTGAGGGTGAGGTAGGCGCCGGGAGCGTCGTACCCGTACGAGGGCTTGACGAGCGACCGGGGCACGGCCCTGATGACCCCGACGTCACGGGGAGCGGTACGGGGAAGGATCTGGTCGACGCGATACGTGTACGTGGCATCCCTGGTCCGTACGGAGATCTCGTCGCCCTTCACCAGCCGGTTGAGGTACCGGAAGGGCTCGCCGTGGGTGTTCCGGTGCCCGGCGAGCGCGAAGTTCCCGGTCCGGCCGGGGGCGGCGGTGCCGGGGTAGTGGCCGACGTACCCCCTGTCGAGCACGGACCGCTTGGAGACGCCGTGGGCGACGGGGGCGGTGAGCCCGAGGCGGGGGATACGGAGGACGGCGAAGCCGGCGGAAGGACCGTAGGACGGCCGGGACTCGCCACCGCCGGCCGCCCCACCGGGCCCGCCCGAACCATCGCCGGGAGGAGAGAGAGGGGAGGAGCCGGAGGAGGAAACGGAGGGAGAAACAGAAGGAGGGACGGACGGAGGGACAGACGGAGAAGCGGGTGAAGGAACGGGTGGAGAGATGTCCCACTCCCGCTCGAGAACACGCACCTGCTCGCGGGCCTCGGCACGGGCCTCCTGGTTGGTCCACCACAGCTGGTGGACGACGAGGAGGAGAAGGACAACGCCACAGGTGACGACGGCCTCGGCACCCATCCACAACAGACGGGCAGGCGTACGCCGCCGCCCTCGCGACTGGACGACGACCGGCACCCGCTCCCGCCCCCTGGCCCGCACGCGGGCACCTTAAGCGCTGAGGCACCAACTCTCCAGACCCGCACGGCAGTACGGTGGGACGCATGCGCCCCGACACGCCTGCCGCCCACACCACCGAAGCCGAGCGCCTGCTGCGCACCGCCGCGCAGTACCCGGAGGACCGGGAGCCCCTGCTCCTCCAGGCCGCGGCCCATCTGGAACTGGCGGGCGACCGCCCGGGGGCGACGGCCCTCTACGACTCCCTCCTGACCCCCGAGCCGGCGCAGCCGCACCTGATCAGGGCGCTGAAGGCGGCGAACCTGTGGGAGTACGGCCACGAGGCCGAGGCCCGGGCGATCATCGACGGCCTCCGCAGGGCACGGCCCTCGGACGCGGCCCCGTGGGAGATCACGGCGGAGACGCTGGAGGCGCACGACGAGCTGGAGGCGGCGGAGTCGACGCTGACGGAGGCGGCGGAACTCCTGGCCACCTCTCCGGAACTCCCCCACGCGACCCAGTCGCTCCTGATCACCCGGCACCGGGTCCGCAGGATGCTGGCGCTGCCGCACGACGACTGGGACGTACGGGCGGACCGGCTGCACGGCGGGGCGGTCCCCCTGGACGAACTCCACGACCCGAAGCGCCTGTGGTCCCTCGGCTCGGAGGACCCGGCGGAACTCCAGGCGGAGATCGACCGCCTCCGCTCGGAACTGGGCACGTACCGCACGGCCCTCTCCCGCCCGTTCCCGGTGGCGGTCCTGCACTGGCCGGAACCGGAACTGGACGAGCTCCTGGCGGCGTACCCGGAACTGGAGGCGGAGTACCCCACGTACCGCGCCCACCTGACGGACCTCGAAGCCTCCCTCCGCGAACTCTCCGAGGCAGGCACCCCGAACCTGGGCATCGTCCGCGCCACGGTCCCCTCGTACGAAGCCTTCGCAGCCTCAGAATCCACCCACCCCTCGAACGCGGACCTCCTCCCCCAGTACGCGACGACCCTGGCGGCCCGGGGCCGCGCGGCGGCTTGGCCGCCGGCGCGCACATCCCCCTGCTGGTGCGGGTCGGGCCGGACGTACGGGGAGTGCCACGGAGTCCTGGAATCCGCGTGACGAACCGTCGTCTATGCATCGATGTCAGTGCGGTCCATTAGGGTCATGCCTCATCGGATGTAGGGCAGATATCCCAAGGCAGACATGACGACTGACTGGCAGTTCGAGGTACCCACCACCGGCAGCAAGCACCTGCCGCCGGACGCCCGATACATGGAAGCCCTCAGCAGTCAGGGCTACGGCTTCGAGGCAGCGATCGCGGACTTGGTGGACAACTCCATCGACGCCGGGGCCAAGGACGTCGTGATTCACTTCCTGCGCGACAAGGACAGGCTTGTCAGCCTGCTCCTCGTCGACGACGGCAAGGGAATGGACGAGGAGGAGCTCGATGTTGCGATGACCGTCGGCGGTCGTCGCGACTACGACGCCCAGGCCCTCGGAATGTTCGGCACCGGCCTGAAGTCCGCCTCGCTCAGCCACGCGGGCGCCGTCACCGTCGTCAGCAAGGTACGAGGCACCCGGGCCGCGGCGCCGGCAGGTAGGCGATGGACGATGGAGCGCGCCGTGGCCGGCTACCAGTGCGACATCGTCGCCCCGGACTACGCCCAGCAGCTCATCGACCGCTACTACGACTGCCCGATCGTCTGGCAGGGCACGATCGTCCGCTGGGACGCGGTGAAGGACTTCCCTCATACCGGCGGTGGTGGCCAGACCGATCGGTATCTCCATCGCACGATCAACAAGCTGGGTCTCCACCTAGGCTTGCACCTACATCGGTTCCTGACACACGACGACTTCAACATCACCATCGCGGTGGAGGATGTCTCGACCGGCGTCGAGTACATGAACTTCGGCGTCCAACCCCTGGATCCCTTTGCCTACCCCGTCAGTGGCCACCCGGACTACGCCCGCGATTTCACTGCCGACGTCCCCTCTGTCGGCCCTGTCACGCTGACCGCACACATATGGCCGCCGAAGTCCAACACCGACGAATTCAAGGCCGTGGGCACAGGAATCGACCGGCAAGGCTTCTACTTCTATCGACACAACCGCCTGGTCCAGGCCGGTGGATGGAACAACTTCCGCCAGCCGGAGCAACATCTCGCCCTCGCCCGTGTCACCGTCGACCTGCCGGACGACGAGGTTGCCTCGAAGGCGTTCCGTCTCACCGTGAAGAAGGACGGCGTCACCACGTCCCCGGAGTTCGTGACAGCCCTGGAGTCCGCGACGGATACAAACGGGCGCACATTCGCACAGTACGTTGCAGACGCTGACGCCACGTATCGGGACGCGCGAAAGCGGACCGGAACGACCCGCAAGCCCGCGATACCCGCCGGCAAGGGCTTCGAGTCCTCCGTTCGAGAGGCCATCGAGGACGAACTGCCGCTCATCCCCGGCGAAGATCCGATCACCGTCCGCTGGCAGAAGATCGACAACAGCTCGTTCTTCGAGATCGATCGCGAGACACGGACGATCATCCTCAATCACCACTACCGTGCCGCGATCCTCGGCGGCCGACGTGGCGGCCTGAACGATGCCCCGACGCTCAAGTCGCTCATGTACCTCCTGCTTCATCGAATCTTCGAGAAGGAGTACAGCGGCAGCCGGGAGAAGGACAACCTGCAGTTGTGGCAGTCCGTTCTGGTGGCCGCTGCCCGAGCCGAGATGAATCGGGTGGCCGACGATGACTGACTCCGAGACCGGCCCGGCACTCGCCTGGTCGACGATCGAGCACTATCTGGGGGAGGGAGTCGGTGCGAGCTACCCACTCTCCGCCGCCGGCAGGCATCCCGTCGTCTCGTACGAGATAGGGCATGGTGGTCGAGAAATCGCGCTCTTCGTCGAACTCGGCCGAAATCAGCAGCCGCCCCGCTCTTCCCTGCCCGCAGTTCACATCGATCAAGTGTCCGTGGACAGAGGGCTACGCATGGCCCGTATTCGGACCACCCAGGTGGAGTTGATGCGCGACTTCCACGACATGGTGATCGCGGTGGCGGATCGAATTGTCATGCAGAACCGTTCACTCGACCATGCCTTCCACGAAACCGTGGAAGGTTGGAGTTCACTGCTCGACCGCCCCAGGGAGATGAGCGTCGAACGGAGGGTCGGGCTACTGGGGGAACTGTCGATACTCGCTCGACTCGCCGACACGTACGGCTGGGGCACCGCCGTCGAGTCGTGGACCGGCCCGTACGGCGAGGAGCACGACTTCGCACTTGTCGACTTCGACATCGAGGTGAAGACGACCGTGGCGGAACGGCGACGTCACGTCATCCACGGGATCGGACAGCTCCAACCCGCTACTGACCGACCGCTCTGGTTCACCTCCCTCCGGTTGACCCGAGGCGGCGTAGGCGGCCGTACGCTCTCCGATTCGGTCCATGTCGTGCGCACTGCCGTGGCGGAACACAACCTGGCGACCCTGGATCGACTGGATTCCGCGCTGGCGCGGTACGGGTGGTCGGCCCGGCGTGATGACGACGAGCGCTGGACACCCCGAGACGAGCCCCTGGTCCTGGCGGCCGAATCCGTCCCCCGGCTCACTCCCGCACTCCTCGCAGCCGCCTCACTCGAGCGAATATCGTCCATACGCTACGAAACGGATGTCACCGGTCTCGAGCCCACGCCGGGCGCGCCGCTGGATCTGTCCGGTCTTCGCCTTCCGTGAATCCCCCACGCACTTGCCTCACACCCTCTCGACCGCCGAGGAATCGTTGATGACCAACCCCGAGACCGCCGGAATCCGTCTCGACCTGCACGCCCGCGCCCTCGGCGACATGAGTTCGGGGAAGCCGAAGAAGCTTGTCCGCGCCTTGGAGTACCAAGCCGAGGACCTCGCGCCCGAGGCCATGGCTTACGCCACCGAAGCGGATTTCCTCTCCGTGCTCCGCGACGCACGGGCCACGGACCAGCTCGTGGAGATGTGGCGCAAGCAGCTCACTCGCTGGGATTACAACGAGAACGCTCCCTGGTCTCGCCACCCGCCGCGCACGGACGGGCGACGTGCCGACGTATACGAGCTGCTCGGCCTCGGCGACGAGATCGGCAAGCACCTCGGCGCTCTCGTCCCCGTCTCCAAGGCCGCCGGTGCGGTCGTGATCAGCACCGAGCACAGACCGTGGTACACCCCTCAATCCCTGCAGGGGCGGCCCTGGTACTGGCCTGCGTACCGGAATCTGCTGACCGACAAGGGCTGGCCAGAGGACATCGTCGCAGGTCTCGACGAGGCGACCGACCGCGTGGTGGAGCGCCTGGCCGACCCAACGGCCTCCGAGGCCTACCAGTCGAAGGGGCTCGTGGTCGGGTACGTCCAGTCCGGCAAGACCGCCAACTTCGCCGGTGTCATCGCCAAGGCGATCGACGCCGGCTACCGGCTTGTGATCGTCCTGGGCGGCACTCTCAACATGCTGCGCGCCCAGACCCAGCGTCGCCTGGACATGGAGCTGGTCGGCCGCGAGAACATCCTGCGCGGGGCGAACGAATACGAATCGGACTACGCCGACGACCCCGCCTGGAGCCAGGGCAAGTTCGCTGCCTTCGGAGCGATGCCCTCATCCCTCGGCGCCTTCGACATCCACCGGATGACGACCCGCGATGTCGACTATCAGAGCCTTCAGACGGGGATCGCCGCCCTCGAAGCCGACAAGCAAGAACCCGGCCTCCCGCTGTACGACCCGCGCAATCTGCACCGGGCGGCAGCCCGTTTGATGGTGGTGAAGAAGAACAAGGCGGTCCTCGGCAAGCTGGTCAGGGACCTGCGGAAGATCCAGACGCCGCTTTCCGAGATCCCGGTCCTCATCGTGGACGACGAGTCCGACGAGGCATCGGTGAACACCACGGACCTGGCCAAACCGAATGCCGAGCGGACCGCGATCAACCAGAAGATCTCGGAACTGCTGCGGATGCTGCCACGAGCTCAGTACGTGGGATACACAGCTACCCCTTTCGCGAATGTCTTCATCGATCCCAGCGACACCGAGGACCTCTTCCCGAAGGACTTCATCCTCTCCCTGCCGCGCCCGGACGGATACATGGGCGCTCGCGACTTCCACGATCTCGATTCGGACCTGTCCGACGAGGAACGGACATTCGCGAATTCCAACGAGATGGCGCACGTTCGCTCCATCGTGGCAGAGGACGACGAGGACGACACCTGCCTCCAGCGCGCCATGGACATGTTCGTGCTGACCGCCGCGATGAAGCTGTACCGCGAGGACAAGGGCGGACTCGGCGACCGCTACTTCCAGCACCACACCATGCTGATCCACGAATCGGTCCGGCAGGACGATCACCGCGAGCTGCTGGGTCGGGTCACCGGATTGTGGTGGAACGCCGGCTACCTCGGCGCCACCGGCCGCGAACGTCTGCGCCTTCTGTTCGACACCGACATCGCCCCTGTCTCCGCGGTGCGCGCCGACGGTCAGGCCGTGCCCTCCTCGTTCGAGGACCTCGCCCCTTACGTCGGTCCTGCCGCGATCCGAATCGGCGGCGACGACAAGCCGATCATCGTGGTCAACGGCGACAAGGACATCGATTCCGGCGAGGCCGACTTCGACAAGCGGTCCCTCTGGAAGATCCTCATCGGCGGCCAGAAGCTGGCTCGCGGCTTCACCGTCGAAGGGCTGACCGTCTCGTACTTCCGGCGCCGGGCCGGCAACGCCTCCACGCTCATGCAGATGGGCCGCTGGTTCGGCTTCCGCAAGGGGTACCGGGACCTGGTCCGTCTCTACCTGGGGCGCCAGGAATCCCTGGGGAAGAAGGAGATCGACCTGTACGAGGGATTCGAGGCCATCTGCCGGGACGAGGAGGCATTCCGCGCCGAGCTGGCCCAGTATTCGGTGACCGTCGACGGCCGCCCGCAGGTCACTCCCGACAGAGTTCCGCCGTTGGTCTGGCAGCACATCCCGTGGCTCAAGCCGACGAGCCCGAAGAAGATGTATAACTCGCGTCTGGTCACCGTCCGCTCCCCGGGCGAGTGGCAGGAGCCGACCGCCTACCCGACGAAGGTCGTCGACCTTCGGCACAACACCAACCTGTGGACGCCCGTCCTGGACTCACTGTCGGCGGCGCCGGTGGACCTCTCCTACTACTTGCCCGAAAAGAACGTCACCCACCGTTTCTCCGCGCTCACGGGACGGATGGGTGCAGGGGAGCTCCTCGCCCTGGTGTCGGACGTGCGGTGGGGGGCGCCTTCCCAGTTCGCCCCGCACCTCGACTATCTGAGGGAGATCGCCACGGGCGACTCCGCCCAGGTGGACGACTGGATCGTGATCGCGCCGCAGCACGCCCAGCCGGGCAAGCGGATCCGGCTGGGTGTCGACGGTCGTACGTACTCCTACTTCAGCCGTGACCGTCGCCGCGCCCCGCTTTTCGGAGCCATCAGCGACGTCAAGCACCGCGCGGCTGCCCTACGCATCGCGGGCTCGCTCGGCGATTCCGGCGACACGACGGTCGAGAGCCTCGTCGCCCCGCGGCGCGGTGTGATCGTCCTCTACCCGATCGTCGAGCCGGAGTACCGGGCCACGCTCGTGGACGGCGCTCTGATCGATCCGAGTCGGGTCGTGATGGCCTTCAGTTTCGTCGCGCCGGCATCGGCCCGCAGCAACGACGGCCGCGTGCTGCGTTTCACGACCGTCGACTCGGCTCAAGAGGGTGTCGCCATCATCGACACGGCCTCCGGGACGGCTGCCGGCTGAAGCCCCGGAGATCCCCTGGTCGGGACGGGTGTGGGCCTGTCCCTCCAGGGGAGCCTCGATGCGCCATGGCGTGCGGGACATATCGAACGAGGACGACGGAGATCGTGATGACCACCAAGACGACCCGCCTGCGGAGTGTAGGCGTCTGCGCCGGGGCCGGAGGCCTTGCCCTCGGTCTGGAACGGGCGGGTTTCGAACCCGTGCTCCTCCTCGACAACAGGACCATCGCCTGCGACACGCTCCGTACGAACAGGCCGGCCTGGAACGTACTGGACCTCGACCTGCTCGATTTCGACCCCGTCGAGCACCAGCAGACCTACGACGTGGACCTGCTCGCGGCCGGGCTCCCTCGCGTCAAGGCCACCGCCTCCGTGCACCGTCCCGATAGGGACTACGAACTCGAGGTACTCAAGGCCACGATCATGCTCATGCACGGCGTCCGGCCTCGGGCCCTGTTGATCGAGAACGTCCCCGATCTCGTCACCAGGGAGACATACGGTCCGATCCGGGAGTACATCACGGAGGAACTCGTCCACCTCGGTTACGACATTCATTGGTTCGTGCTCAACGCTGCCGATTTCGGAGTAGCGCAAGATCGTAAGCAAGGCGTCGTCGTGGCCTTCAGGGACGGTCGTCTGGACTCCTTCACGCCGCCCATGGCCGCGGTCGCACGCCACCGGACGGTCGGGGAAGTGCTCGGCCGCTCGATGGCCGCGCAGGGCTGGCCGCAGGCCGCCACATGGGCTGCCCAAGCCGACCGTCCGGCCCCCACCCTGGTCGGAGGTTCCTGGAACAGAGGGGGTGCGGATCTGGGGCCGACAGGCAGCAAGCGGGCATGGGCACGCATGGGCGTGGACGGCGGCACGGTGGCCGACGAGGTACCGGGTCCGGACTTCGTCTGGGATCCCAAGCGCGGGCGATCCGGGATGATGCCCCTCACCGTCCGCCAGGCCGCCTCCCTTCAGGGCTTTCCGCCCGAATGGGAGTTCGCGGGCCGGAAGACCGCGCAGTATCGACAGGTTGGCCACGCCACTCCTCCCCCGGTCGGGCAGGTGCTCGGCGAAGCGATCGCAACGGCTCTGAAGTCCTGACCGCGACTGGCGGAATTCCGTCACCTCCGACCGATCGGGGGCGACGCTCGACGGCCTGGCCGAGCGATGGGCCGCGCCGGGTAACCTGTAGCGCTGGGGAGTCCCCGGTCCCCTTGACGAACACACCATCCCCTGGAGATCACGTGCCACGCCCCGAGATTGTCGACTTGTTCGCCGGGCCGGGCGGGCTCGACGTGGCGGCACGCGACCTCGGCTACGAGGTGACGGGGATCGAGTTCGATCAGGACGCGTGCGACACCCGTGCTGCGGCCGGGCTCCTTACTCTGCAGGGAGACGTGCGGGATTTCGGCCCTCACAAGTTCCCGAGTGCGACCGTTCTGGCAGGCGGGCCTCCGTGCCAGACCTTCACCGTGGCCGGCACCGGAGCGGGTCGCCGGGCATTGGACGAGGTGATCGACTTCGTCAAGCGAATGGCGAACGGCGAGGACGTCCGATCCGAACTCGCCGTACTCGACGACCCCCGCACCGGCCTCGTCCTGGAACCGCTGCGTTGGGCCCTGGAAGCGCTCCGTGAGGGACGGCCCTATGAGGCGATCGTGCTCGAGCAGGTGCCGGCGGTCCTCCCCGTCTGGTACGAGTACGCGAAAGTCCTGTCCCGGATGGGCTACTGGGTAGCCAAGCCCGACGTACTGCACACGGAGCAGTTCGGCGTCCCGCAGACCCGGCGCCGAGCCATCCTCGTGGCCCGCCTCAGCCGCATCGTGGAACTGCCGAAGCCTACCCACCGTCTGTACCGCAAGGGCGTGGCCCGGGACCAAGGCGATGTGAACCTGCAGCGCTGGGTACCCATGGCCGAGGTACTCGACCGGCCGACTCCTTTCGAAGTCGTCTCGAACTACGGCACCGGCGGCGACCCGAAGGCTCGCGGTCGCCGCACGTCCGATCAGCCTGCATTCACCGTCACCGGCAAGGTCTCCCGCAACCGGGTCCTCGCGCCCGACGGGACGGAACTTCAGCGCTTCTCGGATGCCGAAGCCGGCGTCCTGCAGACGTTCCCCGCCGACTACCCCTGGTCCGGCCGAGCGATCGCCCAGCAGATCGGCAACGCGATCCCACCGTTGCTGGGCAAGGCTGTCCTGACGGCCGCCCTCGGCACCGCGAAGGAATACGCGAACGAGCCCGAGGGCTGAGCGGACGATCAGACGAAGTCCGAGGGCTTCGTCAGGACCACCCCGGATGTGCGGGGAGCCGGAACGGGCACATCGCCCTCCTCGTCGACCCCTGCGGACGGCCTCTGACGCAGCGGGGCCTCGGCCCGCAGCTTCTCGAACAGGGGGAGCAGCGCGTCGACGGCTGCCGTCCTGACCCGCCCGTCGGACGGTCCCTCCGGAAGCCGGTCCCAGTCCGCGACCTCGCCCGCACCTGCCTCGATCCATTCGAGCAGTTCATCCGCGTCGGGGTCGACGTCCTCTGCCAGAACGTCGTACATCAAGGTGCTGCCGGCCGCGTTCACCGCCGCGGAGAAGGCGTTGACGTGATCACCAGGACGGGGAATCCCCGCGTCCAGGAAGCCGCCGATGACGCGGATCATCGCTTGGGCCGTGGGACGGTGATCGATGACGTCCAGGCGCATCGTGGTGTTGAGGACGTCCTGGACGCGACAGGCGGTGACGACGGGACCGTAGTCTTCACCGTCACGGAAGAGTTCCGCCGCCCACCACAGCCGGGAGAACGTCTGCGTGTAATGGAGACCGCTGAAGCGGGCTGCGGTGGCGATGCCGCGGCCGTCGGCACTGTCGGCACCTTTGTGGCGCCAGACGACGTAGTCCGGGGCAACGATCATGGCCACATGGTTCCAGAGACGGCTGTCTGCGGCCTCGGCACGCGTCATCCGGAGGGTTGCGTGGAGACGGGGGGCGAGCCAGCCGTCGGCCGCAGCACGGTCGTCCGGGAAGCGTCCCATTGCCTCGTCGAGGAGTTCGCGAACCGGTGCCGTCTGACGGCGCACGGCTGTCCGAGCGTCATACGCGACACAGGCACGGGTGAGCGCCACCTGCGGCGGAAGCTCCAGACCCGACTGAATGCCTCGACTGAGGTACTTGGTGACGGCGGCGTCGGGCAGCAGAGCGAACACCGGTGGCAGGTCGACGGGGGCAAGGAGACTCATCGCGTGGCGCTCCTTTCCGCGGCATCGACGGAACGCACCGCATTGGTCAGCTTCTTCGTGATCTGGCTTCTCTTTCCGGCCGCGTACTGGACGGTCGTCTGAAGTTCGGCCCAGCCGAAGCCCTTGGTGCGGCGTTCCTCGATGTCGTACAAGGCATCGGTGAGCTGCCGACCGGGCAGCACGTCGGGCAGCATCATTCGAAGGACGGACTCGCGCCAGCCCGTCGGCATGACCGGGGTGCCGTCCTCATCCACGTCTAGGTCGCTGATCGCAGTGTGGAACATGGCCGTCCACGCGTCCTGCGCGATCTGGCCGGAGGTCATGTCGCGGAGCAGTTTCTCAGCCGTGGTGCCTCCGTTGCCGCCGAGCATGTCGACGAAGCCGTCGACGGATCCGGTGTTGAGGTAGACCCTGGGCACCTCGCCGGTGGTCTCGATGATCCAGAGAGAGTCCTTGTACGGACGAAGCCACGCTTCGGGCCCCTCGCGGAAGTCCGCCTCGACGATCTCGATCTCGCGCTGACGTACGGGGGTAGCTCCCTTGAGGTCGACGTACCAGTCCTGTGCCGTGGTGCCGATGGCTCTTCCTTCGACCCCGTCGCACGTGGCCACGACGGTCAGACCGAGCGTCGCCCGGTTGAGGTGTCGGCTCCGGTGCAGGTCGATGCTGCCGCTCCACGCGCCATCGGCGGACCGCTTGAGACGCGCGGTCGTGCGGGCGTTCGTCGCCTTTTCCGTGAGAGCCGCCAGACAGACGAGGTCCGTCCACTCGCCGGCGGCGATCTCCGGCTCCGGGAGGGTCGCCCGCAGCCGTAGAGTGCAGTACTCCCAGTTCTCCCTGCCGGACTGGTGGAGTGCCACGGTCCGTTCAGGTTTGGACACATGTGAGTACGGGAGGGGCGACGTCCCGTCGACAGTGATCGAAAGGACGTCGAGATCCACGTCGCCGAAAAGGATCGGGTAGGGGTACACGGACTTCATGCCGCTCCTCCGCGGGCCTTCTGGACGTCGATGACGAGCCGGGCGAGAGCGCCCGGAACAGGGTGAGTGACGGGGTCGGTCACACCGGTGAACACAGCCGTACGCACGCCGGGGGCGACGACGAGATTGCCGTTCTCCACTCGGCAGTTGTCGGAGGCGGCGAGCACGGCCCAGCCGACGGCAGGGCGGCCGCCGGATCGTACGTCGAACTTGGCGACAGGGGTCAGCACCCAAGGGTCCTCGGCATCGGGAAGCTTGATACCGACGGTGACGTTCCAGGCACCGCCGTCGTCGACTCGCGCCTGTACGTTGCGGACGACCGGGAAGCCCTGCACCCGCTTTCCGCCGCCCGCATTCCCGGCGCCACCGTCCAGCTTGAGTAGCTCGCGGAGGGCGGCGGGGCCCTCCGAACGGGCGGTCTCACGCCGTCCGACCAGACCTCGCACGGCCTTGTCGATCTCGGTCCGGAATTCCTTGAGGCGAGTGAGAGCGCCTCGTTCGTAGAGCGAAGTGAGTTCCTCCGTGCGGTCCCAACGGTCGTGCTCCGGCGGCTCGGAGGCACGTAGAAAGGCTTCCGCGAGTTCCACGTCCTCGCCGTCCCGACCGGTCGCGAACCCGGCCAGGAGGACGGCCTGGAAGGGAGCGGTCCCGAGAGGCAGCTCGCGGGGGCGCTGCTCGGTGATCGTCATCCGGTTGCCGCGCATGCAGACGACCCGGCTGTGCCGCTCGTCCCGGTCCTCCGCCGAGGTCACCAGGAGAACGGCACGATGCTCGCGTCCCTTGTCCCGCGCACGACCCCGCCCCTTGAGTGGGGACACGACGAGCGGGACCTCGACGAGCGCGACCTGATCGCCGGCGGTCAGTCCGGAAACCGTTTCCCCGTCGAGGTAGGTCTGCAGGGCACGACCGAGAGCGGGGTGATGCGCATGCGGGTCGACACGCTCCTCGGAAATGAACACGTGACCGTTGCGAAGGGTGGTGACACTGGCCTCCATCAGCGCTCCGGCTGTTCGGCCTCCGACCATCGTCGCCCAGAACCCGTCGGCAAGTGATCGGACGAGCTTGTCGTGCATCTCTTGGAGTGTCTCGGCGTCACCCGAGGCATCGTGGGCCCCGACGATGAGGAACGACGTACCGGGGTCGGGGCTCAACCGGTCGAGATGGAGGGAGCGAACCTCGTCCTCTCCCGCCCACCAGGATCGGGACACGCCCTTGTGGAGCGGTCCGGGCTCCGACTCGCCGAACCAGGCGGGGCCGGCATAGGCCTCGCCGCCGAGTTGGTGCCAGGGCAGGTCGAGCCTTCCGACGACACGCCGCTCGAAGCGCCCCTCATGAGAATCGGAGAGCGTTGAGTTGACGAGGACGAGCCCCAGACGGCTCGTTGCCCAGAGTGTGGCCTTGCCCAGTCCGTACGAGCCACCGGCCCGCCCGCCCGCCTGCTTGTGACTGTCGAGCTGGCGACGGACCACGGCGGCGTAGCGGCCGTCCTGATATTCCGGCCCGGTGAGGCCAGCCGCGTTGTAGTCCTCGACACGCAGCAACAGCAGCGAGCGCTGCTCGTCCAGGTCGTCGAGTGCGGCACGGAGGCTTCGGGAGACCTTCTGCCCGCCCACTGCTGCCGCCTCATAGTGGGGCCGCAGATCCTCCCACCGCATCGCAGCGAGAAAGGCGTCGAGGTGTTCGCCGGTGAGTTCGTGGAGCACATAACGGACACGGACCGGCGCCGTGGGGTCGTGGCGCTCGTCGAGCGAGTTCTGAGTCGCCTCACGGGCGAGAACCGAAAGATCGGCGTCGAAGGCGAAAGCTGCGGCATTGCCGTACTCGCGGCCTCCATCGGCATGGGCCGGTCGATGGTGCCACTCGCGAGGACGTACCGAAGTGATGTCGGTGGTTCGATTGTGGACGGAGGCGGGATCGATCCCGAACGCGGCGGCGATGGCTCGCTTGGTTTCCTCACGAGGTTCGGCCCGACCGGTGATCCACGCGGAGACGGCAGCTCGGGTGAGCCCGAGGCGCTGCGCGAGGTCGGCCTGCTTCAACTCGGCGCGCGCGAGCTGGCGTTCCAGCCAGGGGCCGAACTCCTCGCCTTGTGGTCCCATCACGCACATCTCCCCGGAGCTCCGACTGCCGTACCGCGGTACGCGCAGCACATCCCTGTCCGCCACGCGCATGCGACGGACAGGCTATCACCGAGATTTGACAACTTGCAGACTGTCAATTTCCAGTAGACAGAGGGTTTTCAGTGCGCCCTTGCCCGGCCTCGCAGAAGCGCTCGCCGTTCAGCAACGATCGCGGCCACCCTCGGGGCGACCTCGGCCGCGCTCTCGTGTTCCCAGACCCGTACGGACAGCCAACCAGCCTCCTTCAAGCGTGCATCGGTGTTCGCGTCCCGCGTCCGATTCTTCTCGATCTTCTCGCGCCAGAACTCGGAGTTCCTCTTCGGCCACGTCGCATGCTCCGGGCAGCCGTGCCAGAAGCAGCCGTCGACGAAGACTGCCACCCTGGCCGGCCCGAAGACGATGTCGGCTTCTCGGCGCAGCCCCTTCAGCGGCCGCCGATGGACCCGATAGCGGAGCCCGGCGGCGTGCAGAGCACTGCGTAGCGCCTTCTCCACACCGGTGTCCCGGCTCCGCTGCATGCTCATCCGGGTGCTCGTCACCGGATTCGTCTCCAGGACTCTCATGAGTGTCATTGTCTCGCTCACAGCTGGTGGAAGGGTCCACGCGGCGGCGATAAGCCGTGCCTCCAAAAGACCCCGCCACGCCCCGCTTCCTCTCCCCCGCCACCCACCGACAATGACCAGCGGGGCCTGAAGTCCCACCACGCGACGAACGCAAGACGCTAAGCCCTGCCGGGCCGCCCCATTCAACAACCGCGCACCCCGAGCCGACCGAACTGCGCCCACCGGCCCCCGCTACGAGCCAAGCCCCCACCCACCAACTCGCAGGCGCACGCCAACCCCAGTCACTGCCCGGAGCCCCGCGTGGCCTCGCCCCCCCGGCCGCCCTCCGAGTGTGAAAAGGCGGCCTCCGCCGCCGGGTCAAGGGTGGGCGAAGCCCATCGCGCAGCGACGCGACCGCAGGGAGCGCCCTTGACGCGGTGGTGGAGGGCGCCACACTCGGGAAGAGGGCGGCCGCACCCGAGGCAGGACTGCCGCCCAGCCCCGAGTAACCCTCCTTTAGGGAGGGTGAGGTTGGCCGTGCCCGGCCTGCTGGGCCTGCCCGTCACCCACACGGGCGTTCTTCACTCAACGTGTCCGCCTCGATGCGATCAGTGCTGTACGTTCACGCAAAACAGCCCCCAGCGACGGTTGCAGCCGTCAGCCGGGGGCCTGAACCACTCGTGGACAAGGACTCCACCGTGATCTACCGGCACTTTAACGCGCCCTCCCGCGCCTTCACCCAGTTCTCGAACGAGCTCATCCGGCATCCTCGGCTCAGTTCCGACTCCGTCCGGCTCCTCACCTGGCAGCTCTCCCTCCCCCAAGGG
>JOBE01000076.1 GCA_000717735.1 Streptomyces griseoluteus | reverse complement strand
GCCCTCCGAGACCGAGCGGGCGCGGCGGGGCGGGCGGTCGGCCGCCGCCGCTCGGGCCGGGCGGTCTCCCGCCGCTCGGGCGGGGCGGGCCGGGGCAGGCGGGAGCTGGCCCTTCAGGGGGCCCCATTCGTTGGGGTCCGGGACGCCCGGCGGGAGCATCTGGCGGCGCTTCGGTCCCCCGTCGTGGGACTCGCCCGGTTCCTTCGCGCCCGGCCACGCCTTGGCGACCCGGGCCGCGAGGACGAAGTCCTTGCGCAGCGGGTGGCCCTCGAAGTTGTCGGGGAGGAGGAGCGGGACGAGGTGCGGGTGACCGGTGAAGTCGACGCCGAACATCTCGTGGGTCTCGCGCTCGTGCCAGCCCGCGCCCGCGTACACCCCGATCGCCGTGGGCAGGACGGGGGCGGTGTGCGGGACCGTCGTACGGACGAGGAGGCGGCGAGGGCGGCCCTCCGCGAGCGACACCACGTGCGCGCAGACCCGGAAGCCCGTGCCCGGCTCGTCGACCGCGCTCAGCCAGTCGAAGTACGTGCACCCGAGGGTGTCCCGGGCCGTTTCGAGGGCCGTGATCCAGGACGCCGGCGGGACGTCGACGGTCAGCAGGTCGTACGCCCGCTCCGCCGTCGCCTCCTCGCCGAAGACCTCGGTCACGGAGTCGGGGAGGGAGTCGTAGGCGGGGGTGGTCATGCCGTGCCTCCCGGCCCCTGCACCAGGGGGCTCGTCAGCTGGGAAACCGACGCGGCGCTCGCGTACCGCTCCGCCAGGCTCTCGCGCGCGATCTTCTCCTGGAGCTTGAGGATGCCCTGGAGCAGCGCTTCGGGGCGCGGCGGGCAGCCCGGCACGTACACGTCGACGGGGATGATCTGGTCGACGCCTTTGGTGACCGCGTACGAGTCCCAGTACGGGCCGCCGCAGTTCGAGCAGGCGCCGAAGGAGATGACGTACTTCGGCTCCGGCATCTGCTCGTACAGGCGCTTGACGGCCGGGGCCATCTTGTCCGTCACGGTGCCGGAGACGATCATCAGGTCGGCCTGGCGCGGGCCCGGTGCGAACGGGATGACGCCGAGCCGGATGAAGTCGTGCCGGGCCATCGACGCGGCGATGAACTCGATCGCGCAGCAGGCGAGCCCGAAGTTGAAGACCCACAGGCTGTAGCGGCGGCCCCAGTTCAGGACCACCTTCATCGGCTCCGGGGCCAGGCGCGCGAGCGGCCCCAGCTTCGGGGCGGGGAGCGGGGTCACGTCCATGTCAGGACGCCCTTCTTGTATGCGTAGAGCAGCCCCACGGCGAGGAAGCCCAGGAAGACGAACATCTCGACCAGGGTCGTGGCTCCGTAGCCGGGTGCCGCGAAGACCGTCGCCCAGGGGAAGAGGAAGATCGAGTCGACGGCGAAGATGACGTAGAGGAAGGCGTACACGTAGTAGCGGACCTGGGTGTGTGCCCAGCCCTCCCCCACGGGGTCGACACCGCACTCGTAGGTGAGGAGTTTCTCGGGCGTCGGCACGACGGGCCTCAGCAGCCGGCCCGCGCCGAACGCCACGGCGACGAAGAGCACGCCGACGACGGCGAGCAGGCCGACGACGGAGTACGTCTGGAAGTAGTCCGCCGCGTCGGCCGCGACAACGGTCGGTTCCACGTCCGCCCCTCGGTCTCGGTGTCTCATGGGTCACTTCTGTACGGACGCGAGTCTAGGCCCTGCTAAAGGCGCCGTAAGCAGTCGCGGGTGGGGATATCCCCCCTGTCTCTCACCGACCTCCCCCATGGCGTCGCGCGGCCGCCGACCGGCAGTCTGGGGAGCATGAGCGCCGATCATGAATCCTCCCCTCCCGCCCCCCGTCCGCCCCAGCGCACCGCCTACGGCAAGGAGACCTGGAAGGAGATCGCCTTCCTCCTCTCCAATCTCCTCACCGCCCTGGTCGGCTTCGTCTACGCGGTGGTCAGCGTGCTCCTCGGCGTCGGCCTCTCGGTCACCGTGATCGGGCTGCCGCTGCTCGCCCTCGGGCTGCGCGGCGCGCGTCTGATCGGCCGGTCGGAACGGGCGCGGGCGCGCGGACTGCTCGACGTCGAGGTCGCCGAGCCGTCCCCGCTGCCGTCGCGCGGCGGCTTCTTCGGCTGGCTGTGGACCTCGCTGAAGGACCCGGTGGCCTGGCGGACCCAGCTGTACGGGCTGATCCGGCTGCCGTGGGGGATCGTGACCTTCACCGTCGCCCTGGTCTCGCTCCTCGTCCTGTGGCCCGTACTCCCCCTCCTCTCCCGGGGGCTCGCCAACGCCGACCGGGGCATGGTCCGGGGGCTGCTCTCGCCCTCCGACGAGCTGGAGCGGCGGATCGCCGAGCTGGAGTCGGACCGGGGCGTGGTCGTCGACACCGCCGCGGCCGACCTGCGGCGCATCGAACGCGACCTGCACGACGGCGCGCAGGCCCGGCTCGTGGCGCTCGCGATGGGGCTCGGTCTGGCGAAGGAGAAGCTGCTCGAGGACCCGGAGACGGCCGCGGCGATGGTCGACGAGGCGCACGGCGAGGTGAAGCTCGCGCTCCAGGAGCTGCGGGACCTCGCCCGGGGCATCCACCCGGCGGTCCTCACCGACCGGGGGCTCAGCGCCGCGCTCTCCTCGGTCTCCGCCCGGTGCACGGTTCCGGTGAAGGTGTCGGTGGACCTGGCGGAGCGGCCGGCGGAGGCGATCGAGGGCATCGCGTACTTCACGGTGTCGGAGCTCCTCCAGAACGTCTCCAAGCACGCGCGCGCCCGGTCCGCCTCCGTGGACGTGTGGCGGGCGGAGGACCGGCTGATGTTGCGGGTGGGGGACGACGGCGCGGGCGGGGCCCGCCTCGACGGCGGTACGGGGCTCGCGGGGCTCGCGGAGCGGCTCGGCGCGGTGGACGGGCTCCTGGTCGTGGAGTCGCCGGAGGGCGGTCCGACGACGGTGACGGCGGAGCTGCCGTGGCGCTCGCGACCGGGCCTGTGAAGACAGGCGCGGCCGGGCCCGCGAACGCAGGTAGGGAAAACCCCCGCCCGTAGACGCCGACTCACCTCATGGTCCGGCGGGCCGCCGCACGGAAGCCTGGGACACGTACCGCCCGCTCCCCCTCTTGCTCGTGAGACTCGTAGAGAAGGACCCACGCGATGGCCTCCCACCGACTCCCCGCCGCGATCCGCGCGCCGTTCGAGGCCCGCACCTGGCGTGCCCTGCTCTACGTGCTGATCGGGCTGCCGCTCGGCGTCCTCTGGTTCGCGCTCTCCGTCTCCTTCGTCTCGGCCGGCGCCGGGCTGCTCATCACCTTCCTCGGTGTGCCGATCCTGGCCGGGGCCCTCGCGATGTGCCGGGGCTTCGGCGCGGTCGAGCGGGCCAGGGCGCGCGGGCTGCTCGGGCTCGACGTGCGGCCGCCGGAGCCCGTGCGGGGCCGGACCGGCGGGGCCTTCTCGTGGATGGGGGCCATGCTGAAGAGCGGGGCGTCGTGGCGGCACCTGCTGTACGCGGTCGTGCACATGCCGTGGGCGGTGTTCTCGTTCACGGTGACGGTGACGTTCTGGGCGACGGGCTGGGGCCTCTTCCTGTATCCGCTGTGGCAGTGGGTGTTCCCCGCGTACCTGGGGCAGGACGGCATGCAGCTGTACGGCGACGGTTCGCACGACTTCTACCTCGACTCCCCCTTCGAGATCACCGTGACCAGCGTCGTCGGCCTGTTGCTCGTGATGGTCGGGCCGTGGCTGCTGCGCGGTTTCGTCGCCGTCGACCGGCTCCTCGTCTCCGGGCTGCTCGGCCCGTCCCGGCTGGCCACGCGGGTGACCGAGCTGGAGTCGGACCGGGGTGTCGTCGTCGACACCGCCGCCGCGGACCTGCGGCGCATCGAGCGGGCCCTGCACGACGGCGCCCAGGCCCGGCTCGCCGCGCTCGCCATGGATCTGGGGCTCGCGAAGGAGAAGCTCGCGGCGGACCCGAAGGCGGCGGCGGTCCTGGTCGACGAGGCGCACGGCGAGGTGAAGCTCGCGCTCCGGGAGCTGCGGGACCTCGCCCGGGGCATCCACCCGGCGGTCCTGACCGACCGCGGTCTCGACGCGGCGCTGTCCGCGGTGGCCTCGCGGTGCGCGGTCCCGGTGTCGGTGGATGTGGACCTGCCGGCCCGGCCGCTGCCTGCGATCGAGGGGATCGCGTACTTCACGGTGTCGGAGCTGCTGCGGAACGTCACGGAGCACGCGGGGGCCCGGCGCGCCTGGGTGGACGTGTGGCGGGCGGGCGACCGGCTGATGGTGCAGGTCAGGGATGACGGGGTCGGCGGGGCGGAGTCCCTGGCGGGCCGGAGCCTGGCGGGCCTCACGGAGCGGGTGGGGGCGGTCGACGGGGTGCTCGCGGTGGTTTCGCCCGCGGGCGGGCCGACGACGGTCACGGCGGAGCTGCCGTGGCGGGCGTAGCCAGCAGGAACCCGGGGTGAGCACGGGAGCCGCACGAACCCGGGGTGAGCACGGGAGCCGCACGAACCCGGGGTGAGCACGGAAGCCACAGGAACCCGGGGTGAGCACGGAAGCCACAGGAACCCGGGGTGAGCACGGAAGCCACAGGAACCCGGGGTGAGCACGGAAGCCGTAGCAACCCGGGGTGAGCACGGAAGCCGTAGGAGCCCCCGGGCAATCGGCACGGGTTCTCACGTCCGGGGCGTCGGCCTGCGATGCTGAAGGCCGTATCGGTGGACCGGGACATGGGGGCTGGTTGTGCAAGGCGTGGCGGAGCGGGTTCGGGTGGTCATCGCCGAGGATTCCGTGCTGCTCAGGGAGGGACTGACCCGGCTCCTGACCGATCTGGGGCACGAGGTCGTGGCCGGCGTCGGGGACGGTGAGGCGCTCGTCGAGACCGTCGCCGGTCTCGCGGGCCAGGGTGCGCTGCCGGACGTCGTGGTCGCGGACGTACGGATGCCGCCGACGCACACGGACGAGGGCGTGCGGGCGGCGGTGCGGCTGCGCAAGGAGTATCCGGGGCTCGGCGTACTGGTCCTTTCGCAGTATGTGGAGGAGCAGTACGCCACCGAACTCCTGGCCGGTTCGAGCCGGGGTGTGGGGTATCTGCTGAAGGACCGGGTGGCGGAGGTCCGTGAGTTCGTGGACGCGGTCGTACGGGTCGCCGGCGGCGGTACGGCGCTGGATCCGGAGGTCGTGCAGCAGCTGCTCGGCCGGAGCCGTCAGCAGGACGTGCTGGCGAACCTCACTCCGCGCGAGCGGGAGGTCCTCGGTCTGATGGCGGAGGGCCGGACGAACTCGGCGATCGCGAAAGCGCTGGTCGTGAGCGACGGCGCGGTGGAGAAGCACATCAGCAACATCTTCCTGAAGCTGGGGCTCTCGCCGAGTGACGGCGATCATCGCCGGGTACTCGCAGTGTTGACGTATCTGAAATCCTGACGATCTGACACCCTGTCAGATGACCTGGAGGACGGAAGACCGGCTGTCGGCGCCCCGGGGGCCCTGAGCCCCCGGAGGGGACGGAATCCGGCATTCCGGAAATCCGGGCGGCGACAGAACGTGACAATTCAGGGCAAGAGGGCGTCTCAAAAAGAGGTCCACGATGTGAGAAGTCCCGGGAGGGGCCCCCTTACCGTCGTAGGGTGGGCACGGGACGGACGGTGATCGGCCGACCGCAGCCCGAGCCTTCTCCCGCCTCCGGCGGAGAGTCCCCTTGCCGCGAGGGAGGTCCAGTTCAGTGACCAGCCAGGTCAGTAGCGAGGCCGGTGAGGCCCTGCTCGGGGAGCAGCGCAGCGCCCCGACCAAGCCGCACCACGGTACAGAGAAGGAAGTACGCCGGCTCGACCGGGTGATCATCCGCTTCGCGGGCGACTCCGGTGACGGCATGCAGCTGACAGGTGACCGGTTCACCTCGGAGACGGCGTCCTTCGGGAACGACCTCTCCACGCTGCCGAACTTCCCGGCCGAGATCCGGGCACCCGCCGGAACCCTCCCGGGCGTCTCCTCCTTCCAGCTGCACTTCGCCGACCACGACATCCTGACCCCCGGTGACGCCCCGAACGTGCTGGTCGCGATGAACCCCGCCGCCCTCAAGGCGAACATCGGGGACGTGCCGCGCGGTGGCGAGATCATCGTGAACACCGACGAGTTCGCCAAGCGCGCCATGGCCAAGGTCGGCTACGAGACGTCTCCCCTGGAGGACGGCTCGCTGGACGGCTACCGGGTCCACCCGGTGCCGCTCACCACGCTCACTGTGGAGGCCCTCAAGGACTTCGGCCTGTCCCGGAAGGAGGCCGAGCGCTCCAAGAACATGTTCGCGCTCGGACTGCTCTCCTGGATGTACCACCGGCCGACCGAGGGCACCGAGAACTTCCTGCGCCAGAAGTTCGCGAAGAAGCCGCAGATCGCCGAGGCCAACGTGGCCGCCTTCCGGGCCGGCTGGAACTTCGGCGAGACCACCGAGGACTTCGCCGTCTCCTACGAGGTCGCCCCGGCGACCCGCGCCTTCCCCGCCGGCACCTACCGGAACATCTCGGGGAACCTCGCCCTCTCGTACGGGCTGATCGCCGCGGGCCGGCAGGCCGACCTGCCGCTCTACCTCGGCTCGTACCCCATCACCCCCGCCTCGGACATCCTCCACGAGCTGTCCAAGCACAAGAACTTCGGCGTGCGCACCTTCCAGGCCGAGGACGAGATCGCCGGCATCGGCGCCGCGCTCGGCGCGGCCTTCGGCGGCTCGCTCGCCGTGACCACCACCTCCGGCCCCGGCGTGGCGCTGAAGTCGGAGACGATCGGGCTCGCGGTCTCCCTGGAGCTGCCGCTCCTCGTCGTCGACATCCAGCGGGGCGGCCCGTCGACCGGCCTGCCCACCAAGACCGAGCAGGCCGACCTCCTCCAGGCCATGTACGGCCGCAACGGCGAGGCGCCGGTGCCGGTCGTGGCGCCCAGGACGCCCGCCGACTGCTTCGACGCGGCCGTCGAGGCCGCCCGCATCGCCCTCACCTACCGCACGCCGGTCTTCCTGCTCTCCGACGGCTACCTCGCCAACGGCTCCGAGCCCTGGCGCGTCCCGGCCGTCGAAGACCTCCCCGACCTTCGGACCCGGTTCGCCACCGGCCCGAACCACACGCTCGACGACGGCACCGAGGTCTTCTGGCCGTACAAGCGCGACCCCGAGACCCTGGCCCGCCCCTGGGCCGTACCCGGCACCCCCGGCCTCGAACACCGCATCGGCGGCATCGAGAAGCAGGACGGCACCGGCAACATCTCGTACGACCCCGCCAACCACGAGTTCATGGTCCGCACCCGGCAGGCCAAGATCGACGGCATCGACGTCCCCGACATCGAGGTCGACGACCCGGACGGCGCCGACACCCTGGTCCTCGGCTGGGGCTCCACCTACGGGCCGATCACCGCGGCCGTCCGCCGCCTCAGGGTCGCCGGCAAGCCCATCGCCCAGGCCCACCTGCGCCACCTCAACCCCTTCCCGAAGAACCTCGGGGAGGTGCTGAAGCGGTACGAGAAGGTCGTCATCCCCGAGATGAACCTCGGCCAGCTCGCCACCCTCGTCCGGGCGAAGTACCTCGTCGACGCCCGGAGCCACACCCAGGTCAACGGCATGCCGTTCAAGGCCGAGCAGCTCGCCGCCGCCCTCAAGGAGGCCATCGATGCCTGAGCCGCTGCTCCAGCTGGTGCCCAAGGCCGAGGCCCAGCAGTCCATGAAGGACTTCAAGTCCGACCAGGAGGTCCGCTGGTGCCCCGGCTGCGGTGACTACGCGGTCCTCGCCGCCGTGCAGGGCTTCATGCCCGAGCTCGGGCTGGCGAAGGAGAACATCGTCTTCGTCTCCGGCATCGGCTGCTCCTCCCGCTTCCCGTACTACATGAACACCTACGGGATGCACTCCATCCACGGCCGCGCCCCGGCCATCGCCACCGGCCTCGCCACCTCCCGCCGCGACCTGTCCGTCTGGGTCGTCACGGGCGACGGCGACGCGCTCTCCATCGGCGGCAACCACCTCATCCACGCGCTCCGCCGCAACGTCAACCTGAAGATCCTGCTCTTCAACAACCGGATCTACGGGCTGACCAAGGGCCAGTACAGCCCCACGTCCGAGGTCGGCAAGATCACCAAGTCGACGCCGATGGGCTCGCTCGACGCCCCCTTCAACCCGGTGTCGCTCGCACTCGGCGCGGAGGCCTCCTTCGTGGCCCGCACGGTCGACTCCGACCGCAAGCACCTCACCGAGGTGCTGCGGCAGGCCGCCGACCACAACGGCACGGCGCTCGTCGAGATCTACCAGAACTGCAACATCTTCAACGACGGCGCCTTCGAGGTCCTCAAGGACAAGGACCAGGCCAAGGAGGCGGTCATCCGCCTCGAACACGGGCGGCCGATCCGCTTCGGCGCCGAGGACGAGAAGGGCGTCGTCCGCGACCAGGCCACCGGCGACCTCCAGGTCGTCACGGTCACCCCCGAGAACGAGTCGCGGATCCTCGTCCACGACGCCCACGCCACCACCCCCACCACCGCCTTCGCGCTCTCCCGGCTCGCGGACCCGGACACCCTCCACCAGACGCCCATCGGGGTGTTCCGCTCGGTGGACCGGCCGGTGTACGACACGCTCATGGCCGACCAGCTGGAGACGGCGGTGGAGCGGTACGGCAAGGGCGACCTGGGCCAGCTCCTGACCGGGAACGACACCTGGACGGTCGTCGGCTAGCACGCGCGCGTAGGAGGGGCCCGGTCCGTAGACCCGTACGGACCGGGCCCTCCGTCATGTCCCCGCGACCGCCGCCTTCTCGAACTCCCCGAGGAAGCGGGGCACTCCGCCCTTCACCTGCCAGAGGAAGAGCCCGGCGAGGGCCGCGGCACTGTTGTCCCTACCCGTGGACGAGTACGTCCTGACGAGCCCCCGGTACGACTCCTGTCGCAGGCCGTTCGCCACCCCTGCCGCCTCCGACTCCGCGTGATTCCTGACCGCCGCGCCCAGCGCCTGGATCCCCCAGTTGACCGCGTCGAACGCCTCCGTGGCGTACGGCTCGACGGGCGTCGTGGGGGCGATTCCCCAGCGCTTGCGGTACGCGGCGGCGAAGGCCTTCGCCGCCGGGATGCCGTCGGCGTCGGCGTAGGCCGTGCCGACGTACCAGCCCTCGGCCGCGGGTCCCGCGAGCGTGAGGAACTCCGGCCGGAGGGCGAGTTCGACGGTGCCGCGCCACCCCTCGTACCCGTGGTCGTGCAGGGCCCTTGCGCAGAGCGCGGCCCGCCGCGGCGAGGTGCCCACGTACATCACACCCTGCGGGTCGGTGGCGAGGGCGGCCCGCACGGCGGACGCGAAGTCCTCGCTGCCCGCCTCGACGGGATGCGAGGTCACCCTGCCGCCGACGGCCTCCCCCGGCGGGGTGTCCTTGATGCTCTTGACCGCGAACCAGGTGTACCGGCCGCCGGCACGGTCCTCCACGAGGGCGGTCCTGCGGACCTCGCGCTCGGCGAGGAAGCGCACGAAGGGAATGATCAGCGAGTCGGGGGAGGCACGGGATTCGAAGTAGGTCTTCCTGATGGTCTGCCCCTCCACCGTGCTGCCGACCGGGACCGACGCGAAGACGCTCACCAACGGCACCGACCGGTCGACGAGTTCGGACATCGCGGCGAGGACGCTCTCCGCCGTCGCCGGGCCGAAGACACCGATCAGGTTCTCGTCCTTGAGCAGGGTGCGGGCGGCGGCCGTGGCACGGGCCGCGGTCCCGCCGTCGTCCATGACGCGCAGGACGAGGTCGACCGGACGGTCCCGGCGGGCGTTGTACGTCTCCACGGCCAGCCGCGCCGCGCGCTCATGGGCCAGGCCGTAAGCCTTGGAGGGGCCGCTGAGGTCGCTGAGCAGACCGAGGGTGTACGCGGGGAGCGGGGCCCCGGTGCCTCCCATGCCGCCGACCGTGCCCACGCCCGTCTCCGCCGGTGTGCGGCTCAGGAGCCAGGCGGTCAGGCCTCCCGCACCCGCCAGGGCCGCCGCGGAGCCGCCCATCAGGAGCCTGCGCCGCGAAAGCCCTTGCGGCGGTTCGGCGTTCACCAGCATCGTCGGCTCTGCGACCGGCAGGTCCAGGACCCGCGAGGAGCGCCGGGCGATCAGGGCGGGCAGGCCGGGCGGCAGCCAGTCCCCCGCCGGCCCCTCGGCCTCCCCCAGGGCGGCCCGCACCCGCACCGCCGTCGGCCGGGCCGCCGGGTCCTTGGCCAGACAGGCCGCGACCAGCGGCAGGAGCGTTTCCGGTACGGCGGCGAGGTCGGGCTCCTCGTGGACGGTGCGGTAGACGACGGCGGCCACCGTGCCCGCACCGAAGGGACGTTCGCCGGTCAGCGCGTACGCGAGGACGCACCCGAGCGAGAACACGTCGCTCGGCGGGCCGACCTCGCCGGCCCCGCCGACCCGGGCCTGTTCGGGAGCGAGGAAGCCGGGGGTGCCGATCATCGCGTCGGTGGCGGTCAGCGCGGTCGCCCCGGCGGTCCGCGCGATGCCGAAGTCGATCAGCCGGGGCCCGTCGAGGGCGAGGAGGACGTTGCCGGGCTTGACGTCCCGGTGGACGAGCCCTGCCTCGTGCACGTCGCCGAGCGCGGACGCGAGCCGGGCGCCCAGGGCCCGTACGGTCGGCTCGGGCAGGGCGCCGTGCAGGGCGACGGCCTCGGCGAGGGAGGGCCCGGGCACGTACTCGGTCGCCAGCCACGGCTCCCGGGCCTCCGGGTCGGCGCCGAGGACGCGGACGACCCAGCGGCCCGTGATCCGCTCGGCCGCACGGGCCTCGCGGCGGAACCGCTCCCGGAATCCGGGGTCGGCGGCGTGCTCGGCCCGGATCAGCTTGAGCGCGACGAGCGCGCCGCCGCCGGACCGGGCGAGGTACACCACGCCCATGCCGCCGGCGCCGAGCCGGCCGAGGAGCCGGTGGCCCGCGATCGAGGACGGGTCGGCCTTGCGGAGTGGCTGCACGGTCAGGCCTTCCGCTTCCCCTTGCCCGCCGGGACGACGGGGGCGGGGCCGATCACCTTGTAGGCGCCGTTCTGCACCGCGTGCACGAAGGTCCCGCCGTTGGTGAGGTCACCGCTCTCGTCGAAGGTGTAACCGCCCATGACACCGGTGTACTTCTGCTTCCGCAGCGCCTGCCAGAGCCCCTTGCGGGCCGGGCTCCCGCCCGCCTTCGCGCGCCGCGCGAGCTCGTCCAGGGCCATGGTGACGACGTCGTACGACTCCCCCGTGTAGTACGCGGGAGCCGCCCCGAACCGCTTGCGGTGGGCCGCGACGAAGCCGGCGGCCTCCTTGCGGGAGACGGCGTCGAGCACGGGGGCGCCGAAGAACCAGCCCTCCGCGTCGGCACCGGCCTCCTTCAGGAACGCCTGCCCGAAGGCGTGCTGACCGGCGAACCGGGGCCCGGTGAAACGGAGTTCGTTGAGCGCGCGGGCGGCGAGGACGGCGGTCTCCCGGACTCCGCAGTGGACGTAGGCGTCCATTCCGGCGTCGATCATCTCGCCCAGGATCGGGCGGTACTCCCGCGCGGTCGCCGGGACCACGCGGAAGTGGGGCGTGAGGCCGGCCTGCCCGAAGGCGAAGTGGGCGCCCCGGACGAGCTGCCAGCTGTACGGGTCGTCGGTGCGGTCCTGGAGGACTCCGGGTCTGCGGATGGCCGACAGGAGCGTGACCGCGTAGGCCAGGTGCATCCCGGCGAAGGGGTGGTGCGGAATCGCCCGCAGCACGGTGCTGTTCGGTGCGCTCTCCTTGTCCCGGACGGTGAGGAGGTTGAACCCGGCGGAGACCGTGATCAGCGGAAGGCCGGACTCCTCGAAGGCGGGGAGGGCGGCCTGTCCGACGTCGTCCGTCGTGGGGCCGAGGACGGCGAGCACGCCCGGGTCGGTGGTGAGCCTGCCGGCCGCCTCCAGGGCCGTGGTCCGGTCGCCGCGCTCGTCGGAGACCTTGAGTTCGAGCGTGAACGGCTTGTCCTTGCGCGCGTTGAACCGCTCGACGGCGAGGCGCGCGCCGCGCTCCTGCGCGAGGCCGATCTCCTTCCCGGGCCCCGAGAGGTCGGCGAGGACACCGATCTTCCAGGTGGTGCGGGGCGGCGCGGGCTTCTTGCCGTCCCCCTCGCCGTCGGTGTCGTCGTCCTTGAGTCCCGCCCACGCGGCGAAGGAACCGCCGCCGACGGCGAGGACGGCGGCGCCGGAGGCGAGGAGCAGGAAGCCGCGCCGGCTGCGCCGTGGCGGTTCGGTCGGCTCGGTGCCCGCCCCGGTCGCGTCGATCTCCGGGAGGGCGAGCATCCGGGCGGAGCGTTCGGCGATGGTCCGGACGACGGGGGCGGGCAGCCATTCGGCACCGCCTGCGGGGCTGTCCTCGGTGAGCCGGACGCCGATCTCCGCGGCGGCGGGCCGGGCGGCCGGGTCCTTGGCGAGGCAGGCCCTGACGAGGTCGAGCAGTCCTTCGGGTACGCCGGTGAGGTCGGGTTCGTCGTGGACGGTCCGGTACATCAGGGCGTCCACGGCGCCGGTGCCGAAGGGCGGGCGGCCGGTCGCCGCGTACGCGAGGAGGCAGCCGAGCGCGAAGACGTCGGCGGGCGGGCCGATGGCGTCGGGGCGGGCCTCGGCCTGCTCGGGCGCGAGGAAGCCGGGGGTGCCGACGACCATGTCGGTGGCGGTGAGGGCGGTCTCGCCGGTGGCGCGGGCGATGCCGAAGTCGATGAGACGGGGCCCGTCGACGGCGAGGAGGACGTTGCCCGGCTTCACGTCCCGGTGGACGAGTCCGGCCGCGTGCACGGCGGACAGCGCGCGGGCGACGGCCCAGCCGAGGAGGCGGACGCTCCGCTCGGGCAGCGCTCCGTGCGCGGTGACGGCCTCGCCGAGGGAGGGGCCCGCGACGAAGGCGGTGGCCATCCACGGTTCGGGGGCGTCCGGGTCGGCGCCGGTGACGGGGACGGCCCAGGGGCTGGAGACCCGGCGGGCGGCCTCGACCTCACGGCGGAAGCGGGCCCGGAAGTCGGGCTGGTCGGCCTGGTCGGCGTGGGTGACCTTGACGGCGGCGAGTTCGCCGTTCTCCGTTCGGCCCAGGTAGACGACGCCCATGCCGCCCGCGCCGAGGCGGCCGAGGAGGCGGTAGCCGGCGATCGAGGACGGGTCGGCGGGCAGGAGGGGCTGGAGGGCGCCGGGCTCGGGCCGGGCAGGGGTGGGGACGGGGCCGGGCCGGGGGGCCGTGGGGCCAGTGGGGCCAGCGGAGTCAACGGGGTCGATGGGGCTCATGACCGGACCTCCAGTTCGTCCTCGGCGCGTTGGAGCATCGTGACGAGGGCCTGGACCTGGGACGTGACGGTGCCGACCGTGCCGTTCGTCTCCTGCTCGCTGTAGCCGGGCGCGCCCTTGACGACGGTGGCGACGGTGACCTGGCCGATCCGCGACTGGTACCAGCCGTAGAACTGCTTCCCCTTCACGGCGTCGTTGAGGTAGGTCCCGCGTTCTCCGAGGGAGTCGTGGGCGGTGAAGTTGCCTCCGGTGCCGAAGGGGTTGCCGAGCGAGATGAGGCCGGAGATGCGCTCGCCGTCGCGCAGCTTCTGGTCGGGGCAGCGGAGCGCCTCCTCCAGGGTCCCGGCCATCTCCCAGTCGGCGTCGGCCTCGGTGCGGTGCACGGTGACGGTGGCGGCGACCCGGAGGTTCCCGAGGGCGCCGTCGGCGGGGATCTCGCTGTAGGCGGTGACGCTGTAGAGGACGGTGTCGGGCCGGGTGCCGGTCCCCCAGGAGCAGTCGGCGCCCAGCACCGGCCAGTAGGCCGGGTCGCTGAGGTGGGGGGTGCGCTTCACGTAGTCCGGGCCCCAGGCGTCGGGTCCCGCGACGACGGCGAGGGCGATCCGTCTGGCGTCGGCCTCGGTCTTGGGCGCGCGCTTCGGGTCGGGGACGAAGGGGAGGGCGGTGGGCGCCGGCGACGCCGTGGCCGGGGGCGCCCCGGTCGGGGCGGCCGACGTGCTCGTACTCCCCTTGCCGTCGGGTCTCTTCCCGTCGTCACCCTCGTCGGAACAGCCCGTCAGGACCAACCCGCCCAGCATCACGGCACAGCAGGCACGCCGAAAATTCCGCTCCCCGTACACCACAGTTCCCCCACGGTCCCTCACGGTTCCCCCACGAACGGTGAGCAGATCGTACGGCCCGGGACTGACAACTCGCCCCGGTTACAGCGTCATTGAGACGGATCCGTGGCATTCTCGCGACGCGCCTCGTCGTACCGCGCGCGGGCCTCCTCGACCTCCGGGACCCGGCTGTCGGTCCAGCGGGCGAGCTCCGAGACCTGGCGGGCGGCCTCCTCGCCCAGGGCGGTGAGGCTGTAGTCGACGTGGGGCGGGATGACGGGCCTGGCGACGCGCAGGACGAAGCCGTCGCGCTCCAGGGTCTGGAGCGTCTGCGTGAGCATCTTCTCGCTGACGCCGCCGACCCTCCGGCGCAGCTCGCTGAAGCGGTACGAGCGCTCGAGCAGCGCGATCAGGATCAGGACGCCCCAGCGGCTGGTGACGTGCTCCAGGACGAGGCGCGCCGGGCACATGCCGCCGACGACGTCCGTGAACAGCGCCTTCGGCTTCTCGCCCATCTCACTTACTCCCATGCCAGTACCTTACTTCAAAGTGGGTACTTTCTAAATGACAGCGCCCCTCGTACGGTGAGTACCGGTGAGTGCACCGCCCACCACACCCCCACGGGAGAAGGAAGCACCATGAGCATCGTCGTCACCGGAGCCACCGGAGCCCTCGGCCGTCTCGTCATCGACGCCCTCCTCGCCGACGTCCCCGCCGCATCCGTCGCCGCCGTCGTACGGAACAAGGAGAAGGCCGCCGACCTCGCGGAGCGCGGTGTCGAACTGCGGATCGCCGACTACAGCCGTCCCGAGACCCTCGCGGACGCCTTCGAGGCCGGCGACCGGGTGCTCCTGATCTCCGGCAGCGAGGTCGGACAGCGCGTCGCCCAGCACGCCGCCGTGATCGACGCGGCCAAGGCGGCGGGCGTCGCCCAGCTCGCGTACACCGGTGTCCTCGGCGGCGACGAGGCCGACTTCGACCTGGCCGCCGAGCACAAGGAGACCGAGCGGCTGATCCTCGCCTCCGGCCTGCCGTACACCTTCCTGCGCAACGGCTGGTACTCCGAGAACTACACCGCCAACCTCGCGCCCGTCCTCGCCCACGGCGCCGTCGCCTCCAACGCGGGCGAGGGCCGGATCGCCTCCGCCTCCCGCGCCGACTACGCCGCCGCCGCGGCCGCCGTCCTGACCGGCCCGGCCGACGAGCACCTGAACCGGGCGTACGAGCTGAGCGGCGACACCGCCTGGTCGCTCGCCGAGTACGCGGCCGAGGTCGCCGCGCAGTCCGGCCGGGAGATCGCGTACAGCAGCGTCCCCGCCGAGGCCCACCTCGCGATCCTCACCGGCGCCGGCGTCCCCGCCCCCTTCGCCGAGATCCTGGTCGACGTCGACCGGGCCGTCGAGCACGGCGCGCTCGCCCTGCGGACCGGCGACCTGACCCGCCTGATCGGCCGTCCCACCACCCCGATCGCCGTGTCGATCAAGGAAGCCCTGAACGCCTCCTGAGCCGTCATGACCGTATCGCGGTACGGGCATGACAAGCCGCCCTGTGCGGCGCTACCTTCGACGGGACAGCGCGACACAGGGCGGGAGGTCCGGTGAAGACGGAGAACACGGAGAACACGGAGCGAGCGGGATTGCTCTACGGGATCGGCGCCTACGGCATGTGGGGACTGGTCCCGCTCTTCTGGCCTCTCCTCAGGCCCGCCGGGGCGATCGAGATCCTCGCCCACCGGATGGCGTGGTCCCTGGCCTTCGTCGGTCTCGCCCTGCTCGCCCTCCGCCGCTGGGGCTGGATACGCGAGCTCCTCCGCAGCCCCCGCAAGCTCGGCCTGATCACCGTCGCCGCCACCGTCATCACGGTGAACTGGGGCCTCTACATCTGGTCCGTCAACACCGGCCACGTCGTCGAGGCCTCCCTCGGCTACTTCATCAACCCGCTCGTCACCATCGCCCTCGGCGTCCTCGTCCTCAAGGAACGGCTGCGCCCCGCGCAGTGGGCGGCGGTCGGCATCGGCTTCGCCGCCGTCCTCGTGCTCGCGATCGGGTACGGACAGCCGCCCTGGATCTCCCTCACCCTCGCCTTCACCTTCGCCGCGTACGGCCTGGTGAAGAAGAAGGTCAACATCGGCGGCCTCGAATCGCTCGCCGCCGAGACCGCCGTCCAGTTCCTGCCCGCCCTCGGCTACCTCGTCTGGCTCGGCAGCCAGGGCACCCTGGCCTTCGGCGCCCACGGCACCGGCCACACGCTCCTGCTCGCCGCCACCGGCATCGTCACGGCGGTCCCGCTCGTCTGCTTCGGGGCGGCGGCGATCCGCGTACCGCTGTCCACGCTCGGCCTCCTCCAGTACCTGGCACCGACCTTCCAGTTCCTCCTCGGCATCCTCTACTTCCACGAGGCGATGCCGCCGGAGCGATGGGCCGGCTTCTCTCTCGTCTGGCTGGCCCTGACGATCCTCACCTGGGACGCCCTGCGCACCGGCCGCCGCAGCCGGGCCGCGGTCGAGGCGGCGAAGGGCGCGGCCGGGACGGGCGCGCCTGTGCCGCCCGCCACCGGACACACCGGTGAAGAGACCCCGGCCACAGCGGTTTACACCCCTTCGGCCCAGCCAGGACGCTGACCGGGGGCGGACGCGGCCCCGCCGTAGTTACGTCGGAGGTCCAGGCCCCGAACCGAAGGGGCCCTTCCGAGTGGAGAAGGCTCCATGGCGCAGCCCCTCGCCCTCTCGGTCGACTTCGGCCAGGGATTCACGGACGCATGGTCCGCCGTCGCCGAGTTCGTGCCGAAGTTCATCGGATTCCTCGCAATCCTGCTCATCGGCTGGTTCGTCGCCAAGATGATCGCCAAGGTCGCCGACCGGCTGCTGCGCCGCGTCGGCTTCGAGCGGATGGCCGAGCGCAGCGGCGTCTCGAACACCCTCAAGGGATCGAAATACGACGCCACCGGCATCATCGCCAAGATCCTCTACTACGCGGTCCTGCTGATCGCCCTCCAGCTGGCCTTCGGGGTCTTCGGCCCCAACCCGGTCAGCGTCATGATCAACGGGATCGTCGCCTGGCTGCCGAAGGCGATCGTCGCCTGCGTCATCGTCGTCGTCGCCATGGCCATCGCCCGCGCGGTACGGGACATCATCGGCGGCGCGCTGAGCCAGACCTCCTACGGCAAGGTCCTCGCCACGGCGGCCTGGGCGTTCATCGTCGGCCTCGGCGTGATCGCCGCGCTGAGCCAGGCGGGCATCGCGACCTCGGTGACCGGGCCGGTGCTCACGGCCGTGCTCGCCACGATCGCGGGCGTCATCATCGTCGGCGTCGGCGGTGGTCTCGTCACCCCGATGCGGGGACGCTGGGAGCGCTGGCTGTCGGCGGCCGAGGTCGAGACCGGGCGGGCCAAGGACCAGGTCGCGGCCTACCAGCGGGGCCGCGAGGACGCCCGGAGCGGAATGCCGGCGCCGCAGGAGCGCATGGTGCGGGGCGAGGGGCAGGAACCGATGGATCGGCGTCCCGGCCAGGAACCGCCGATGGACCCGATGTAGAGCCATTGGATCCAGAATCCAGAATCCAGATATTGGATCCCGGATTCAGGATCCAGATATCGGATCCCGTCTCACACGGCCAGCAGGTCGTGCTCCCTGATCAGCCAGCAGACCGCCGTGAGGCGCAGGGTCGCGAAGTCGTGGCCGACGGGCTCGGTCCAGTCGACCTCGGAGAGCCAGTCGGTGAACCCGAGGACGTAGTCGGCGAGCTCCTCGCGCCGGACGGTCCGGCCCTCCGGCCCCCGCTGGGCGGGGATCAGGGCGTCGCACACGGCGGCGGCGTGCTGGTCGACGGCGGCCACGAGCCCCGGCTCGAAGGTGAACTCCGAGAGCCGGGGCATGTACGTGGCGACGACGCCGATCAGCGGGCAGCCGGGCGAAAGGTCCATCCCTCCACATTAGGTGCGGTTGAGGGCGTTCAGACCGTGACGTTCGTCGCAGGCAGCGGGACCTCCGCGGCCTCCGGGGTCTCCGGGGCCTCCGGCGTGCGGGCCGCCCCGCCGCGTACCCCCGTCGCCGTGATCACGGCGCCGAGCACGACCATGACCAGCGGGACGACGAGCGCCGCACGGAAGCCGTCGAGGCCGCCGCCCGCCAGGCCGTACACCGCCGTGACCGCCGCGATGCCGACCGCCGAGCCGAACTGGGTCGCCGTCGTGAGGAGTCCGCCAGCGAGCCCCTGCTCCTCCTCCGCGATCCCCTCCGTACCGGCGATGGTGAGCGGCCCGTACGCCAGGGCGAACGCGAGCCCGGTCAGGAACAGCGTCGGGAACATGGCCGCGTACGACCAGTCCGGGCCGACCGGCAGGAACAGCGCGTAGGAGACGACGGCGAGGACGAAGCCGCCGAGGATCACCCGGGCGTTGCCGAACCGGGCCACGAGCCGCGGGGTGAGGGTCGGGGCGAGGACCGCGTCGACGCCCATCACGAGGAGGGCGAGCGCCGTCTGGAGGGACGACCAGCCGCGCAGCTCCTGGAGGTAGAGCGTGGCCACGAACTGGAAGCCGAAGAAGGAGCCGACGAAGAGCAGGGCGCCCAGGTCGGCGCGGACGAGCGAGGCCTTGCGGAGGATGCCGAGGCGGACGAGCGGGGCGGCGGCCCGGCGCTCGACGGCGACGAAGGCCGCGGCGAGGAGGAGTCCGGCGGCGAGCACGGCGGCCGTGACCTGCCAGCCGGTGAGTCCGTGCTCCAGGCGGATGATGCCGTACGCGAGGAGCAGCATGGCTCCGGCGGCGGTGAGCGCCCCGCCGAGGTCGAAGCCGCCCCTCAAGGCACCCGAGCCCTTGGCGCCGACCGGGCCCCCCGCACCGGTTGAGCCCTTCGCACGGGCCGGGCGCGGCTCCTTCGGGACCAGGGCGATCGCGGCGGCCAGGATGGCGGCGGCGAGGAGGACCGGGGCGAAGAAGACCCAGCGCCAGCCGAGCTGGGTGAGCAGCCCGCCGATGACGAGCCCGAGCGAGAAGCCGCCTGCGGCGGTGCCGGCGAAGACCAGCAGCGCCTGGTTGCGCTGCGGGCCCTCCTCGTAGGAGGTCGTGATGATCGACAGGGCGGCCGGGGTCATGAAGGCGGCGGCGACGCCCGTCACGAAGCGGGCGAGGATCAGGGTCCAGCCCTCGTCGGCGAGGCCGCCGAGGCCGGAGAAGAGCAGGAAGACGGTGAGCCAGCCGAGGAGCATCCGGCGCCGTCCGAGCAGGTCGGCGGCTCTGCCGCCGAGGAGCGTGAAGCCGGCGTAGCCGAGGACGTACGAGGACATGACCCAGGCGGCGGTGCCGGTGGTGAGTCCGAGGTCGGCGCGGACGGTGGGGACGGCGACGGCGAGCATGGCGACGTCGATGCCTTCGAG
Organism: Streptomyces griseoluteus; assembly: GCA_000717735.1. Classification (GTDB taxonomy): domain Bacteria; phylum Actinomycetota; class Actinomycetes; order Streptomycetales; family Streptomycetaceae; genus Streptomyces; species Streptomyces griseoluteus_A. Next base: position 4,187 of record JOBE01000076.1, on the reverse strand, counting down.
GAAGATCGTCCCGGAGAGGACGAGGAGCAGACTCCAGGCGCGTAGGGACACAACTGCCTCCAGGGCAGGACGGATTGAGGTGGCCGGTTACCGATCCGAGGGTCGGTTCCCTCTTGTAACCACCTGCATCCTGCGGGACCATCCGGTGCCATGGAAGAAGGCACTTTGAAGGAACCGAGTCACTGCGCGGGAACGTACGGAACGGAGGGCGACCACGACCCCTTCCAGTGGGACACCCGGGAGGACTGCGAGGTGCGGCAGATCCTCGACCGGGTCGCCGACAAGTGGTCCCTCCTGGTCATCGCCCTCCTCGACCGCCGCGTCCTGCGCTTCACCGAGCTGAAGCGCGAGATCGACGGCGTCAGTCAGCGCATGCTGACCGTGACTCTGCGCCAGCTGGAGCGCGACGGCCTGGTGAAGCGCACCGTCCACCCGGTGGTGCCACCGCGCGTCGACTACGAACTGACGCCTCTGGGCGGCACTTTGCACACCACGATCCGGTCCCTGGTCACCTGGACCGAACGGCACCAGAACGAGATCGCGGCGGCACGGGAGGAGTACGACGCCAAGGAGGCGGCGCCGGTGGCATGAGAACGCCCCGCGGGGAGGGCTCCCGGATAACCGGTGGTCCTCCCGGGGGACTTCACCCATCCTGACGCCCATGGAAGAACCGAAGCCGGCCACCGATGAGCCGAAGTACCGAATCCGCGCGCTCCACACCGACCGTACGGTCACCGTCTACCAGGCGTACCGGCCCGAGATCGGCCTGCCAGCGGCCCGCGAGGGCCGGTTTCCGGCCACCTGGAAGCGGGACCGGATGACGTGGATCAAACCGTCGTTCCTGTGGATGATGTACCGCTCCGGCTGGGGGACGAAGGAGGGCCAGGAGACCGTCCTCGCCGTGGAGATCGCCCGCGAGGGCTTCGAGTGGGCCCTGCGGAACGCCTGCCTCTCCCACTACGAGCGCGGGTTCCACCCCGACCAGGCCGCCTGGAAGCGGCAGTTGAGGGAGGCCCCGACGCGCGTCCAGTGGGACCCGGAGCGCGATCCGCAGCTCCGGGCGCTCCCGTACCGCTCGCTCCAGCTCGGACTCTCGGGCGAGGCCTCTCGTCGGTACGCGGACGAGTGGACGGTCTCGGTCAGAGACGTGACGCCGCTCGCCCACGACGTGCGCGACCTCGTCCGTTCGGGCGACCTGGACGGCGCCCGCCGGCTACTGCCCCGCGAGGAGCCGTACCCCGAGCCGGCGGGCCTCCTGGACCACCTGCGCGCGCGGACGGCACAGGAGCCCAGGCGGCCGGGGCCGTGACGACCGGGAAGCCGAGGTCGCCGGTGGCGGCTCAGACGTCCGCCGGGTCCCGGGGCGGGCGCCGCATGGCCCACAGGGTCGGGCCGCCGCCCGGCAGGCTCGCCTCGCCGAGGACGGCGAAGCCGAAGTGCTCGTACACGGGGAGGTTGTCCGGCTTGGAGGACTCCAGGTAGACCGGCATGCCTGCCGCGTCGGCCTGAGCGAGGCCGGAGCGCAGCAGCGCGGACCCGTGGCCCCGGCCCCGGGCGGCAGGGTCGGCGCCGATGACGGCGAGGTACCAGTGGGGCTCCTGCGGTGCGTGCTCGGCGGCCGCCTCGACGGCCTCGCGGAAGAGGCCGGCGCGGTCACCGAGGATCTCCTGGAGCTCCTGGACGGTCTCCGCGTCGGGAACGGCCTTGTCCTGCCCCTCCGGCGCCACCCAGAAGGCGGCGGCGGCGTCGGTGCGCTCGCACACACCGTGCAGACCGTACTGCCGGGCGAAGAGGGTGGTGAAGTACCGGCCGAGGCCGGCCTCGCGCGAGGCGTCGTCGGGGAAGAACCAGCGCATCATCGGGTCGTCGCCGAAGGCGCGGGCCAGGACGCCGCTGACCATCGGGGCGTCGTCGATTATTGCCGTTTTCGGGGTGTTCGACAGAGGCATATGGCCCATTCTGCATCCTGAACGATCTTGAACGGCGGCGGGGTACCTCCTCGCGGAAACGGCGTCCGGCCGGCCGGGCTACAGGGGCGGGCCGACTTCCCTGGCGCGGGTGGGACCGCCCTCTTTCCGAGAGTCGCTCCTTCCGGCGGCCGGGGTCACGCGAAGCCCCGGGCAGAGGCAGGGGCTCCGCGTGGCCACGCCCCCCGGCCGCCCTCCGAGTGTGAAAAGGCAGCCTCCGCCGCCGCGTCAAGGGTGGCCGCAGGCCATCGCGCAGCGACGCGACCGCAGGGAGCGCCCTTGACGCGGCGGTGGAGGCCGCCACACTCGGAAAGAGGGCGGCCGCACCCGACACCCACACGAAACGATGCCCTGCCGGACCTCAGTAGCCTCCCCCCATGGACCAGGAAATCCCCGCGCCCCGGCTCCTCCGCGACATCTACCCCGCCCTCGTCCGCGAGCTCGTGCGGCTTCTCGAGAGCGAGGGCGAGCGCGAGCTCGCCATCGTCGCGCACGACGTGCGGATGTACGGACCCTGCGGCTGCAGTGACGACTTCTGCCAGAGCATCCGCACCTCGGACCACCCCCAGGGGCAGCCCTACGGAGAAGGTCACCGCTGCGTGCCACTGCTTCCCGTCCAAGGGATGCTGAACCTGGACGTCGTGCACGGCCGTATCGCCTTCATCGAGATCCTCGACCAACCCGCTCTGCTTCCCGCGCAGTTCGACGACCACGGCTGAGGCGACAGCGACAGCGACAGCGACCGCATCACCCCACACCGCCCCCACCCAGAGGCGCCTGTCCGCTGAGCGAACGCCCCTGACCGGTTTCCGCTCTTGACGCGGAGTCAAAGCCTCGCTGAACATTCAGCACGCACAACAGAACACCCGAACAACTGAACACAGCACATGCACTCGCACAGCTCCAGCGCCTCGTGGCACCCACGCCCGAGGCGTCTCGCACGTTCCGTCCCATCCCCGTTCGGAATCCGGAGCCCCCACAGATGAACATCTCCGTGTCCAGACGCTTCACCGCGGCCGCCGCACTCGCGGCGCTCGCCCTAGGCGGTCTCACCGGCACCAGCGCCTCGGCCAGCCCGGCCGCTGCCGCCGCCGCGCCCGACATCCCGCTCGCGAACGTCAAGCAGCACTTGACGGACCTGCAGTCGATCGCCACCGCCAACGGCGGCAACCGCGCCCACGGCCGTACCGGCTACAAGGCGTCCATCGACTTCGTGAAGGCCAAGCTGGACGCCGCCGGCTACACCACCACGATCCAGCAGTTCACCTCCAACAGCGCCGTCGGCTACAACCTGATAGCCGACTGGCCGGGCGGCGACCCGAACCAGGTCCTGATGGCCGGCGCGCACCTCGACTCGGTCTCCTCCGGCGCCGGCATCAACGACAACGGCTCCGGCTCCGCCGCCGTCCTGGAGACCGCGCTCGCCGTGGCCCGGGCCGGCTACCAGCCCTCCAAGCACCTGCGCTTCGGCTGGTGGGGCGCGGAGGAACTCGGCCTCGTCGGCTCGAAGTACTACGTCGCCCAGCTGCCCACGACCGAGCGCGCCAAGCTCTCCGGGTACCTGAACTTCGACATGATCGGCTCGCCGAACCCGGGCTACTTCGTCTACGACGACGACCCCACGATCGAGACGACCTTCAAGAACTACTTCGCGGGTCTCGGCGTCCCCACCGAGATCGAGACCGAGGGCGACGGCCGTTCGGACCACGCCTCCTTCAAGAACGTCGGCATACCCGTCGGCGGGCTCTTCACGGGCGCGAGCCGGGTCAAGACCAGCGCCCAGGTGGCGAAGTGGGGCGGTACGGCCACGGCCTTCGACCGCTGCTACCACTCGTCCTGCGACACGACGGCGAACATCAACGACACCGCCCTCGACCGCAACAGCGACGCCGTCGCCCACGCGATCTGGGCGCTGTCCGGCACCTCGACGCCGCCCACCGGCACGGTCTTCGAGAACACGGCCGACGTGTCCATCCCGGACAACGGCGCCGCGGTGACCTCCACGGTCAACGTCACCGGCATCACCGGCAACGCTCCGGCCGCCCTCTCCGTCGGCGTGGACATCGTCCACACCTACCGGGGTGACCTCGTCGTCGACCTGGTCGCCCCCGACGGGTCGGTCTACAGCCTGAGCAACCGCTCCGGCGGCAGCGCCGACAACATCGTCCAGACCTTCACCGTGAACGCCTCCTCCGAGGTCGCCAACGGTGCCTGGAAGCT
>JOBE01000075.1 GCA_000717735.1 Streptomyces griseoluteus | reverse complement strand
CATGAAGCGGGCACCCGTTCGACTTCTCAGACTCCATCGGCCGACAGTACCGCCAGCCAACCTCCCAGCTCACGGCCTTATTGCGGGACAGCCCTTAGGCGGCGGCACCGGGATTGATCTGCTCTGTCACGCAATCGAACATAAGCATCCGACAACGTTCGCGCATCGTCGACAACTGTCAACCACTGCCGTCCACTGTCGGCAGCTGTCGACATCGGCTACGCTGCGCACACAGAAGACCCCGGCGAGTGCGGTAACACTCCCGGGGCGTGGCCAACCTGAGGAAAGCAGGTCGACATGACCGACCTTATCCGCGCTCTCGCCCTATGGGCGAGGCTCATGCTCGGGCCGCGTGGCAGCGGCCCGCACCGTGCCCGTGCCGCGCTACGGACAGCCGAGCGGTCGTCGTTCCGGGTGGCCCCCGAAGCGGCCGGGCGCGAGGGGCCACTGCCCGCCCCTCGTTCCCCGTACGGGCTCGACGTGCCGCTGGACGGCGACGCGTCAGCCCTCGTCCGGCCCTACCTGCTCGCCCACGACCAGCGGCAGGAACGGGCGCGGCAGCGGCAGAGGCGGCTTCTGCTGGTCCTCGCGGCTGACTTCGGCATCGATCTGGACACCCGGGACCTGCACGGGCTGGGGGTGGCGTGATGACCTCCCCCGAGCCGGGCAGCGCGCGGCAGCCCGTACGGATGTGCGTGCGGTGCAGCGCGATCACGTCCGCCCCCGTCGTCGTCTCCGAGGTGCACCAGAACTCCGGGCCCGGATTCAACGTCTACGCCTGCCCGGAGTGCGCGCAGCACTACCCGCCCGTGCCCGACGTGCTCCACCTGCTCACCCCGGGGTGGCGTGAGCGGTCGGAGGAGGACGAGGGGTGAACTTGGGGGCCGCCCGAGGGACGGGCGGCCCCCTCACCGGCTCACTCGCCCGTCACCGAGCCGAAGTCGGTGCCCGTGCCCAGGAACAGGCCCGCGCCCAGCAGGATCATCGTCGCCGGGACCATGAGCGTCGTGATCACCATGGTCGCCTTCGGGACCGCCTTCGCGGCCTTGCGGCGGGCGTTCTGCGCGTCCGTGCGCCGCATGTCGTTGGCGATCTGGATAAGGGTGTCCACGATCGGGGCGCCCAGCTCCTCGCCCTGCTGGAGCGCCGTCACGAACTGGGCCACCTGCTCCGAGTCGTTGCGGCGGCGCAGTTCGTCGAAGGCCTGGCGGCGGCTGACGCCCATGTCCATCTGGCGGAGCGTGATGCGGAGTTCGTCGGACCACGGGCCCTCGTACTTCTCCGCCACGCGTTCGAGCGCCTGGCGGAAGCCGAGGCCGGCCGAGACGACGACGGCCAGTACGTCCAGGAAGTCCGGCAGCGTGCGTTCGATCTGGTCCTTGCGGATGCGGACCGCCGACCAGATGCCGACCTCCGTCCAGAACGCGCCGAAGGCGAACAGCAGCAGCGCCACCAGGAACGACCCTCGCGACAGCATCAGCAGGCCGCCCAGGACGCCCAGGAAGCCGTAGACCGCCCGCCTCGCCCCGTAACGGTCGATGGTGAGGCCGCCGGGGTTCCCGGCGAGGTCGATGCGGCGGCGGACGGCGTTGACGCGTTTGGGTCCCATGAGGCGGAGGACGGCGGGCGACCAGCGCATGCCCAGGCGGTCGACCGCCGAGTCGACCGCTCCCGTGCGGGTCGCGCCGACCTCCAGGGCGAGCTTGAGGTCGTCGGGGAGCCGGGCGTCGGCGCGGTAGAGCCGCAGGCCGTAGGCGATGCCGGCGACGGCGAGGCCGGCCAGGAGGGCGAGGAGGAGGTCCATGGCGCGCCCGTCCCTATACGTCGATCTTCGAGAAGCGGCGGATGGCGACGAAGCCGACCACGTACAAGGCGAACGCGGCGACGACGGCGAACTGTCCGATGCCGGAACCGGTCATCCGGTCGAGGGCTCCGGGCTGCATGTTGTCGATGAGCAGGAGCGAGCCGACGCCGATGACGGGGACGGAGTACGCGGTCATGCTCACCTGGGAGAGCTGGGTGCGGACCTCGCGCCGGGTCTCCTTGCGTTCCTCCAGGGTCTCGGTGAGGTTCCGCAGGGAGGAGACGACCGTGCCGCCGGCCCGGTTGGCGAGGACGAGGGTGGTGACGAGGACGACGAGTTCGCGGGAGGGCAGGCGTTCGGCGAGTTCGCCGAGGGCGTCGTCGAGTGACGTCCCGACGGACAACTGTTGTGCCACCTTCTCCAGTTCGTCCCCGGCCGGGGCCTCCAGTTCGTCGGCGGCCAGGCTGAGGGCCATCCGGAGGGCGAGTCCGGCCTGGGTGGCGTTGGCCAGGATGCGCGACAGCTCGGGGAGCTGGTTGATGAACTTCTCGATGCGCTTCTGGCGCTGCCAGCTGAGGAAGCCCATCGCCACCCACACGCCGAGGAGTCCGCAGATCGGGCCGAAGAACGGTGACAGGGCCGCTTGCCCGACGATCCACAGGACGGCCACGGTCAGCGCGAGCGCGACCGTGAACTCGCCCGGGGTCACGTCGAGGCCGGTGGCCGCGATCCGCAGCTCCAGTCTCCGGCCGAGCGCGGTCCGCCGGACACGCCGGTCGACACCCCGGAAGCGGCGCCTGCGGCGGCCCCCGGTCTCGGGCTCGCCCGACTCGTCGAGCCGGGCGACGAGTGCCGCGTGCCGGCGGGCCCCGCTCGCGTACAGCTGGACTCCGGCGATGCCCAGGACGCAGCAGAGCACGGCCACGCCGAGCGTCAGCCACACGGGATCGGTCATTGGGCCTTGCTCCTGGTAGTCGGCGGGACGGCTTGGACGGCTTGGACGGCTTGTCGGCTGATCGGCGGACGGGACGGCTAGTCGGCTTCGCGGGTGGTCAGGTGGGCGTCGCTGGCGGCCACACCGAAGGCCTGCGGGATCGGCTGGCCGGCCAGGTAGAGGCGTTCGGCGACCCGCCGGGGCAGCGGGTGGTACGTGAAGTGCCCGTACACCCGTCCGTCGGCGGCGAGCGGCTGCGCCTGGAAGCGGCAGACCGTCGCGAGCAGGAACCGCTCCCGCCCGTGGGAGGCGAGGACGGAGATCTCGGTGATGCGGCGGGTGCCGTCCGGGTGCCTGGTGAGCTGGACGAGGACGTCGACCGCGCTGTTGATCTGGTCGCGGAGCGCCTCGAACGGCACCTTCACCTCCGACATGGAGGCGAGGGTCTGGAGGCGCATGAGGGCGTCCTCGGCGGAGTTGGCGTGGACGGTGGCGAGTGAGCCGTCGTGACCGGTCGACATGGCCTGGAGCATGTCGAGGGTCTCGCCGCCGCGGACCTCTCCGACGATGATCCGGTCGGGGCGCATGCGGAGCGAGTTGCGCACGAGGTCACGGATGGAGATGGCTCCGCGGCCCTCGATGTTGGGCGGGCGGGCCTCCAGGCGGATCACGTGGGACTGCTGGAGCTGGAGTTCCGCCGAGTCCTCGATGGTGATGATCCGCTCGCCGTCGGGGACGAGACCGGAGAGGGCGTTGAGCAGGGTGGTCTTCCCGGTGCCGGTGGCGCCGGAGACGATCAGGTTGAACTTGGCCTGCACGAGCCCGGAGAGCAGGAGCAGCATCTGCTCGTCGAGGGAGCCGAAGCCGATCATCTCGTGGAGCGTGTACGCCCGGGGGAAGCGGCGGATGGTGAGGGTCGCCCCGGTGAGGGACAGCGGCGGGATGATGACGTTGACGCGTTCGCCGGAGGGGAGACGGGCGTCGACCATCGGGTTCGACTCGTCGACGCGCCGGTTGACGGTGGAGACGATCCGCTCGATGGTCTGCATCAGCTGGTCGTGCGAGGCGAAACGGAGCGGGAGGAGTTCCACGCGGCCGTTGCGCTCGATGAAGATCTGGTCGGGGCCGTTGACCATGATCTCGGTGATGGAGGCGTCTTCGAGGAGCGGTTCGAGTACGCCGAGTCCGAGGGCCTCGTCGACGACACGGCGGATCAGCTGGGCGCGCTCGGCGGTGGAGAGGACCGGCCCCTCACGGCTGATGATGTGGCCGAGGACGCGTTCCAGACGGGCGCGCCGCTCGGCGGCCGCGAGCGCGGACATCTCGGTGAGGTCGATCTCCTCCAGGAGCTTGGCGCGGAAGGCGGCGACGAGGTGGCCGTCTTCCCGTCCGGCCGCGTTGCCGCCGTGCTCTTCGGGGGAGTTGATCCGGGCGCGCAGGCTCATGGCCCCTCCTCCTGGTCCGGTGACATCGGCATGGTGGCGGTGTGTTCGACAGTTCCGAAGCCGCCCCAGAAGGGGACGACGGAGGGGATCTCGACCGTGACGGTGACGACGGCCGCGTCGCCATCCTCGTACGACGTGACGGAGGGCTTGATCCAGCCGCTCACCGCGGCCTCGGCTGCGGCCTGTGCGCTGGGCGCGTCCTCGTTCTCGTCCATGCTCGCGGCCCTCGCCGCCGCGCGGGCCGCCGTGCCCGCCTGTTGCGCGGCGTACGCGGCGACGCCGAGCTGGAACCCCGCGAGCCCGACGAGCAGCAGGATCGGCAGGAACCCGAGGTACTCGATGGCCGCCTGGCCCCGGTCACGGGTTCTCGTGCGCGCTTGTTCACTCATGGGACGGGCACCTCCGACATCGCGCCCGCCTTGCTCTCCACGTCGAAGAGCCCGCCCACGCCCGGCACCAGGACGGGGACCCGGATGGTCACGACGGCGGTCACCATGGGGTCGTCAGGGGGGCAGGTCACCCGGGCCCCGTCCGCCCAGGCGCCGTCGAGGTGACGGCTCGCGGCCTCGCCGTAGTCGCCGCCGACCGCGCACGCGCGTACCGCCTCGTCCGCCGCGTTCCCCGCGAGCGTGTACGTGTACCCCACCAGGACGACCTGCCAGAGCAGGACGAGGGTGAGCAGGATGACCGGCACCATGCCGAGGAACTCGATCGCCACCTGTCCTCCGTCGCCCCGTCCCCTGTCGTCGTCCCGGTAGGTACGCATGCCTCAGCGTCCTCCGGTGCGGCGCCGCAGCCCGAGCGAGCCCCGGTCACCGACGCGGGCCAGCTGCTTTCCGGGCTTTCCGGAGGCTTCGGCCGTCGGCGCGCCGACCAGGCCCAGTTCGCCCGCGAGGGCCCACAGGGCCTGCTTGACGGTCGACTTGGCGTCGAGCTCGTGGAGCCGGCCCGCGTCGACGACGGCCTGGAGCTCCTTGAAGTGGGCGGGGACGGCGGTGCCCGCCGTCCGGGTGCCGGTGATCTTCTGGACGAGGGGTGGCTGGATCTCGGTGGAGCGGTGGTGACGGTTGACGACGGTGACCGTCTCCTCCGCCTTGCGGACCTGGAGCCGTTCCCACATCCGTACGGTCCGCTTGGCGGCCCGGACGGCGACGACGTCGGGGGTGGCGACGAGCAGGGCCGTGTCGGCCATCTCGATGGCGGCGGCGTTGGCGCTGTTGAGCTGGGAGCCGCAGTCGACGACGACGACCTCGTGCCGGCCTCGCAGGGCGCTGACGATCTGGCGGGCTGCGCGGTCGGTGACCTCTTCGCCGCGTTCGCCCTCCGCCGGGGCGAGGAGGAGGGAGAGGCCGGTCTCGTGGACGTACACGGCGTCCTGGAGGACGCGGGGCGAGATGTCGGCGATGGAGGCGAGGTCGGCGACGGAGCGCCGGAACTGGACGTCGAGGTAGGAGGCGATGTCGCCGCTCTGGAGGTCCATGTCGACGAGGGCGACGGTCCGTCCGGAGGCGCGGGCCGCGAGGGCGAGGTGGACGGCGGTGACGGTGGTGCCGACGCCGCCCTTGGCGCCGCTGACGGTGACGACGGTGCCGCCGGGCCCCGTGACCTGCTCGGCGCCGCCGCCGAGGTGGCGGCGGACGCCGACGGACCACTGGGCGGCGGCCTGGACGCGGCTGGCGAGTTCCTCGTAGCCGAGGGGGAGGGTGACGAGTCCGCGGGCTCCGGAGTCCATGGCGGCGGAGAAGAGGACGGGGCTGGCGTCGGCGGTGATGAGGACGACGCCGACGGCGGGGAAGCGGAGGGCGACCTCGCGGACGAGTTCGAGCGCGGGGACGGGCCCGATCCGCTCGTGCACGAGGACGACCTCGGGGAGTTCGTCGAGGGAGGCGGCGGCGAGCCGTGCGAGGGTGTCGACGAGCTGGGTGGAGTCGGTGACCGGCGGGGCCGGTTCGGCGTCGGGGAGCTGGCCGATGAGGGTGGTGACGGCCCGGGCCGCGTCGGGGTCGCCGACGGCCGGCAGGATCCTGGTGGTCATACCGGCCTCACCTGGTTCCGTCGAAGGCGCACCGGCCGTCGGGCCGAGCGAAGCTGATGGCGGAGCAGGGCGGGCGCGGGCGAGTCGCCGTCAGGACTGTTCGGAACCTGGCAGGACAACGTCCCGCGCGGCCTCCAGCCGGTGAACGATTTCGGAGTTGAGGGACCTTCGAGCGGATTTCGCCTCGGCTGCCAACCACGCGTGGAGATCGGCCGGCAGGCGGAGGGTGATGCGCTTCTCTTCATCCATGACTCCACTGTAATTGCGCCCAGACGCCTCAATGGTGGCATCATGACACCATGGCGACACGACAGGGAGTCGGTGAGGACGCCGGGCACGCCCGGTACACCTACCGGCTTCGTGTGTCGTCGACCGCCGGTAACGCACTGCTCGCCGAGTGGGCGCGGTGCCGGTGGATCTGGAACGAGTGCTGTGCCCGCTCGAAAAAGGCGTACGCCGACCAAGAGGCCTGCGGCCCGGCCCGCCTGGACAAGATGCTGACCGAGGCGCGCGCAGCGAACACCTGGCTGCGAGACGGCAGTTCTGTCCCGCAGCAGCAGACCATCCGTGACTTCGCCAAGTCCCGCTCCAAGGCGCTGAAGGACATCGAAGACCGCCTGCCGCAACGGCAGCGCGCCGGGATGCCGAAGCACAAGAAGAAGCGCTCCACCGCCCCGTCGATGAACTACACACAGCGTGGATTCCGACTGAAAGGCGGGCGCCTGTGCATCGCGGGCGGGATCGACCTGACGGTGGTGTGGTCCCGCGAGCTCCCCGGGCCGCCATCCTCCGTCCGCGTCTATCGCGACAGCCTCGGGCACTGGTACGCCTCGTTCGTGGTGAAGACAACCGTAGAATCTCTGCCCGCCACCGGCCGCGCGATCGGCATCGACTGGGGTGTCAGGGAATCCGCCACCACCACCTCGGACGCTCACGATCTCGTCCACGCGCAACACGGAGGGAACGCCGCGCAGCGCCTGGCCCGCTACCAGCGCATGATGGCCCGGCGTAGGCCCAAGCGCGGCCGGCCGACGTCGAAAGGCTACCGGGAAGCCAAGCGGCAGGCTGCGAAGGTTCACAAGAAGGTTGCCCGACAACGGCAGGACACCAGCCGCAAATGGGCCAAGCGCGTGGTGACCGACCACGATGTCCTGGCCGTCGAGGACTTCCGGCCGAAGTTCCTCGCGAAGACGACCATGGCGCGCAAGGCGGCGGACGCCGCGATCGGCGCCACCAAGGCAGCCCTGATCGAGATGGGCCGCAAGCATGGGCGGGACATCCGCCTCGTGCACCCCGCGCACACCACCATGGACTGCGCACAGTGCGGAGCGAGAACCAAGCACGCGCTACCTCTCTCGGAACGTACCTATACCTGCGTCACGTGCGGAGCCGTGTCCCCCAGGGACAAGAACTCCGCCCGCGTCATGCTGATCCGGGCTGGTCTCAACCCGGCTGGTGCTGATCGTGTAAGAGCTGCCGGACGCCCGGTCCGCAGCCGACGTGAGCCAGGAATCCCCTTCCGCTAGGAAGGGGAGGATTCAATTGTCTTTGTCGAGCGTGTAGGTGCGGTCGCGCTGGTCGGCCGGGGCGCCGCCGGTGGTGGGGGCGACGAGGGCGAGGCGTACGTGCTCGGCGAAGGACTCGGCGTACGCGACGCGCTGGGTGTCGAGGGTGGAGAGCGCGAAGCTGATCGGGACGGCGTTGGCGGCACGGCCCGAGCGGTCGTTGCTGTCGCTGATCGGGGTGAGCTTGCCGACCGAGAGGACGCGGGCGCCGGCCACGATCATCCGCGACTGGGAGGGATCGTCCTTCTTCTCGCCCTCGAAGGTGGCGTAGATGTTGACGGTGGCGCCTGCGGTGATCTTCCCGGCGACTCCGGTGGCCGCGTCGATCATGATCGCGATCTCCTGCTGGCCCGGCTGGAGTTCGGGCCGTTCGACGATCATGTCGGTCTGGAGGAGGGAGCCGGGGCGGAGTTCGGTGACGGCGATCTTGCCCTCGATCTGGCGGAGGTCGGTGACGGCGGTCTTCGAGAGCCAGCGCTCGGGCATCGAGATCTTCTCGAAGTCGCCGGGTTTCAGGGCCGTGTAGGGGGCCACCTTGTCCTTGATCCGGTACGCGGTGGTCTCCGGGCCGACCTTGGAGTTCACGTCGTTGATGACGGTGAGCACGCCGGCGAAGGCCCCGAGGGCGCACAGGACGGACAGCAGCAGCAGGATGACGCCGCGGCGCTGGCGGGAGTTCATGGCCGGACTACCTCGATCGGAGACGTGGTCTGGACGGACGGGAGGGACACGGGCAGCGGGAACGGGAACCGGAGCGGATCACGGCCGGTCGCCAGGGGTGGCGGGGTCATCGGAAGCATGGGGGCTCACGGCCGGTCGTGGGCGGCGTGGGTGCCGGGGTGCCCGCCGGGTCCCAGCGCCCGGGGGCCGGCGGGTGCGCCGCCTCCGAGGGCGTGGGTGTCGGGCTGCCCGCCCGGGGCGAGTTCACGGGGGTCCTGGCCCGCGAGCTGCGCGGGCACGTCGATGCGGTGGGTGGCCGGGCCGTTGACGTGGGCGGACGAGCCCGTGAGCTGGGCGGCACGGCCTCGGGCGCGGTGGGTCGCGCCGCCGGTGCGGGTGGTCTGGTCCGGTGGCGCGCCCGTGGTCGTGGTCAGCGGCGCCCCGCAGAAGCCGCAGCGGTCGCCGATGAGGTCCATCGCGCACCAGTGGCAGGTCTCGCGCCGTACGGAGGAGACGAGCTGGTAGAGGACGGGCAGGTCGGGGAGGTACGCGGCGAACTCGACGAGTTTGCCGGTGCCCCACCAGCCGGGCGAGGTCTCGGGCAGCGGGGTCTCCTGGACGGCGCCCTGGATCCGCCAGCGGGGTACGAGGGTGGCGGTGGGCCAGTCGGTCTGGAGCCGGCCGCGTGCGAGGAGGAGTTCGGTGGTGAATTCCGGCCCCGCGAGGGGCGTTTCCCCGGTGTCGCCGACGCGGGTGATCTGCGGTGTCGGTCCTGCGAGTACGGCGAAGTGGGCGCCGGGCAGCCAGCCCTTGAGGTGCGAGCCGAGGCTGACGGGGACGCGGTCGAGCTTGGAGACGGAGCCGAGGACGGCGCCCGCGTAGATGTAGTGGGCGAGGAGCCGGGCGGCGGAGGCGAGGACGCCGGGGCTGAATTCGCAGCCGGCCAACTGCCGCAGCTGACGGACGAGTACGGCCGCGCCGAGGGGTGGCAGGTCGGTGCGGACCAGGGCGATCCGGTCGCTTTCGAGCAGGGCGCGGACGGCGTACAGCCGGTTCTCGACGGCGGGCGGGGCGGAGGTGGGGCAGACGACGACCACGTGTCCGTACCGCGCGAGTAGCTGTTGCATGTCGGCGACGGAGGCGTCGAGCGACTGCGTGCCGGGGGCCGGGAGCACGGCGGCGTGCGGGGTTCCGGGGTCGGTCGGCGGCAGCACCAGGTCGGCGCTGGTGACCGCGATCGCAGTCGGCACGTCGGACCCCCCGTCCCCTCCGGCCTCCCCGCTCCCGGGAGGCCGCGGATCACTGACCGCGTTCACGGCATCACCGCAGGGTGCTGCCGTCTCTGCAGCCTATCCACGTCCCCCGGGGTGGTGAACACACAATCCGCCAAGCGGTCGCCTTTTTCTTCGGACCCGGAGCCCGGCTCCCGCGGACCGCCGCACCCCGTCCGAACAGCCCTTCCCGCCAGAGGTCTTGACAACGCGATTGGTCTGGACCAGCTTGTTGCGACAACGGTGGCCACCGTCCGCACTCCCCGCACCCCCGTACGCCCCCTCCGTACGACGAAGACGACGTACGGCACCTCCACATCCCCAACTCCCCCACCGGAGGACGCACGTGGACCGCACCACCACCCGCCGAGAGGCCGCCGCGCCCGGACGCCGCTGGCTCGGCGGAGCCCTCGCGCTCGCCGTCGGCTCCGGGCTCGTCCTCGTCGGCGGAGCCGGCACCGCGCAGGCGGCCGACGTCAACGTCGCCAAGAACGCCGGCTTCGAGAACGGCCTCGCCAACTGGTCCTGTTCCGCCGGGAGCGGCACCGCCGTCTCCTCCCCCGTCCGCACCGGGGCCGGCGCCCTCAGGGCCACCCCCGCCGGACTCGACAACGCCAAGTGCGTACAGAGCGTGGCCGTGAAGCCCGGCTCGACGTACACGCTCAGCGCCTGGGTGCAGGGCGGCTACGCCTACCTCGGCGCGACCGGCACCGGCACCACCGACGTCTCCACCTGGACGCCCGACAGCGCCGCGTGGAAGCAGCTCACGACGACCTTCACCACCGGGGCGAGCACGACCTCCGTCCAGATCTACACCCACGGCTGGTACGGCACCTCCCCCTACCTCGTCGACGACGTCAGCGTCTTCGGCCCCGACGGCGGCGGCGGCCAGGACCCCGACCCGGTCGTCCCGGCCACCCCGGCCGGCCTGGCCGCCGGCACGGTCACCTCGTCCTCGGTCGCCCTGAGCTGGGGCGCGGTCTCCGGCGCCACCGGCTACAAGGTGTACCGGGACGGCGCCAACCCGCAGACCGTGACCGGCACGTCGACGACCGTCACCGGGCTCACCGCCGACACCGCGTACCAGTTCCAGGTCGCCGCGACGAACTCCGCGGGCGAGTCCGCGAAGTCCGCCGCCGTGACCGCGCGGACCGCCAAGGTCACCGACCCGGGCCCCGGCCCGGCCGTGCCCAAGCACGCCCTCACCGGCTACTGGCAGAACTTCGACAACGGCGCCACCGTCCAGAAGCTGCGGGACGTACAGTCGCAGTACGACATCATCGCCGTCTCCTTCGCCGACTCGACCGCCACGCCCGGCCAGATCGTCTTCAACCTCGACCCGGCCGTCGGCTACGCCTCGGTCGCCGACTTCAAGGCCGACATCGCCGCGAAGAAGGCCGCGGGCAAGTCGGTCATCATCTCGGTCGGCGGCGAGAAGGGGAACGTCACGATCAACAGTGACGCCTCGGCGACCGCCTTCGCGAACAGCGCGTACGCCCTCATGCAGGAGTACGGCTTCAACGGCGTCGACATCGACCTCGAACACGGCATCAACTCCACCTACCTGACCAAGGCACTCCGCCAGCTCTCCGCCAAGGCGGGCTCCACCATGGTCCTGACGATGGCCCCGCAGACCATCGACATGCAGAACACCGGCACGGAGTACTTCAAGACCGCGCTCGCCGTGAAGGACATCCTCACGGTGGTCAACATGCAGTACTACAACAGCGGTTCGATGCTGGGCTGCGACGGCAAGGTGTACAGCCAGGGCTCGGTGGACTTCCTCACCGCGCTCGCCTGCATCCAGCTCCAGGGCGGCCTCGCCCCGTCCCAGGTCGGCCTGGGCGTGCCCGCCTCCACGCGGGGCGCGGGCAGCGGCTACGTCGACCCGCAGATCGTGAAGAACGCGCTCGACTGCCTCACCAGGGGCACCGGCTGCGGCACCTTCAAGCCCGCCCAGACCTGGCCGTCGCTGCGCGGCGCGATGACCTGGTCGACCAACTGGGACGCGACGGCCGGCAACGCCTGGTCGAACGCGGTGGGCCCGCACGTCCACAACCTGCCGTAACGGCAGGGTCAGCACGGAACGGTGGCGCCGCCGGCCTCTCTCCCTCCCGGCGGCGCCACCTGCGTCCGCGGCTAGCGCGGCATGCAGTGCCGGAGTACGAGGTCGAGCTGGGCGATCCACTCCTTCACGAGGGCGGAGCGGCCGTTGACCTCGCAGTCGTAGGCCGAGCCGTCGTACAGCGTGACGACGACACGGAGCTGCCGACCCCTGCGGGCGGACTCGTACTCGACGGATCCGATCTCCGCCCAGCCGAACTCGGCCTCCTCGTCGAATACTTCGAAGCGGATCCCATCGGCGTCGGCGATCACCCCGCAGGCCCCGTCGGCGGCGACGAGCGCGGGTGCGGGCGGGGGCGGCTCCGCCGGCATGGTGGGCAGAGCGGGCAGCGATGACGCATCTCGTACGGGCGCCGGTGCCGGATCCTGTACGGGTGCCGGTGCCGGATCATGTACGGGCGCCGGTGCCAGATCATGTAGGGGCGCCGGTGCCGGATCATGTAGGGGTCCCGGCACCGCGTCCCGTACGGGTCCCGGCACCGCGTCCCGTACGGGTCCCGGCACCGCGTCCGTTACGACAAGCGTGGGCGCCGCCCCCTCCCGCAGCGGCGACGCGCCCACCAGGACGTCCAGGATCTCGCCCGGGGTCGGGCGCTCCCCGGGGGTCTTCGCCAGACACGCCCCCACCAGGCCGCGCAGCCCCGCCGGGACTGCCGCCAGGTCGGGGGCCTCGTGCACCGCGCGGTACATGAGTCCCATCGGCGTACCGTCCCCGAAGGGGCGCCCGCCCGCCGCGGCGACGAGCACGGCTCCCAGGGCGAAGACGTCGGCGGCGCCCGTGACCTCCTCGCCGAGGGCCTGCTCGGGGGCGAGGTAGCCGGGGGTGCCGAAGGCCGAGCCGGTGGCGGTGAGCCGGGTCGACTCGACCGCGCGGGCGATGCCGAAGTCGAGGACGCGCGGCCCGTCGGAGGCCATGACGATGTTGCCCGGCTTGAGGTCGCGGTGGACGAGCCCGCAGGCGTGGATGGCCTCCAGGGCCTCGGCGAGCGCGGCCGCGAGCGAGCGCAGCCGCTCCTCGCCCATCGGACCCTGAGCGGTGACGAGCGCCGAGAGGGTGGGTCCTGGGATGTAGGCGGTGGCGAGCCAGGGCGCCTCGGCGTCGGGGTCGGCGTCGACGACCTGCGCGGTGTGGAAGCCGCCGACCTGCCGTGCGGCGGCGACCTCGGCGCGGAAGCGGGCGCGGAAGGAGGGATCGGCGGCGAGTTCCGGCCGCGCCACTTTGACGGCGACGGCGCGTCCGCCACGCGATCGGGCCAGATAGACGGTGCCCATACCGCCTTCGCCCAGCTTGTGTTCGATGACGTATCTGCCGATGAGGGTCCCCACGGGGACAGTATGGCCGAACCCCCCGTCTTGACCGGTCCATGACATGGCCCCACCATGTGCCCCGGACACCCGCACGAGTTTGTCGCACACCCCCACACTCCCCACCCAGGAGACGACATGCGACGTCCCACCCGCGCCAGAAGGTCCGCCACCCTCGCGGCCTTCGTGGCGCTCGCCCTCGCGGCGCCCCTCTCCGCCCTCACCACACCCGCCGGGGCCGACCCGGCGACGACCGCCGCCCGCATCGCCGCCGGCGCCGAGGAGGTGATCCGGCAGTACGAGGTCGCCGGACCGTCCACCCCGGCCGCCCGCACCGCGCTCACGGCCACCGGCGTCTCGATCGACGAGGTCGACGCACGCTCGGTCGTCGTCAGCGCCAACACCGAGCAGCTGAAGAACCTCAAGGCGCTCGGCTACAAGCCGGTCGCCCTCCCCGGCCCGCCGAACCGCACGGCCGAGGGCGACGCCCACGACCACGGCCTCGGCGCGCTCGACTTCCCCTCCGCCGACGCGAGGTACCACAACTACGCGGAGATGAACACGGAGATCGACCAGCGCCTCGCCGCCTACCCGTCCATCATGCGCAAGCAGGTGATCGGGAAGTCGTACCAGGGCCGGGACATCGTCGCCATCAAGATCAGCGACAACGTCGCCACCGACGAGAACGAGCCCGAGGTCCTCTTCACCCACCACCAGCACGCCCGCGAGCACCTCACCGTCGAGATGGCGCTCTACCTGCTGCGCGAACTCGGCGCGGGCTACGGCACGGACTCCAGGGTCACCAACGCCGTGAACGGCCGTGAGATCTGGATCATCCCGGACCTCAACCCGGACGGCGGCGAGTACGACATCGCCTCCGGCTCGTACCGCAGCTGGCGCAAGAACCGGCAGCCCAACTCCGGCTCCTCGTACATCGGCACGGACATGAACCGGAACTGGAACTACAAGTGGGGCTGCTGCGGCGGCTCCTCCGGCTCCAAGAGCTCGGAGACCTACCGGGGCACGGCCCCCGAGTCGGCCCCCGAGGTGAAGGTCGTCTCCGACTTCGTGCGCGGCCGGGTGGTCGGCGGGAAGCAGCAGATCACCGCGGCCATCGACTTCCACACGTACAGCGAGCTGGTGCTCTGGCCCTTCGGCTGGACGACGGCGAACACCGCCCCGGGCATGACGCAGGACGACCGGGACGCCTTCGCGACCGTCGGCGGCAAGATGGCGGCGAGCAACGGCTACACGCCCGAGCAGTCCAGCGACCTCTACATCACGGACGGCTCGATCGACGACTACCTCTGGGGCGTGCACCGGATCTTCGGCTACACGTTCGAGATGTACCCGGCGTCGTCCTCGGGCGGCGGCTTCTACCCGCCCGACGAGGTCATCGAGCGCGAGACGAGCCGCAACCGCGACGCGGTCCTCCAGCTCCTGGAGAACGCGGACTGCATGTACCGCTCGATCGGCAAGCAGGCCCAGTACTGCACGGCCTGACGACACGTACGTGACAGGGCGCCCCTGCGGTCCACCGCCGGGGCGCCCTGCCACGGGGCTCAGCCGAGGACCGCGAGCGCGTCGATCTCGATGAGGAGGCCGGGCGGCAGGCCGACGTACACGGTCGTACGGGCGGAGGCCGGGGCCTTGAGGCCCTGCTCCTCGAAGTACCGGTTGTAGATCTCGTTCATCTCGGCGAAGTGGTCCACGTCGGTGAGATAGACGCGCGTCATCATGACGTCGTCCCAGCTCGCGCCGCCCTCCTCCAGGATCGCCTTGACGTTGGCGAAGGTCTGGAGGGTCTGCTCGCGCAGGCTCGGGCCCGCGACCGTCGGCGGCTGTCCTTCGACGGCCGGCAGGAAGCCGACCTGGCCGGCGACCTGGAGGATGTTGCCCTTCTTCACGCCGTGCGAGAACTTCGCGGGCGGGGTGGTGTGCGTGGGAGGGATGAGGGCGATCTTCTCGATGGTCATGCGCTGGCTTCCTTCGTCGGGGCTTCGCCGGAGTACTCGCGGCTGATGGCGTCCGCGGTGCCGCGCACCTGCGGGAGGAGGGAGAGGAGTTCCTCTGCGGTGACGACCACGTTGGGCGCCGAGACCGACATGGCGGCGACGACGCGCCCGTCGGCGCCGCGGATGGGGGCGCCTACGCAGTTGATGGACTCCTCGTGGCCGCCGAGGTCGGTGGCCCACCCCTGCTCGCGTACGGTCGCCAGCTCCTTGAGGAAGGCGGCGGCGTTCGGGGTCGAACGGGACGTGTACGGGGGGTAGTCGAGCTTTCCGGCGACGGCGCGGCGCTCCGGCTCCGGCAGATCGGCGAGGAGCAGCTTGGCGACGGCGGCGACGGTGATCGCGACGGGCTTGCCGATGCGGGAGTACATGCGGACCGGGTAGCGGCTCTCGACCTTGTCGATGTAGAGGACCTCGCCCTCCTCGTACACGGCGAGGTGGACGGTGTGGCCGATGCGCTCGTTGAGGGCCGTGAGGTAGGGGTGGGCGATCTCGCGGATGTCGAGGTTCTCGACGGCCTCCTGCGCGAGGGCGAAGAGCCGGGCGCCGAGGCGGTAGCGCTGGTCCTGCTGCCGGTGGACGAGGCCGTGCTCGTGGAGGGTGCGCAGCAGGCGCAGGGCCGTGGACTTGTGGACACCGAGCCGCTCGGCGACCTGGCCGAGGTCGGCGGGGCCCTGGGCGAGCAGCGGCAGGATGCTGAGCGCCCGGTCGACGGTCTGGCTCATGGCGTACGTACCTCCTGGTCGTCCCCCGTCCAGCCGGGGCCGAGGTGAAGTGTGCCCCAGGCGGCCTCGTCGAGCGCGGCCAGCCGGTCGGCGTGGGCGCGGCGGGGAGGCGTGGCCAGGTCGGCGGGGACGGTGAGGGCGGCGGCGGCCATGAGGTGGCCGTGGCGGAGGCGGGTCCGCGTGTCGAGTCCGCGGAGGGTGGCGGAGAGGAACCCGGCGGCGAAGGCGTCGCCGGCGCCGACGGGGGCGGTGACGTCGACGCGGGGGGCGGGGACGGTGGTGACGGTGTCGGCGGAGGGGTCGGCGGAGGTGACGGAGGTGACGGAGGTGACGGCGGAGGTGACGGCGGAGGTGACGGCAACCTCGGCCGAAGCCGCGCAGCGCTCGAACACCACCGCCTCCTCCCCGCCCCGCTTCACCACGAGGACCGCAGGTTCCCGCAGGGCGGCCCGGATCGCGACCGGATCGCCGAGACCCCACAGCGCCTCCGCCTCGTCGCCACCCACGAAGACCACGTCCGCCCGGCAGGCGAGTTCGCACAGCACGTCGGCGGCGACCGCACCGGACCGCCACAGACCAGCCCGGTGGTTGACGTCGAACGACACGAGCGGACGACCGGGGCGAGGGGCCGTGAGTTCCCGCATCAGAGCCAGGCAGTCCGCGGACAGGGCGGCCGTGATCCCGGTGAGGTGAAGGATCCGCGCGTCGGCGACGGAGGAGTGCGGAACAGTCGCCGGCGACATGGCCGAGGCGGCCGACCCGGTCCGGTAGTAGGCGACCTCATGGGCGCCGGTGGCCCTGTCGTCGGCCGTACGGAAGTAGACCCCGGTTGGCCGGTCCGGGTCGCGGTCCACGGCCCGGACGTCGACGCCGTACGCGCCGATCGTCTCCACCAGATGGTCGCCGAACCCGTCCCGGCCGACGCGCCCGACCCACTTCACCCGGTGCCCCGCGGCGGCGAGCACGCAGGCGACGTTGGACTCGGCGCCGCCGATCGCGCGGGTGAAGGCGGGGACGTCGGCGAGGCGGCCCGGCCGGACGGGAAGGAAGGTGACCATGGACTCGCCGACGCACACCACGTCCGGGGGCGCGTGTCCGCTCACTCTCGGCTCCCTGTGGCTGCTGCGGGACGGGTCCATTGACCGGCCCTCGGCCCGGATGTTAGACAGCCCTGAGCAAGATGCGCAATGACTGTTGCACACTCCGCAACGGTCTACGACGAGGAGGCCTCATGCCCGACCTGGCGAACGAGACGCCCGACCTGGCCGACGAGCGCGTCGACCACCGCTTCAAGGGTCTGCCCCCGGACGCCGAGGGCCTGACCGTCGGCGAGCTCTCCGCCCAGCGGCGCAACCTCTTCACCGGCGGCTACACCACCCCCGTCCTCGCCCTCTCCTCCGAGTCCGTCGAGCACAACCTGCGCCTCCTGGAGACCTACGCCGAACGGCACGGGCTCGCGTTCGCCCCGCACGGCAAGACCTCCATGGCCCCCCAGCTCTTCGACCGGCAGCTGGAGCACGGCGCGTGGGGCATCACCGCCGCCGTCCCCCACCAGGCCCGCGTGTACCGCGCCCACGGCATCGCGCGGATCTTCCTCGCCAACGAACTCGTCGACGCCGCCGCCCTGCGCTGGCTCGCCGCCGAACTCGACGCCGACCCGGACTTCCGCTTCCTCTGTTACGTCGACTCCGTGCGCGGCGTCGAGCTGATGGACGAGGCCCTGCGCGCGGCGGGCGCGGCCCGCCCCGTGGACGTCGTCGTCGAGCTGGCCGCCGGCGCGCACGGGCGCACGGGCGCACGGACCGAGGCGGAGTGCGCGGCCGTCGCCGACGCGGTCGGGGGCGTCGCCACGCTGCGGCTCGTCGGCGTCGCCGGGTACGAGGGCACGATGCCGGGTGCCGACGCCGAGCGCGTACGGGAGTGGCTGCACCGGCTCGTGGGGCTCGCCGCGGACTTCGACAAGGCCGGCCGCTTCGACCCCGCCGTCGGCGAGATCGTGGTGAGCGCGGGCGGCAGCGAGTGGTTCGACGCGGTCGCCGAGGTCTTCGAGGAGATTCCCGAACTGTCGCTTCCCGTCCTGAAGCTGCTGCGCTCCGGCGCGTACGTCTCGCACGACGACGGCCAGTACCGCGAGAGGACCCCCTTCAACCGGATCCCCGAGGAGGGCGCGCTGCGGCCCGCGTTCCGGCTGTGGTCGCAGGTCGTCTCCCGGCCGTCCGCCGAGCAGGCCTTCACCAACGCGGGCAAGCGCGACGCCGCTCACGACCTGCACCTCCCTGAGGCACAGGTGGTCCGCGACGCCCGTACGGGCGAGATCCGGGCGGCCGAGGGCGTCACCGTCTCGGGCCTCTCCGACCAGCACGCCTGGCTCGCCACCGGACCGGAGGCGGACCTGGAGGTCGGCGACTGGGTCGGCATGGGGCTCTCGCACCCCTGCACGTCCTTCGACAAGTGGCAGCTGATCCCGCTGGTCGAGGCCGACGGCACGGTGGTCGACCACATCCGCACCTTCTTCTGACCTCTCACATCTCACTTCTCACGGAAGCCGGGAGACAGCCATGGATCTGGTCATCCGCGACGCGGAGGTCGTCGACGGCACCGGCGGCCCGTCCTACCGGGCCGACGTGGCGATCGCCGGCGGCCGGATCGCCGCGATCGTGCAGGAGGGCGCGGCGGCCGGCTGTCAGCGCCCGACCGGCCGCCGCGTCCTGGACGCGGAGGGCCTCGTGCTCTCCCCCGGATTCATCGACATGCACGCCCACAGCGACCTCGCGCTGCTGCGCGACCCTGACCACAGCGCGAAGGCCGCGCAGGGCGTGACCCTGGAGGTCCTGGGCCAGGACGGTCTGTCGTACGCGCCGGTCGACGACCGCACGCTCGCGCAGGTGCGCACGGCGATCACCGGCTGGAACGGGTACGGCGAGGACGTCGACTTCGACTGGCGGACGGTCGGCGAGTACCTGGACCGCCTGGACGGCGCGCACGGCGGCCGGGGCATCGCCGTGAACGCCGCGTACCTGGTCCCCCAGGGCACGGTGCGGATGCTGGCCGTCGGCTGGGAGGACCGCGCCGCCACGGGGGCGGAGCTCGACCGGATGCGGCGGCTCGTCGCCGAGGGCCTGGAGCAGGGTGCCGTCGGCATGTCGTCCGGCCTGACGTACACGCCGGGGATGTACGCGCCCGACGCCGAACTCACCGAACTGTGCCGGGTGGTGGCCGGGTACGGCGGCTACTACTGCCCGCACCACCGCTCGTACGGGGCGGGAGCCCTTGAGGCGTACGAGGAGATGGTGCGGCTCACCCGCGACGCGGGCTGTGCCCTCCACCTCGCGCACGCCACGATGAACTTCGGTGTGAACGAGGGCAGGGCGCCCGAGCTCCTCGCCCTCCTGGACGGGGCCCTCGACGCGGGCGCGGACATCAGCCTCGACACGTACCCGTACACGCCCGGCTGTACGACCCTGGTCGCCCTGCTGCCCGGCTGGGCGAGCGAGGGCGGCCCGGAGGCGGTGCTCGCGCGGCTGCGGGACGAGGAGACGGCCGAGCGGATCCGCCACCACCTCGAGGTCACCGGCTCGGACGGCTGCCACGGCGTGCCGGTGGACTGGCACACGATCGAGATCGCGGGCGTGACCGCCCCCGGCCTCGCCGGGTTCACGGGCCGCCGCCTGGACGGCTGGGCGACGGCCCGCCGGCTCCTGCTCGACGACCGCCTCGGCACGACGATCCTCCAGCACGTGGGCCACGAGGAGAACGTCCGGACGATCATGCGGCACCGGGTGCACACGGGCGGCTCGGACGGCATCCTGCAGGGCCTGAAGCCGCACCCGCGCGCGTACGGCACGTTCCCCGAGTACCTCGGGCGGTACGTGCGCGAGCTCGGCGTCCTCTCCCTGGAGGAGTGCGTCGCCCACCTCACCTCCCGCCCGGCGGTCCGCCTCCGCCTCCCGGACCGGGGCCGGGTCCGCGAGGGCTTCGTGGCGGACCTGGTCCTCTTCGACCCGGAGACGGTGGCGTCGGGCGCGACGTATACCTCACCGCGCACCCTGCCGGTGGGCATCCCGCACGTCCTGGTCGACGGCAGGTTCGTGATCGAGGACGGCCGGCGGACGGACACCCTCGCGGGCCGCACGATCCGCCGCACCCCTGTCGGACCCTAGGGCGTTCAGGGGCGGTGCCGCACGAAGGTGAGGTAGCCGAAGCCCTCGCCCGTGCGGGGTGCCCGGGTCCAGGACCCTGTGGTGAAGGTACGGAGCCTGCCCCGGGTCAGTGCGAAGCGGGGAAGCGAGAGACCGAGTTCGGTGTGCAGGGCCTCCAGTGCCCGCCGTTCGTTGTCGGGAGCTGTGTCCTGCGGGCGGAACAGCCGTGCGGGGTCCAGGGCCTCGGGTATCGCGCCGGAGCGCTGGATCTCCGTACCCCGCACGGTGAAGGCGTAGAGCTCCTGTCCGTGTTCGGCCACCGACACGTGGAAGGCCGCCGGGTCGTCCGGGGACGGGCGCCTCGGGTCGCACCACACCACCACCGCGCGGCCGGACGGGGAGGCGACCGCGGCCGGGGACAGGAACAGGCCGTGCAGGTGGCGGTGGGTGGGCCCGTCGAAGGCGAAGGCCCACCCTTCGGCCGTACGGCCGACGGCGACGACGGCCCGGTCCTCCCAGAGTTCCACGCCCTCGCGCTCATGGGGCTGGGGTGCCCGCCGGAAAGATCTCGACAGATCGACGGGCGGGCTCAGTTCGGCACCGTCCTCGCCGATCAGGGCGGGCAGGCCGGCGGGATCGGCCCCCTCGACCCAGACGCAGCGGTAGCCGTCGAGCGGCTGCCCGTACCTGAACGGCTCCACCAGCCAGGCGAGGCCCGGCGGGTCGAGGTCGGGCACCGGCTCGGGAGCGGGTCCCGTCTCCCCGGCCCGCGGTGTCGCGAGGATCTCCTGCCCGCGCTCCGGGGTGATCAGCGGCCCCAGGACCGGATCGGCGAGCAGACCGAGCGGGACGACCATCAGGGGTCCGGGCGCCTCCCACAGCGGCAGCGCGTCCCGCAGCACGTGCCACGCGGCGTCGGTCGCGCCCCAGCGGGCCGCCTCCCGGGCCCCGGCGACGGCCCGGCCCCACGGACCAGGGGGCGCGTACTGGTGGGCGCCGTCCCTCAGGGCGCCCAGCACGGCCTCGGCGATCTCGGGGGCGGCCCCCCGGGCGACCATCATCCGCAGCCACTGCTCGTCTCCGCCCGACCCCCCTTGGCCCTCCGCCTGCCGCACGGCCTCCACGGGCAGGATCTCCGACTGGTAGCGCGGATCCGCCACCAGGTGGCCGTAGCTGTAGGAGCCGCTCGGAGCGAGCAGCTGCCTGAGCTGCTCCAGCAGGACGGCGCTGCGCGGCCTCCCGAAGGAGAACGCCTCCTCCAGCAAGGGCAAGGCCTCCTCGTACCGTCCGCGCAGGGCCAGCAGGCGCGCCTCGTCCACGTGGGCGTCCTGGGCGCGCGTGGTCGCGTTCACGAAGTCGGGTTGCGCCGCCCGGTCGGCGTGGAAGCGGCGGTACATGGTCTCCATGTACGCGCGGAACGAGGGGTAGCGGTCGGGAAATTCACCGCTCCAGCCCTTGTAGACGTAGAGCGCCCACTCACCGTCCTCGTCGCTGTCGCCCGGGTCGAGCAGGGCGTGCGACATGTCGGATTCCGTCTCGAGGCGCAGCGCCCGCCGCCACATCCCGGCCAGCAGGACGTCCTCCTCGCGGGGATCGTCTCCCAGACCCTGCTCGTACAGCGGGGCCATGCCGTGCGGATCCTGGAACCAGTCGATGTCCGCGGCGCCCCCGAGTCGGTAGATCGCGGCCGGCTGGTCGACGTGCCACCCGTCGCTCGCGGCCAGGAACGACCGGTACGAGGGCGACAGCCGCCGCCCCAGCCGCTCCTCGGCCGCGGCGATGGCCACCTCGTCGGCCCCGGGCCTGCCCGGCGGGGCGAGAACCTCCGCGTCCGCGTCCGGGTCCTCGTCCTCGTCCGCGTCCGCGCGCGGAACCCACTCCCCCTGCCACCGTCCCAGGAACTCGTACCAGTCGAAAGATGCGCTGCTCATGCTCGGACAGTGCCATCCGGCACTGACATTCGGTACGGACGTCCGCGGCCTCCAGAGAACGCGCCCTAGCGGGCGAGCTGTTCGCGCACCCAGGCCGGGGCGGGGTTGACGTGCGCGCGGCCGGCCACGACGACGGTGGGTACGGTCTCGTCGCCGCCGGTGGCCGCCCGTACCACCGCCGCCGCCTCCGGGTCGCGCCAGATGTCGACCCAGTGCGCCCGGCGTGCGCGAACGCCGAGACGCAGGCGAAGGCGGAGGCAGAACACGCAGCCCGGCCGCCAGTAGACGATCGGGCGGCCGTCGGCCTCGGCGCGGCGCCGGGCCTCCGCCGCCCCGGTCGACCTCGGGAAGACCAGGGGCGAGGTCGCGGCGGCGAGCAGCACGAACAGCAGCAGGAGGGCCACGGCCGCGCCGGGGCTCCCTCCGGCGGCCCGGCCCGCCGCGACGAGCGAACCGCAGAGCAGCAGCAGAACCGGCAGGATCCAGGCACGCGTCATGCGTCGGACGCTACCGGCTCTCAGGAGACACGGGCGGTGTCATCCGGCGTCAGGCGCCCGGCGGCCGGCACGGCGGCGGGCCACGGGTCCCGCCGGAGCCACACGAGACCGAGCGCGAGGACGACGCCCGCGAGGACGAAGCCGTACCAGGGGGTGTGCCCCGAGGGCGCCGTCTCGTACACGAGCGCCGCCGAGAGCACGGCGAGGACCTGCCCGGCCCGCCCGCGCCAGGCGGCCGCCGCGACGACGGCCGTCCCCCACAGCAGGTACCAGGGCTGCACCATCGGCGACAGGGCGACGAGCGCCACCAGCGAGAGGCCGAGTCCGAGGACCGGGTCGAGGGCGCCCTTCCACGACCGCCACGCGAGCCACCCGATGAGAGCGAGGGCGACGAGCAGGCCGAGCTTCTGCACGACGCCCTTCACGGGGTCGGGGTCGTCCCCGACGAGCAGCCCGAGTCCGAGGCCGAGATCGCTGGTCACGGACAGCGCGGTGTGGATCGAACCGGCGACGCTCTGGGTACGCAGCCACCCGAACCCGGTCCCGGCCAGCACCGTCGCCCCCGCCGCCACCGCGCCCGCGACGGCCCCCGGAAGCACGAGCCCCTTGACCAGGCCCCGTACGCCACCGTCTCTGCGCGCGATCATCACGCCGATGAACAGCAGCGCGACCGCCGCCGGTGACTTGACCATCACCGCGAAGCCGACGAGGACGCAGCCGAGCACCCACCGCCCGCGCGTGGCGAGCAGCACGCCGCCGAGCACGAGACCGATCATCAGGCCGTCGTTGTGCATGCCGCCGACGACGTGGATCAGGAGGAGCGGGTTGAGGGCGGCCAGCCAGACCGCGCCCGCACGGCCGCCGGGACCGCCGCCGAGTCCCCGTACGGCCCAGACGATGAGGGCGAGCGCGACCAGGGCGATCAGCCGCATCCCGAGGACGGCGGGCACGACGGCCCCGCCGGTCACCTCGACCACAGCGGCGGCGAGGAGCAGGAAGACGGGTCCGTACGGTGCGGGGGTGTCGGTCCAGTTGCCGCCGACGCTCGCCGCCGCGTCCGCCCCGAGCTGGTCGGGGCCGAGGAGCGAGGGCCCGCCGCCGTACACGTCGTGCCCTTCGAGGACCATGGCGCCCTGCGCGATGTAGCTGTAGACGTCCGCGCTGTACAGGGGCGGGGCGAGGAGCAGCGGCGCGGTCCAGCAGGCGAGGGTGGCGAGCACGCCGTCCCGGGCACCCTGGGCGAGGAGGACGCCGTACCGCCACCAGGCGGCGACGAGCAGGGTCAGGCCGAGGTACGCGAGGACGGCGCCGGCCAGGGTGAGCGCGGAGCCGCGCGGCTCCCACAGCCCCCAGCCGCCGCGTACCGGCAGCGTCCCGGCGGCCCAGCCGCCCACGGCGACGCCGAGAGCACCGGCCGTACCCAGCCACCGGCATCCGGACCCACTGAAAACCCACATGACGGGCCAACCTATCCCGGCCGGCCGGGGACCCCTATTCCGCCGGCCGCCCCACCGCACCCGGCCCGGCCCTACCTCGGCCGCTTGGTCTGCCCCCGCCCCCGACCCGGCTTGTCCTGCTGATCGCTTTCGGCGGAGGCTTCCCCCGTCGGTACGGCGGCGGCGGGGTCGGTCGTCGTACCGTCTCCGGCCCCGGACGGCTCGGTCGAAGGGCCCGGTTCCGACGCCGTCGGGGAGGCGGAGGGGTCCGTACCGCTGGTCCCGTCCCCGCCGGTCTCCCGCCCGTCTGCCCCGGTGGGCTCCGGTGAGCCGGAGGCGCCGGGACCGACGGTCGGGTCGGCCTGGATGAGCGCGGGCGGCCCGTCGTTCGCGCCGCCGTCGGGGGAGCCCGTCCCACCGTCGCCGCCGCCTCCGGCGAGCAGCGCGGCGCCGACGCCGAGGACCGCGACTCCGCCCGCGGCGAGCAGCCAGACGCCTGCCCGGCCCCGGCGTGCGGGGGCGTGACGGCGGCGGCCGGGCCGGGGTGCGGCGGCTCCGGAGACGTGGTGGCTCATGAGCCCGGATTGTAGGGATCACGACACACTCGGTGCGACACGGGTCACACCGGGCCCCGCCCGTCGGCCC
>JOBE01000074.1 GCA_000717735.1 Streptomyces griseoluteus | reverse complement strand
CAGCATCGGATCCATCAACGGCGAGTGGAAGGCGTGGCTCACCGTCAGACGCTTCGTCTTACGGCCCAGCTCCTCCAGACGCGAAGCCACCGCGAGAACGGCCGTCTCCTCGCCGGAGACGACGACGGACTGCGGCCCGTTGACCGCGGCGATGGACACCGGACCGTCCAGGAACGGGAGAACCTCGTCCTCCGTGGCCTGCACGGCGACCATCGCGCCGCCCTTCGGCAGCCCCTGCATCAGCCCGGCACGCGCCACGACCAGACGGACCGCGTCCTCAAGCGAGAACACCCCCGCCACATGCGCCGCCGCGATCTCACCGATCGAATGACCAGCGACAAAGTCCGGCTTCACACCCCACGACTCCACCAGACGGAACAACGCGACCTCGACCGCGAACAGCGCCGGCTGCGTCCACCCCGTCTCGTCCAAGCCCTCACCCGTCAAACGCCGCCGCGAACGCCGGAAACGACGCGTACAACTCCTGCGCCATACCGGCACGCTGCGCACCCTGACCCGTGAAGAGGAACCCGAGCCGGCCGTCCCGTACGTTTCCGGTGACGACTCCGGTGCCCGGTGTGCCGTCCACGAGGGTGTCGAGGCCGGCGAGGTACGCGTCCTTCCCGTCCGCGAGGACGACCGCGCGCTCGTCGAAGGTGGTGCGGGTGGTCAGCAGGGACCAGCCGAGGTCGGCGGTGCCTGCCTCGCTCGTGGCGGCGAAGGCGCGCAGCTTCGCGGCCTGGGCGCGCAGCGCGTCCGCGTCCCGGCCCGAGAGGATCCAGGGCAGTACGGCCGGAGCGGCGACCGGGGCGTCCACGGCGGCCGGCCCGGCCTCCGCGGTCTCCGGGGCGGGCGCTTCGGTGAGGACGACGTGGCAGTTGGTGCCGCCCATGCCGAAGGAGGAGACGCCCGCGACCAGGGGGCGGTCGGGGTGCGGCCAGGCGGTGAGTTCGCGCGGCACGGAGAGGCCGAGGCCGTCGAGGTCGATCGCCGGGTTCGGGGTCTCGAAGTTGAGGCTCGCGGGGATCTCGCGGTGCGTGAGGCTGAGGAGGGCCTTGAGCAGGCCGACCATGCCTGCGGCGCCCTCCAGGTGCCCGACGTTGGTCTTGGCCGAGCCGACGAGCAGGGGGTCGCCGGGCGCGCGGTGGGAGCTGAAGACGTCACCGAGGGCGCCGGCCTCGATGGGGTCTCCGACGGGGGTGCCGGTGCCGTGCAGTTCGACGTACTGAACATCGGAGGGGCTAATTCCGGCCTTTTCGTAGGCCTCGCGGATGACCTCGCGCTGGGCCTCGCGGCTGGGCACCGTGAGTCCGGGTGTGGCGCCGTCGTTGTTGACCGCGCTGCCCCGGATGACGCCGTAGATCCGGTCGCCGTCGGCCTCTGCCTGGGCCAGGGGCTTCAGGATGACGGCGCCGCCGCCCTCGCCCCGTACGAAGCCGTTGGCGCGGGCGTCGAAGGTGTAGGCGGTGCCGTCGGGGGAGAGGCCGCCGAACCGCTCCTCGGTCACGGCGCTCTCGCCGAGGATGTTGAGGTTGATGCCCGCCGCGATGGCGGTGGTGGACTCGCCCGACCGCAGGGACTCGCAGGCCAGGTGGACGGCGACGAGGGAGGAGGACTGGGCGGCGTCGACGGTGAGGCTCGGCCCGCGCAGGCCCAGGTAGTAGGAGACGCGGTTGGCGATGACGCCGCGGTTGAGGCCGGTCATCGAGTGCTGGGTGATGACCTGCTCGCCGTACTGGTTGGCGAGGCTCGTGTAGTCGTCGCGGAGGGTGCCGACGAAGACGGCGGTACGGGAGTCGCGCAGCCGGGCGGGGACGACGCCGGCGTCCTCCAGGGCCTCCCAGGCCAGTTCGAGGACGAGTCGCTGCTGCGGGTCCATGGCGGCGGCCTCGCGGGGCGAGATCCCGAAGAAGGCGGCGTCGAAGTCGCCGATGCCGTCGATGAATCCGCCGCGGCGGACGCCCGATCCCGCGGGGGGTTCCGTGGTGTCCCAGCGGCCGGGCGGCACGTCGGTGATCGCGCCCGTGCCGCCGTGCAGCAGCTGCCAGAAGTCGGCCGGGCCGAAGGCCATGGGGAGCCGGCAGGACATGCCGATGACGGCGATGGCCTTGTCGTCGCCTCGCGACGCCCGGCTCTCCACAGAATTGCGATTAGTCGTCATGGCGCTCGGCTGCCCTTTCCAGACTGATTTCGAAGCGGCCTGAGTATCCCTGATATGGAACCCCGCATTGTCGACCCTAAGTCTCCTCGGCCCGTTTCCTCTCAATACCGGCTCATGCACGGGTAACCGTCCGTTTCGGCCATCAGGTGGCCGGTCCGTTACCTATCGGTGGGTGGCCGGTGAGCATCGACCCGTTAGGTTCAGGACAGATCTGCGTGAAACTCCTCGTATTCCCGGGTGCCATGCCGGAAGAAAGCAGGAATGGTCTCGCCATGAGCAATCTCACCAGCGATGTCGAAAAGCACACCGCGCTGTACGAAGCGGCCTTCAACGCCGGCGACGTCGACGCCGTGAACGCGATGTACACCGACGAGGCCGTCGCGGTCTGGGAGCCGGGCAAGCCGCTCACGGGCCAGGCCCGGAAGGACTCCGTCAAGGAGTTCCTGGCGCTCAAGCCGAAGATGAGCGCCAAACCGCGCCAGACGTTCGTCACCGGCGACACCGCGCTCCTGATCGTGGACTGGTCCATAGCGACGGTCGACGAGTCGGGCGACCCCGAGCTCCTCACGGGCGTCGGCGTCGACGTGCTGCGCAAGGGGGACGACGGCAACTGGCGCTACGCCATCGACGACCCGTACGGCGAGCAGAACTGACCGCTCCCCGTCGTGCCAGGCTCAGCAGCCATCCCCTGACCAAAGAAAGTGGTGTCGCAGACCATGAGCATTCCCGGTATCACGGTCGACTTCGATGTCGACAACCCGGATCTGACCGGCGACTCGGACACTCAGAACGAGATCTTCATCCAGCTGTTCAATTCCGGTGACGGCGCCCTGTTCGACCTCCTCTACCGCGAGGACGCGATCTCGAACTTCTCCGGCTCGCCGCTCACGGGGAAGGAGCGCACGGAGTTCTTCAAGGAATTCCTGGCGCCGAAGCCGTTCCTGAAGGCCGAGATCACGCACGCGTACGTGGCCGGCGACGTGGCCCTGATCGGCGTGAAGTTCAGCGTCGACAGCACGGGCCCCGACGGTGAGCCCGTCCGCATCGAGGGCAACTGCACCGACGTGCTCCGCCTCGGCGAGGACGGCCGGTGGCTGATGTCCATCGACCGCCCGGTCGCCGGCACCCTGCTGCCCCAGTAGGGCCCCCTTCTCCTGGCCTGCCCGGTCCTTCCCCCGCCCGGGCAGGCCAGGATCCGGACTCTCGCGCTCCGGCTGGGTGGTTCTTTCAAGACGCCCTTCCTGTCGGGCGATAGCAAACCGCAAGCGCGGTTCATTACGCTGGACGTTCTTGAGGGGCCGTCAGCAGAGCCCCCAGGCATCCACGGAGTGCACATGGCTAAGCAGGAACGCGCTGTTCGTACACGCGAGGCGCTCCTCCGCTCCGCTGCGGAGATCTTCGACACCGACGGATTCGTGTCGGCCTCGCTCTCCGCCATCTGCAACCGGGCCGGAGTGAGCAGTGGCGCCCTGCACTTCCACTTCGCCAGCAAGGGGGCACTGGCGGACGCGATCGAGCAGGCGGCCGAGCAGCGGCTGCGACTGATCACCGGCCCCGACCCGGGCGCCGACGAGCGGTCCGAGGCGTCCCCCGCGGACGTCGACCCGATCCAGAACCTCGTCGACACCTCAAGGCGGCTCTTCGACCAGCTGAACAACGATGTCGTCCTGCGCGCCGGGTTCACCCTCGGCTGCGAGCCCTCGTGGCAGAGCCGGGTCGACCTGCACGGCCAGTGGCGGGACTGGATCGAGTCCGCGCTGCGGCACGCCTCGGACCTGGGCGCGCTCGCCGAAGGCACCAAGCCGGAGGACGTCGTCACGGTCGTCGCCGCGTCGACCGTGGGCTTCGAGGCGCTCGGCCGCAAGGATCCGGCCTGGCTCTCCCAGGAACGGCTGGGCCAGTTCTGGCAGTTCATGCTCCCCCGTCTGGTGCCGCCGGGTACCGGCCCGCAGAAAGGGACGTAATGGATAGCACGTGGTTCAGGCGCTTCGGGCCGGCCCCCGAGGGCCGCATGCGGTTGGTGTGCTTCCCGCACGCGGGCGGCGCGGCCAGCTCGTTCCTTCCCCTGTCGCGGGCGTTCGGCGGACGTCTCGACGTGCTGGCCGTCCAGTACCCGGGCCGTCAGGACCGGCGCCGTGAGGAGCCGTACGGCGGCATCACCGCCCACGCCGACGCCCTCGCGGAGGCCCTAGAGCCGCTGACCGACGAGCCGTACGCCCTGTTCGGGCACAGCATGGGCGCGGTCCTCGCGTACGAGACGACCCGCCGGCTCGCCGCGGCCGGACGGCCGGGGCCGCGCCGGGTCTTCCTCTCCGGGCGCGGAGCGCCCTCCAGGCTGCCCAACGCGCACGACCGGCTCGGCAGCGACGCCGAGATCCTGGCCGCGGTGCGCGGCCTCGGCGGCACCGGCCACGCCGTGCTCGACGACCCCGAACTGCTCGACATGGTGATGCCGGCCCTCCGCGCCGACTACGGCGCCCTCGGCACGTACACCTGGGACGGCGGCCCTCCGCTCGACTCCCCCGTCACCGCCATCGTCGGCGACGCGGACCCCGTGGTGGCGATCGACGAGGCGGCGGCCTGGCACGACCACACCACCGGCGACTTCGGTTTCGAGATCCTCCCCGGCGGCCACTTCTACCTGGACGAGCGCACCGCCGACGTCTGCGAGATCATCACGAACGGCCTGCTCGCCGCGGGCTCGACGGCGTGACACCGCCACCCCCTGACGGCCCCTCCCCCACCGGCAGTCTGCTGGCCGTCAGCGACCTGCACGTGCGCTACGCGGAGAACCGCGCCGTCGTCGAATCGCTGCGGCCCTCGTCGGACGAGGACTGGCTGCTCGTCGCCGGCGACGTCGGCGAACAGATGGCGGACATCGAGTGGGCCCTCGCCACGCTCGCCGCCCGCTTCCGCAAGGTCGTCTGGGCGCCCGGCAACCACGAGTTGTGGACCCCGCCGGACGACCCGGTCCAGGCGCGCGGCGCCGCCCGCTACGACGCCCTGGTGCGCCTCTGCCGCGACCTGGGCGTCACCAGCCCCGAGGACCCCTACCCCGTGTGGCGGGGGCC
Source organism: Streptomyces griseoluteus (assembly GCA_000717735.1). Classification (GTDB taxonomy): domain Bacteria; phylum Actinomycetota; class Actinomycetes; order Streptomycetales; family Streptomycetaceae; genus Streptomyces; species Streptomyces griseoluteus_A. The sequence continues at coordinate 31,877 of JOBE01000074.1, read as the reverse complement.
CGGCGGGCCCGCCGCGGTCGTCCCGCTCTTCCTCCTCTACGACTACAGCTTCCGGCAGCCCGGCGTACGCACCGCCGAGGAGGCGCTGCGGCGCGCGGACGAGGCGGGGGTCGTCGCCACCGACGAGTTCCTGCTCCACTCCGACCCGTACCCCACGGTCGCGGACTGGTGCAGGGCCCGCGTCCTGCGCACCGCCGAACGCCTGGCGGCGCTCCCCGCCGACCTGCCGACCGTGCTCGTCAACCACTTCCCCCTGGTGCGCGAACCCACCGAGGTGCTGCGCTACCCGGAGTTCGCCCTGTGGTGCGGCACCGAGTCCACCGCCGACTGGCCGGTGAGGTACCGGGCGGCCGCCGTCGTCTACGGGCACCTGCACATCCCGCGGCTGATCCGGAAGCAGGGCGTCCCGCACCACGAGGTGTCGCTCGGCTACCCCCGCGAATGGCGCCGCCGCTCGACCGCGCCGGGCCGCCCCGTACGGATCCTGCCGGCCGCGGCGCCGGGCACGGGTACGGGCACGGGCGGCACGGGCACAAGCATGGGGAGTCGGCCGTGATCGCGGCGCTGCTGCCCCCGCGGGCCGCCACCGCCGAGCTGTTCCACGACGTGCCCGAGCCGCTCGGTCTCTTCCCCGAGGAGGAGCGGGTGGTGGCGGGGGCGGTCGCCGCCCGCCGCAGGGAGTTCGCCTCGGTGCGAGCCTGCGCCCGCCGGGCACTCGGCAGCCTCGGGCTGCCGCCGGCGCCGCTGCTGCCGGGCCCGCGCGGAGCGCCCCGGTGGCCGGACGGCGTCGTCGGCAGCATGACGCACTGCCAGGGCTACCGGGCGGCCGCCGTGGCCCGCCGCGCCGACCTGGTGGCGATCGGCTGCGACGCCGAGCCGAACGCGCCCCTGCCCTCCCCCGACGTGCTCGAACTCATCTCGCTCCCCCAGGAGCGGGTCTGGCTGCGCGAACTCGCCGCGCGGCGGCCCGGCGTCTCCTGGGACCGGCTGCTGTTCAGCGCCAAGGAGAGCGTCTACAAGACCTGGTTCCCCCTCACCGGGCGGCCTCTGGACTTCGACGAGGCCGTGATCACACCCGATCCGTCGGCGGGCACCTTCCGCGCCGAACTCCTGGTCCCGGGACCGGTGGTCGACGGCGTCCGGATCACCGCCTTCGACGGACGGTGGCGCGCGGGGAACGGGCTGGTGGTCACCGCCATCGGCCTGCGCCCCGCGCAGCACACGACGTCCGGCCCCGGCCGGGCCTGATCCGGAGGACAGGCCTCAGGTCCTGTCTCCGTAAGACAGGCCCCGGGTCCTGTCTCCGAAAGGCAGGGCCCGGCGCCGGAGCCGATCCATCCGACGACCGGAGGACATGATGCGCGATCTGTACGAGCCCGATGTCGACCACTCGTTCCCCGAGGCGCTGCTCCATGTGCTCCGCGAGGGCCACGCCCTCCCCGAGGCACTGCGGCGCACCGTGTTCCACCCGCCGCTCCAGCTCGCCGGCTGCGACGACGAGCGCCCCGGCGAGACGCACATCGTCCGCGGCATCGACTGAGCCGGCCGGCGCCGCCGCAGTCGCAGTCGCAGTCGCGGCATTGACGCGGATGCAGCAGCGCTCACCACGGCGGGTGGCGACGGCTCCGGCGTGGGCTGTGCGGTGTCTTCCAGGCAGACCGGCCCTCACCAGATCCGTACGCCGTCCCGCGGATACGCCGGGCGCCCGTCGTCGAGCGCTTCCGCTGCCACCTTGAGCCTGCTCCGCATCCGCTCCCTCACCAGCGTCAGCGCCGTCTCCACGGGCACGAACCTGGCCTCTGAGAGTTCCTCGTCCCGCGGGTGCAACTCGTGCGGAAGGTCGACGGTGCCGCCGTCGAAGACGAACGCGATCTGGTCGTCCCACGGCCCGTGGGGTGCGACCCAGCAGCCCTCCCTACGATTCTGTACCGCCGAGTCCTGCCCCCGCCCCAGGCCCTAGTCCAGAGCTGTGCGACCTGTGTCAGGCCACTACCCCCGAGGGGACGAATGGGGACTAAGATGACATTACCGAGGGTGCAGGGTTCCTGGAGGGTCCTATGACATCGACCCTGGTCACCGAAAGCCGGACGGACAACTGGCAAGAGTTGATCACGCGGGGTCGGCGTCTCGTGAATTCCGAGACGACCGCCCAGTTCGCCCTAGGCGATCTGGCGCTGGAGATGGTCCCAGTCCCCCCAAACGGCAAGCGGCCGCTCGCCAAGGACTACAGACTTCTGGCCAACTACGCCGACGAGATCGGCCTGGAGGCAGAGCGGTTCGAGGAGTACCGGCGCGTCTCCGCAGCGTGGCCGAAGGCCAGACGCGCGAAGAAGGTGTGCTGGACCGTCCACGCGGTCTTCTCCTCGCGAAGCGACCGATTCGACCTGATCACCAATCCCCCCGTCTACCGGCGAACCGGTGAACGCATGTGGACCTGCGACTCCGCGAACCGGGAACTCGGGCGCAAGCCACGCGTCGCCGAGACCCACAATGAAAAGGTGCGCCAGGTCGAAGACCTCATCGAAGAAGACGACGAGATCGCCGTCGCGGTCGTCGAGCGGGCGATGAACCGCCGGTCGGTCGTCGAGCGAGTGGTGGACAAGCCAGAGGTACGTGAGACCTTCAACCGGGCCCAGACCGCACGTATCAGCCGGGCCAGGGAACAGACGAAGAAGCATCCCGAGGTTCGCCGACTGGACGAGAACCGTGAGGTACTCATGGTCCTCGGCCTGTGCAGCTCCTTCGCCCATGGGATCGGCAAGACGCTGCCTAGTCTTCACCTGGCCGAGCTCTCCGAAGACGCCAAGGACTCCATCCGCGAGGGGCTGGGTCGTGTGAGCGCCGCGATCGAGTGGACCGAGCACGTCCTCCAGACCGGCAGCACCGACATGGACGCAGCCCTGGAGAAACTCTTGTCAGAGGGGTGATAGGCAATCGCAATACGGCTGCTCAGGACACTCCTGTTGCGCACCCAAGGAGGGTCCCCGCAGTCGCGGCAGGGAGACCTGCGCCTGGCGCGCTGCATGGCCTCGTCTCTCCGCAAGGGGGTTAGGAGATGGTGGTCATGACTGCGCACCAGCGCCCCGAGGTGCTCGCTCAGGCCGTGCTCGACGCCTTGAACCGGGCGGGAGTCCGGGGCATGAACTTGCTGGAGCTCACGGGGGAAACTGGCTACACCAAATCGCAGGTCAAGCGTGGCATCTCGGTGCTGCGGGAAAGCCTGCCCGGCGTCAAGGGCAGCGATGCCGTGTACACCTGGGACCCTACGGACCGGGTCTATCGAACCTTTTACCTGCCGACGGTAGCTGAGATCTACGAAATCCTCCGTATGCGGAGTGAGGCCACCCGCAGCTCCCGGATCCTGACGGGAACGATCATCCCTCATGCCCGAAAGTCCCGGTCCAAGCAGCTACGCATGCTGAAGCGGCACTACGAGTTCGTCGTGGACGAAGCCACCGATCTCCTGGAGCCAGTCGAGTGACTCCTCGTCTTCACGCCCTCGGTTACCCGCCGTGGCAAGACAGCTGACCGGTCAGCTCGCGTGGGAGCGAACTGGCTAGGAGATAACTCGGAGCGTAAGTTCGCGAAGCCGGCGGCCGGTGGTGGTGATGTCGTATCTGCGCGCGTTGTTGAGGGCCGCCGTGGTCAGGTCCTTGTGCCGGTGGAAGTCCCGGCCCATTTCGTCTAGCGCCACGGCCAGCGAGTGTGGATCGCCGGGAGTGTAGGGAACGCCGGCGTTCCCTAGGAGTTCCCTCACGCCGGGGAGATCGGAGTAGGCAACCGGAAGTCCGTGGGCTTGGGCCTCAATGAGGACGAGCCCGAAAGCCTCCAGGCCCTTTGTCGTGAAGACGAAGGCGTCAAAGGTCGGCAGGCGGCGCCACAGTTCGACGCGGGGCAGGAACGGATCGAAGTGAATCCGTTTTCGCAGTCCGAGTTCGGTAGCCCGCTGCTCCAGGTGCTCCCGGAGGGTGCCGTTACCAATCACGGTCAAGTGGTGTGGCTGATCGGTCAGGGCGAGGGCTTCGACTGCGGTGATCGTGGATTTGTTGTCGTCCAGACGACCGGCGTGCACGAGGGACAGCGGTCCGGTTCCGGTATCCGGTCGGTCGCGTACCCAGGCATCGCTCAACCGGATACCCCACGGGATGACGGTGAGCCGATCGGTGAATCGGCGTCCGGTGAGCCGGTCGATGCGGTCGGCGAGGGCGAAGGTCGGGGCGACGACCGCGGCGCTTGCGGCAGCGACTTCGTTCATGGCTTCGCGTTCCGATGCGCTGCGTTCGGCGGCCATGACGTCGGGGCCGTGGGCGGTGGTGATGATCGGGATGCTGCCGGCGGTTCGGGCGAACGCCAGGCTGAGAGCGAAACCGAGGTACTGGGCGTGAATGGCGGCTGGCTGGATTGTCTCGATGAGCACGCCGACCTCACGCGTCAGCTCGTCCACGTAGAGGTCGAAGCCCGGGCCCTGGGGACGTTTCGTCGTGGAGAGGGTGATCAGACGATCAAATGCGGCCATCCAAGCCTGATCGACCGGTGCCCTGCCCAGGAACGTCGTGTGGATCTCGGACATAGCGCCGTAGAGATCACTGACGAGGTTCATGCTCCCGGACGAAGGCGCGGAGGTGCGGTTGATTCCGGTCAGGACGTTCAGGCGACTGTCGGTCATGCGAAAATTCCATTCATGAATGACCGTTGGCGTGGAACCGAAGATCAGACTCCTGGGCCCATTCAAATTTTGAATGCTCGGCGATTTTCTGAATCTCGCGCTGACGAGGTGGCGCCCACCATGACGCCAGGTGCGGCATGAAGACGGCAGTGATTTCTTCATCCGGATGCAGATAGCCATTGCCGTCTATTACTCCCGTCCACGCCCTGATCTTTGATCGAGGATAGACGGGATTTATTCCAATCTCTCCCTTGGGAAGTGTTCCATTGAAAGGGGTGGGTATTCCCTCACTGTTCCAGTATTCCCACGCCTCAAGTGCCTTGGACTTCTCGAAGCAGTGGTACAGCTGGTGGTATCGGGGCAGGTACCGGATCTCGCGGAAGATCATCTGCCCGAGCAGTCCGGGCGCGGCTTTCTGGAGGGTGCCGAGGTCAGCACCCTGGAAGGTGAAGGACGCCGCGTCCTGGGACGGGTGCAGCGTGATCCGGGCGAGCAAGTGGGAGAGTCGTCGCCGTACGTACTCGGGGGCTCCCGGGGCGAGAGTCGGCTCGATGCCCTCGATGAGCTGGACGAGCCGGTGGTGGCGCGGGTTGAAGCGGGCCAGGTCGAACAGCTGGTCCATGTCGTCCACGGCGGTGAAGGCGAGTCGTTTGTAGAGCCAGTTGTTCAGCTCTCCGGCCTGGGCACAGTTCTTGGTCTCCGCAGTAGCGGAGTGGAGCATCAGGTACTCGGACAGCACCTCGAAGTACAGGTAGCCGAGGAACGGCACGCGGGGGACGGCGTCGGATAACCGGTCGATGAACTCGGGTGCCGCGGTGGCCTGGCCGGCGGCGTTGTACAGGGCGATGTCGAGGAATCCGGCCGCGGCGCGCAGCCCGCCCAGCACGGCGCGGTCGAGCTGATCGTTCTCGGCCGGGGACAGGAAGCTTTGGTAGCGCAGGTAGGTACGCAGGTGGATGGGACCGAGATGCAGGTAGTCGACGCCCTTGGGCCGGATCGGGGCATCCGGGGTGACCTCAAAGACGATGGGCGTGATGGAAGGCTTCGTTCGCATCAGGTAGGTGCCAAGGTTGTGGGGGCGCAGTCCCTCGCGCTGACTGGTGAGCGGCGAGCAGTACAGCGCCCCGACCAGGCAGCCGGTGGAGACGTGCAGCTGCCGACTGATGCGGATGGCGTCGATGTTCCTGGTGACGTGCAGCAGGTACATCCGCTGTCCGCTGACGAGCGCGTCGGTCATGGCGTTGCCCTGGATCAGCCAGCCGTTGGGGGTAGAGCGTTCCAGGTAGTGGCGCCAGTCGCTCTCGCTTTCGGCCAGCGACGCAGGAGAGTGGCGCTGTACGGGCATGGTGTAGTCCGTGTGAGCGTGGTCCCATTCGTCGCGCAAGAGAACTCCTTGGAAGGGAAGACCGGCAGCGCGGCAGCGCGTTTTCGAGGGGCTAGAGGGTTTCCACGTTCGGGCCGGACAGCCGGTTTCGGCAGTCGAGAACGTAAGGCGCGTTCTTCTCGATCATCGCGAGGTCGAATCGTGCGTGGTCCATGAGGAGCACCACGGCGTCAGAGGCGGCGATCTCCTCCGCCGTCGCATCCACCATGGGCAGCGTCAGTTCGGCGCGGTCGCCGGCCGGGATGTTCGGGTCGGCGCCGCGGACGACAGCGCCGAGACTGATCAGGAGTTCGGCAACACGTGCCGAGGGCGACTCGCGCAGGTCGGTGGCGTTGATCTTGTAGGTCAAGCCGAGCAGCAGGATCCGGGATCCGCTGACGGGCATGCCACGCTCCTGGAAGGCCTCCGCGAGTCGCTGGACGACGTAGTCGGGCATGTGGCGGTTCACGTCGGCGGCGAGTTCCACGAACCGGAAGGGGACGCCGAGCTCCTGCCGGACCTTCCAGGAGAGGAACAGCGGGTCGACGGGCAGGCAGTGCCCGCCGACTCCCGGCCCCGGGGTGAACCGCGTGAAGCCGAAGGGCTTGGTCGCGGCGGCGTCGATCGCCTCCCAGACGTTCACACCGAGCGGCTTGGCCAGCGTAGCCAGCTCGTTGACCAGGGAGATGTTGACGAACCGGAAGACGTTCTCGATCAGCTTGGCCATCTCGGCGACCTTGGGTCCGGACACCGGAACCGTGGTCTGGAAGATGCTGTCGTAGAAGCCCTTGATCACATCGAGTGATGCGGCGTCGATCCCGGACACCAACTTGGGTGTCCCCTCGAACGAGAACCGCTTGTTCCCCGGAGCGATGCGCTCGGGACTGAATCCTGCCAGGAAATCCGACCCGCCCTTGAGGCCCGACGCCTTCTCCAGGATCGGCAGCAGCAGTTCCTCGGTGGTGCCGGGGTAGGTCGTGGACTCCAGAACCACCGTAGCGCCGGGTTGAAGGCGCCCGCCCAGCGTCCGGGCGCAGGACTCGATGTAGGTCAGGTCGGGCACGCCGCCCCGCAGCGGGGTCGGCACGGTGATCACCGCAATATCGAAGTCGGCCAGCGCGTCGGCGTCGGCGGTCGCGGAGTAGGCCCCGGTGTCCAGTACCGCGCGGAGCCGGGAGGAGGCCACGTCCTCCACGTACGACTCGCCCGCGGCGAGCCGCCTGGCCCTCTCCGTGTTCACGTCGTAGCCGACGACGCGATGGCCCACCTCGGCGGCACGCACGGCGAGCGGTAACCCGACGTAGCCTTGGCCGGCGACAACAACCTTCATGACGTCCTCCGATCTGGGTAAGGAGCACTGCCGTGCCCCTGGTTTCTGTGGTGATGCCGGTCTACAACTCGGCGGCCACACTCGGGCCCTCCGTACGGTCGGTGCTGGCACAGACCCACACCGACGTGGAGCTGCTGGTCACCGACGACGCGTCCACCGACGGCTCCATGGACCTGCTGCGGGACCTGGCCCGCCAGGACGAGCGTGTGCGCCCGCAGGCGGCGCCCGAGCAGGGCGGCGCGGCCAAGGCCCGCAACCTCGCCCTGGCGCGGGCGCGGGGGGAGTACGTGGCGTTCCTGGACAGCGACGACATGTGGCTCCCGGAGAAGCTGGAGCGTCAGATCGCGTTCGCTGCGGGAGGCGATGCTCCACTCACGTTCACCTCCTACTACAAGGTCGCCGGTGACTACACGGGCGAGGCGAGCGACTTCACGCCGAACGGGCGGGTGGTCGTGGCACGGGAGCGTGTGACGTATCGGGACATGCTGGTGCAGGACCACATCGGAGCCCTGACCGCGATGTACGACCGAACGATGCTGGGCACGAGGCTGATGCCGGACATGCCGAAGCGGCAGGACTACGCGCTGTGGCTGGCGATCATGAGGGACGGGCACCCCGCCCGGGGTCTGAAGGAACCGCTGGCGGTCTACAGGGCCGGCCGGGCGGGATCGCTGTCCTCGAACAAGCTGACGTTGGTGGAGCACAACTGGCGGCTGTACCGAGAGCACGAACACCTTTCGGTGCCGCGGTCCGCACTGGCGCTGTCCGGGGCGGTGTGGCATTCGCTGCGCAAGTCCCGGATCTAGAGCTGCCCAGTGGGCAGCCGTTTCCGGGTGGTGCCCGACCGGGCCCAGCCCCGCCGTGTCGCATGATCGGCGGCCGGGCCAAGGGCAGGACTCGGAGGATCACCGGTATCGCCGACCGGCTATGAGGCCGAACCGTCGCCGGCCCTCGCACGCAGGAACAGTTGGAGGAGCAGCCGCCGGTCCGGGGCGGGAATCGTCTCCTGCCCGCTGTGGAGCGCCTCCCGGCCGTGCAGGAATCGGCGCTGATTCACGATGAGGTAGTCCCCGGGCTGGAGCATGAAGGAGACCTGGCCCCGGACGAGCTCCTCGGCAAGCTCCCCGGCGGCATCGGCCTGCGCCTGGCCGAGCTCGGAGCGCTCCAGCATCTTGGCGGTGAACCGGACGAACCCCTCGCCCGATTCAGAACCGTCCAGGATCGGGAACGGTCCGTACTCCTCGCCGACCTCGTTCAGGTCGAAGAAGGTCCCGTAGTGGTAAGCCGTCTCGGCCAGGAGGGCGCGGCTCTTCTCCGACAGCCGCGCCACCGCCGCGTGGGCGTCGGAGAGGATGCTGGGACCACCGCCGAGCGGGTCGGTGCGAACGCACAGGAGCGAGGTGTACTCCGGAGGTCGGGTCACGTTCACCAGGTCCATGTGAAATGCGTTGTACCCGACGCCGCTGGACTTGCCAGGGTCCTTGTTGACCTTGACCCCGATGTCCTTCCACAGGGGCCACCGCGGGAAGGGCGAGAAGGGGATGGCCACCTCGGCCGCGAAGGCCGTCGCCAGCCGCCGGAACCGGTCGTCGCCGGCCCCCAGCGCCTTGGCGAGGTTCCCCAGGCGCAGCACGGCGTATCCGCCGCCCTCGCCGGTCAGCGCGTGGCGCAGGGTCGCGATGGTCTCCTCGAACTGCGGGGTGGCCATCAGCTCGACCCGGTACCGCTCCATGGTGGGCTTCGCCAGGAACGCGCCGTCCAGGTCCCAGCGCGGGAGAGGAAGGTCGATCAGAGCGGTTTCGAGTTTGCTCGGGAGGTCGATGAACGCGCGGAACGTACGCATGGTGGGACTCCTCTGCGTAGGGGTGGTGTCAGGTCAGTGGGGGACATGAGCCGGGCAGCCGTTCCCCCGCGTCGGGGGCTTGGTCCATCCGATGGCCGGCCAAGGGGAATCCAGGTCCAGGCCCCCGGGCAGAGGTCTGTAGAGGGTGCTCTGGCGGAGAGGGACATGACGGTCCGTCTCGCAGAGTGGTGGCGGGGGAAATCCGATGCGGCGCCGCTGCCATTCCGAGGGGTCGCTTGGCGGTGCCGGGCCGGAGGTGGAGCCCGCCCCCGGGCTGCGCAGCGGTGGACGCGTACGGGGTCGCGGTCCGGCAGCAGGTTGGGGGTGGGGCGTGGGGTGTCAGTTCCGGTTGTAACCCTGAGGCCGGAAGGTCACGTCGGCCTCGATCAAGCACGAGCGGACGAAGGTGACCGACCGTCCCGACCGGTAGCTGAGCGCCAAGATGGACATTTCGTCGTCCATGTACAGGGACGCCAGCTTGGTGACTATCCGGTCCCGCTCCGGTCCCGGCCTCACCACCACGCCGGGCTTCGGCCAGGTGAAGTCTTCGGCGGGGGCAGTCATCGGGGTCCTCCATGGTGCGTGTGTAAGGGGGCGAGGTTCACGGGGACGGCAGGGCCGGTGCATAAGGCCACGGCAGGAAGTTCGGGGTCGACCAGCCGTTCTACGGTCGCGGTGGTCACAGGGTCACCTGCCCCGGCTGCATGGTGGCGCGCACGGTCTTGCCATGGAGGTTGGGGAACCAGGTGATGGTGGCACCGAGGTGCCGTGCGACCCACAGCCCGCGCCCCAGCCGACCCCGGCCGATCTGGTCGAAGTCGGGGAACTCCCGGCTCGGGTCCGTGACGTCGATGGTGAGTACGCGGGCCTCGTTGACGCGGAACCACACGTCGACCCGCTGCTCGACGCTCCCCGGGACGCGGCCGTGCTGCACGGCGTTCTGCACGAGCACGGACAACACGTCGAGCGCCTCGACCTGGCGGCCGCTCCAGTTCAGGAGCGTGAGAAGCTCCTCGCCCTGAATACGGGCGGTCCCTGCCGCGTCGGGACCTGCGGCCAGGTTCAGTGCCGCCTCGTGCAAGACCGGAAGGATCGGCGTCGCGGAGTTCAACTCGGTGGGTCCTTCGGTCAGGGGAAGGGTGCACCAGACCGTCGTACGGTCGTCTTTGACACCCCACTCCTCGGCCAGGGCGCCGACGATGAGAAGGCCGCGGCCGTGCTCGGCGTCGGGTCCGGCGGGGCGCGGCAGCCGGTCGCGGGGGGAGAAGTCGTTCACCTCGATCTTGAGGTGGGTGTCCTGGGTGGAAACGCGGACGCTGACGGCCGGGCCGTCCGTGTGGACCAAGGCGTTGGTCACCAGCTCGCTGAGGAGCAGCTCCGCATCGCTCACCAGACCGGGGTGGCCCCAGTGGGTGAGGCTGGCCCGGAGGAGGCGACGGAGTCGCTGCGGCAAGACGGCGTCCACTTCGGAGAGGGTGTCGCTCTCCGGGGCGGGACGGCGTTTGATGGAGACGTCGAGGGCGGTCCGGATGCCTTCGCGCCTTCTCGGGTCGGCGGTGGCAGGGGCACGTCGACGGGTGTGCTCCTGGCCCGCAAGGTGTGTCGTCATGGTCGGCTCCATGTCGCTTCGGCAGTAACGACATGGTGGGGGTACAACTAGGCCCCAACTAGCCTGAGTTCGGGCTAGTTGGGGCCAAAGGTTGACGGTGGGTCACGCTTGTGAGGTCAGCCAGCTCCCATACGACAGGAAGCTTTCGGGCAGCCGGCGGTGAGCCGCTTCGAGGCTCGCGTAGGTGTCCCGTACCAGGGGGTGGTACTTCGCCTGTTGCGGGGCCGTCTTCCGGGCCTTCAGCAGGCTGGCGAACGAGGCATCCAGCCGTCCCGTCCACATCTGGGCGCGGGCTACTTCGGCCCAGTGGTGGCTCATCCTGGACTTCGGCCAGTCCTTGGGGATGAGGAGCTGATCCGCCGTCTCCACGGCCTTGTCGTACTTGTCGAGCTCGGCGAGAACGGACACACGGTGAACGTTGACGTTGGTACTGCCGAAAGCCATCCAGAGAACCTTCGGCGACTCCCCGGTGTGAGCAGCGATCCTCTCGGCTTCCGTGAGGTGTCCCAGGGCCTGCTCTTCGTCGTGCGCACGTCCGGCCATCACCGCACCGCCAAGGTGAAGCTGCCCGGTGACGACGTCGCGCTCCCTAGAAGCATCTGCCTGCTCGATCGTCCGCAGGCCCAGGTCGACGAGGCGCTGCCCGGTCTTGAACTTCCCCTCCCGTAGGTACGTGAGGGCACGGAGGTACTGGTAGGCGCCGCCGAACACCGCGCTGCTCGCCCGCTGGGCAGCCCAGTCCATCCGGGCAAGCGCGAGCTGCGCCAAGTCGGCGTATCCCAGCTTCGTGGCCACGTCGTACGACGTGCGGTAGAGCGAGGCCAGGATCAACCAGCCGTCGCTGCTTCCGTGGGTGTGTGCGGCCGTGGTGGTCTCCTCGACGAGGCCGGCGACCTCGCCGGCCACCCGCTTGATCTCGCCGGCACGGACGGCGGCGCACAGACTCTCGGAGGCCTCTCGCAGTTCGTGGAGAGGGCGGGGTGTGATGTCGGGGTCGGGCCCCAGGTCGTAGAGGTCCAACGACGCGCGGATGGGAGCTATCAACACGTCGAGCTCGTCGGCGCGCAGGTCGTCCTTGTACGGCTGGCCTTCGACGGTGGCCACTTCTACCTGCATGGCTCGAGCGCAGAGGGCGACGACGTGCGGCGTGGCCGCGAGCCGTCCCTGCTCGACCTTGGTCAGCGTGTCGTACGGAATGCCGGAGAGCTCGGAGAGCGCCCGTTGCGTGAGGTGGCGCTCTTTCCGGAGACGCGCGATTCGCACGCCGGTGTGGTCTTGCGGCAGAGAGTGCATACTGGCTCCTGTTCTGCTTCGACAACAGAACGGTACCCCGCGATCGGCTTCGTGGGACACGACGAACCCCGCTCCCCTGGAGCGGGGTTCGTCGTTGATGCCCCATCACATCGTCTTCGGCGGATCGTGCACGGGTACCTTCGCGAAGAGGTCCCTCTCCGCGCCCTTGACGGGCCGTACGCGCAGTCCGAACGCTTCAAGAATCGGTTCAGCGCTCGGACTCGTCCGTCCACATGCGGCTGGACAGGTCCGTGCCGCGCAGCACCTGGATCCGCCAGGGGTCGATGCGCAACACGTGGTACTCGGGGTCGGTGGGGCCGCCGCGCCAGAAGTTGCGGGGGTCGTAGCCGACCCCCGGCGGGCTCCCCTTGCGGTAGAGCTCCCAGGCGTACTGCCGGATCTCCGGTTCCGGGGCCCAGGTGGTGACGCTGTCGACGAAGACCGCGTTCTGCCGGGGGTTCCAGTACGAGTACGTCGTGTGCGGGTTGTTGGCCAGATGGGCGGTCTTGACGGGCGTCCGGTGGACGGCGAGCCAGCCGACCGGCCGGCCGTCGACTACCTCCCAGACCGGCAGCAGGACCCGGGCCCTCGGCCGGGACTTCCTGTCCACGGTGATCATGGTGCAGTAGACGATGTCCTTGACGTAGTCGAAGAATTCCCCCTCGATCTCCGAGAATGTCTCCACCTTGACGACCATGGCGATTCCTTCGGACAGGCTGAGGGGGGTGCGTGTGGTGCCCGGGGGGCGCCTCACGGAACAAGCATGCAGCAGTCCGGGCGATCACGGAACCACGCACTTTCAGGTCAGTGAGTTATCCCGGGGATACCGACCCCGGGGCCTCCCGATACCCTCCGCGCGCGCCCGAACGCGCTTACCAGACGGGCGGGACGGACTTCAAGGGGACCTCAAGAAGCCCCTGCCATACTTCGAGCCGAATCCTCCGACCGGGGCGACTCGGGCCATCTGATGCTCCATGAATTTCCACTCCGATTCGGGTCGGAGAGCCATTCGATGAGAGGGAATGTTCTGTTCCCGGAGAGCGGGGGGCTATGCAGTTCGGATTGCTGGGGCCTTTGGAAGTGACAGCCGACGGGGAGCCCGTTCCACTCGGGGGGACGAAACAACGGGCGACCCTGGGCTATCTGCTGCTGCGGACCAACCGGGTCGTCGCCGCCAGTGAGCTCGTGCAGGCGTTGTGGGACTCCGACGACGCCCCGGTCACGGCCCGGAAGATCCTGCACAACGCGATCTGGGGACTGCGGTCGATGCTGGCCTCGTTACCCGCCCCGGTGCTCGGGAACCCGCCCGCCCTGGTGACCCGGACCCCGGGCTACGTGCTGCGCGTCGACCCCGACCACCTCGACCTGTCCGTCTTCCAGCGGCGCGTCTCGGAGGGGCGGGCGGCGCTCGCCGCCGACGCCCCCGAGACGGCCGCGCAGCTCCTGCGGGAAGGCCTCGACCTGTGGCGCGGCCCGGTCCTCGCCGACCTCGCCGAGTCGGGCTTCGCCTGGCCGGAGATCGAGGCGACCCGCAGGACCCGCCTCGACGCCCTCGAGGACCTCTTCGACGCCGAACTGGCGTGCGGACGCCACCACTCGGTGATCGGCGACCTGACGACGCTCGTCGACACCGAGCCGCTGCGCGAACGCGCCTGCGGCCAGCTGATGATCGCCCTCTACCGCTGCGGCCGCCAGGCCGACGCCCTCAACGTCTACGACCGGGCCCGCTCCGCGCTGGTGGACAACCTCGGCCTGGAGCCGGGGCACGGCCTGCGGATGCTCCAGCGCTCGATACTGACCCACGACGCCGCCCTGACCCAGGAGGTCGGGTGGCCCGTGATCCGCCGGTCCTCCGCCACCCTGGCCCCGGCGCCGTCCGAGACGCCGCAGCCGGCCCCCGTACACGCGGGACCGCAGGACGAGCCGCAGCCGGCGTCCGCGCCGGCCCGCACCGGCGGCGCGCCCACCACCGTGACCCAGCGCATCGCCGTGACCGCCGTCCTCGTGAACGTCCGCCACAACGGCCTGGACGACGCGGCCCCCGGCGAGATCAACAGCACGCTGTGCAGCGCGGAGGACGTCGTCGGCCAGGTCGTCGAACGGTTCGGCGGTACGGTCACGGCCTCCATCGGCTCCGTCTCGCTCGCCCTCTTCGGGGTGCACGGGCCCCGCCACGACGACCCCGAGCGCGCCGTACGGGCCGCGCTCACCCTGAGGGAACGGTTCGCCGACGACCAGGAACCCTCGCTGCGGGCCGCGGTGACCACGGGTCAGGCGCTGATACGGCTCCGCAGCGGCGCCGACGGGGCGTCCCCGCTGACAGCGGTGGGCTCCGTCCTCGACGACGGCAGGACCCTGCTCACCCGGGTGCCCGAGGGCGAGGTGTGGATGAGCGGCGCCACCCGGCGCGCCACCGGCACCGCGGTCGTGGCCCGGCCGGCCGGGGACATCCCGGACGCCTGGCAGGCCGTGTCCCTCGCCCGGCAGGAGACCGGCGGCGTCCCCGACCGCGCCTACGAGCTCGGCGTGCTCAACGGCCTGCTCGACTGGGCCAGGAACCGCTCCGTACCGCACCTGGTGACGGTGCTCGGCGCACCCGGCGTCGGCAAGTCCCACCTGCTGCGGGAGTTCGGGTACAGCATCGCCCGGCAGCCCGAGACCACCGGCCGGATCCTCGTCGCCCGCGGACCGACCGCGCAGGACGGGCCCGAGACGATGCCGGGGCAGATCCTCGCCGAGTACAGCGGAATTCTGCCGGGCGACCCGGCCCGCGTGGTGCGGGAGAAGCTCACGGCGGCCCTGTGGCGGCTGCCGGTCACCGAGGAGCGCCGGGGCAGACTGCGCCGGACGCTGCTGCCACTGCTGCCGGGGATGCCGGCGCCGCAGCAGGTCCGGATGCCGGAGGTCCTGGCGGTGTGGAGCGAGTTCCTCGCCGTGGCCGCCGCGCTCGAACCGCTGGTCGTGGTCCTCGACGACGTGCACCGCGCCGACGACGCGCTCCTCGACCGGCTGGAGCAGCTCGCCGACGGGACCGGGGCCGTGCCGCTGATCGTCGTCGCCACGGCCAGGCCGGAACTGCTCGAACGCCGCCCCGGCTGGGGCGGCGGACGGCGCAGGGTCTCCACGCTCACCCTGCTGCCGCCGCCGAACCACCCCCCGGCCGCCGTGCCGGCGGCGCGGAAGGTGGCCCTGGCGAGCCCGGTCGGGGTCTGAACCGGCCGGGCGGGGGCGGGACCTCGTCGAGGTCCGACCCGCTCAGGCCTCGGCGGCCGTCCCCGTGAGACCGGCCCCGTCGTGGGTGCGGAAGAGCAGGCAGGCGCCCCGCAGTCCCCCGTCGAGTTGCTCGATCTCGGCGTCGGTCAGATACAGCGAGGGCTCGAACCGGAGCGTGTTCACGGCGCTCGCGGTCGGGAACGTACGGATCCGGTGCTCGCGCATCAGATAGCCGGCGACCGAGTAACCGAGCAGCGGCGCGGCCTCCCGGATCGTCTCGGAGCCGGAACCGGACTGGTCGTGGAACTCGAGACCCAGCATCAGTCCCCGCCCCCGCACGTCCTTCACCACGTCGGGGAAGTCGGCGCGCACGGCCTCCAGCATGCCGAGCAGCTTCTCGCCGCGCTCGCGCACGGTCCGGTACGCGGCGCCGTCATCGGCCTCGAGGATCTCGAGGACCTTCCTTGAGATGGAGCACGAGAAGGCGTCCTTCGCGAACGTCGAGCTGTGCACCAGCTCGAATTCGGAGCGGTAACGGGACTGGCGGGTGAGCATGACGGACGTCTTCGCTATTCCGCCGCCCAGGCTCTTGGCGAGCGCGTAGTAGTCGCCGCGCAGGCCCATCGCCGAACTCGCCAGGAAATCACCGCTGCGGCCCATTCCGCTCTGCACCTCGTCCACGATGACGGGGCAGTCGACCTCGGCGCACGCCCGCTGGATCTCCTGGGCGAATTCGTCGGAGAGGACACGGATGCCGCCCTCGCCCTGAATGGGCTCCAGGACGAAGGCGCAGAATACCGGGGAGTTCCGCTCGGCCACCGAGACCGTGCCGTCCTCGACGACCAGGTCGAACACGGTCGCCCGCTCGCTCTCGAGGACGGCCTTGAGGGCCTGCGCGCTGCCGGCGGGGATGAACCGGGCGGGCGTCGCGAGCGCGGCGAAGGGCGCCCGGTAGCCCTCGTTGTGGGTGAGCTGGACGCTGCCGACCAGCTTGCCGTGGAAGCCGCCCTCCAGGGTGAGGAGCACGGGCGGGCGGCCGGTCTGTTCGGCGTTGCGCCGCTCGATCTCGGCGGCAAGCGCTTCAAAGCCCTCCGCCCCGTCCCGCGCCTCCACGCCGACCAGGCGGTACGCCTCCGCCGCCACGGCCGCCCCGCCGGCGACCGCGGCACGGGCGGCGGCCAGGTTCTCCGCAAGGCGTGAGCGGAGCTCGGCGAGCCGGAGCCCGCGGTCGAGCTCGGCGTGCTTGACGGCCGCCTCGACCGCCTCCGCGCCGGTGTTGGCGAAGATCGCGGAGTAGTTCTCGTCCGTGCCCAGTTCGCGCTGGAGGATCCGGTTGAGCGCGACGGCGACGTCGTTCGCGTACGGATGGCGGGAGAACTGCGCGTGCACCGGCGTCTGGGACGCGATCAGCCGCTGCGCGTACTCCGTGATCTCCGGATGGTTGTGACCGAGGATCAGCGAACCGTACCCGCCCGCGAAATCGAGGACGGGAATCTCCTCGCCGCTCTCCCCGAGGTAATAGAGAGTATTTCCCTCGGCCCGTACGTAATCGACGTCGAGTCCGAGTGAAGCCAGCCATCCGAGCAGATACGGCTCCGCGAGCTGCGGATCAGCAGAGACGGTATTCATGCCACCCCTCACCAAATAGTGCCCTGACCGAAACGCCCAGATCCTACCCACGCGGAAGTAACCCCCCATGAACACCCGCTCACGAGACGGTAATCCTCCGCTCCTCCGCGCACTGCTGAGCGGACAGTTACTCGACGGTTCCTCGCCCGCGGGGCGCCGCCCGTACATTTCTTCCCATGGATTACATGAAAGGCGCGGCATGAATTCCGTATCCACTGACGTCGCCATTTCGCGGGGGCCGGCGGCGAATCCCGCCCCCCTGCGCGAGGTCATGTCCCTGTTCGCTACCGGTGTCACCGTGCTGTCCGTCGGCGGGGAGCACATCCACGGCATGACGGCGAACGCCTTCGCGTCGGTCTCCCTCGACCCGCCGTCCGTCCTGTGCTGCATAGCGCACAACGCGGTGATGTACGAGGCGATCACGAAGGCCGGTCACTTCGGCGTCTCGATCATGGAGGCCGGCCAGGAGGGCCTCGCCCGGTTCTTCGCCGACAAGAAGCGGCCTCTCGGCCCCACCCAGTTCACCGGCGTCGACTGGGTGGAAGGCCCCCAGACGGGCGCGCCGCTCCTGAGCGGGTCCATGGCCTGGCTGGAGTGCGAGGTCTCCGCCGCCTACGAGTCGGGCGACCACACCGTCTTCATCGGCGACGTGGTCGGAGCGAGCCGCGGCGAGGCCGCGGACGCGCTGCTCTTCTTCAACGGCGCGTTCCAGCGCGCGGACTCCCCGTCCCGATGACCGCCCCCACGGTCGGCGGCTGGGAGTCCGTCATCGGCCCCGGTTTCGCCGAGGCCCTGCAGCAGGGGCTCGTCCGTGTGGCGAAGCAGGCGTCCCCCGGGCCACCGCCCGCGCGCCAGCTCGTCCCCAGGATGCCGGAGACCACCCCCCAGGAGCCCGGCCCCACCTACCTGGACGCGGTGCTGCGCCGCTTCGAGTCGGCGCTGCCCGCGATCCTGAGCACGGCGGAACGCTGGGACAGCTCCGTACGCCAGGCGCTGAACGACCGGGCACGCGCCGTCCTCACCACCGCCTTCGGCACCGGCATCGCCCGTGAGCCCGAGGCCGTGCCGTCCGTCGCGCCGGTGCGGCTCGCGCCGCACCACAGCGCGGCGGCGTCGGTCCTGCTGATGGAGTGCGCCGTACTCCAGATGCTCGAGAGCGGCCGCCTCGACGAGGGGTCTGTGCGGGCCCTCGGCGAGGCGGTCCGCCGGGCCGACGAGAACGGCGGCCCGGTGGAGCAGGCCGTGTGCTGCTGGCAGGAACAGCGCCGGATCTCCCGCGAGCTGCACGACGCCGTCGGCGACGACGTCACCGCGGCCCGGCTGGCCCTGGAGGACTGCGACCAACTGCCCCAGCGGGTCGCCGCCGAGCGGATCGCGGCCGCCCGTGAGGCACTGCGGGCCACGGACGCGCAGCTGCGCGCCCTGGTCGGCGGCGTACGGGAGCGGTCGACGGTGCCGCCGCTCGACATGGCGCTGCGTGAGTTCGCCGCCGAGGCCGCCCCGGCAGGGGTCCGCGTGACCGTCAAGGTGACGGGCGACGAGGGCCTCCTTCCCGACGTACGGCGCCGGGATCTGTACCTCACGGTCCGTGAGGCGCTGCGCAACAGCTTCACGCACTCGGGTGCGGGACGCGTGAAGGTCTCCGTACGGTCCACCCGCTGGTGGGCGTACGCGAGTGTGGAGGACGACGGCCGCGGCTTCGACGTCGATCGGGTGCTGCGGCCCGGCCATCCCCATCAGGGGTTCCGTTCCATGGCGGAGCGGATGGAGGACGCCGGCGGCCGACTGACCGTCAGCAGCTCGCCGGTCGAGGGGACCCATGTGGAGGCCCACCTGCCGCTGCGCCCGCACCGGCACGGATCGGCACGCGTATGGGCCGCCCGAATATGAGACACAGGTGTGAGGAGCCGTCGTGCGTAAGGTCCTGATCGCCAATCGCGGCGAGATCGCTGTCCGCGTGGCCCGTGCCTGCCGGGATGCCGGCATCGGCAGCGTGGCCGTGTACGCCGAGCCCGACCGGGACGCCCTGCACGTCCGGGCCGCCGACGAGGCGTTCGCCCTGGGGGGTGACACCCCGGCGACCAGCTACCTGGACGTGGGCAAGGTCCTGGAGGCGGCGCGCGAGACGGGTGCCGACGCGGTGCACCCGGGGTACGGCTTCCTGTCGGAGAACGCGGAGTTCGCGCAGGCGGTCCTGGACGCGGGTCTGACGTGGATCGGCCCGCCGCCGCAGGCGATCCGTGACCTGGGCGACAAGGTGGCGGCCCGTCACATCGCCCAGCGCGCGGGCGCCCCGCTGGTAGCGGGCACCCCGGACCCGGTGTCGGGCGCCGACGAGGTCGTCGCGTTCGCCGAGGCCCACGGTCTGCCGATCGCGATCAAGGCCGCCTTCGGCGGCGGCGGCCGCGGCCTGAAGGTCGCCCGCACGCTCGAAGAGGTCCCGGAGCTGTACGACTCCGCCGTCCGCGAGGCCGTCGCGGCCTTCGGCCGGGGCGAGTGCTTCGTCGAGCGCTACCTCGACAAGCCCCGCCACGTGGAAACCCAGTGCCTGGCGGACAAACACGGCAATGTAGTGGTCGTATCGACCCGAGACTGCAGCCTCCAGCGCCGCCACCAGAAGCTGGTGGAGGAGGCCCCGGCGCCGTTCCTGACCGAGGCGCAGAACGCGGAGCTGTACGCGGCGTCGAAGGCGATCCTGAAGGAGGCCGGCTACGTCGGCGCGGGAACGGTCGAGTTCCTGGTGGGCACCGACGGCACGATCAGCTTCCTCGAAGTCAACACCCGCCTCCAGGTGGAACACCCGGTGACCGAAGAGGTATCGGGCATCGACTTGGTCCGAGAGATGTTCCGCATAGCCGACGGCGAGGAACTGGGCTACGACGACCCGGCCGTCCGGGGACACTCCTTCGAGTTCCGCATCAACGGCGAAGACCCGGGCCGAGGCTTCCTCCCGGCCCCCGGCACCGTCACCCTCTTCCAGCCGCCGACGGGCCCGGGCGTCCGCCTGGACGCGGGCGTGGAGTCGGGTTCGGTCATCGGCCCGGCGTGGGACAGCCTGCTTGCCAAACTGATCGTGACGGGCGCGACCCGTGAGCAGGCGCTCCAGCGGGCCGCCCGGGCGCTCGCGGAGTTCAAGGTGGAGGGCATGGCCACCGCGATCCCCTTCCACCAGGCGGTAGTGACGGACCCGGCGTTCACCGCGAGCCCCTTCCGGGTCCACACCCGCTGGATCGAAACGGAGTTCGCGAACGACATAGAGCCCTTCGCGCCGGCCGGTGCCGACACGGACGAGGACGAGTCGGACCGCGAGACGATCGTCGTAGAGGTCGGCGGCAAGCGCCTGGAGATCTCGCTCCCGTCCTCCCTCGGCATGACCCTGGCCCGCCAGGGCATCGCGGCGGGCGCGAAACCGAAGCGCCGCGCGGCCAAGAAGTCGGGCCCGGCCGCCTCGGGCGACACCCTCGCCTCCCCGATGCAGGGCACGATCGTGAAGATCGCGGTCGAGGAGGGCCAGGAGGTCAAGGAGGGCGACCTCATCGTCGTCCTGGAAGCGATGAAGATGGAACAGCCCCTGAACGCCCACAAGTCCGGCACCGTGATCGGCCTGTCAGCAGAAATCGGCACGTCGGTCACCTCGGGCGCCACCCTCTGCGACATCAAGGGCTGAGCCCCCCTTCGGCGGGCGGTCACCGCCCGCCGAAGGCGGCTACCCGCCGACGGCGCGGAGGTGACCGCCGGCGCGGCCGCGTTCCTGCTCGATGCGCGGGTCGAGGGCGTAGATCCTCACCTGGCCGACACTGCCGACCTCCCGAAGCCAGCCGAGGGCGACGAGTTCCTTCCGAGTCCGGGAGAACACGGGGGCCGTCATACCGAGCAGCTCCGCCATCTCCGTGGCCTTCACCATGACTCCGCCGTCGGCACGCTGCTCCGAAGCGGCGTACTCGAGGACGACGAGACGCTGGTTCGGGGTCAGCACCCGGCCGGTCCGTCTGAGCAGGTACAGAACGTCCTCGCGGTCGTGGATCCTCATGACGCCTCACCCTTCGTCTGCTTCTTCGTCCGGCGCTCGGCCGGGGTCCCCACCTGGACGGCAGGCGGGTTCCACTCCTTGACGGCCTCCCGGTGAGCGAACCCCGAGCCGATGAACGCCAGGTGCGGGTTGGTCCGGTAGAACGTGGTCCTGCTCTTCATACATGGAAACCACCGCAACCACGGCGGCTTCGCGTGGCCTGTGCGCTTCGCGTGGCCTGTGCGCTTCGCGCACAACAGGCTCCCGGCGCGCTTCGCGCCAGGCTGAGGCCGCACGTGGCTCAGGTGACCTCCTTGCGGCCGTCGTCGAACCTCCGCGCCGTCGTGGCTGGCTTTCGGTGGCTCGCGTCCAGACACGCTGACAAGTTCGCCCGTGAGTTGGACATCGCAGAAGGCCGGGGGCCGACCGGCCTCGACCGTCAGTCGGTACGCCGCTGGATGACGGGCACGCGCACACCGGTCTCGGACTCGACACGCACTCCGCGCAGGCCACCGAATCCGTCGCGCTCACCGGGCCCGACGTGGATACCGTGGCGTCAGTCATCGTGTTGGGAAGGAGCGACGTGCTTCGGCGGAACTTCATCGCCGCGACGAGCGCATACGCCCTCGGCGCTCTGAACCTGCCCGACCCCGAGAGCGTCACCCGCAGGGCCGACCGCGCCGGTGCCGGTCGGGTCGGCGCCGGTGAGGTCGCCGCTGTCCGGCAGATGACGAAGGGGCTGGGCGACACTGCGGCCGAACTGGGCGGCGGCCATGCCCGGCACCTGGCCGTGCGCTACCTCGTCCAGGACGTCGGGCCCTGGCTGAACGGCACCTACACGGAGCAGACGGGCCGGGAGCTGTTCGCTGCCTCCTCCCAGCTCGTCCACCTGGCCGGGTGGATGGCCCAGGACGAAGGCAACGAGGGCCTGGCCCAGCGGTACTACGTCCACGCCTACCGCCTGGCCGCCGAGGCCGGCGCCCCTGAACCGGCCGCGACCGCCCTGCGCGGGCTGGCCGTCCAGGCGATCGGCCTCGGCCCGAAATCCCACGCCGTCGCTCTGCGCCTGTCCGAACGGTGCGTCGAGGAGGCCAAGAGCCTCGACGACCCGCGGGCCGTCTCGTACTACCAGACCACCCTCGCGGACGCCGCCGCGCTCGACGGCGATCGGCGGCTCGCGATCCGCGCGCTCACCGCGTCCCAGACCGCCATTGAGAAGATGCCGGACGCGCCGCCGGGAGAATCGTGGGCGTCGCACTTCAGCATCGGCCGCTGGGCCCACCACTCCGGCATGATCCTCGCCCGGCTCGGCGACCTGGACGCGGCGACCGAGCACCTGCGCCAGGCCCTGGACATCCACGGGCTCGACCGCCGCCGCAGCCGCGCGATCGTCCTCGCCGACCTCGGCCAGGTCCACCTGCGCCAAGGCGACCTCGACGCCGCACTGTCCACCTGGACGGCATTCGTCGACTGTGCGGACGGCATCCACTCCGTGAAGATCGCCGAAGCCGCGAACGACATGGCCGTACGCCTCGACCGGTACGCACACATCCCGGAGGCAGCCAACCTCCGACAGCGGGGACGCTCCCTCTTGCCGGAAACAGCCGTCTGAACGGACGCCCCGCCATGACGGGACCCTGGCTCAGCACGGAGCAGGCCCCCTCGGGCTCTCAGCCCGCGAGCCTCAGGTTCGGCCGCTGCTCCTCGGGAGCCGACGCCTCCTCACCACCGTCCGGGTCCGGGTCGAAGCCCGTGCCGGTCCGGGGGTCGGATACACGGCGTCGGATCGTGCGCTCGGGGAAGGTGACAGGCCAGATGTACGTAGAGGGGTCGGCCAGATGGTTCACCATGTGGGCTGTCGACTCGTACGCGGCGAAGAGCGGATTGATCAGGATGACGCCGCGCTTCGTGCCCTGAGGGTGGACGAGGCCACGCTCCTTCAGCTCGTCGAGCGCGCGCGACACCGTCGATTCCGTGAGGCCGAGACGCTCGGAGAGGTCCTTCTGCCGCAGGCGGACTGTCCCGGCGTACTCCTGGCGGCTCTGCAGTATGTTCCAGACCTTCGTTCCGGTCTTGGTGAGCTCCGCGTCGGCCATGTTCTCGAAGTAGTCCGGGTGCCGGACGCCGCTGATGCGCACAGACTCGGTCATGACTGCCGCCTTCCTTGCGGGATCTCAATCGTGCGGTTCTGCAGCTCGGCTCCCATTGTTGCAATGAGCCGATGATGCTTGTCGCTCCGGAATCGGTATGCCGCCAGCGGGTTGAGCTGGATGACCTTCTTCCGGGCGGGCCAGGCAAGGTTGTGGCCGTCGAGCTGCTTGAGTGCCTTGCTCACCGCGCCCTGTGAACATTCCAGTTCGTCGGCGAGCTCTGCCTGGGTCCCATGGACTTCGCCCTCCTCGTCATGCGTGCCCACGAGGAACGTGAAGAGGCGTCCGGCGGTGGCGGACATCTTGAACCGGTGAAGGTTCAGCCACAGGTCGTGGTCCATGTTGATGTGCTGCTTCGAAGGGAAGCCGTACGAGCGCTTCCGGCCGTCGAAGGAGACCATGCCGCCGGACTGGGAGACCCGGTCCAGTGCTTCGACCATCGCCCGAGCGCGGTCTGTCGGCTCCGGCGGCAGTGCGGGAGCGGGCAGTACGGCAGTGGCGTGCCGACTCCTGGTGGGAAGCGGTGGAGTATTCCTCTGCCGCGCTGGTGCAGCCAATGACCTGCCCCTCCCTGCTTGATCAGTAGCCAGATCTTAGCAAAAACGGCAAGAATTGCAGGTTGGGCTGGGCAAGGCTTGCCCCTTGCCCAGTATTCCGCTACTGGAATATTCCGAGGGTCCGAGAGCCGTCGAATATTCCTCCTGGGGGAATGACCTGCCCGGCATCGTCGCAGGTCAGAGGCACGCGCCCTGCGGGCTCCTTCTGTAAGACACGGACCACCGCCGATGTGGTCACCGGACGAACTCCGGGGTTCCCTCGATGTCGCCTGGCGGGCTGAGGCCGCACGTGGCTCAGGTGACCTCCTTGCGGCCGTCGTCGAACCTCCGCGCCGTCGTGGCTGGCTTTCGGTGGCTCGCGTCCAGACACGCTGGCAAGGAAAGGGTCGAGGTCTGTCGTGCAGGCTCGGCTCGTATTCGTATTCCTACGCGGATCCTGATGCGGGCTCGGCGGTCAGCGGCGGCCCGCACGGAGACCCGTCCAGGGGCCCTCGCCGGTGGATCCGGCGAGGGCGGCCCGGCCGTGGCTCCGGACGAGCGGCCGTCCTCGGCGCCGCCCGCCCGAGAGCGAGCGGGTCAGGACTGGGTTTCGGGGCGGTCGGCCTTGGCCCAGTGCGTGTGGAAGGAGCCGTCGCGGTCGGTGCGCCGGTACGTGTGGGCTCCGAAGTAGTCGCGCTGGCCCTGCAGCAGGGCCGCCGGCAGGCGGCCGGCGCGCAGGGTGTCGTAGTGCGCGAGGGCGGCCGAGAGCGCGGGCACGGGGATGCCGCGGCGGGTGGCGGAGGCGACGGTCTCGCGCCAGGGGACCTGGGCGGCGGTGATCTCCGCCGCGAACTCCGGCTGCGACAGCAGGCTCGGCAGGGCAGGGGACTCGGCGTAGGCGGCGCGGACGCGGTCGAGGAAGGCGGCGCGGATGATGCAGCCGGCCCGCCAGATCCCGGCGACGGCGCCGAGGTCGATGTCCCACCCGTACTCGTCGGCCGCGTCGCGGATCATGGTGAAGCCCTGGTCGTACGCGATGACCTTCGACGCGTACAGCGCCTGCTCGACCTGCGCGGTGAAGCGCGCGGCCTCGCTGCGGGTGAGGTCCGGGCTGACTCCGCCGGGCAGTTCCCGGTAGGCCGTGCGCAGGGCCTCCTGGGAGGAGGCGGCGCGGGCGAAGGTGGCCTGGGCGATGGCGGTGGCCGGGGAGCCGAGGTCGAGGGCGCTCTGCACGGTCCAGCGGCCGGTGCCCTTCTGGCCGGCCGCGTCGGCGACGATGTCGACGAACGGCAGGCCGGTGTCGGCGTCGGTGTGGGCGAGGACCTCGGCGGTGATCTCGATCAGGTAGGAGTCGAGGCGGCCGGTGTTCCACGTGCGGAAGATGTCGGCGATCTCGGCAGGGGTGTACCGGCCGACCTGGCGCAGCAGGTCGTACGCCTCCGCGATGAGCTGCATGTCGGCGTACTCGATGCCGTTGTGGACCATCTTGACGAAGTGTCCGGCGCCGTCGGTGCCGACATGGGTGCTCATCGGCTCGCCGTCGACCTTCGCGCTGATGGCCTCGAACATCGGGCCGAGCACCGCGTACGACTCCGCGGACCCGCCGGGCATGATCGACGGGCCGTTCAGGGCGCCCTCCTCGCCGCCGGAGACGCCGGTGCCGACGAAGTGGATGCCCTGCTCCCGCAGGGTGGCCTCGCGGCGGCGGGTGTCGGCGAAGTGGGCGTTGCCGCCGTCGATGATCATGTCGCCCGTCTCCAGGAGCGGGGCGAACTCGTCGATGACGGCGTCGGTCGCCTCGCCGGCCTGCACCATGACCATCAGGCGACGGGGGCGCTGAAGGGCGGCCACCAGCTCCTTGGGAGTCTCGGCCGGGACGAAGGTGCCCTCGTGGCCGAACTCGTCGACGAGGGCCCGGGTCCGGGCGGGGGTGCGGTTGTGGACGGCGACGGTGAAACCGTTGCGGGCGAAGTTGCGGGCCAGGTTGCGGCCCATGACCGCGAGGCCGGTGACACCGATGTGGGCGGATGCGTCGCTCATGAGGTCTTCCTGATGTTTGAAAGGGCGGCCGGGCCGGGCCCCGGCCGTCGGGCTGTGAGGTTGTGGGGGGCAGTAAGCGATGCGGTCCCGGCTCAGCGGTCGCCGCTCAGACGTCGCCGCTCAGAGGTCCCAGACCCCCCGCGACGCCGCGTCCTTCACGTAGTCCTCGAAGTCCCGCGGCTCGCGCCCCAGGACCCGGCGCACCGTGTCCGTCGGGGCCGAGTTCTTGTTGTCGCGGATCTGGGCGACGAGTTCCGCGAGGAACAGGGCGTAGTCGGCGGCCACGTCGTAGCAGACGAGTTCGTCGACGTAGTCCTGGTGCCCGACGGGCGAGTACCGGATGTCCCGGTTGGTGGCGTGCGCGATCGAGGTGATGGCCTCGCCGAAGGTGAGGGCGCGCGGGCCGCTGAGTTCGTAGGTCTCGCCGGCGTGGCCGTCCTGGAGGAGCGCGGCCGCCGCCACCGCGGCGACGTCCTCGGCGTCCACGAACGGCTCCCTGCCCTCGCCCGCGGGCAGCGGCAGTTCGCCCGCGAGCAGGCAGTCGAGGAAGACGCCCTCGTCGAAGTTCTGGAAGAACCAGTTGGGCCGCAGCACGGTCCACTCGGCCCCGCACTCCTGTACGGCCCGCTCCCCCGCGATCAGGGACTTGCCGCCGACCCGTTCGGTCACGCGGGCCTGGAGCAGCACCATCCGGCGCACCCCCTGGTCCACGGCGAGGTCGGCGAACGCGCGGATGCAGCCCTCGGCGTCCCACTGCCCCGGCCGGTCCTGCGCGTCCACGAGGTAGACGGCGTCGGCGCCTTCGAGGGCGCGTTCCCAGGTGTTCGGGCGGTCCCAGTCGAAACGGACCGGGCCCCGGCGGCTGGCGGCCCGTACGCTCGCGCCGTGGTCCTGGAGGAGGGGCACGAGCCGGCGGCCGGTCTTGCCGGTCCCGCCGAGCACGAGCACCGTCGTGTCGGAATGGTCGTCGTCGGTCTTCGTCGTCATGGTCGTCATGGAGGTCATCGCGGCGCTGCGCCTTCCTGGGGTGGCCGGTTCGGATGGTCCGGGGCGGTCACAGGAACGGCGTGTCGGGGGCGAGGCCGAGGATGGCCCGGCCGTGCACCTCCTGGTTGGTGGTGAACGTGAACAGGGCGTGCAGGGACAGGCCACGGATGTCGCGGTGGAAGCGCTGCAGCGGCTCGTCGCGCAGGATCACCGAGGCCCCGGCGGCCTCGAACAGCTCGTCGACGGCCTCCTTGGCGAGCTGGACGGCGTACGCGGCGCGGCCGCGGGCGGCGGCCCGCTCGGCCAGGTCCGGCTGGGTGCCGGCGTCCGCGTGTTCCTGGAGCCGGCGCAGCCAGCGCTCCTGGAGCGCGTCCGCGGCCTCGATCTTGTTGGCGGCGACGGCCACCTGGATCTGGGTCAGGGGCGACTGGCTCTGGTCGGTCCAGGAGGTGTAGGTGATGCCGCGCCCCGGCAGCCGCTCCAGGAACCTCTCGTACGCGCCCTTGGCCATGCCGATGTAGGCGGCGGCGCCCTGCGCCATGAAGTAGGGCACGAAGGCGTAGTCCCCGCCGGCGAGGACGTCCGCGAGGGGCAGCACCCGGTGGGCGGGGACGGTGACGCCGGTGGCGGTGACCGTGGAGCTGCCGGTCCCGGCGCCCGCGGAGGAGTACCAGTCGTCGGCGATGGAGAGCGCGGAGAACGGCACGAGGGCGGCGTACGGGACGGGGGTGCCGTCCGGGCCGGTGAGGAGCGCGGCGAGCACGGCCCAGTCAGCGCCCCTGGAGCCGGATATCCACTTCCAGGAGCCGTCGAGGGTGTAGTCGCTCGGGGTTCCTGAGCCTGAGCCGGAGCCTGAGCCGGAGCCAGATCCGGAGCCAGATCCGGAGCCGGAGTCTGCGGCCTCGGTGTCGGCTGTCTCGGTGTCGGCGATGCCCGCCGTCAGCGTCCCGGAGGGGGTGAACCCGGTGGAGACGCGGACCGCGCCGGCCGCGTACACCTCCTCCTGGGCCTGTTCGGGAAAAAGGCTGGGGACCCAGGAACTGGACACCCAGATCATCGAGACCCATCCGGTGGCCGAATCGGCCCGGGCTATCTCGTTCAGGACCGCGGCCTGGTCGGCCACCGGCACGCCGAGGCCGCCGAACCGGCGCGGAACCGCGAGCCGGAATACCCCGGCCTTTTCGAGCAGTTCGATGTTCTCGTCCGGAATCCAGCGGCGCTCCTCGCCCTCGATTCCGCTCTCCCGAAGCACCGGGACCAGGGCCGTCACCTCGTCCAGCACCGCGATGACACCGCTGTCGTTCCTGGTCATCCTGACTCCTCAGCAGTCGCTTCCCGTATGAGACTCGCTCCCTTGCCTCAGCTACGAGAAACCCGCTCCGAAGGCAGCGGCGAGTGCTCCGCATCCTCCCGGACACAGGGTCATATGAAGCTCATCCGGAACTCTGCGAAATACAGGGGGAATCCGGTGATCACCGGGTGAGGAGAAGAACACCCGCGCGTGAATCGGCGGGAGTACGGGGCCCGTGCACCGCCCCGGCCGACCGGGGCTTGGAAGCCGGGGCGATGCGGTTCGGGGACCCCATTCATCATGCGTCACGGCACAGACGCGCGGAAGTACGTACTTCCAGGTCAGTTACTCATTCCCCGGGAAGCCGGCCGGTGAAGCCGGGGTCGCCGGGCTCGCCGTCGTCCTGCTCGCAGAGTTCCAGCGTGTCCACCGCGTACGCCGCGGAGACCAGCGTCATGTGGTGGTGCCAGCCGGGGTACGAGCGGCCCGTGAAATCGCCCATTCCGTAGTCCTCGTCGACCGCCTTCAGTGCCGCGCCCGACGTGCCCTTGAGCCGCAGCAGCGCGAGGAGGTCGTTCGACGCGCCGTCCAGCAGGTTCGTCAGCCACACCTTGCGGGGCCTGTCGCGGGCCGGGGACCACTCGGCGAGCAGCCGGAACCGTCCCGCGCCGGCGGCGCCCCGCAGGTCGAGGCGTGCCGGGGAGGCCAGGGTGACGAGCGGTCCGCGCACCGGCGGCTTGAGGACGTTGGCCCGCCGCTGCTCCTCTGCGCCCAGGGACAGCAGGAATCCGGTTCCGCGCTCCATCAGCCCGGCGGCGGCGCGGGCGGTGTCCCCGGTGCCGCGCAGGTCGAGGATCACGGGCGGCGTACGGCCCCGCCGCGGCTCCGGGGCCCGGTCGAGGAGGTCGAGGGCCAGGTCTTCCAGGGGGCGGCGGCGCACGTCGGCGGGTATCCGGGCGCGGCGCCGGTGCTGCTCGTCCTCGCCCCAGGCGCGGTTGAGGTAGAGCTGCCAGTCGACGGGCAGGCTCCGGTCCTGTTCGGTGAGGAACATGCCGAGGGCGACCTGACAGTTGACGGAGCCTCCGGTGGGGGTGGGGCGCCGGTGGACGCCCACGATCTGCTCGCCGTACTTGGGTACGAGGGCGAGTTCCAGGACGGTGGCCCGCGGGTTCATCCACTCCGCCGCGAGGCGCGTGAGCGCCCGGCGGGCCGGCCGCCAGTCCCAGGGGCTCTGGTTGACGAACTGCTGGAGGGCCTGGAGGTCCGTGGTGGAACCGGCCATGGCGCGGACGGTCTTGCGGCCGGGCGAGGTGAGCAGCGCCCGGAGGTACGACTTGGCGCAACGCCGCTGGTCGGAGCGGGGCAGGTTGCCGAACACGGTGTTCACGAACCAGGCCGGAACGGGTTCGGCGTCGCTCTGCCCGGTGTCCGTCGCCGGTCGCTCGCTGGTGAGCTGCTGCACCATCCCCGCTCCTCGTCGCCCTGGCAGTGTCGGAGCACACCTTGGCGAGTCGCTCTTGAATTTCGCGTGGAGCCGGAGTGTCCCGGGCCACGGAGACCGGCGGCGGGAGGCCCCGGGCGGCCGGCGGCGGGAGGCCCGGGGCGGCCGGCGGCGGCAGAACCCTGCGGCCGAAGCGCGAGCCGCCGACACCCGGCGCGCCGCACGACCCCGACAGCCGGACCGGAAGGCGCGCATCCGGCCGCCGCCCGCGGGTACCGTGCCTGCTCATGCTCGCTATACGGTTCGACCGTTTCGGCGGTCCCGAAGTCCTCACGCCCGTCGACGTGCCCGCCCCGGTCCCCGGGCCCGGCGAGGTCCTGATCACCGTGGAGGCCGCCGGCGTCAACTTCGCCGACACGCTCCAGGTCGACGGCTCCTACCTCGACCCGAGCCTGTTGCCGCACGTCCCCGGCAGCGAGGTCGTCGGCCGGACCGAGGACGGCCGCCGGGTCCTCGCCAAGGTCGGCCACGGCTACGCGGAACAGGTGGTCGCGAAGGAGTCCGCCCTGGTCGAGGTCCCCGAGGAACTGGACGCGTCCCGGGCCCTCGCCCTGCTGATGCAGGGCCTCACCGCCTGGCACCTGCTGCGCTCCGCGGCCCGGCTCCAGGCGGGCGAGAGCGTCGTCGTGCACTCCGCCGCGGGCGGTGTGGGCAGCCTGGCGGTGCAGCTGGCCCGGGAGTTCGGGGCGGGCCGGGTCCTGGCGCAGGCGTCCACGCCGGAGAAGGAGCGGCTGGCCCTGGAGCTCGGCGCGGACGAGGTCGCGCGGTATCCGCTGCCGCTGCGGGCGGACGTCATCCTGGACGCGGCCGGCGGCGACCTCTTCGACCACGCGCTCGGCTCCCTCGCCGACTTCGGCCGGCTCGTCACGTACGGCAACGCGTCCCGTACCGCCTTCGCCGCGCTCGACCCGGCCCGGCTCAGCCGGCTCAACGCGGCCGTCGTCGGCTTCTGGCTGCGCCCCACCCTGGCCAGGCCCGGGGGGCTGCGCGAGCCGCTGGAGGAGCTGTTCGCGCTCACGCTCAAGGGGCGGCTGCGCCCGGTGACCGGCGCCGAGTACCCGCTCGCCGAGGCCGCCAGGGCCCACACGGACCTGCTGGAGCGGCGTACGACGGGCAAGGTCGTCCTGCGGCCGTGACGGGCCGCTCGGAAGCCGCTGCGGGAGGTTTCTGCGGAGGTCTCCACAGAAACCTCCGCAGAAGCCTCAACAGAAACAGACCGACCGCGCGGAATGTGACACTCTCGCCGCGCGGTCTTTGGCCCCCCGCCGGGCGCCGGGTGAAGCTCTGGCCACGAGACGGCGCGGGGCCAGGTCCTTTCATGCCCTGACTGCCCCTGCCCCGTGCCGCCTCACCGTGACAGCTCCGGTGCCTCCGACGGTGCCGGCCGGAACCGAGAGGCGGGGGGACGCGACGTGCCGGAGAAGAACCAGCCCCCGTCCACCGTCCTCGGCCCCGCCCTCGCCCCGGCCCTCGGCCCCAGCGCGTACGCCGGTCTGAGCACCGCCCCGTACACACGCGACACACGCGACACACACGACACACGCCCCGGCATCAGCTCCTACGCGGCCCTCGGGGACAGCTTCACCGAGGGCGTCGGGGACGAGACCCCCGGCGGCGCCGTGGTCGGCTGGGCCGACCGGCTCGCCGCCCGGCTGGCCCCGCACTCCCCCGCGCCGGAGTTCCGCTACGCCAACCTCGCCGTCCGGGGCCGCCTCCTCGACGAGATCGTCGAGGAGCAGGTCTCGCGCGTACGGGACTTCGCGCCGGACCTGGTGAGCCTGTGCGCCGGCGGCAACGACATGCTGCACCCCGGCAGCTCCCCCGACGACATCGCCGCCCGCTTCGACGCGGCGGTCACCGAGCTCACCGGCGCGGCCGGTACGGTCCTCGTCTTCACGGGCTTCGACCCGCGTGACACGCCGGTGCTGCGCCGGCTGCGGGGGAAGATCGCCATCTACACGGCCCACATCCGCGCCATCGCCGACCGGCACGGCTGCGTGGTGGTCGACCTGTGGTCGCTGCGGACCATCCAGCATCCGCGCGCCTGGAGCGAGGACCGGCTGCACCTCTCCTCCGAGGGCCACGAGCACGTCGCCCGGCGGGCCGCCGAGGTCCTCGGGCTTCCGCCGCAGCCGGAGCCCGCCTCCGTACCGAAGTCCGCCTCCCTGCCGGGGCCGGAGCACCGCCCGTGGCCGGCCGTACAGGTCGAGGACCTCCAGTGGGCCCGCCTGCACTTCCTCCCCTGGCTGGTGCGGCGGCTGACCGGCCAGTCGGCGGGCGACGGCATGGGCCCCAAGCGCCCGGACCTCTCGCCCCTGTGACGCCCCCTCCACCGGGACACCCGCCGCACACCCCCGTACCTGTCTCTTATACACATCTCCGAGCCCACGAGACCGTACTAGATCTCGTATGCCGTC
>JOBE01000073.1 GCA_000717735.1 Streptomyces griseoluteus | reverse complement strand
CCCCACCCCCCAGCCCCTCCCCGTCGAGGACGAGCCCTGGCCCCCCGGCGTCGACGCGCCCGACTGGGACCCGTACGCGCCCTGGGACACCGGCAGCGAGCCGCCCGTCGGCAGGCTGCTGCGCGACGGACGGCTCGCCGAGGCGTACTGGATGACCGTCGCCTCCCGCGAGAGCGACGTCCGGGCCCGCGCCCTCGCCTTCGCCGCCGCCGCGTTCGGCTGCGTCTCGGACAGCGAGGCCACCCCCGTACAGATGGCGCACGAACTCGACCCCGCGCTCGCCGCGCAGGACAGGGAGGCCCATCTCGTGGCCCTCGCCGCCGCGCTGCGCACCGGCCTCACCGCCCGCTGGGCCCACGGTCTGATCAGCGGTTTCGTCATGCCGTCCGGACTCACCGGCCCCTGGCAGCAGCTGCTCACCGTGCTCGTCGCCGCCGTCAGGGACGGCCGCGTCTTCGAGCCCGGCATGCTCCAGGGCAGCGCCGAGGGCCAGGAGGCCGCCACCCGAGAGGAGATCGGCCTCACCGCCCGGCAGCTGCTCGACGACCTGCCCCGCCGCAAGATGAAGTACCAGCGGGCGTCGCAGGTGCTCCAGTACCTCGTCGGGCCCTCGGGTCCGGTGCGCCACGCGCTGAACGAGGTCGTCGAGTGGTCCGGCCAGAGCCCCGCCCAGTGCACCGGCACACCGAACTTCCGTGCCCTGGGCGAGGGGTTGTGGCGGGCGGAGGACATCGACCGGCTCATCGAGGACACGGACGCCCTGTTCCGTACGTCGAAGCAGGCCAAGGAGCCGATCACGGCCGGCGCGCTCCGGCAGCTGCACACCGCCTGCCGGTCCGTCGGCGAGCTGCTCATGCGCGCCGAGGCCGCCCACGCCCACGCCGCCGCCCGGCCGCCCCAGGGCATGAGCGACCGCGGTGTCCCCGAGCTGGCCTCGGTGCTCCGGGACGTCGCCGAGGAGCCCGCCCCGGCCGGCACCGGCGGTGCGGCGCTCGCGCTGCTGCGCGCCTGGCTGACCGGTGAGCACCTGCGGTCCGCGGACCCGGCGGCCGACCGGCTCCGCGAGAACGGCGGCCCCGTGCCGCCCGCCGACTGTCTCCTCCCGCTGCCCGACCTGCCCCGGGACGCCCTGGGCGACCCGGACCTCGCCGACCCCAGGGCGGCCCGCAGGATCGCCGCCCTCCTTACGCCCGCCGACGCCGAGTACGCCCTCGCCGGCTACCTCCACGACGGCGACCTGCACCTCGCCCAGGCGCTCGTCGCCGCGGTCGCGAGCGAGCCGGAGGAGTACGGCTGCACCGACCCCGAGTGGGGCGAGACGGCCGTACGGCGCCTCGCCCAGAGCCACGAGGACTGGCGGCGCGAGGTCGCGGTCCGCCACGGCGAGGCCGCCGGCCTGCTCGCCCAGATGCGGACGCTCAACCAGCTGGCGGCCGATCAGGAACGGGAGTTCGTGGGCCGTCTCCAGCAGTTCGCCGACGGCGAGGAGTCGGGCCGCTACCGCTTCGCCGTGGACTCGCTGCGCACCCTGGAGGCGGAGCTCCGTACCCTCGTCGCCGACTACACCCGGCAGCTGCGCGAGAACCTCGCCGTGCTGCGCTCCCGCCCCGACCGGCCGCTGTCCGCCGGGGACCACGACCGGATCGCCCGGCTCATCGAGGAGGGGGACACGGTCACGGCCCAGGAGTTCCTCGCCCTCGCCACGAGCCACAAGCCGCTGCCCGAGCGCCCCGCCGACGACGGCTCGGAACTCGCCGCCTTCCTCACCGGCGTCACCGCGCCCGACGCGCCGAAGGCCGGCGGCGAGGGCATCGACGCGGACTGGTGGGCGAAGCACTACGGCGCCCCCGACGCCTCCCTCACCCCGGCGGCGGGCAACGGCCTGGAGTCATGGGCGGCCCTCTGCACCCCGCAGGGCCGGCGCGGTGAATGGCAGCAGCACATCCCCCGGCTGCTGCGCCTGCTCGGCCTCGAACTCTCCACGAACCAGGTCAGCGCCGAGCGGGTGGCCCTCGGCCAGGGCATGCGCCGCTTCAAGGTGCGCGCGCGGGTCGCCGAGCGCGCCGGGTACGTCGCCGCGCTCGGCTCCCGGGCCTCCTCGTACACCGTCCTGCTCATCTGGGAGGAGCAGCCGGCCGACGGGCCGCTCGCCCATCTGGAGGACGCCGACGTCGGCGCCAACATCGTGCTCTACCTGCACCCGCTCGGCGTGGAGGGCCGGCGCGGCCTCGCCGAGTCCGCCCGCTCCTTCGCCCAGCAGGCGCTCGTCGTCGACTCCGCGGTGATGGGCTGGATGGCCGCCCGCGCCCCCGGCTCCTTCCGCTCGCTCCAGCGCGTCACCCTCCCCTGGGCCGCGTACAACCCGTACACCCCGTTCGTGGCGGGCCTCGTGCCGCCCGAGGTGTTCTACGGCCGCGACGAGGAGATGCGGGAGGTGATGGGCCGCGAGGGCGGCATGTTCCTCTACGGGGGCCGCCAGCTCGGCAAGTCCGCGCTGCTGCGCCGGGTCGCGGAGATCTTCCCGAGCCGCGCCGACGCCCATGTCGCCGTCTATCTCGACCTGCTGAAGGCGGAGATCGGCCACGCGGAGGCCCCCGACCGGATCTGGAGCCGGCTGGTCGAGGACCTCAAGCGCAAGGGCGTCTTCAACAGCAAGATGTCGGAGCAGGCCAACCCCGACGTCGTCGTACGCAACATCCAGACGTGGCTGGACGAGGACGACACCCGGCGGATCCTCGTGCTCGCGGACGAGGCGGACGCCTTCCTCAACACCGACTCGCGCCGTGCCTACCGCGTCGGCAGCGAGTCGACCTTCCCCAACGTCATGCACTTCCAGCGGCTCATGGAGCAGACCGAACGCCGCTTCAAGATCGTCTTCGCGGGTCTGCACCAGGTGCAGCGCTTCGGACACCTCTCCAACGTCTCCACCGTGCACGGCGGCCCCGACGTCCTCGTCGGCCCCCTCGGCACCCAGGCGGCCGTCCGCCTCGTCACCGAACCCATGGCCGCGCTCGGCTACTTCTTCGAACGCCCCGAACTCGTCTGGCGGATCCTCGCCATCACCAACTACCAGGCCAACCTGGTGCAGATCTTCTGCCGCGAACTCGTCCGCGTCCTCCACGACCGCCCGTACACCTGGGCCGGAAGTCCCGTCCGCATCACCGAGGACGACGTCCAGAAGGTCGCCGCCTCGGAGACCGTGCGCCGGCAGATCGCCGAGCGGCTCCGCTTCACCATCAACCTGGAGGACCGCTACCGGGTCCTCGCCCTCGTCATCGCCCTGCGCAGCCTCAAGGACGGCTACCGGGGCGACTACTCCGCGGGCGAACTGCTCCAGCTGGCCCGGGAGGCGTGGCCGGAGGGCTTCGAGATGCTCAGCGCCAAACAGGCGCAGATCTTCCTCACCGAGATGGTCGGCCTCGGCCTGCTCATCCAGCTCGGCGACCGCTCCCGCTTCGCCGTCCGCAGCCCCAACGTCGTCAACATGCTCGGCACCCGCGAGGAACTCGAACTCGAGCTCCGGGAGACCGAGTTCGGCCTGCCCTACGACTACAACCCGCACGCCGCCCGCCGCATCCTCGGCCGCGACGCCCGGCACGTGCAGACGTACAGCCCGCTCACCGAGGAACAGCTCCACGAGACCGCGCAGTCCGGCGTCAGCCTGATCGGCACCACCGCGCTCCACCGGCCCGAACTCGTCCGCCAGGCGGTCACCGCCTTCGCCGTGAACCGCGGCGTCGACGTCGTCCCGTACACCCACGGGGAGGACCTCGCCACCCTCCTCAAGAGCCGACGCCGCAAGGCCCACGTGATCATCGCGGACCTGCGCGGCGCCACCACCGCCGCCCTGCGCGAGACCGTCCGCTCCCTCCTGGTCCACGCCGGTCCCGCCGCCGACCGCCTCCTCCGGCAGACCGAGCGGCGCAGCGGCGGCAACGACAACCGCTCCGTCGTCGTCCTCGCCGACGCCGCGGGCCTCGCCGAACTCGCCGCCGACGACGGGCACGAGGAGCTGTCCGTACGGTGGCTGCGCCCCGAGCGGTGGACCGCCGACGCCCTGCGCGCCTGGTCCGAGTGCCCCTTCGTCTCCCGCGAGGACCGCGACCGGCTCGTCGCCGCGACCGGCGGCTGGCCCCGCTGGATGGAGGCCGCCGTGACGGACGTGTCCGTGCACGGGGCGACCCTGGACAACGCCGTGGAGCGGATACGCGCCCTCATCGCCGGCCCCCGCAACATCGAGGAGCACCTGCGCCTCTCCGGACTCGACGCCCGGGACCTCGACCTCCTCGCGGCCTGGACGGGCTACGTGGGCGAGGGCCAGGGCGTGCCCCGCGACGACGTGGGCGCGGCGATCGAGCTCTCCGACGCGGACACCGACGCCTGGCTGCACCACCTGGGCCGGCTCGGCGTCGTCGACGAGACGCCCGAGGGCTTCGCGGTGGAACCGGTGACGTACCGCGCCGTGCGGTCCCGGGCGGCCGCCGGGGAGAAGTGAGGTGACGCATGCGGAAGCCCGTCCGGGCGTGCCCGCCGTGCGCCCGGACGACCTGCCGGGCGTACGGGCCCAGCTGCGCGGCGTCACCGCCGACCTCGCGGCAGGACGGAACTGCCTGTGGCTGGTCACCGACGCCATGGTGGAGTCGGGGCTCGCGGACGAGCTGTACCGGGGCGCCCTGTTCGGCAGTCCGGTACGCGTCGACGTACCGCCCCCGGCCTCCGCACGCGCGCGTGCGGACGATCCCTTCGCGGACGATCCCTTCGCGGGGGAGGACGGCGGGGAGCCGGCGGAGTGGTGGGCGGACGCCGACGAGCTGCCCTATCTCGACCTGCCCGACGACGGCTTCGACCTCGACCTCGGCTGGTCCCTCGACGGCCGCCCGCCCCGCGTACCGGCACCCCGGCAGCCCGCCGGTCCCCGGCACGACCCGCACGGCCTCCTCGCCCGCCTCGGCAAGGAACTCTCCGTCGACGCCGACGAGGCCGTCGCGACCCTGGTCGCCCCCGGCCGCGACCGCCGCCCGGTCGTCGGCATCCGCGCGTGGGCGGAGGACGACAGCGGTACGCGTACGAGCGGGAGTACGCGTACGAGTGCGGGTACGGCCACGGGCGCGCGTGCGGGGACCGGCCCGCGCGGCGTCGCCGTCGAGCGGCTCTTCCGCCTCCTCGCCGCCGCCGTCAAGGCGGCCGGGCTCACACCGGGCGAGCGCCCCCGGCTCCTGGTCGTCGCCCGCCTCCGCGACCTGCCGGAATCGCTCCCCGACGAACTGAGGAACGGCCTCGGCGACACGGCCGTGCACTGGTGGTGGGGCGCGCTCGGCAGACTCGACACGGCCATCGCCGTCGCGCCGATCCTCGACCACGGACCCGACACCTCCGGCCGCGACCGGGACCCGCTGCGGGAGCGGATCCGCCGCGCCGTGCGGTCCGAGACCGTGGTCGAGATCTGCGGCCCCGACCTGGAACTCGCCCGGCGGCTCGCCGGGGAGTGGGACGGCGCGCAGCACACCCTCGGCGCCGCACTCGGGCGCTGCCTCGCCGCGGGCCACGGCCCCGCCCCGGCCGACTGCCCGCCGCTGCGGCGGGTCGGCGCCCTGCTGCGCCCCGGCGCGGAGCTCCGCCAGGCGTGGGCCAGGGGCGCCGTCGTCTCCTGGGAGGGCCGGCTGCGACCGCACGTGGGGGTCTGGCACCCCGCCGCCGGAACGGACGGGTCCGAGGGGGACGGGGCCGGCGCGGACGCACGGGCCCGCCTCACCGCCCTGGTCTCCCAGGCACAGCAGCGGGTCCTCACCCCGTGGATAGAAGAGGCCAGACAGCACCTCGCCGTACGGGCGCTCGGCCACCTCAACCGCCCGGCGGCCGTCGTCGTCGCCGACCACGCGGACCGTCCCCCCGCCCACCTGGGCGGCTCTCCGGAACGCACGTTCCTGGAGCTCCAGGTCGGGGAACTCCTGCGTGCCCACATCGGTGGAGCCGTCGCGCTGCCGCAGAGCGACGCGCGGCTCCTCAGGCTGCTGGTAATGGCCAGAAACGTACTTTCGCATCGCTCCGTGTTGTACGACCGGACGCTCGACGACCTGTGCGCCGAGCTCTCCCAGGCCGATCTGCGGGCTCGCTAGACGGCGCCCCGGAACGGCGACGGGCCGCCCCGATCCGCCTCCGAGCTGTAGGGACCCGACAGTGACACCCCTACGCCACTGTCGGAGGTCGATTCCTCATGTCGAGGGCGATACCGATAGGTTTTCGGCTACCAGACCGCTATCGAAAGGGTGATCCGTTGAGCCGCTCGGTTCTCGTCACCGGAGGAAACCGGGGCATCGGCCTCGCCATCGCCCGCGCGTTCGCCGAGGCCGGCGACAAGGTCGCGATCACGTACCGCTCCGGCGAGCCTCCGGCCGGCCTGGTCGAGCTCGGCTGCCTCCCCGTCAAGTGCGACATCACCGACACGGAGCAGGTGGAGCAGGCGTACAAGGAGATCGAGGAGAAGCACGGTCCGGTCGAGGTCCTCGTGGCCAACGCCGGCGTGACGAAGGACCAGCTCCTCATGCGCATGTCCGAGGAGGACTTCACGTCCGTCCTCGACACCAACCTCACCGGCACCTTCCGGGTGGTCAAGCGCGCCAACCGCGGGATGCTGCGAGCCAAGAAGGGCCGCGTCGTCCTGATCTCCTCGGTCGTCGGTCTGCTGGGCTCCGCGGGCCAGGCCAACTACGCCGCCTCCAAGGCCGGCCTGGTCGGTTTCGCCCGCTCCCTCGCGCGTGAGCTCGGCTCGCGCAACATCACTTTCAACGTCGTCGCCCCTGGTTTCGTCGCCACCGACATGACCGCGGTCCTCACCGACGAGCAGCGCGCGGGCATCGTGTCCCAGGTGCCGCTGGGCCGTTACGCGCAGCCGGAGGAGATCGCCGCCGCGGTGAAGTTCCTCGCCTCCGACGACGCCTCGTACATCACTGGAGCCGTCATCCCGGTTGACGGCGGATTGGGCATGGGTCACTGATCACCATGAGCGGAATTCTCGAGGGCAAGCGCATCCTGATCACCGGTGTGCTGATGGAGTCCTCCATCGCCTTCCACACCGCGAAGCTGGCCCAGGAGCAGGGTGCGGAGATCATCCTCACCGCCTGGCCGCGGCCGTCGCTCACCGAGCGCATCGCCAAGAAGCTGCCCAAGCCCGAGAACGTCAAGGTCCTCGAGCTCGACGTCTCCAACGACGAGCACCTCGCCCGCCTGGAGGGCCAGGTGCGCGAGCACCTCGGCGACCGGCTCGACGGCATCGTGCACTCCATCGGCTTCGCCCCGCAGGACGCGCTCGGCGGCAACTTCCTCAACACGCCGTTCGAGTCCGTCGCCACGGCGATGCACGTCTCCGCCTTCTCCCTGAAGTCGCTGACGACGGCGCTGCTGCCGCTGATGACCGAGGGCGGCTCCGTCGTCGGCCTCACCTTCGACGCGAAGTTCGCCTGGCCGCAGTACGACTGGATGGGCCCGGCCAAGGCCGCCCTCGAGGCCACCAGCCGCTACATGGCGCGCGACCTGGGCAAGCAGAACATCCGCTGCAACCTGATCTCGGCGGGCCCGATCGGTTCGATGGCCGCCAAGTCCATCCCGGGCTTCGGCGAGCTGGCCGCCGTGTGGGACAGCCGTTCCCCGCTGGAGTGGAAGCTCGAGGACCCGGAGCCGGCCGGCCGCGGCGTCGTGGCCCTGCTCTCGGACTGGTTCCCGAAGACGACGGGCGAGATCGTCCACGTCGACGGCGGCCTGCACGCGATCGGCGCCTGACACCTCCCCACAGCAGCAGAGAGGGCCGTGTGCCCGTCCCGACCGGGCGGCACACGGCCCTCGCCGTTCCGCAACTCCTGCCCGACTCGAAAAGTCGCGCGAATCACCCCAGACTGGGGCAGAGCGTGAAGTTCCTGCTACTGCGGTTCCTGTGACGGACGGGGAGGAGGTACGGGCATGCACGCGATACGCAACGGGTTCGGCGCCTTCGCCTCCGTCGCCGTTCTGCTCACCGGGATAGCCGTGGCCGCCGAGGTACGGGCGGCCCCCGCCCCCGCCGAGGAGCTCCCCGCCGCCGCCCCGGCGACCGGGGAGCCGGAGAACTTCGGAGCCTCCTGCCGCACCGTCGTCCAGGGCTCCCGCGTCACCGCCCACTGCCACAACCCGTACCCGCGCACCGACCGGATCCGCCTCCACGTCGAGTGCGAACGCTGGTGGGACGTCGACAGCGACAGCGCCCCGGTGGACGTCGGCCCCGCCGACTACGGCCGGGTCACCGGCCGCTGCTGGAAGGAGGTCCGGTCCGCCTGGGTCACCCACCAGCCGGCGGACGAGGCTCCGCGGCCGGCTCCGGTCCGGGGTTCCTGAGGCACATGAAGGGGTAGCCGGCCGCCTCCGTGCCGGCCCGCTCGGCGTCACCGTCCCGGATCGCGTCCACGAGACGCGCGTGGTCCATGTGGTTCTCGGGCCGCAGCACCTGCCCCACGTCGTCGCGCAGCCACTCCCGCAGCAGATCGCCCAGGTCCGCGTAGAGCTCCGTGAGGACCTCGTTGCCCGACGCGGCGACGACCGCGTGGTGGAACGCCGCGTCGGCGGTCACGAACCGCTCCGCGTCACCGGACTCCCAGGCCTCCTCGCGCCGTACGAGCAGGGCGTCGAGCTGCTTCAGGTCCCGCTCGGTGCGTCGCCGGGCCGCGAACCGCGCCGCGGCGGACTCCAGGGTCGAGCGCAGTTCCGCGACGTGCCGGGGGTCGGAGCCGGAGAAGCGGCGGTGCATGACGCCCGCCAGCTCGCTGGTGGCGATGACGTACGTCCCCGAGCCCTGGCGGATGTCGAGCAGCCCGTTGTGGGCGAGCGCCCGCACCGCCTCGCGCACGGTGTTGCGGGCCACTCCCAGCTGTTCGACCAGTTCGGGTTCCGTCGGGATGCGCGAACCGACCGGCCACTCGCCGGAGGTGATCTGGTTCCGCAGCTCGGCGATCACCTGGTCGGAGAGGCCTGCGCGCCGGGGGTGACCGAGGGCCATGGAACACCTTCCTGAAGTTCGTTCGGGATTGGACAACCAATCATCCCATGATTCTATGATGGCCTCATGCCTGACGAGCCGAAGACCGCCGTACGAACCCGGACCCCCGCCCCGACGCCCACCGCGCCGCCGGCAGCGACGCACCGCTGGACCCTCGGCCTCGTCACCGTAGGACTCGTCCTGGCCGCGCTGAACCTGCGCCCCGCCATCACCAGCCTCGGCGCCCTGCTCGAAGAGGTCACCCAGGGCCTCCACATGAGCGGCACCGTCGCCGGCGTCCTCACCTCCGTACCCCCGCTCTGCTTCGCCGTCTTCGGCATCACGGCCCCCCGCCTCGCCCGCCGCTTCGGCCCGGCCGCCGTCGTCTGCGCGGGCATGGCCGCGATCCTCGCGGGCCTCGTCCTCCGGCCCCTCGCCGGAGACACCGCCGGCTTCCTCGCCGCCAGCGCCCTCGCCCTGATGGGCATCGCCGTCAGCAACGTCCTGATGCCCGTCATCGTCAAGCGGTACTTCCCCGACCGCATCGGCAGCATGACCGGCCTGTACTCCATGGCGCTCGCCCTCGGCACCTCGGTCGCCGCGGCCGCGACCGTCCCCATGACCGAGGCCCTCGGCGGGGACTGGCGCGTCGGACTCGGCCTGTGGGCGGCCGTGGCCGCACTCGCCGTCCTGCCCTGGATCCCGCTCCTGCGCGACCGCGACGAATCCGGCCGTACGAAGGAGCGCACCGCCCCCGAGGCCACGGCCCCGCCGCGCATCACCCGCAGCCGCACCGCCTGGGCCCTCGGCTGCTTCTTCGGCCTCCAGGCCACCGGCGCCTACATCACCATGGGCTGGATGCCGCAGATCTTCCGCGACGCCGGCGTCCCCGCCACCACCGCGGGCGTGCTCCTCGCCGTCACCATGGTCATGGGCGTCCCGCTCGCCTTCGTCATCCCGCGCCTCGCGACCCGCATGAAGAACCAGGGCCCGATCGTCGTCGCGCTCGGCCTGTGCGGACTCACCGGCTACACCGGGCTCTTCCTCGCCCCCGAGGCCGGAGCCTGGGTCTGGGCCGTGCTGCTCGGCGTCTCCAACTGCGCCTTCCCGCTCGCCCTCACCATGATCGGCCTGCGCTCGCGCACCGGCGCGGGAGTCGTCCGGCTCTCCGCCTTCGCGCAGAGCGTCGGCTACCTCATCTCGGTCCCCGGCCCCCTCCTCGTCGGCGTGCTCTACCAGCACAGCGGCGGCTGGGGACTGCCGATCGCGCTCATGGCCGGCCTGATGGTGCCGCAGATGATCGTCGGAACCCTCGCGGGCAGGGACCGGACGGTCGAGGACGAATGCTGAGATGCGAGACTGTCGGCATGCCAGTTCTCGAACCCAACCCCCCGAACGGCCAGAAGAAGCTGCTCCTCGTGCTCGGCGCGATGCTGGGCATCACGGTCGTCATCGCCGTCATCGCCTCCATCGCCTCACCGTGACCCCCGGGGGTGGGGACAACCCCCGCATCCCCTAGGGGGTGAGTGTCAGGGTCAACTGGGTGGATCACCCGATGGGCCGGAGGCCTCCCGCTCCGTACGTTGGAGAACACCGCTGGAGACGGCGGAAACCGGTTCCCCATCCTCCCGGAGGCGGCCATGTCGGCCCGTACGCACACCAGCACCCGGCCCCTGCCGACCGGCGTCGACACCCGGCTGCCCTGGTGGGCGCTCGCCCTGCCCGTCGCCGCGTTCACCGCTCTCCTGCTGCTCATCGCCGGACCCGGCGGGACCCACGCGACAGCTGGCGACCCGGGAGTCGGGAGGGTCCTGGAGCAGATCCAGCAAACGCTCTCTCTCTGAGTCGGCGCGAGCCGTTTCGTGCGAAGCTGAGCAGCATGAGCGTCGATACATCCCGCAGGATCGTGCTGCTCCGACACGCGAAGGCGGACTGGAACGAAGAGTCCGACCACGAGCGTCCCCTGGCCGAGCGAGGCCGCGCGGACGCCCCCGTGGCGGGCCTGAGGCTCGCCGAGACCGGCATCGCCTTCGACCTGGCCCTCTGCTCGACCGCCGTCAGAACGCGCGAGACCTGGAAGCTGGCCGTACAGGCACTGCCGGAGCGCCCCAGGACCGTGTACGAGGAGCGGCTGTACGAGGCCTCGCTCGGCGAGCTCATCGCCCTGCTCAACGAGACACCGGACGAGGTCTCCGACCTCCTGGTCGTCGGCCACAACCCCGGCATGCACGCGCTCGCCGACGCCCTGGCCGGCGGGTCCGAGGGGGACGTCCTCAACCGGATGAACCGCAGCGGCTTCCCGACCTCCGCCTTCGCCGTCCTCACCTTCAAGGGCGACTGGAAGTCCCTGGAGCACGGCGCCGGCCGGCTCGTCGACTTCTGGACCCCGCACGCCTGAGAGGCACGCCTGATCCGTACGGACAAGGGCCCGGCCGTCACCTGACGACCGGGCCCTTCGGCGTACCCACGCCGCCATCGTTCAGTGCAGCAGGTCCTCGGGGCCGTCCGCCGCCTCGACCTCTTCGCGCGTGATGCCCAGCAGGTAGAGCACGGTGTCCA
Organism: Streptomyces griseoluteus; assembly: GCA_000717735.1. GTDB lineage: Bacteria > Actinomycetota > Actinomycetes > Streptomycetales > Streptomycetaceae > Streptomyces > Streptomyces griseoluteus_A. Next base: position 15,188 of record JOBE01000073.1, on the reverse strand, counting down.
GGAAGGGCACGTTCACCGCCGTGTGAGCGGCCTGGCGCACCACCGGCTTCGCGTTGAACGCCACACCGAGCCCGGCCGCGTTCAGCATGTCCAGGTCGTTCGCCCCGTCGCCGATCGCGACCGTCTGCGCCAGCGGCACGCCGGCCTCCGTCGCGAACCGGCGCAGCAGCCGCGCCTTGCCCGCCCGGTCCACGATCTCGCCGGTCACCCGACCGGTGAGCTTGCCGTCCACGATCTCCAGGGTGTTGGCGGAGGCGAAGTCCAGCCCGAGCCGCTCCTTGAGGTCGTCGGTGACCTGTGTGAAGCCGCCGGAGACGACACCCACCTGGTAGCCGAGCCGCTTGAGCGTACGGATCAGGGTCCGGGCCCCGGGCGTCATCCGCACCTCGGCGCGGACCTTGTCGACCACCGAGGCGTCGAGCCCGGCGAGCAGCTCCACCCGTGCGTGCAGCGACTGCTCGAAGTCCAGCTCGCCGCGCATCGCGGCCGCCGTCACCTCGGCGACCTTGTCCTCGCAGCCCGCGTGCGCCGCGAAGAGCTCGATCACCTCGTCCTGGATCAGGGTCGAGTCGACGTCCATGACGACGAGCCGCTGGGCCCGCCGGTGCAGCCCGGCCGAGACCACGGCCACGTCGACCCCGACGGTGTGCGCCTCGGTGGCCAGCGCGGTCCGCAGCGGCTCCGTCTCACAGCCGGAGACGGCGAACTCGACGGCCGTGACCGGATACTTCGCCAGCCGGAAGATGCGGTCGATGTTGCCGCCGGTCTCCGCGATCCTGGCCGCTATGGCCGCCGTCTGCTCCGCGGTCAGCGGGTGCCCGAGCACGGTCACGTGGGAGCGTCCGCTGCCGCGCGGCCGGTTGTCACCGGTACCGGAGAGGATCTCGGCCTGGAGCTTCTGCGACTCGGCCCAGCTGTGCACGGTGGCCCTGAGCTCGCCCTGCGAGGCGACGGTCGGCTCGGTGACGAGCGCGCACAGGACGAGTCGGCCGCGGGAGACGACCTGCTCGATGTCCACGACGTCGACGGAGTAGGCGGCGAGGGTGTCGAAGAGTCCCGCGGTGATCCCGGGACGGTCCTTCCCGAAGATCTTGACGAGAAGGGTGGGAACGTCTGAGGTCTGCGATGCGCTCATGGTGCTTCCACCGTATCGGGCACCGCGTGCCACTCGACCCCCCGTCCCGCCCAGCGGACACCGGAGCGGACGTGCACGGCCCCCGAGCGGTCGCGCGCGGGCCCCGGAACGGCCCGTCAGGGGTGTCGCGCCGGCCGCTTCCCGCCGTGTTCTCGACGCGCCTGCGCGGGGTCTTCACGCGGCCCGACTTTCGGAGAGGGTACGGGGCCTGAAATAGTTCCCCCCGATGTTCGCCATCCCTAGACTCCCAGCGACGGGGGTACATCGGGGGACAAGTAGTGGGGCATGGAGTGCCAGAACTCGTACTGGAATTGAATGGAAGGACCTGGACCCTCGATCCGTCCAGGTCGTACACCCTGGGCCGTGATCCGCAGGGTGACCTGGTGATCGACGACGCCAGGGTCTCGTGGCGCCACGCCACCATCAGCTGGGGAGGCCGGAGCTGGGTCATCGAGGACCACGGCTCCACCAACGGCACCTTCCTGCAGGGGCAGCGGATCCACCAGGTGGAGATCGGCCCCGGCTCGGCCGTCCACCTCGGCAACGCGACCGACGGCCCGCGGCTGAATCTCGCCGCCGGAGCCCACGGCGCGCCGCGGGCCCAGCAGCCGCAGACCCCGGTGGCCCAGCCCGTTCCTGCGCACCAGGCCGCGGAGCAGGCCGAGTGGATCACCCACCAGAACCCGCCGCAGCACCAGACGCCGCAGCACCAGGGTCCGCAGCAGGGCTGGCAGCCGCAGCCCCCGCAGCCGAACGCGCAGCAGCCGAACGTGCCGCAGCAGCAGGTCGCGCACCAGCAGGGACACGGCCGGCACGGCGTCGCCGCGGGGGCGTCGTCGGCCTACGCCGACCGCAGCCCCACCACGTTTCACCAGCTGGCCCTAGGCCATGTCATGCGCATCGGCCGTGCCCTCGAGAACGAGCTGGTCGTCTCCGACCTCCAGGTCTCGCGGCACCACGCCGAGTTCCACGCGACGCCCGACGGCCGCTTCGAGATCCGCGACCTCGGCTCGCACAACGGCACGTACGTCAACGGTCAGCCGATCCCCAAGGGCGGCACGGCCCTCCTCGGCCCGCAGGACATCGTCGGCGTAGGTCACTCGACGTTCCGGCTCGTCGGCGGCCAGCTGGAGGAGTTCGTCGACACCGGCTCTGTCTCCTTCTCGGCCCGCCACCTCACGGTCACGGTCGACGGCGGCAAGCAGATCCTCAAGGACGTCTCCTTCGGCGTCCCGGAGAAGTCGCTGATCGGCGTCATCGGCCCGTCCGGTTCCGGAAAGTCCACCCTGCTCAAGGCGCTGACCGGCTACCGGCCGGCCAACGAGGGCGACGTCCTCTACGACAACCGGAGCCTCTACAAGCAGTTCGCCGAGCTGCGCCAGCGCATCGGTCTGGTCCCGCAGGACGACATCCTGCACAAGGAGCTGACCGTCCAGAAGGCGCTGCGCTACGCGGCCAAGCTCCGCTTCCCCGGTGACACCGCCGCCGCCGAGCGCGAGGCCCGGATCGACGAGGTGCTGCGCGAGCTCAAGCTCGACATCCACAAGGAGAAGAAGGTCACCTCCCTCTCCGGTGGTCAGCGCAAGCGCGTCTCGGTCGCCCTGGAGCTCCTCACCAAGCCCTCGCTGATCTTCCTGGACGAGCCGACCTCCGGCCTCGACCCGGGCATGGACCGCGACGTCATGCAGCTGCTCCGCGGCCTCGCGGACGACGGCCGCACGGTCCTCGTCGTCACCCACTCGGTGGCCGAGCTGGGCCTCTGCGACAAGCTGCTCGTCATGGCCCCCGGCGGCTCGGTGGCGTACTTCGGCCCGCCGGACGAGGCGCTGAACTTCTTCGGCTACTCCACCTGGGCCGACGTCTTCTCCGCCTTCGAGAACTACCGCGACTACGACTGGGCGGGCCGCTGGAAGGGCTCGCAGCACTACCAGCTCTACGCCGCGGACATCGACGCCGTCGCCGCCCAGCCCGTCCAGGTGCCGCAGCAGGCCATGGCCAGGCCGCCGAAGCCGCAGGGCTGGGGCTCCCAGCTGTGGACCCTGATGCGCCGCTACGTGTCGGTGATCGCCTCCGACAAGGGCTTCCTGGGCCTGATGGTGATCCTGCCGGCCGTCCTCGGCGCGGTCTCGGTCGTCATCCCGGCGGACTTCGGCCTCGGCTCGCCGACGCCCCCGTCCCGCTTCAACGGCGACGCGGGCACGATCATGCTGATCCTCATGGTCGGCATGTGCTTCAGCGGCGCCGCCAACTCGGTCCGCGAACTGATCAAGGAGCGGGTCATCTACGAGAGGGAGCGCGCCACCGGCCTCTCCCGCTCCGCGTACCTGATGTCCAAGGTCATCGTCCTCGGCCTGATCACGGCCTTCCAGGGCGTCATCATCTGCGGCATCGGCTTCTCCACCCGCGCGCTGCCCGCCGAGGGCCTCCTCATGCCGCCGGCCGTCGAGCTGTGCATCCAGGTGATCGCCCTCGGTCTCACCTCGATGATGTTCGGCCTGGTCATCTCCGCGCTCGTGAAGACCGCCGAGAAGACCATGCCGCTCCTGGTCATGTTCGCGATCATCCAGGTCGTGTTCACCGGCATCCTCTTCCAGGTGTACGGCTCGCCCGGCCTGGAGCAGTTCGCCTGGCTCATGCCCTCCCGCTGGGGCATCGCCGGTGCCGGCACCACGCTCGACCTGGCCCGTCTCATGCCGCCGTGGGACCCGAAGGACCCCACGAACACCGACGCGCTGTGGGAGCACACGGCCGGCCAGTGGGGCTTCGACCTCGGCGTCCAGCTGCTCATGGCGACCGTCTGCTGCGTCGTCGTGGCGCGCCTGCTGCGCCGCCACGAGCCCGAGGTCATGCGCAAGTAGCCACCGCGCACGCCCGTACGCCGAAGGGCGGCACCCCGCACGGGGGTGCCGCCCTTCGGCGTACGACAGCGGACCTGACCGGGATCAGTAGGCGCTGTTGACGTTGTCGATGGAGCCGTACCGGTCGGCCGCGTAGTTGGCGGCGGCGACGAGGTTGGCGACCGGGTCGTACTGGTCGAACTTGGTGCCGGGGATGTGGTACGCCTTGAAGGTCGGGTAGATCACCTGGAGCAGGCCCTTGGACGGGACGCCGTTGATGGCGTTGATGTCCCAGTTGTTGATGGCCCGCGGGTTGCCGCTGGACTCGCGCATGATGTTCTTGTGCAGGCCGTTGTACGTGCCCGGGATGTTGTGCTTGTCCATGATGAACAGCGCCTCGCGGATCCAGCCGTCGAGGTTGTTCGCGAAGACCGGGGTACGGGCGACGGAACGGCTCGCGGCCGCCTTCTCCGCGGCGCGCTTCTTCGCGTCGGCCTTCGCCTTCGCCGCGGCCTTCGCCTTCGCGTCGGCCTTGGCCTTGGCCGCGGCCTTCGCCTGGGCGTCCGCCTTGGCCTTCGCCTCGGCCTTCGCCTTCGCCGTGGCCTTGGCCAGCGCGTCGGCCTTGGCCTTCGCCGCGGCCTCCTGCTTGGCCTTCAGACCGATGGTGCTCTGCTGCTCGGTGACGCTGGCGGCCAGCGCCTTCGCCTGGGGGCTGTTCGCGTTGTACGACCAGGCCACCTGCTGGGTGCCGGAGAGAGCCTGCGGCTCCGTCTCGGTGGTGCCGTTGCCGGGCACGAGGGAGAGGGTGAGGGCGGCGGCGCCCAGAGCGGCGACGCCGGCGATCGTGGCCTTGTGGGTCTTCTTGAGACCACGACTGTGGCCAGGGGTGTTCGCAGACATTCCGGACTACCTCTTCGAATCGCTGGGGGTCACTCCGCCGGGGCGGCGCTGCGCCTGCTGAGCGGCGACGGGGGCAATTCTTAGCGGCAGCAAAATGCCGTGGCAAAGGTGTGACGTACGAACCCGGGTAGTGGATCAGGGGCCCGTGCACGAGCCACGGATGCGCCCTTATGTCGGGCTCACCCCACGATGCCCACCCCTCCGGGCATCCACTAGGGGGCTTCGTAAGTGATGTGGGTCCTATGCGCGGGCTCACATCGGCCGGGTAACGACCTCACCACCGGTTGCGTGAGCAATGCGCACAGTGAGCCCCTCCGCCTGAGGGGTGAGAAGGACCCGAAAGCCATGGGACCTAGGTCCCCGGTCCCCTCCGCGGGTGGTCCCCGGACGGATACGCACCGTCACGACCCGCCGGTACGGTGAGCGCATGAGCCATCGACCGAACTCAGGCCTGGCCGCCGTGAGCACCGCCCTCCTGGCGATGAGCCGCCACCTGGAGGTCCGCGACGTCCTCAAGACGATCGTCGCGTCCGCCCGCGAGCTGCTCGACGCCGAGTACGCGGCCCTGGGCGTCCCCGACGACCACGGCGGCTTCGCCCAGTTCGTCGTCGACGGCGTCAGCGACGAACAGTGGAAGGCCATCGGCCCGCTGCCCCGTCAGCACGGCATCCTCGCGTCGATGCTCCACAAGGCCGAGCCCGAGCGGCTCGCCGACGTCCGAGAGGACCCCCGCTTCGAGGGCTGGCCCGACACCCACCCCGAGATGTCCGACTTCCTCGGCCTCCCCGTCAGGGACGGCGACGAGATCCTCGGCGCCCTCTTCCTCGCCAACAAGCGCTGCCCCAAGGAAGGCGGCGGCTGCGGCTTCACCGCCGAGGACGAGGAACTCCTCTCGATCCTCGCCCAGCACGCGGCCATCGCCCTCACCAACGCACGCCTGTACGAGCGCAGCCGCGAACTCACCATCGCCGAGGAACGCTCCCGCCTCGCCCACGAGCTGCACGACGCCGTCAGCCAGAAGCTCTTCTCCCTCCGGCTCACCGCCCAGGCCGCCGCCGCCCTCGTCGACCGCGACCCCGTCCGCGCCAAGGGCGAACTCCAGCAGGTCGCCGCGCTCGCCGCGGAGGCCGCCGACGAGCTGCGCGCCGCCGTCGTCGAGCTGCGCCCCGCCGCCCTCGACGAGGACGGCCTCGTCCATACCCTCCGTACCCACGTCCAGGTCCTCGACCGCGCCCACAGCGCCCGGGTCACCTTCGAGAGCCCCGGGACCCGCGCACTGCCCGCCGCCCAGGAGGAGGCCGTCCTCCGGGTCGCGCAGGAAGCCCTCCACAACGCGCTGCGGCACGCGGACGCGCAGCTCGTCACCGTCTCCCTCGCCCGCGCCGACCAGGGCGCACGGCTCACCGTCACCGACGACGGCAAGGGCTTCGACCCGCGTACGGTCCGCAGCGCCGGACGCCACCTCGGCCTGGTCTCCATGCGGGACCGGGCGAGCGGCGTCGGCGGATCGCTCACCGTGACCTCGGCCCGGGGCGAGGGCACCACGATCGAGATGGAGGTTCCCGGTGGCTGACAAGCGGATCCGTGTCCTGCTCGTCGACGACCACCAGGTCGTCCGGCGGGGCCTGCGCACCTTCCTGGAGGTACAGGACGACATAGAGGTCGTGGGGGAGGCCTCCGACGGCGCCGAGGGCGTCGCCAGGGCCGAGGAGCTCCGCCCCGACGTGGTCCTCATGGACGTGAAGATGCCCGGCACCGACGGCATCGAGGCGCTGAAGCGGCTCCGCGAGCTCGACAACCCGGCCAGGGTCCTGATCGTCACCAGCTTCACCGAGCAGCGCACGGTGGTCCCCGCCCTCCGCGCGGGCGCCTCCGGATACATCTACAAGGACATCGACCCCGACGCGCTGGCCGGCGCGATCCGCTCCGTCCACGCGGGGCACGTCCTGCTCCAGCCCGAGGTCGCGGGCGTGCTCCTCGCCCAGGACGACTCGTCCGGTGGCACGGGGCGCGGCCCGAGCCTTACGGAGCGGGAGCGCGAGGTCCTCGGCCTGATCGCGGACGGCCGGTCCAACCGCGAGATCGCCCGCGCGCTCGTCCTCTCCGAGAAGACGGTCAAGACGCACGTCTCGAACATCCTCATGAAGCTCGACCTGGCGGACCGCACCCAGGCGGCCCTCTGGGCGGTGAGAAACGGCCTGACCAACTGACGCGCCCCCCAGTGCGCCGGGCGCACGACCGTTCAATCCTTCATACCGTCGTGTGTATGTCCCCCGTTCGGCGCAACCTGTCGGGGCGTACGGCGTTGTCCATGGCGTGCTGCGGCTGATCGGCCGCAGCGATGACCAGGAGGATGTACCAAGTGAAGAACCTCAAGAAGGCCGCTGCCCTCACCATGGTCGCCGGTGGCATCGTCGCCGCCGGTGCGGGTGTCGCCTCCGCCCACGGCGCCGAGGCCGACGGCAAGGCCCTCAACTCGCCGGGCGTCGCCTCCGGCAACCTGGTGCAGGTCCCGGTCCACGTCCCCGTGAACGCCTCCGGCAACACGGTCAACGTGATCGGCCTGCTCAACCCGGCCTTCGGCAACCACGCCGTCAACGGCTGAGCGCCCCCCAGAACCACCGGCCCCCGGACGATCCCCCCGGGGGCCGGCCCCTTTTTCCCCGCCACCCCCGGTCCGACCAGCGGTCAGAACCCGCGGTCCCGTTCCCGTTCCTCCACGTACGCGTTGTACGCGGCGACCTGAGCCCGCCGCGCCACCCGTTCCCATTTCCGGACGCGGTTCTCGCACCGCTCGGCCCTGGCGGGCCTCCCGGGCTTCGGCCCGCTGCGCCGGACTCCGTCCGCCGGCCTGGGTGAGCCTTCAGCAGGGGTCAGAACCCGCGGTCCCGTTCCCGTTCCTCCACGTACGCGTTGTACGCGGCGACCTGAGCCCGCCGCGCCACCCGTTCCACCGGCCGAAGCGCCTCACCCCGCGCCGCCATCTCCGACGCGCTCACCGCGCCGCCGTGACCGTGGTCGTACGCCAGGTCCACCAGCAGGCCGATCCGCTGCGCCAGCTCCAGCACCCGCACCGCCCGCGGCGGATATCCGGGGGCCAGCACCTCCCGGCCCACCTCCGCCCTCGCCCGGTACGCCTCCCGCGCCGCGTCCGCCGCCGGGCCGGAGGCCGCCACATCCAGCCGGGTCAGGACCGCGGTCGCGTCCCGGAGGGCCTCCGCCAGCTCCCGCTCCGCCTCGCCGAGCGAGGGCACGTCCGCCGGAGGGGCCTCCCGCACCGCGAGGCAGCGCCAGACCACCTCCACGTGCACGTCACCCACCGGACCCGCCTCGGAGACCTCCGGCACCAGACCGTACGGCGCACCGAAGCCCACCACCGCCTCCTCCGCCTCCAAAGCGCGCGCGTTGAAGTCCGGCGGCCCGCTGAGCCCCAGCGGATGGCCCGGCGCGGGCAGCGCCACCCGCCACCCGGTCACCCCGAGCCGCCGCAGCCGGCCGAGCGCCAGCGTCAGCCCCACCGGCCGCGCCTCACCCGGCAGTCCCTCCACGCGGTGCACCGCGTCCTCCCCGACAATGGCAAGGGCCGCCTCGTCCGGCGACACCGCCCCGGCCAGCAGGGCATTGCCCCAAGCGGCCAGGCGTCCTGAGCGTGGTTCCGAAAGCATCCCCCCAGACTAGGGAATCGAAGGAAGCCCGCGGGCCCGCCCGGGAAGTCCCGCCCGGCTCCCCGGGCGGACGGCGCCGCTTTCCGGGCAGGCCCAGGGACGGCCCCGCTCCCTCGATAACGTAGGTTTTCCCCTGGACGCCGCGCCCACCCGGCGCAAGGCGACGACACGACTCGACCGCAAGGGGAGACAACGCGCTCATGAGCGATGTACTGGAGCTGGTGGACGTATCCGTGGTCCGCGACGGACGGGCTCTGGTGGACGAGGTCTCCTGGTCGGTCAAGGAGGGCGAGCGCTGGGTGATCCTCGGACCCAACGGCGCCGGCAAGACCACCCTTCTGAACATCGCCTCCAGCTACCTCTTCCCCACCAACGGCACCGCCCACATCCTGGGCGAGCGGCTCGGCGGCGTCGGCACCGACGTCTTCGAACTCCGCCCCCGCATCGGCATGGCCGGCATCGCCATGGCGGAGAAGCTCCCCAAGCGCCAGACCGTCCTGCAGACCGTCCTCACCGCCGCGTACGGCATGACCGCCACCTGGCACGAGGACTACGACCCGGTCGACGAGGAGCGCGCCAAGGCCTTCCTCGACCGGCTCGGCATGAACGAGTACCTGGACCGGAAGTTCGGCACCCTCTCCGAGGGCGAGCGCAAGCGCACCCTGATCGCCCGCGCGATGATGACCGACCCCGAGCTCCTGCTCCTCGACGAGCCCGCCGCCGGTCTCGACCTCGGCGGCCGCGAGGACCTCGTCCGCCGACTCGGCCGCCTCGCCCGCGACCCGTACGCCCCCTCCATGATCATGGTCACCCACCACGTCGAGGAGATCGCGCCCGGCTTCACCCACGTCCTGATGATCCGTCAGGGCAAGGTCCTCGCCGCGGGCCCCGTCGAGACCGAGCTGACCTCCCGTAACCTCTCGCTCTGCTTCGGCCTCCCGCTCGTCGTCGAGCGCGTCGCCGACCGCTGGACCGCCCACGGTCTGCCCCTGAACTAGGCCCTGTCCGGCGGATCATGGCCGGGTCCGCGGGAGCGCCGGCGTCCCGCACAGCCGCCCGCGCCCTGTCCCCGAGGACCCCACCGCCCTACCATGACCATGTGGACATCGACGCATGGGTCTGGTGGCTGATCGGCGCGGTGGGGCTCGGCATTCCGCTGGTCCTCACCGCGATGCCCGAATTCGGCATGTTCTCCGTCGGCGCGGTCGCGGGGGCGGTGACAGCCGCCCTAGGGTTCGGCGTCGTCGCCCAGGTGATCGTCTTCGTCGTCGTCTCCGTGGCGCTCATCGCGGTGGTACGCCCCATCGCCGCCCGCCACCGCGACGGCAGGGGCCTCGCCACCGGCGTCGACGCCCTGAAGGGCCGTCAGGCCGTCGTCACGGAACGGGTCGACGGCAGCGGCGGCCGGATCAAGCTCGCCGGCGAGATCTGGTCCGCCCGCGCGCTCGACACCGGACAGACCTTCGAACCGGGCGACCAGGTCGACGTCGTCGAGATCGACGGAGCGACCGCCGTCGTCATGTGACCGAACCTCGCCCATGACGTTCCGTCGTCTGCGAAACTCGATCTTGCAAGGCCACCCGGCAGTCAACCGGCAGCGAAGGACACGGGGAACACGATGTCAGCAGTCATCATCGTCCTGATCATTCTGGTGGTGCTCGTCTTCATCGCCCTGATCAAGACGATCCAGGTCATCCCGCAGGCGAGCGCGGCGATCGTGGAGCGCTTCGGCCGCTACACCCGCACGCTCAACGCCGGACTGAACATCGTCGTCCCGTTCATCGACTCGATCCGCAACCGGATCGATCTGCGCGAACAGGTCGTCCCGTTCCCGCCGCAGCCGGTGATCACCCAGGACAACCTGGTCGTCAACATCGACACGGTCATCTACTACCAGGTGACCGACGCGAGGGCGGCGACCTACGAGGTCGCCAGCTACATCCAGGCGATCGAGCAGCTCACCGTCACCACCCTCCGCAACATCATCGGCGGCATGGACCTGGAGCGGACCCTCACCTCCCGCGAGGAGATCAACGCGGCCCTGCGCGGCGTCCTCGACGAGGCCACCGGCAAGTGGGGCATCCGCGTCAACCGCGTCGAGCTCAAGGCGATCGAACCGCCGACCTCCATCCAGGACTCGATGGAGAAGCAGATGCGCGCCGAGCGCGACAAGCGCGCCGCGATCCTCACCGCCGAGGGAACCCGCCAGTCCGCGATCCTCACCGCCGAGGGCGAGAAGCAGTCCGCCATCCTCCGCGCCGAGGGTGAGGCCAAGGCCGCCGCCCTGCGCGCCGAGGGCGAGGCCCAGGCCGTCCGTACGGTCTTCGAGGCCATCCATGCCGGCGACCCCGACCAGAAGCTCCTCTCGTACCAGTACCTCCAGATGCTCCCGAAGATCGCCGAGGGCGACGCCAACAAGCTCTGGATCGTGCCCAGCGAGATCGGCGACGCCCTCAAGGGCCTCTCCGGCGCCTTCGGCAACATGGGCAACGGCGCCCCCGGCTTCAACACCAAGGGCGGCGGGACCGAAAGGCGAGACGAACCGCCGGTTGACTGACACGTACACGTAATCCTCGTGCATGATCGGTGCGAGCCCCTCGACCCCGGCAGCCTCAGGGCGGGGAGGCGACTCACTGACCATGTAAGGAGATGGCGTTGTCCATCTGGGAAGCGCTGGCAGTCTTCGCCGCCGGCATCGGCGCCGGCACCATCAACACCATCGTCGGATCGGGAACGCTCATCACGTTCCCGGTCCTCCTCGCGACCGGACTCCCCCCGATCACCGCGAACGTCTCCAACGCCCTGGGACTCGTCCCGGGTTCCATCAGCGGAGCCATCGGCTACCGGCGCGAACTCAAGGGCCAGAAGGCCCGCATCATCCGCCTCGGCGCCGCCGCCCTCGTCGGCGGCCTCGTCGGCGCGATCCTGCTCCTGGCACTGCCGTCCGAGGCCTTCGACGCGATCGTGCCGATCCTCATCGGCCTCGCCCTCGTCCTGGTCCTCCTCCAGCCCCGCATCGCCGCCGCCGTCAAGCGCCGCCGCGAACAGACCGGCAGCGAGGCCCACCCCGACGGCGGCCCCGCCCTCCTCGTCGGTCTCTGCCTCGCGAGCATGTACGGCGGCTACTTCGGCGCCGCCCAAGGAGTGCTGTACCTCTCCCTGATGGGCCTGCTGCTCCACGACAGCCTGCAGCGGATCAACGCCGTCAAGAACATCCTCGGCGCCCTCGTCAACGGCGTCGCCGCCGTGTTCTTCCTCTTCGTCGCCGACTTCGACTGGACGGCCGTCCTGCTCATCGCGGTCGGCTCGACCATCGGCGGCCAGATCGGCGCCAAGGTCGGCCGCAAGCTGCCGCCCACGGTCCTGCGCGGAGTCATCATCGCGGTCGGCATCGCCGCGATCCTCCAACTGACCCTCCGTTAACCGCCACACGGTCACACGGCCACAGCGGAAGGGCCCGCCTCCCCACACCGGGGAGGCGGGCCCGCACCGTTCGCACGCGGCGGCTCTACGCGGCCGACCTCGCCAGCCACTCCGGCAGCTCGGACCGCTCGCTCGCCCGCATCGCGAGCAGCATCGCGTCCGCCGGCGTCGGCTCGAACGGCTGGTGCAGCAGAGGCATCCCCGCCTGCTCCGGCGTCCGGTCGGCCTTGCGGTGGTTGTCCTCGGCGCACGAGGCGACCGTGTTCAGCCAGCTGTCCCCACCGCCCTGGGCGCGCGGCACCACATGGTCGACGGTCGTGGCCCGTCTCCCGCAGTACGCGCACCGGTGCTGGTCCCGCACCAGTACCCCCCGCCTCGACCACGGTGCCTGTCTTCGGAAGGGCACCCGTACGTACCGGCAGAGCCTGATCACCCGCGGCACCGGAAGATCGACCTCGGCACCCCGCACCCGCAGATCGGGATGCGCGTGCTCGACGACGGCCTTGGCCTGCAGGACAAGCACCACCGCACGGTTGAGAGAGACCGTCGAAAGCGGCTCGAAGCTCGCGTTGAGTACCAGCGTGTCCCGCATTGTGCCCACCTCCCGTGTGCAGGCCCGGCCCCGGACGGGGCGATGGAGCCTGGATCAACGATGGCCGGGCCGGCCGGGGTCGGACAACGCAATATTTCCCGCGCAACAAAAGATGCCCGCTTCTGATCTCTCCAAGACCAGAAGCGGGCAAACAACAAACGAACGATCAGACCGCCGCGGGAGCCGCGTACTCACCGATCAACTGGGCCCGGCCAAGCGTGTGGAACCGCAGGTTGAAACCGACGGCGGCCGGCGAGGCATCGGCGTCCGGCCCGAGCTCCTCGCTGTCGACCGCGTACACCGTGAACACATAGCGGTGCGCCGGATCCCCCGCCGGGGGAGCCGCACCGCCGAACTCCTTCGCGCCGTAGTCGTTCCGGGCGTGCACGGCACCGGCCGGCAGCCCCTCGAACGACCCCGAACCGGCACCCACGGGCAGCTCCGTCACCGACGCCGGGATGTCGAAGAGCACCCAGTGCCAGAACCCGCTGCCCGTGGGGGCGTCCGGATCGAAGCAGGTGACGGCGAAGCTCTTCGTCCCCGCAGGGAAGCCCTCCCAGCGCAACTGCGGCGAGGTGTTCCCCGCCGCGTACACCTGAGCGTCCTTCAGGACCCCACCCGGTGCGATGTCGTCGCTCACCACGGTGAACGCCGCCACCGGCGGATGGAAGTCATGGGGGAGCGGCGCCCTCTTGCCCTCGGACACGTCGAGTACCTCCGAAATCGTCCGTCAACGCTGACGGGCCGAGCCTAGAGCCAGTTGCGGCGGCCGCCGACCTCGGCGAGCCACTGGTTGAGGTATGCCGCCCAGTCGGTGGTGTGGAAGTCGTCCAGACCCACCTTGAACGCGCGGAAGGAGTCGCTGCCCTCACCGAACAGACCCGGCTTCTTGTCCATCTCCAGCACGACGTCCATCTCACGGTCGTCAGCGACGAAGCTGACCTCGACCTGGTTCAGGCCCCGGTACTGCTGCGGCGCGAAGAACTCGATCTCCTGGTAGAACGGCAGCTTCTGCCGCGTCCCACGGATGTGACCGCGCTCCATGTCCGCGCTCTTGAAGCGGAAGCCGAGCTGCAGGAAGGCATCCAGGATGGCCTGCTGCGCAGGCAGCGGGTGCACGTTGATCGGGTCCAGGTCACCGGAGTCCACCGCGCGGGCGATCTCCAGCTCGGTCGTCACCCCGATGTTCATGCCACGCAGCTGCTGCCCGGACACGGAGGTCACCGGCGTCTCCCACGGGATCTCAAGCCCGAACGGCACCACGTGCACCGCGCCGGCCTTCACCTCGAAGGCCCCGCCGAGACGCACCTTGCCGAACTCGATGTCCCGCTTCTGCTCCTGGTCGCCGCCCTCCACCTCCACCCGCGCCTGCAGGCCGACGGAGAGCCCCTCGATCTGCTGGTCGACGCTGCCGCCCTGGATGCGCACCTCGCCCTGGACGACACCACCCGGAACCACGTTCGCCTCGGTGAGCACCGTCTCCACGCTGGCCCCACCGGCACCCAGGCTCGCGAGCAGCTTCTTGAAACCCATGAACTTCACTCCTTCTCGGTCCTGACCCCTACATACGCGCGACGACCGTAGCCGGTTCCCTTCGGATCCCCACTACGCTCGGACGCCATGAGCGAGAGCCCCGACCGTACGCCGCTCCCGCGGGCCTTCTTCGACCGCCCGGTACTGGAGGTGGCCCCCGACCTCCTCGGCCGCACCCTCGTGCGCAATTCCGACGAGGGCCGGATGGAGCTGCGCCTCACGGAGGTGGAGGCGTACGCCGGCGCGATCGATCCCGGCTCCCACGCCTTCCGAGGACGCACGGCGCGCAACGCCGTCATGTTCGGCCCGCCCGGGCACGCGTACGTCTACTTCACGTACGGCATGTGGCACTGCCTGAACCTGGTGTGCGGCCCTGAGGGAGAGGCGAGCGGGGTCCTGCTGCGCGCGGGGGAGTTCCTGACGGGCGCCGAGCAGGCCCGGGTCCGCCGCCGCTCGGCCCGCAACGACCACGAGCTGGCCAAGGGCCCGGCACGCCTGGCCACGGCGCTCGACGTCACCCTCTCCATGAACGGCACCGACACCTGCGCCGGCCCGGACGCCCCGCTCGCCCTCCTCACGGGCACCCCGCCCGACGGGGACCACATCCGCAACGGCCCCCGCACGGGCGTCGGCGGAGAGGGCGCCCCGCACCCCTGGCGCTTCTGGCTCACGGAGAATCCGACGGTGAGTCCGTACCGGGCCCACACGCCCCGGAAGCGTAGACTTGACTCAGGCGAACCGACCGCCTAACGTAGCCCGAGCAGCTGGTTACGGACCTGCTTCTTCAAGCACCTCCGCAGCAGCCACCCACTATTGAAGATGACGCCCCAGCTGGGGTCTATTTCGGCATGCCGGAATGCGAATTCGAATGACTCGATTATGAGTCATCGAAGGGATCAGCTAAAGTAGTGAACACGCCGAGAGGCGAAAGGCAGCCAACAGGCCACCGGATACAAACCCCGAACCGGAAACGGAACGGAAATGATCTGGTAAGGTTGGAAACACGAAGGGAAGCCCGGAGGAAAGCCCGAGAGGGTGAGTACAAAGGAAGCGTCCGTTCCTTGAGAACTCAACAGCGTGCCAAAAATCAACGCCAGATTAGT
>JOBE01000072.1 GCA_000717735.1 Streptomyces griseoluteus | reverse complement strand
CCCCCTCGCCCCCGGCCCCGGATCCTGTTCGCCTCCACCGCGGGCAGCGTCGCCGCCCTCCTGCTCCTGGTCGCCGTCGGCGTCGTGCTCGGCCAGCCCCTACTGATCCCGCCGCTCGCCGCGAGCATGGCGCTCGTCGCCGGCGCCCCCGACCTCCCGCTGTCCCAGCCGCGCTCGGTCGTCGGGGGCCAACTGCTCTCCGCCCTCACCGGGTTCGCCGTCCTCCTCGTGACGGGCCCCGGCCTCTGGGCCGCCGCCGTCGCGGGCGGCCTCGCACTCGGCGTGATGATGCCGGCCCGTACCCCGCACTCGCCCGCCGCCGCCACCGCCGTGATCGTCGCCCTGCAGTCCCCGCCCTTCTGGTCGTTTCTCGGCCTACTCGCCCTCGCCTCCCTCCTCCTGGTCGCCGTCGGCCTCGGCTCCGCCCGCGCCTCGGGCCGGACGTATCCCGTCTACTGGTTCTGACCTCTCCTCATGAAGCAGGAGTTGCGGGTGGCGGCCTACGCCGTGTGCGTACGGGACGGGGAGGTGCTCCTCGCCCGCTGGGTGGCGAGCGACGGCACCAAACGGTGGACGCTGCCCGGCGGCGGCATGGACCACGGCGAGGAGCCCGTGCAGACCGTCGTCCGCGAGGTGGAGGAGGAGACCGGCTACCTCACCGAGCCCACCGCCCTCCTCGGGATCGACTCCATCCGGCGCGGCTGGCTGCGCCGCCTCGGCGGCCCCGGCGACTTCCAGGGCCTGCGGATCATCTACGAGGCCCAGGTCACCGGGGGTGCGCTGCGCAACGAGACCGGCGGCTCCACGGACCTCGCCGCCTGGCATCCGGTCGACTCCGTCCCCGGCCTGCCCCGGGTCGAACTCGTCGACATCGGCCTCGACCTGCGGCGCGAGCGGCCCCCGGTCGGCCGCTCCCGGCTCGCCGATCCGACCAACGGCTGACCCGCTGTCGAACGGCTGAAAGACGCTCAACCACCGCAACCCGGCTCAACCGTCCCGCCCGCCCCGTGGTCCTCCCCGCCGACCGCACCACGCACCGCAGGATCTCAGGGGAGCCCGCATGTCAGCCGTACGCACGACCCGCACCGTCCTCGCCACCGCCCTGGTCGCGGGGCTCACCGCCACCGCGCTCGCCACCCCGGCCCTGGCGGCACCCGCACCGGAGGGGCGCGACCACACGGCCACCCAGCAGGCGCTGCAGGCCGCCGTCGACTCGGGCGTGCCCGGCGCCGTCGCCCAAGCCCGCGAGGGAGGCGACCGGTGGACCGGCACCGCGGGCGACCGCGGGGGCGACGACCGCTACCGGGTCGGCTCCATCACCAAGACCTTCGCCGCCACCGTCCTCCTCCAGCTCCAGGCGGAGGGCCGTCTCGACCTCGACGACAAGGTCGAGAAGTGGCTGCCCGGCGTGGTCAGGGGCAACGGCCACGACGGCCGGAACATCACCGTCCGCCAGCTGCTCAACCACACCAGCGGCATCTACAGCTACACCGGCGACCCGGCCTTCCAGGAGAAGGTGTTCGGCCCCGGCTTCCTGGAGCACCGCTACGACACCTGGACCCCCGGGCAGCTCGTCGGCGTCGCCATGGCCCATCAGCCGGAGTTCGCCCCCGGCGCCGGCTGGAGCTACTCCAACACCAACTTCGTCCTCGCCGGAATGGTCATCGAGAAGGTCACCGGGCGCCCGTACGGAAAGTCCGTCGAGAACCGCATCATCAAGCCGCTGAAGCTCCGCGCCACCAGCGTCCCCGGTACCCGGGTGACCGTGCCGCAGCCCAGCAGCCGCGCGTACTCCACCCTCTACGCCCAGGGCGGCCCCGTTCACGACGTCACCGAGCTCAACCCCACCCTCGCCCTCGCCGCGGGAGAGATGATCTCCGACTCGGCGGACCTCCAGACCTTCTACCGCGCCCTCCTGAAGGGCCGGCTGCTCCCGAAGTCCGGGATGAGCGAGCTGACCGCCACCGTGCCGGTCAACCCCGAGTACCCCCAGTTCCGTTACGGCCTCGGGATCTCGTGGCAGAAGCTGGGCTGCGGCACGGAGATCTGGGGCCACGGCGGCGGCATCCACGGCTCGATATCGGAGGCGTACACCACCCGCGACGGTCGGCACACCCTCGCGGCCAACTTCAACGCGGACTGGACGGGCGACACCCAGAGCGTCATCGACGCCGAGTTCTGCGGTACGGCCCCGAAGGGCGCCGACCCCAAGGGCCTCACCGCGAAGTCCGGGGAGTCCGCGAAGTCCGAGAGGCCCGCGGCGACCCTGTCCGGCCTGGTCCCCATGAACTGACCTGCCGGCCAGGTCCGTTCACCGCGGCAGGACGACGACGTACGCGGCGGGCTGCCGGTCGGGCGAGGCCATCAGGGCCGTACGCACCACGGTGGCCTGCTGGTCCCTCGCCTCGCGCAGCTTGCGCGGGGTGAGGTGGACGACCGTGATGCCGAGCCGCTCCAGGTGCTCCCGCTTGCGGGTGTACTCGGACCACAGCGCGTCGTCGTCCTGCCGCGGCGCCCGGGTGTCCAGCTCGACCGCGACCGCCTGGTCGGGCCAGTAGGCGTCCACCCCGCCCAGGTGCGGGCCGCCCGGCAGCCGCAGGTCCACGTTCCACAGCGGGTCCGGCAGGCCGAACTCCCGCACCATCTCGTACAGGCGCTCCTCGGAGAGCGCCCGTCCCTCGACGAGGAGGGCGTCCACCGCGTCCACCACGTGCGGCCGCGTCAGCAGGCGGGCCCGGCTCAACTCGCGTACCACCGTCGCCGGTTCGCAGTGGCCGCCGCGGACGGCCTCGGTGAGCAGCCGGCGTACCGTCTCGGCGTCCGAGAGCCCCGACACCGCGTCGGCGAGGGCGCGGGCGACCGGGGCGACGGGAAGGCCCGTCAGCTCCACCGGCTCGGGGGACTCCGGGGCGCGCACGATCCGCACCCAGCCGGTCGACCGCAGTCGCCGGGTGCGCGGCACCAGGACGTCGATCCGGTCCAGGGCGGTGAGCGGGGGAGCGGACGGGAAGCGGTGCAGGGCCAGCGCGGCGAGCCCGGTGATCATCGGCTCGGGTCCCTGCGTCGGGACGGCCCCGGTCCTGCGGGCGTAGAGGAGCGCGGCGCGGAGCCGGTCCTCGCTGGTGGGCGGTCCCGGCTGGAGCAGGAAGACGCCGGGCAGCAGCTGCTGCCAGCCGCCGGGCCCGCAGTGGGCGGCGACCTCGGCGGCGGGAGCGCCCTGCGCCCTCAACTGCTCTGCGGAGGCGAGGCGTTCGGTGCGACCCGTGACACCGATGCGGGAGGCGAGGGGGGCGGGGCGGGGGGTGATGGGGGTGTTGTGGTTCATGCCGGGGGTCTTCCGCTCCCGAAGGCTGCCCTAACCTCTGTTACACGCTCGTCGACATTTGGGGACAAGCCTGCCCTAAAGTACGCGCGTTCGAGTGCCGAAAAGGGGCCGCGCCAGGGCCACGCACGCCGATGGGGGCGCGCACGCCGGTAAGGGCCGCGTACGCCGATGGGGGCCGCGTGCCGAAGCGCGCGACCCCCACCGGTGGGAGAACTACGCCGCCAGACGGTCGCAGGCCTGTGCGCGCAGCGCCCGCGCCAGGTCGTCCCGCGCCTCCAGGACAAGCCGCCGCAGCGCCGGCGCCGCCGACTCGTGCGCCGACAGCCACGCGTCCGTCGCGGTCAGCGTCGCCTCGTCGTCCTGGAGCCCCGGGAACAGGCCCCGGACCACGTCCATGCCGATCTGGATGGACCGCTCGGCCCACAGCCGCTCGATCGCGGTGAAGTACTTCTCCGCGTACGGGGCGATCAGCTCACGCTGCGAGGGCTGGACGAAGCCCGCGATCGTCGCCTCGACCAGCGCGTTCGACAGGGTGTCCGACTCGACGACCTGGGCCCAGGCCTGCGCCTTGACGGCGGCCGAGGGCCGCGAGGCGAGCAGGCGCACCTGGTGGCGCTTGCCCGTCGCCGTGTCGTCCAGGGCCAGCTCCTCGCCGATCCGGGCCTCGTCGGCCCGCCCGTGCACGGCGAGCGGGGAGAGCAGCGCCCAGCGCAGCTCCTGGTCGACGTCGAGCCCGTCGATCTTCGCCGTACCGTCGAGCAGCCCCTCCAGGAGCTGGAAGTCGGCGTCGGTGGAGGCCGTCGCCGCGAAGAACCGCGCCCACGTCAGCTGGTGTTCGCTGCCCGGCTCGGCGACCCGCAGCTCACTGAGGCCGCCCTCGGCGAGCAGCCGCCCGCCCCGCTCGCGCCACTCGGGGGCCGCGTAGAGGGTGACGGCGGACTTCGTCCAGGCGTGCACCATCTGCAGGACGCCGATGTCGGTCTCGCGGCCCGCGAAGGCCAGCGCCACGGCGACGAAGTCGCGGGCGGGCATCAGCCCGTCGCGGGTCAGGTTCCACAGCGCCGACCAGCACAGGGCGCGGGCGAGCGGGTCGGTGATGTCGCCGAGGTGCGCCCGCAGGGTGGCGAGCGAGCGCTCGTCGAAGCGGACCTTGCAGTAGGTGAGGTCGTCGTCGTTGACGAGGACCAGGTCGGGCTTCTCCTGGCCCGTCAGGTCGGCGATGACCGTCCGGACCCCGGTGATGTCGGCCTCGGCCCGCGCGTACCGGACGAGCTCCCCGCCCGACAGCCGGTAGAGGCCGACGGCGGCGCGGTGCGGGCGCAGCTCGTCGCCCTCCTGGACGACGGCGAGCTCGGTGATCCGGCCCTCCGCGTCGTAGGTGACGGCCGGGGTCAGCGCGTTCACGCCGGAGGTCTGGAGCCAGGACTTCGCCCACGTCCTCATGTCGCGGCCGGAGGTCTCCTCCAGGATCGACAGAAGGTCGGCGAGCCGCGTGTTCCCGTAGGCGTGGCGCTTGAAGTAGCGGCGCGCGCCCTCCAGGAACGCGTCCCGTCCGGCGTACGCCACGAGCTGCTTGAGCACCGACGCGCCCTTGGCGTACGTGATGCCGTCGAAGTTGAGCTTGGCGTCCTCCAGGTCACGGATGTCGGCCGTGATCGGGTGGGTGGACGGCAGCTGGTCGGCGCGGTACGCCCAGGACTTGCGGTTGTTGGCGAAGGTCACCCAGCTGTTGGTGAAGCGGGTCGCCTCGGCGTTCACGAAGGAGCCCATGAAGTCCGCGAAGGACTCCTTCAGCCACAGGTCGTCCCACCACACCATGGTGACGAGGTCGCCGAACCACATGTGCGCCATCTCGTGCAGGATGACGTTGGCCCGGGCCTCGTACGCGGCCTGCGTCACCTTGCCCCGGTAGATGTACTCCTCGCGGAAGGTCACCATGCCCGGGTTCTCCATCGCGCCGAGGTTGTACTCGGGGACGAAGGCCTGGTCGTACTTCCCGAAGGGGTACGGGTAGTCGAAGTTGTCGTGGAAGAAGTCGAAGCCCTGCTTGGTGATCAGGAAGACGTCGTCCGCGTCGAAGTGCTTCGCGAGCGACTTCCGGCACATCGCGCCGAGCGGGATCTCCAGGTCGCCGCGCGTGTAGCTGTCGGTCACGTAGTGGTACGGGCCCGCCACGACGCACGTGATGTACGTGGAGATCGGCGCCGTCTCCGCGAACCGCCACACGCCCTCTGTGTCCTGTTCGTACCGCTCGCCCGCGCCGTTCGACCAGACCGTCCAGCCCTCGGGCGCGGTCACCGAGAAGCGGTACGGGGCCTTGAGGTCGGGCTGCTCGAAGTTGGCGTAGACCCGGCGGGCGTCGGCCGGCTCGTACTGCGTGTAGAGGTAGACCTCGCCGTCCTCCGGGTCGACGAAGCGGTGCATGCCCTCGCCGGTCCGGCTGTAGGCGCACCGCGCGTCCACCACGAGCGTGTTCTCGTCGGCGAGGCCGTCGAGCGCGATCCGGGAGCCGTCGAAGACGACCGCCGGGTCGAGGGAGCGCCCGTTGAGGGTGACCGCGTCCACGGAGGGGGCGATCAGGTCCACGAAGGTGCTCGTGCCGTCGCCGGTGCGGCGGAAGCGGATCGTCGTCTCCGAGCGGAAGGTGCGCACCGCCTCGTCGGAGTCGCCGACCGCCGACCGCAGGTCGAGGACGACCTCGTACCCGTCGACGGACAGCAGCGCGGCCCGCTCCTGGGCCTCGTCGCGGGACAGATTCTCACCGGGCACGGTCACTCCTTCGTGGCACGTTCGAAACAGCACCGATCCTCCCATGTGCCACTGTCACGCGGCACACGGGAATGCCGTAGGACGGTCATGGCGTTGGCTCATTTCGGCCCACCCCCTTCAGCACGGTCGTACCGAGGAGTGACATGTCCGAGAGCAGGACCACCGCCGAGTTCTTCTTCGACCCCCTGTGCCCGTGGGCCTGGATGACCTCCCGCTGGATGCTGGAGGTCGAGAAGGTGCGGCCGGTCGACGTGAGCTGGAAGGTCATGAGCCTGGCCGTGCTCAACGAGAACCGGCTCGACGAGCTCCCGGAGGAGTACCGGGAGATGCTGGAGACCAAGGCGTGGGGCCCGGTCCGGGTCGTCATAGCCGCCCAGCAGCTGCACGGCGACGAGGTCGTCGGCAAGCTCTACACCGCGCTCGGCGCCCGCTTCCACAACAACGGCGAGGGCCCGACCCGCGAGGCGATCGTCGGGGCCCTGACGGACGTCGGCCTGCCCGGCGACCTGGCGGACTACGCCGACAAGGACACGTACGACACCGAGCTGCGCGCCTCCCACAAGGAGGGCATCGACAAGGTCGGCCAGGACGTCGGCACCCCGGTCATCGCGGTTCCGGGCGCGGACGGCGACGAGGTCGCCTTCTTCGGTCCTGTCGTCACCCCGACCCCGCGCGGCGAGGCGGCGGCCCGCCTGTGGGACGGCACGCTGCTCGTGGCGTCGACGCCGGGCTTCTACGAGATCAAGCGCACCCGCACGGCGGCACCCAGCTTCGAGTAGTCCCGGCCCGCACACGGCGGAACCCCCGCGATGCACGTCATCGCGGGGGTTCCGCTTTCATCCGCCTGCCCCGTGAAGGCTGAGAAGACGATCACGAGCAGGGCGTCTGTCAGCCGCCGATGAGCGGGGTGCGTCCCTGGGCGTCCGCGTAGCGCCTGCTCACGTCCTGCCAGTTGACGACCTGCCACATCGCCTCGATGAAGTCCACCTTCTGGTTCTTGTACTGGAGGTAGAAGGCGTGCTCCCAGGCGTCGAAGACCAGGATCGGGACGGAGCCCTGGCCGACGTTGCCCTGGTGGTCGTAGACCTGCTCGACGATGAGCCGGCCGCTGACCGGCTCGTACGCGAGGACACCCCAGCCGGAGCCCTGGGTGGTCGCGGCGGCCTTGGTCAGCTGGGCCTTGAACCTGGCGAAGGAGCCGAAGGACTCGGCGATCGCGTCCGCGAGGTCACCGACGCCGTCGGCGGCCAGCGGCTCGCCGCCGCCACCGTCCTTCGGGCTGTCCATGTTGTGCCAGTAGATGCTGTGCAGGATGTGGCCGGAGAGGTGGAACGCGAGGTTCTTCTCCAGGCCGTTGACCGCGCCCCACGCGTCCTTCTCCCGGGCCTCCGCCAGCTGCTCCAGGGTGTCGTTGGCGCCCTTCACGTAGGCCGCGTGGTGCTTGTCGTGGTGCAGCTCGATGATCTCCGGGCTGATCACCGGTTCCAGCGCCGCGTAGTCGTAGGGAAGTTCAGGAAGTGTGTAGATCGCCATGCCGGGCCCTCCCACTGCTTATTGCACATCCTATGCAAGTGCAGGCTAGCAGCAAGAAGATCGCCAAGGGGGACCGGGTGAGGAGATCGGGCGAGGTGGCCGCCCGCATACGGCAGAACCCCCGGCCGAGGATCGGCCGGGGGTTCTCCACGTCTGTGTCGCCGGTCGGGCTCAGGCGTTCTGGGGCTCCCGCGCGCGGACCTTCTGGAGGGCGAAGCCGCACACCGCGAGCAGCAGCGTCAGGCCGCCCGTCCAGTACAGCTGCACCCGGGTGCCCTCCTCGCGGGCCATCAGGACGAAGATCGCCGCCATGCCGGCCAGCGCCACCCACGTCAGCACGGGGAAGGCCCACATCCGCACGACCAGCTTCTCGGGCGCCTCGCGCTCGGTGCGGCGGCGCAGCACCAGCTGGGAGGCGGCGATGAAGAACCAGACGACCAGGATGATCGCGCCGATCGTGTTGAGCAGCCAGACGAAGATGTCCTCGGGACGCCAGTAGCTGAGCAGCACACAGACGAAGCCGAAGACGGAGGAGACGAGTACCGCGGGACGCGGGACCCCGCCGAAGGTGCGGCCGAGCGCCTTCGGGCCCTGGCCGCGCGAGACCAGCGAACCGGCCATGCGGGAGGCGCCGTAGATGTTCGCGTTCATCGCCGACAGCAGGGCGACGAGCACGACCACGTTCATGATCTGGCCGGCCGCCGGGATGCCCAGGTGGTCGAGGGTGGCGACGTACGGGCCCTTCTCGACGACCGCCTTGTCGCCCCACGGGACGAGGGTCACGATGACCGCCATCGAGCCGATGTAGAAGAGCGCGATCCGCCACATCGCCGTCCGCACGGCCTTGGCGACACCCTGCACCGGGTGCTCCGACTCGGCCGCCGCGATGGTGACCGTCTCCAGACCGCCGTACGCGAAGACGGAGGCGAGCAGACCCACGATCAGGCCCTCGGAGCCGTGCGGGAAGAAGCCGCCCGCGCCGGTGAGGTTCGCGGTGCCGGGGGAGTCCGTGCCGGGCAGGACGCCGACGATGGCGAGCACGCCGATGCCGAGGAAGAGGACGATCGCGCCGACCTTCAGCGCGGCGAACCAGAACTCGAACTCGCCGAAGTTCTTCACGGCCGCCAGGTTGGTGGCGCAGAAGACCACCATGAAGAGCGCGACCCAGGCCCACTCGGGGCTGCCGGGGAACCAGCCGGTCATGATCTTCGCCGCGCCGATGCCCTCCAGGCCGACGGCGACGCAGAGCAGGAACCAGAAGGCCCACCCGGCGGTGAAACCGGCCCACGGGCCGAGGGCCCGCTCGGCGTGGACGGAGAAGGAGCCGGACGCCGGGTTCGCCGCGGACATCTCGCCGAGCATCCGCATCACGAGCATGACGAGCACGCCCGAGATCGCGTAGGCGATGACGATCGAGGGCCCGGCGGCGGCGATACCGGCGCCGGAACCGACGAAGAGTCCGGCGCCGATGACGCCGCCGAGGGCGATCATCGACAGATGGCGCTGCTTGAGGCCGTGGCTAAGGCCCTCGGCAGGTGCGGTCGCGCCGTCCTTCCGGTCGGCCGGCGCGGGCGCGGTGGTCCGAGACATGGGCGAGCCCTGTTCACTAGCTGAGACGAGGAGAGCCCACAGTCTGGGCGGGCCCACCGTTCACAGGGAACCTGAGTCCGCTATACGGTCACCGACCTCACACATCGTGAAGGACTAGTTCCGGTTCGTACGCAGTTCCCGCACCCAGGCCACCAGGAGCACCGCCCCGGTCGCCCCCGCCGACCACAGCACCTGCGGCCGCGCCGCGTCGTCGGACAGCATCAGGACGAGCACCGCCCCCATCGCGGCGAGCGCCACCCAGGTCAGCCACGGGAAGCCCCACATCCGCAGCGTCAGCGTCTGCGGCGCCTCCCGCTCGATCCGGCGCCGCAGCCGCAGCTGCGAGACCGCGATGAGCGCCCAGACGAAGAGCAGCACCGCCCCGACGGCGTTGAGCATGTAGAGGAAGACGGAATCCGGCCACTTCAGATTGAGCAGCACGGAGACGAAGCCGAAGGCCACCGAGGCGAGCACCGCCCGGCGCGGCACCCCGCCGCTGGAGACCCGGAGCAGCCCCTTCGGCGCCTCCCCGCGCTCGGCGAGCGAGAACACCATCCGTGAGGAGCCGTACAGGTTCGCGTTGAGCGCCGAGAGCAGCGCCACGAACACCACCACGTTCATGATCTGCCCCGCCGCCGGCACCCCGATCGAGTCCAGGACCGCCACGTACGGCGACTCGCCCGGCTTCATCGAGGTCCACGGCAGCAGCGTCACGATGACCAGCATCGAGCCCACGTAGAAGAGGAGGATCCGCCACACCGCGCTGCGCACCGCCCGCGCCACGTTCCGCGCCGGGTCGTCCGACTCGGCCGCCGCGATGGTGACGACCTCCAGGCCGCCGAAGGCGAAGACGACGGCGAGGACGCCGGAGACGACGCCCTCCCAGCCGTTCGGCAGGAAACCGCCCTGCCCTGTCAGGTTCGCGAGCCCCACGGGGTCGGTGTCGGGCAGCCGGCCGACGATCGCGAGCGTCCCGAGGATCAGGAAGAGCACGATCGCGCCGACCTTGAGCGCCGCGAACCAGAACTCGAACTCACCGAAGTTCTTCACCGCCGCCAGGTTGGCGAGGGTGAACACGATCATGAAGATCAGCACCCAGCCCCACTGCGGGACCTCCGGCACCCAGCCGTTCGCGATCCGCGCCGCACCCGTGGCCTCCACGGCGAGCACCACCACGAGCAGGAACCAGTACAGCCAGCCCACCGAGAAGCCCGCCCACCGCCCGAGCGCCCGCTCGGCGTGCACCGAGAAGGCGCCCGAGGCCGGCATCGCCGCCGACATCTCGCCCAGCATCCGCATGACGAGCATCGCGAGCGCGCCCGCGAGCAGATACGAGACGACGATGCCGGGCCCGGCGACGGCGATGCCCGCGCCCGAGCCGACGAAGAGCCCGGCGCCGATCACGCCGCCCAGACCCAGCATCGTCAGGTGACGCTGCTTCAGACCGTGGGAGAGGGGCTCCGGTTCGGTGAGGGGACCGGTGGCCTGAGGGGACGGCGGGGCGTCGCGCATGGTGGGGGCTCGCGCTCTCGGGGAGTTGACACTTTATGGAGACCCCACAGTCTCTCTGGTGACGTCCCTCCGACGCAAAAGGGACGTCTCGTGGAGAGGGCCAGTGACAAGGGTCACGTGGCGGGAAGTGCGGAATCCGGCATGGAATCCGTCCTTTGTCGGAACCCGATGAAGCGGCTGGCTCCCGCTTTGTCGGCGGCTGACGGTGATCGAGCGTTCACTCCTGGCATACCGTCAATCCGTCCCCCTCACCCTCACCCTCGCGGAGTACCGATGAGCACCGCCGCCGCCCCCGCCCGTACCCTCCGTGCGGGCGCCGTCCTCGCCGACCTGCTCCCCTCCCCCAAGCTCTCGGCTTCGCTCGAGCAGGGAGGTGCCCCCACCCGCACCCGCGACATCGCCCTCGTCGTCGGAGGCGCCGCCCTCACCGGCCTCGCCGCGCAGCTCTCCGTCCCGGTCCCCGGCTCCCCGGTCCCGGTCTCCGGCCAGACCTTCGCCGCCCTGCTCGTCGGCACCGCGCTCGGCGCCCGCCGCGGCTTCCTCGCCCTGGCCCTGTACGCGGTGGCCGGCATGGCGGGCGTGCCGTGGTTCGCTCAGGCCACCTCCGGCTACGGCATGCCGTCCTTCGGCTACATCCTCGGCATGCTCCTCGCCGCGACCGTCGTCGGCGCCCTCGCCCGCCGCGGCGCCGACCGCTCCGTGCTCCGCACGGCCGGCGCGATGGCCCTCGGCTCGGCCGTCATCTACGCCGTCGGCGTGCCCTACCTGGCCCTCGCCACCGGCATGACCCTCGGCCAGGCCGTCGCCGCCGGCCTCACCCCGTTCCTCATCGGCGACGCCCTCAAGGCGGCCCTCGCCATGGGCGCCCTCCCGGCCGCCTGGAAGCTCCTCGACCGCAAGGGCTGAGCCCGTACGGCCGTGCGTGCGAGGACTTGCATGCGCCGGCCTGTGCGAAATGGCTCCGGGTCACCGCGATGGATCGCGGACAGTGGCGGTTGGGCCACTTGTAGGTCAGCTAACCGGAGCGGCGCTCCGGGCTTGCGACTCGGCACCGTCGATGGCTTCGACGGTGCCCGGCCGCGTCCAGCCCTCTATACGGTGAGCGTGAGGGCAGGGACCGTTGACTCGGCCCCGCGGGCCCACGTCCACCAGCCGCGTGCGGCGATGTTGTGGGACGAGTTCAGGTCCGCGTGCTCAACGAAGCCGCAGGCCTGGCACGCGAACACGGCCTGCGAGGGCCGGTTGCGTCGGTCGATGTGATGGCACTGGGAGCATTCCTGGCTGGTGTACGTCGGGTCGACGTACACCACCGGCACCCCGGCCCGTCGCGCCTTGTAGGCGATGAACGTGCCGAGCTGGTGGAACGACCAGGAGTGCAGCATGACGCGTTGGGGCTTGCGTAGCCGTACCCGTTCGCGGATGCCCGTGAGGTCTTCCAGGGCGATCCCGCGACTGGTGCGTTGAGCCTCCGCCACGATGCACTTGCTGATCTTGTGGTTGATGTCCCGGGCCCGACGGGCCTGCCTGCCCGCGTGCCGCTTCGCCCGCCGTTTGGCGGACTTCGTGCCCTTCTTCTGCAACTTCGAACGCAGCCGGCGGTCCGCTTCCCGGTGCCGGTTGAGACGGCGGCCGCTGTACCGAGCCCCGGCGGAGGTCGTGGCGATGTTCACGATTCCCGGGTCCACGCCCACGAACCCATCAGGGGCTGTGTTCAGGGTGGTCTCGGGAATCTCGCAGGTCGCGAGCAGGTACCACTGCCCGTCCTGGCGCATCAGATCCGACTCGCCCTGACAATGCGCGGTCAGAAGCGCCAGCTGTTCGTCCTGACCGGTGAGGGCAAGGCGCTTCATCCGCCCGGAGGTCGTCCAGATCGACACGATGCGATCGTCCAACCGCCAGGACAGACACCGGTCGTCGAACGGCTGCGCCGCATCCGCCCGAAAGGCGACCGGCTTGGCGGCAGCCTTGCCGTACCGCTTGGATCTATGCCTGCCGAGGCTCCCGGCCTTCAGGTTCGCCCTCAGTGCGGTGTAGGCGTCGGCAACCTTCCGCAGCACATGCAGCGCGGGTTGCGCAGACAGCCCCCGCGCCTTCAACTCCGCGTACGCCAATGCCTGGAGTGCTGCCCGCGAAGTCCGGCCATGCTCGAACGCCCGGACCGCGAGCCAGTTTGCCGACTCGTTGCAGGCGCGCAGGGTCTCGTCCAGCGCCAGCGCCTGCTCCGGCGTCGGCAGCAGCTTCACCCGCACCACCAGTTTCACGAGGCTGACGGTATGCATCGGCTCAAGAAGGCGGAGGAGTGTTCGCCCGCGGTCATTCGAACGCGCGAAGACTCGAACGGATGATCCAGTAATTCCACGCGCAGCACCCGGTGACCCCGCTGCCTGCTACCCGGCCCCTGACATGCCACACTCGGCACCATGCGCGTCTACATCGGTTCCGACCACGCCGGATACGAACTCAAGAACCACCTCGTCGAGTGGCTCACGGCACACGGCCACGAGCCCGTCGACTGCGGTCCCCACATCTACGACGCCCTGGACGACTACCCGCCGTTCTGCCTGCGCGCCGCGGAGAAGACGGCCGCGGACCCCGACGCCCTGGGCATCGTCATCGGCGGCTCCGGCAACGGCGAGCAGATCGCCGCGAACAAGGTGAAGGGGGTGCGCGCCGCCCTCGCCTGGAGCGAGCAGACCGCCGCCCTCGGCCGCGAGCACAACAACGCCAACGTGATCTCCGTCGGCGGCCGCATGCACACCCGGGAAGAGGCGACCAAGTTCGTCGAGATCTTCCTGAACACCCCGTACTCCGGTGACGAGCGTCACACCCGGCGCATCGACATGCTCACCGCGTACGAGACCACCGGCGAGCTCCCCCCGATCCCGGCCCACCACCCGCAGGAGCCGACCGCCTGATGCCCGAAGGGCACACGATCCACCGACTGGCCGCCGACCACCGGGAACGGTTCGGCGGCCGGTCCGTGCGGGTGACCAGCCCGCAGGGAAAGTTCGCGGACTCGGCGGCACTGCTCGACGGCACCGTCCTCGACGCCACCGAGGCCCACGGCAAGCACCTCTTCCTCGGCTTCGCCGGCATGGGCTGGGTCCACATCCATCTGGGCCTCTTCGGCAAGGTGAACTTCGGGACGGCGCCGGCCGCGCCCCCCACCGACACCGTCCGGCTGCGCATCGCCCACGAGGACGGTCACGTCGACCTGCGCGGACCCACCACGTGCGCCCTGATCACGGACGCCGAGAAGCGGGCGATACACGACCGCCTCGGCCCGGACCCGCTCCGCGAGGGCGACGACCCCACGCGGGCCTGGCACCGGATCTCGAAGTCCCGCACCACCATCGCCGCCCTGCTCATGGACCAGAAGATCATCGCCGGCGTCGGCAACGTCTACCGCGCCGAGGTCCTCTTCCGGCACGGCATCGACCCGTACCGCGCCGGCAGGGACATCACGGCGGGGGAGTGGGACACGATCTGGACCGACCTGGCGATGCTGATGCGCGAGGGCGTCCGCCTCAACCGCATCGACACGGTCCGCCCCGAGCACACCCCCGAGGCGATGGGCCGCCCGCCCCGCGTCGACGACCACGGCGGCGAGGTCTACGTCTACCGCCGCGCGCACCAGCCGTGCCACCTCTGCGCCACGGAGATCCGCACGGCGGACCTGGCGAACCGCAACCTCTTCTGGTGCCCGACCTGCCAGGCCCGCTAGAACGCGGTCCCGCTAGGACCCGGTCCCGCTAGGACCCGGTCCCGCTAGAACCCGTGCGGCAACCACGGAGCGACCGGCGATCCGAGCGCCACCGACGCCTCGACCAGCGCCCCCTCCCGCAGCTCCCGCACCCGCCCGGCCCCGGCCAGCGACACCAGCGAGTTCCCCCCGAGGTACGCCGCCCCCAACTCCCGTACGGAAAGCGCCAGGTCCGGCGCGTCTCCCGTACGGACACAGCTCGCGCCCTTCTGGTCCCCGGTGAGCCGCCACCGCCCCTCGTTCCACGGACAGAACGCGTCCTCGACCTCGAACACGACGTCCACCGGCGCCTGGTACGTCCGCGCCTCCAGAGCCCCACCCACCTCCACCAGCCGTACGTGCAGCGAGTCCCGCAGGGTCGGGGCACACCGCCGCACGTCGCTCACCAGGTGCTGCCAGCCGTCGTCGACCGGCCGGCTCCGGATCTGCACCTCCGAGACCAGGTCCACCGAGCAGAGGAACCGCCACAGGGCCGCCTCCGCCGCCGGGTCGAGCCCCATCAACTGATGCACCTGCACCGCCCCTTGGGCGCCCAACGGCGACCAGTCCGGCTTGATCGCGTAGTGCGTGAACCCCACGACCTCCCCGTCCCGCTCCGCCAGCACACACAGCCGTGGCGACGCGCCCTCCCGGTCGCCCGGAGGATCGATCAGCGGCAGCCGCTCCCACTCCGGCCGGCGGGCCAGCATCCCGGGCCGGCGCGGCACGAGACGCGCGTACACGGACTCACAGACGGCGGCGGACTCCGTCAGGTCGGCCTGCCGCAGCGCCACCCCGTCCGCGCCCTCCGGCACCGACAGCCGCACCCGCGTCGTGTCGATCGTCGCCCGCGCGCCGTACGCGGCGACGCCGTACCCGAACCGCCCGTAGATCTCCGGCTCCGAGGCCGTGAGCACGGAGAGGAACTCGCCCGCGGCCCGCAGGTCGTCCAACTGCCGCCGCATCATCGAGGTCAGGATCCCGCGCCGGCGGTGCGTGCCCGCCACGCTCACCATCGTCACACCGGCCGCCGGGACCGACGCCCCGCCCGGCACCGTCAGCCGGAACGTGAACGCCCCCGCCGTACCCACGCACAGGTCGCCGTCCCAGGCCCCCAGGAACCGGTCGAACTCGGTCAGATCACGCCACAGCCGTCGCTCCTCCGGTGACTCCGCCACACCCCCGAAGGCGAGTTCGAGAACCCCGTACCAGCGGTCCCAGTCGCTCGGGTCGAGAACCCGCAGTTCAGTCGTCATATGCCATCGATATCAGCGGCGCGCGTCCGGGGCGACCCGATTTCTAGCGCATTGTCACCGGGGTACCCCTGCACGATGTCGGACGGGGTGGATAGGGTCCAGGCCAATGGGACACCGCGCCGGAGTGAACACCTACGCGGCCCGGACGCGCAGACGCGCCCGCCGGGCCCGCATCGCGCTGCGCAAGTCCGGCGTCGACTACTTCCGCGGCGACGGCTCCGACTGGCTCGCCTTCGCCGGCCTCCTC
Source organism: Streptomyces griseoluteus (assembly GCA_000717735.1). Classification (GTDB taxonomy): domain Bacteria; phylum Actinomycetota; class Actinomycetes; order Streptomycetales; family Streptomycetaceae; genus Streptomyces; species Streptomyces griseoluteus_A. Next base: position 26,331 of record JOBE01000072.1, on the reverse strand, counting down.
CTGATGATTCCGGCCATCGCCGTCGGAACCCTCCTCGACCCGGTCTGGTGCTCACCCGCCGCGCTCGTGCTGCCCATCGTGGCCGGCGGACTGCTGCTGCGCCCGGCCAGCCTCCTCGGTCTGTACGCGACGGCCGCCGGCGCCCTCATCGTCGAATCCGTCGTCCTCGGCCCGTACACCCAGGGCCCGGCCAGGGTCACCCCCGGCACCGTCCTCGTCGTCGCCGCCTGCGGCCTCTTCGGCCTGCTCATCGCCCAGTTCAGGGCGCGGGTGGGGGTGCCCTGGCGGCGCGGCGGCACCATGCTCTTCGACCTCCGCGAACGCATCCGCGTCCAGAGCGCCCTGCCCCGGCTCCCGCAGGGCTGGCACCGCGAGATGGCGCTCCGCCCGGCCGGCGGTCAGTCCTTCTCCGGCGACTTCGTCGTGGCCGCCCGCACCCACGGCGGCCGCACCCTGGAGGTCGTCCTCACCGACGTGTCCGGCAAGGGCATGGACGCCGCCTCCCGGTCCCTGCTGCTCTCCGGCGCCTTCGGCGGACTCCTCGGCTCGCTCCCGCCGCACGGCTTCCTCCCCGCCGCCAACGGCTATCTCCTCCGCCAGAACTGGGACGAGGGCTTCGCCACCTCCATCCACCTCGTCCTCGACCTGGAATCCGGCGACTACGAACTCTTCTCCGCCGGCCACCTGCCCGCCCTCCAGCTCCACGCGGGCGGCGGCCGCTGGGAGGAGAAGGCCGCCGACGGGCCCCTCCTCGGCGTCTACGACGGCGCCGAGTTCCACCCGGTGAAGGGCTCGCTGCGCCCGGGAGACGTGCTCATGCTCTTCACCGACGGCCTGGTCGAGGCCTCGGACCGGGACATCGCCGAGGGCATCGACCGCCTCACAGGCGAGGCCGACCGCTGCGTCACCGAGGGCTTCGAGGGCGTCGCCTGGCACCTGATCGAAGCCGTGGCCAAGGACGTCAACGACGACCGGGCCCTGCTGCTCATCTCGCGCCCCGCCTAGGGTCTTTCGTTTGGCTCAGGCCGGATCAGGGAGCGGGGTCGGGTGCCGTGCGTCGCAAGGCGGAGGAGGGCGCCATGGCGGCGCCAATGGCAACCGACGACAACGCGGCGAGGTGCGGTGCCAGGGCCCGCGAGCCCGGCATGATCCACACGAGAGGCCCTAGGGAGCGCCGCTACCAGACGTCTCGCTTTTTCCGCCAGCCGCAGACGAGACGATTCGTCACCATGCAGCGGGGGCAGGGGGGTTGGTGGCACGATGGAGGCAGCGGGGGGTGTTCCGGGACTCGGACTCCCTGGTGGGCAAGGCGGGACCGACCGAGGGTGTGATCAGTTGTGGCCATTTCACTGTCTGTGGTGTTGCTGTTGGCAATCATCCTGGTGGTGCTGATCCGCGGGGGAAATCTCAAGGGCGGCCCGGCGGTGGTCGCGGTGCTCTTCGGCTTCTTCCTCGCCTCCACCGGCATGGCCGACGACATCCAGCGCTTCCTGGACTCGATAACGCAGACGGTGGCCTCCATCAAGTTCTGAGGCTGCCCCTGAAACGAAGAAAACCCCAGGTGACCTGGGGTTTTCTTCATTGAGAGCGGGTGACGGGAATCGAACCCGCGTAGCTAGTTTGGAAGACTAGTGCTCTACCATTGAGCTACACCCGCACAACATCGCGCCGCAGGTCAGAAGGACCGCGGCACGAAGAGCATGGTAGCGGTTCCGGGGCGGTTCGCGCACACCCGTAAAACAGGGGGCGCCGGACAGTCTCCGCCCATGTACCCTACGTGTCGCACCGACGGGGTGTGGCGCAGCTTGGTAGCGCGTCCGCTTTGGGAGCGGAAGGCCGTGGGTTCAAATCCCGCCACCCCGACCATGACGATCACGCGCTCACCTTGCGCACCCCTTGATCACGTTGTGGGCGTCATCCCGCTTGCGGTTACTATGCAAGCTGCGTGCCCGTGTGTCTTTCTGACCGGGCCGACCTGCCGGAACCGCTTCACGCGGTGCCGGTGGATTCCAGGAATCAGCCACAAGGAGACCGAACCGTGAAGAGCGCCGTGGAGACCCTGAACCCGACTCGGGTTCGGCTCACTGTCGAGGTGCCCTTCGAGGAGCTCAAGGACAGCCTCGACGCGGCGTACAAGAAGATCAACCAGCAGGTCACGGTCAAGGGCTTCCGTAAGGGCAAGATCCCTGCTCGCGTGATCGACCAGCGGTTCGGCCGCGGCGCCGTGCTGGAAGAGGCCGTCAACGACGCGCTCCCGAAGTTCTACACCGAGGCCGTCAACGAGGCCTCCGTCAACCCGCTCGGCCAGCCCGAGGTCGACATCACCGAGCTGAAGGACGGCGAGCTGCTGGCCTTCACCGCCGAGGTCGACATCCGCCCGACGATCGAGATCCCGGACTACTCCGGCATCGAGGTCACCGTCGACGCGGTCGAGGTCACCGACGAGGACGTCGAGAAGTCCGTGGAGCAGCTCCGTGAGCGCTTCGCCTCGACCTCCCCGGTCGAGCGGGCCGCCCAGGACGGCGACGTCGTCACCATCGACCTCGAGGCCAAGGTCGACGGCGAGGTCCTGCCCGACGGTGTCGCCGACGGTGTCTCGTACACCATCGGTTCCGGCGAGCTGCTCGACGGCATCGACGAGGCCGTCAAGGGCCTGGAGGCCGGTGGCGAGGCCACCTTCACCTCGCAGCTGAAGGGCGGCTCCGCCGAGGGCAAGGACGCGGAGGTCACCGTCAAGGTCACCACCGTCGCCGCCCGTGAGCTCCCCGAGCTCGACGACGAGTTCGCGCAGATGGCGTCGGAGTTCGACACCCTCGACGAGCTCAAGGCCGACAGCCGCAAGCGCCTCGAGAACATGAAGCAGTTCGACCAGGCCACCCAGGCCCAGGAGCGCGTCCTCGACGAGCTCCTCAAGCTGGTCGAGGTCCCGATGCCCGAGAAGCTTCTCGAGGACGAGATCAACACCCGCAAGCACAACCTGGAGCACCACCAGCTCGGCCAGATGGGCCTCGACCTCGCGAAGTACCTGGAGATCCAGGGCAAGACCGAGGAAGAGTTCCTGGCCGAGACCAAGGAGCAGGCCGAGAAGGGCATCAAGACGCAGTTCATCCTCGATGAGCTCGTCAACAAGGAGAAGCTCGACGTCTCCCGCGAGGAGCTCACCGAGCACCTGTTCCGCCGTGCCGCCTCCTCCGGCATGAGCCCCGACCAGTTCGCCCAGGCCGTGGCCGAGGGTGGCCAGGTGCCGATGCTCGTCGGCGAGGTCGCCCGCGGCAAGGCCCTCGCGGTCGTCGTCGAGGCCGCCAAGGTCGTCGACACCAACGGTGAGGTCGTCGACCTCTCGGACGACGAGGACGAGGTCGAGGCCGCCGCCGACGCCGTCGAGGCCGTCACCGGCGAGACCGAGGTCTCCGAGGACAAGTAAGGGGCCCCCGCCTCACGCGGACCCTGTTCCACGGGCCCGTACGCACCCCTGTGCGTACGGGCCCGTGGACGTACGCGGACCCGTTCGCGCACCCCAACTACCTTGCGCTCCCAGCGAACAGTTCGGGAACCGGGATGGCGTTGTCCTACCTGCGCGTTAGGGTCCATGAATACGAGGGCAGTGCCCTCTGAACGAGACGCTGAGACGGCCCCCCGGCCGTCGGAGACGAGCAGGTGGATACGTGACGAATCTGAAGCCTTACGCCGCGGGTGAGCCGTCCATCGGTGGCGGCCTCGGCGACCATGTCTACAACCGGCTGCTCGGCGAGCGCATCATCTTCCTCGGTCAGCAGGTCGACGACGACATCGCCAACAAGATCACCGCCCAGATGCTCCTCCTGGCCGCCGAGCCGGAGAAGGACATCTTCCTGTACATCAACAGCCCCGGCGGCTCCGTGACGGCCGGTATGGCCGTCTACGACACGATGCAGTTCATCCCGAACGACGTCGTCACCATCGGTATGGGCATGGCGGCCTCGATGGGCCAGTTCCTGCTCACCGCCGGCACCCCCGGCAAGCGCTTCGCGCTGCCGAACACCGACATCCTGATGCACCAGGGCTCCGCCGGCATCGGTGGCACGGCCTCCGACATCAAGATCCAGGCCGAGTACCTTCTCCGCACGAAGAAGCGCATGGCCGAGATCACCGCGCACCACTCCGGCCAGACCATGGAGACGATCATCCGCGACGGCGACCGCGACCGCTGGTTCACCGCGGAGGAGGCCAAGGATTACGGCCTGATCGACGACATCATCACGCACGCCGCGGGTGTTCCGGGCGGCGGCGGCACGGGCGCCTGAGCGCCGGCAGCCACCCGAAGAGCCCCAGCCCCCCGCCGAACGCCACCAGGACGGTGAACACCCAGATGCAGAACAACCTCTCCCCGAGCGGCCTCTACACCGGCGCGCCGATGGACAACCGCTATGTCGTGCCGCGCTTCGTCGAGCGCACCTCGCAGGGCGTGCGCGAGTACGACCCGTACGCGAAGCTCTTCGAGGAGCGCGTGATCTTCCTCGGCGTGCAGATCGACGACGCCTCCGCCAACGACGTCATGGCGCAGCTGCTGTGCCTGGAGTCGATGGACCCCGACCGGGACATCTCGATCTACATCAACAGCCCCGGTGGCTCCTTCACCGCGCTGACCGCGATCTACGACACGATGCAGTTCGTGAAGCCGGACATCCAGACGGTCTGCATGGGCCAGGCGGCCTCCGCCGCGGCCGTGCTCCTCGCCGCCGGCACCCCCGGCAAGCGGATGGCCCTGCCGAACGCCCGCGTGCTGATCCACCAGCCGTCCGGCGGCACCGGCCGTGAGCAGCTCTCCGACCTGGAGATCGCGGCCAACGAGATCCTGCGCATGCGCAGCCAGCTCGAGGAGATGCTGGCCAAGCACTCCTCGACGCCGATCGAGAAGATCCGCGACGACATCGAGCGCGACAAGATCCTGACGGCCGAGGACGCCCTGGCGTACGGCCTGATCGACCAGATCGTCTCGACCCGCAAGACCACGTCCGCCGCGGCACACTGACGCCGACCTTTCCCCTGGCACGGTCCCCGTGGCCGAATCGCGACCATGTGAACCGTGCCAAGGGGGGCCCGAACGGGGGGCCCGGCAAGGTACCGTCGAATATGAGGCACCAGGAGTCGCTGAACCAAGCACTCCCAGGCGAAGGGGAAGCACCTCGTGGCACGCATCGGTGATGGCGGCGACCTGCTCAAGTGCTCGTTCTGCGGAAAGAGCCAGAAGCAGGTGAAGAAGCTCATCGCGGGACCCGGTGTGTACATCTGCGACGAGTGCATCGACCTCTGCAACGAGATCATCGAGGAAGAACTCGCGGAGACGAGCGAGGTGCGCTGGGAGGAACTTCCCAAGCCCCGCGAGATCTACGAGTTCCTCGAGGGATACGTCGTGGGGCAGGAGCCCGCGAAGAAGGCCCTCTCGGTCGCGGTGTACAACCACTACAAGCGCGTCCAGGCCGGCGAGAACGGTGGCGCGCAGGGCCGGGACGACGCCATCGAGCTGGCGAAGTCCAACATTCTGCTGCTCGGCCCCACGGGCTCCGGGAAGACGCTGCTCGCGCAGACCCTGGCCCGGATGCTCAACGTCCCGTTCGCCATCGCCGACGCGACGGCGCTGACGGAGGCCGGCTATGTCGGCGAGGACGTCGAGAACATCCTGCTCAAGCTGATCCAGGCGGCCGACTACGACGTCAAGAAGGCCGAGACCGGGATCATCTACATCGACGAGATCGACAAGGTCGCCCGGAAGAGCGAAAACCCGTCGATCACGCGCGATGTGAGTGGTGAGGGCGTCCAGCAGGCCCTCCTGAAGATCCTGGAGGGCACGACGGCCTCGGTCCCGCCGCAGGGCGGACGGAAGCACCCGCACCAGGAGTTCATCCAGATCGACACGACGAACGTGCTCTTCATCGTGGGCGGCGCCTTCGCCGGCCTGGAGAAGATCATCGAGTCGCGGGCGGGCGCCAAGGGCATCGGCTTCGGGGCGACCATCCGCTCCAAGCGCGAGATCGAGGCGAGCGACCAGTTCCAGGAGGTCATGCCGGAGGACCTGGTGAAGTTCGGGATGATCCCGGAGTTCATCGGCCGTCTTCCCGTCCTCACCTCGGTCCACAACCTGGACCGCGAGGCGCTCCTCCAGATCCTGGTCGAGCCGCGGAACGCCCTGGTGAAGCAGTACCAGCGCCTCTTCGAACTCGACGGCGTGGAGCTGGACTTCGACCGCCCGGCCCTGGAGGCCATCGCCGACCAGGCGATCCTGCGCGGCACCGGCGCGCGCGGCCTGCGCGCCATCATGGAGGAGGTCCTCCAGTCGGTGATGTACGAGGTCCCGTCCCGCAAGGACGTGGCCCGGGTCGTCATCACGGCGGACGTCGTCCGCAACAACGTCAACCCGACGCTGGTCCCGCGGATCGTGAAGAACGACGGCAGGCACGAGAAGTCGGCCTGAGCCGTACGGACGGCGAAGGGGCGCCCCACCGGACCGGTGGGGCGCCCCTTCCGCGTGTGCTGTGTCTGTCGCGTCAGTCGCGTCAGAGCTTGACGCGGACTTCCTTGCGGAGCTTGGCGGCCATGGTGGCGGCGTCCTCGGCGGAGCCGCCCTTGCCCGTGAGCAGCGAGGCCGTGTCGACCGGGACGACCATGCCCACGGTGCTGTGGTCGGCCCACACGCACATCGTGATGGTCATCGAGGGGACGCTCTTGGCGGCGTCGGCCTTGGTCTTGAGCTGCTGGCACTTCAGGACCGCGTCGCCGAGCTCGGCCGGGTTGTACTCCTGCGGGCTGCCCACCAACTCCGGTGCGTCGGCATCGCTCTTGTTCTTGTCGGCCTCGGTCTTGGTGTAGGCGAAGATGGAGTCGACGACCTTCTCGGGGTCGTCGATCTCTCCGTAGAGACCGTTGAGGGAGAGCATCTTCGAGCCGAGGGGGTTCGCCGCGTCCTTCACCTCCCAGGAGCCTTCGACCTCCTTGGCGTTCTTGACGCCGTTCTTCTCGGCCTCCTTCAGCGACTCCTTGTCGGACGAACCCCCCTTGCTGGGGGTCTTCTTGTACTCGCCGAGCACCGTCTCCGGAGTGATCAGCTTGTGCGGGCCGTCGTTCGCGACCGAGGAGCCGCCGCCACCGCCGAGCAGGAAGTACGCGCCCACACCGAGCGCCGCGACCACCGCGACCGCGCCGATGATGATGCCCGCCTTGGACTTCTTCGGGGCCGGCGGGTGGGGGACGTAGCCGCCGGGGCCCTGGGGGGCGCCGTACGGCGGCTGCTGGCCGTACGGGCCGGGCTGCTGGGGCTGCTGGGGGTAGCCGTAAGGGGGCTGCTGCGGCGGGACGCCCTGCGGGGCCTGCTGGGGGTATCCGTAACCCGGCTGCGGAGCCTGCGGCGGCTGGCCGTACGGGCCCGGCTGCTGCGGCTGCTGGCCGTACGGGCCCGGCTGGCCGTAGGGGCCGGGCTGCTGGGGCGGCTGACCGCCGTACGGGCCGGGCTGGTTGTAGCTCATCGACAGGTTCCCCTCACAGAATGTTTATGGCTACCGAACATCCTGGCGGAACCGCCGGGTGGTCCGTGCGGCGGGGGCCACACCGTTACCGAACCAAAGCGTTTCAGGACAGGGCCGCAACACCCCTAAACTGGCCCGGTGACCGAGAACACTCAGCAGCAGACAGCGCCCACCACCGAACTGCCGACCCAGTACGCGCCGGCCGAGGTAGAGGGGCCGCTGTACGAGCGCTGGGTAGAGCGCGGGTACTTCGAGGCGGACGCGAAGAGCGAGAAGCCGCCGTACACCATCGTCATCCCGCCGCCGAACGTCACCGGCTCGCTCCACCTGGGCCACGCCTTCGAGCACACGCTCATCGACGCCCTCACCCGCCGCAAGCGCATGCAGGGCTTCGAGACGCTGTGGCAGCCGGGCATGGACCACGCCGGCATCGCCACCCAGAACGTCGTCGAGCGCGAGCTCGCCAAGGAGGGCAAGTCCCGCCACGACCTGGGCCGCGAGGCGTTCGTCGAGCGCGTCTGGCAGTGGAAGGCCGAGTCCGGCGGCCAGATCTCCGGCCAGATGAAGCGCCTGGGTGACGGCGTCGCCTGGTCCCGTGAGCGCTTCACCATGGACGAGGGCCTGTCCCAGGCCGTCCAGACCATCTTCAAGAAGCTCTACGACGACGAGCTGATCTACCGCGCCGAGCGCATCATCAACTGGTGCCCGCGCTGTCTGACGGCGATCTCGGACATCGAGGTCGAGTACCAGGACGACGACGGCGAGCTCGTCTCCATCCGGTACGGCGAGGGCGACGAGTCCCTGGTCGTCGCGACCACCCGGGCCGAGACGATGCTCGGTGACACGGCCGTCGCCGTCCACCCCGACGACGAGCGGTACAAGCACCTGGTCGGCAAGCAGATCAAGCTGCCGCTGACCGACCGCACGATCCCGGTCGTCGCCGACACCCACGTCGACCCCGAGTTCGGCACCGGCGCCGTCAAGGTGACCCCGGCGCACGACCCCAACGACTTCGAGATCGGCCAGCGCCACAACCTGCCGAACCTCGCCGTCATGGACGAGCGCGCGGTCATCACCGTGCACGGCCCCTTCCAGGGCCTGGACCGCCTGGAGGCCCGCTCCGCCATCGTCGCCGCCCTGCGCGCCGAGGGCCGGATCGTCGCCGAGAAGCGGCCGTACGTCCACTCCGTCGGCCACTGCTCGCGCTGCAAGACCACCATCGAGCCGCGCCTGTCGATGCAGTGGTGGGTCAAGGTCGGCCCGCTCGCGCAGGCCGCCGGTGACGCGGTCCGCGACGGCAAGGTCAAGATCCACCCGCAGGAGATGGAGAAGCGGTACTTCGACTGGGTCGACAACCTGCACGACTGGTGCATCTCGCGCCAGCTGTGGTGGGGCCACCGCATCCCCGTCTGGTACGGCCCGAACGGCGAAGTGGTCTGCGTCGGACCGGACGAGCAGCCGCCGACGGGCGAGGGCTGGCACCAGGACACGGACGTCCTGGACACCTGGTTCTCCTCCGGCCTGTGGCCGTTCTCCACGCTCGGCTGGCCCGAGCGGACCGAGAGCCTCGAGAAGTTCTATCCGAACTCCGTCCTGGTCACCGGCTACGACATCCTCTTCTTCTGGGTCGCCCGGATGATGATGTTCGGTCTGTACGCTATGGACGGCACCCCGCCGTTCCACACCATCGCCCTGCACGGCATGGTCCGTGACCAGAACGGCAAGAAGATGTCGAAGTCCTTCGGCAACGTGGTCAACCCGCTGGACTGGATGGACGAGTACGGCTCCGACGCCGTCCGCTTCACCCTGGCCAACGGCGCCAACCCGGGCGTCGACGTCCCGATCGGCGAGGACTGGGTCAAGGCGTCCCGCAACTTCGCCAACAAGATCTGGAACGCGACCCGCTTCGCGCTGATGAACGGCGCGACGGTCGAGGGCCCGCTGCCCGACGCGTCGCAGATGTCCGCCACGGACCGGTGGATCCTCTCCCGTCTCAACAAGACGGTCGCCGAGGTCGACGCGTTCTACGACGACTACCAGTTCGCGAAGCTCGCCGACGCCCTCTACCACTTCGCGTGGGACGAGGTCTTCGACTGGTACGTCGAACTGTCCAAGACCACGTTCTTCGCGGGCGGCGAGCAGGCCAAGGTCTCCGGCCGGGTCCTCGGCGAGGTCCTGGACGTCATGCTGCGCCTGCTGCACCCGATCGTCCCGTTCGTGACGGAGACGCTCTGGACCACGCTCACCGGCGGCGAGTCCCTCGTCGTCGCCGACTGGCCCAAGGACAGTGGCTTCCGCGACGAGGCCGCCGAGCGGGAGATCGAGCTCGTTCAGCAGGTCGTCACCGAGGTCCGCCGGTTCCGCTCGGACCAGGGCCTCCAGCCCGGCCAGAAGGTTCCCGCCCGTCTCGACGTGGCCGGCACCGCGCTCGCCCCGCACGAAGCGGCCATCCGCCAGCTGCTGCGCCTCCAGCCGGAGGGCGAGGGCTTCGCCGCCACCGCCTCCCTGCCGGTCGCGGGGGCCACCGTCGCGCTCGACCTGTCGGGCACCATCGACGTGGCCGCGGAGCGCAAGCGCCTCGCGAAGGACCTCGCCGCCGCCGAGAAGGAGAAGGCCCAGGCGAACGGGAAGCTCGGCAACGAGGCCTTCCTCGCCAAGGCCCCGGACAACGTGGTCGACAAGATCCGTACCCGCCTCGCCAAGGCGGACGAGGACATCGCCCGCATCGAGGCCCAGCTGGCGAGCCTCCCGCAGGCCTGACCCGTACGCGAAGGGGCCCGGAACCGGTACACGGTTTCCGGGCCCCTTCGCGTACACCCCCAAGTCGGACGAAGTGCCCGAACTCACAACAGACGGGACTTCAGGTCCACGGCGTCGGGCCGAAAGACCCTGGATGATGGAAGGCATGCTCCGCCTCCGCGCCGTCCCCGCGCTGCGCCGCCGCGTGGACCGATGGGCCGGCACGCCCCGCGCGCTCGACGTCGTCGCCGCCCTCAGCGCCTTCGCCCTCATGCTCCTGGACGTGCCGGGGCTCGCCCGCGGCGACAACTCCCTCACCGGCCTCACCGCCACGCTGGTGCTCGCGGCCGGAGCGGCGACCCTGGTGCTCCGGCGCCGACTGCCGGTGATCCCCTATCTGGTGGCGCTGGCCCTGCTGGGCTGGCTGCACGAACTGACCATGATCCAGTTCGCGCTGTATTCCATCGGCCGGTTCCGGGGGCGCCGCGCCGCCGTCGTCGCGACCCTGCTGTACGTCGGCGTGGCCTACGCGCTCTTCCGGGCGCCCGGCTGGCACGCCCGGCAGGGCGACACCCTCAGCGACTTCCTGAGCCTGGTCGTCCCGATCGGCGTCCTCGCGGCGGGCGTCGGCGTCGCCGCGTACCGGCAGGACCTCGTCCGGGCCCTGGAGGCCCAGCGGCGCGAGGCCGCCGCCCGGCAGGCCGTCCAGGAGGAGCGGATCTCCGTCGGCCGGGACGTCCACGACCTGGTCGGCCGAGAACTGACCGTCCTGGCGGTACGGGCCGAGGTCCTCGCCGTACGGGCCGGGGGAGACGCCCACCAGAAGGACTTCGAGGAACTCGCGGACACCGCCCGGCGCGCCCATCTGATGCTCAACGAGACGATCGTGCGCCGGGCCGACCGGGACGCGGCCACCCCCGGTCTCGAAGGGCTCGCCGCGCTCGCGGGGGAGAGCGAGCGGATGGGCAGCCCCGTGGAGCTCGCGGTCGCCGAGGAGGCCAAGGCGCTGTCGCCGCTGCGCCAGGCGGCCGTCCACCGGGTCGTCCAGGAGTGCCTGACGAACGCGGCCAAGCACGCGCCGGGCCTGCCGGTGTCGGTCGAGATCAGGGTGCAGGGCCCCGGCCTGCGGATCGAGGTGCGCAACCCGCTGCCGAAGACCCCACCGGACCCGGTCCCCGTCTCGACCGGCACCGGCCTGCTCTCCATGGAGGAGCGGGTCACCAGCATGGGCGGCACGCTCACGGCCCGCCAGGAGGGCGTTGTCGTCGGTTGCCATGGCTCCGCCATGGCGCCCTCCTCCGCCTTGCGATCCACGGCACCGGATCCCGCTCCCTCATCCGGCCTGATCCAAACGACAGGCCCTGGGGGTGGACCGAAAGTCCCGAAAGGGGTGGGTCCATCGTCCTGTCGGTACCCCTCCGTAGACTGGGTCCGTGAGCGAGCCGAGCGACCCGAGTGACCAGTTCGACGACATCGTCGACGCCGAGACAGACCGAGACCCCGACCTCGCGGTGATCGAGGCCGGCAGCCGTACCCTGCGCACGCAGGCCGGACCGCCCCCGGGCGACCCCGTGCCCGGCCGTCCCGAGGACCCGGAGCTGGACAAGGCGCTGCGCGAGGTCGAGACGGAGCTGTCCACCCGCTGGGGCGAGACCAAGCTGGAGCCCTCGGTCACCCGGATCGCGGCCCTGATGGACGTCCTCGGCGACCCGCAGCGCGCGTACCCCTCGATCCACATCACCGGCACCAACGGCAAGACGTCGACGGCCCGCATGATCGAGGCCCTGCTCGGCGCCTTCGAGCTCCGCACCGGGCGGTACACCTCGCCGCACGTGCAGACCATCACCGAGCGGATCAGCCTGGACGGCGCCCCGATCTCCGCCGAGCGGTTCGTCGAGACGTACCAGGACGTCAAGCCGTACGTGGAACTGGTCGACGCCCGCGAGGAGTACCGGCTCTCCTTCTTCGAGGTCCTCACCGGAATGGCGTACGCGGCCTTCGCCGACGCCCCGGTCGACGTGGCCGTCGTCGAGGTGGGCATGGGCGGTACCTGGGACGCGACGAACGTCATCGACGCCTCCGTCGCCGTCGTCACCCCGATCGACCTCGACCACACCGACCGGCTCGGCGGGACGACCGGCGAGATCGCCGGCGAGAAGTCCGGGATCATCAAGCAGGGCGCGACCGTGATCCTGGCGCAGCAGCCGGTGGACGCGGCGCAGGTCCTGCTCAAGAAGGCCGTTGAGGCGGACGCCACCGTCGCCCGCGAGGGCATGGAGTTCGGCATCGTCTCCCGCGAGGTCGCGGTCGGCGGGCAGCTCCTGACCCTGCGCGGTCTGGGCGGCGAGTACGAGAACGTCTTCCTGCCGCTGCACGGCGCCTACCAGGCGCACAACGCGGCGGTGGCGCTCGCGGCGGTCGAGGCCTTCTTCGGCATCGGCGCCGACCACGCCAGGACCCTGGACCAGGACACGGTCCGCCGGGCCTTCGCCCAGGTGGCCTCGCCCGGACGCCTTGAGATCGTCCGTACCTCCCCGACGGTGCTCCTGGACGCCGCGCACAACCCGCACGGCGCGCGGGCGACGGCGGAGGGCGTAGCTGAGGCCTTCGGCTTCTCGCGGCTCATCGGCGTGGTCTCCACGAGCGGCGACAAGGACGCCAAGGGTCTCCTCGAGGCCTTCGAGCCGATCTTCGCGGAGGTCGTGATCACGGCGAACTCCAACCCGCGGGCCACGGACGTGGACGTGCTCGCCGCGGCCGCGGTCGAGGTCTTCGGCGAGGACCGGGTCGTCGTCGAGCCGCGGCTGCCGGACGCCATCGAGGCGGCCATCACCCTCGCGGAGGAAGAGGCCGAGTACGGCGGCGCGGGTGTCCTGGTGACCGGTTCGATCTTCACGGTCGGCGACGCCCGGCTGCTGCTGCGAAGGGGCTGAACGGTATGCGCACGCTCTGTTCGTCGACGCTCATCGGCGAGTTCTTCGTGATCGGTTTCGCCGGGCTCGTCGCCATGAAGGACGACAGCCTCGCGACGTCCACCGTCTGGTGGGTCTGCGGTGTCGCGATGGTCTTCTCGGTGCTGCTGTGCGGGATGGTGACCCGGCCCGGCGGGGTGCAGCTCGGCTGGGCCCTCCAGATCGGCCTGGTCCTCAGCGGCTTCTTCGTCCCGACCATGTTCTTCCTGGGCGCGGTCTTCGCCGGCCTGTGGTGGGCCTCGGTGCACTACGGGCGTCGGATCGACGACATCAAGGCCCGCTGGGCCGAGGCGCAGACCGCCGGGGCCTCGGCAGGGCCTGACGCTGCGTAATCGAGGGGCGTGCGGGGCCTGTAGCCTCGGAGGTCCCGCACACCGCTTTTCCGAAGGAGTTCCCCCGTGAGCCAGCGCACGCTCGTCCTGCTCAAGCCCGACGCCGTCCGCCGTGGCCTGGTCGGCGAGATCATCGGCCGTATCGAGCGCAAGGCCGGCTGGACCCTGGCGGCCCTGGAGCTGCGCGAGCTGGACCAGGAGACCCTGGAGCTGCACTACGGCGAGCACAAGGGCAAGCCCTTCTACGAGCCGCTGATGGGCTTCATGGCCTCCGGTCCCGTCGTGGCGCTCGTCGTCGAGGGCGAGCGGGTCATCGAGGGCGTCCGCCAGCTGGCCGGCCCGACCGACCCGATCGCCGCCGCCCCCGGCTCCATCCGCGGCGACTTCGGCACCATCGTCCGGGAGAACCTGATCCACGCGTCCGACTCGGAGGAGTCCGCCCTCCGCGAGCTGAAGATCTTCTTCCCGGGTCTCGTCTGACGCGAAGAGACTGACCCGGCGTCAGCCGAACGCAGGACCCTGTGGGGCGACCGAAGGAATTCGGTCGCCCCCAGGCATATGAACGCCGATGGCGGGAACGGATCGCCGCGTCCTTCCGTCACCTGTACAGAGGTGGACCACCGCGCGGTATCCGGGCGGGCGGCACTACGATGGAAAACTCCACGCCGCACCACCCTTAGCCATGGGAAACAAGGGGAACTCAATGTCGTTCATCGGCCGTGACATGGCTGTCGACCTCGGGACCGCCAACACGCTGGTGTACGTGAGGGGTCGAGGCATCGTCCTGAACGAGCCGTCCGTCGTCGCCATCAACACCAACACCGGCGGAATCCTCGCGGTCGGCTCCGAGGCGAAGAAGATGATCGGCCGGACCCCCGGCAACATCGTCGCGGTCCGGCCCCTGAAGGACGGCGTCATCGCCGACTTCGAGATCACCGAGCGGATGCTCCGCTACTTCATCCTCAAGATCCACAAGCGCCGCTACCTGGCCCGCCCCCGCGTCGTCGTCTGCGTGCCCTCCGGCATCACCGGAGTCGAGCGCCGCGCCGTCATCGAGGCCTCGACCCAGGCCGGTGCCCGCCAGGTGCACATCATCGAGGAGCCCATGGCGGCGGCCATCGGCGCGGGCCTCCCGGTCCACGAGGCCACCGGCAACATGGTCGTCGACATCGGCGGCGGCACCACCGAGGTCGCGGTCATCTCCCTCGGAGGAATCGTCACGGCACAGTCGATCCGGGTCGCCGGCGACGAGTTGGACAACGCGATCATCCAGCACATCAAGAAGGAGTACTCGCTCCTCCTCGGTGAGCGGACCGCCGAGCAGATCAAGATCACCATCGGCTCCGCGTACGACCTCGACAACGACGAGCACACCGAGATCCGCGGCCGCGACCTCGTCTCCGGCCTCCCCAAGACGGTCGTCATCTCCGCCGCCGAGGTCCGCAAGGCCATCGAGGAGCCGGTCAACGCGATCGTCGACGCCGTGAAGACCACCCTCGACAAGTGCCCGCCGGAGCTGTCCGGTGACGTGATGGACCGCGGCATCGTTCTCACAGGTGGCGGCGCCCTGCTGCGCGGCCTCGACGAACGCCTCCGCCGTGAGACCGGCATGCCGATCCACATCGCCGAGGACCCGCTGGACTCGGTGGCGCTCGGTTCCGGCAAGTGCGTGGAGGAGTTCGAGGCCCTCCAGCAGGTCCTGGACGCCCAGCCGCGCCGCTAGGGACGGCGTTTCACCCGTACGCGCTTCACCCGCACGCGCTTCACCCGCACAGCCGAACAACCGAACCACGGAACCACGAGGAAAGGCACGGCCGCCGCACGTGAGGGACACACGAGAGAGCCGGCTGCTCCTGGTGCTGCTGATCGCCATCGCGTTCGCACTGATCACGGTGGACATCCGCGGCGGTCAGGAGTCACCCGTCGACGGTGCCCGGCAGGCCGCAGCGGCGGTCTTCGGGCCGGTCGAGAACGGTGTGGCGGCCGCCGTCGATCCCATCGGCAACGCCATAGGCGCGGTCCGGGACTCCGGCGAGCGGCACACCCGGATCGCCGCCCTGGAGAAGGAGAACGCCGAGCTCAAGGCCGAACTCGGCAGCGACGACCGCAACCGCAACCGGCTGCGTGAACTCGACTCCATCCTGAAGACCGCCGGTGCCGGGCAGTACGGCATCAAGGGCGCGCAGGTCATCGCCATAGGAGCGGCCCAGGGCTTCTCCTGGACCGTCACCATCGACATCGGCGCGCGCGACGGCGTCCAGCGGGACATGACCGTCCTCAACGGCTCGGGGCTCGTCGGGCGCGTGACCACCGTCGGCCCCTCGACCTCCACGGTCCTCCTGGCCAACGACCCCGACTTCACCGTCGGCACCCGCATGGAGAAGTCGAACGAACTCGGCTTCGCCACCGGCCAGGGCGACCGGCCGCTGCTCGTCCAGCTCCTCAACGGCAAGGCCAAGGTGAAGGCCGGCGACCGGCTCGTCACCTTCGGCTCCGCGGGCGACAGGCCCTTCGTGCCCGGCGTCCCGGTCGGCGAGATCGTCCGTGTCGACCCGGCGGGCGGCGGCCTGACCCGTAACGTCTACGTCCGCCCGTACGTCGGCTTCACCAAGCTCGACATCGTCGGCGTCGTCGTCCAGGCCCCGCCCTCCGACCCGCGCGACACGGTCCTGCCGCAGAAGCCCAAGCCCGCGCCGACCGTCACCGTCACGGTCACGCCACCGCCACCGGAGGGCCAGGCGAACCAGCAGAACCAGGGCGAGAACCAGACGCAGAACCAGGGCCTGAACCAGGGTCAGAACCAGCAGGCACCGCAGGACCAGGGGGACGCGACACCGTGAAGTTCAACCGCATCCTCCTCTCCGCGACGCTGATCGTGGTGGCCATGGTCGTCCAGGTCTCCGTCCTCGCCCGCCTCCAGCTCCCCGGAGCCGTCCCCGACCTGGTCCTCCTCACCGTCGTCGGCCTCGCCCTCGTCTACGGACCCGTCAGCGGCTCCCTCATCGGCTTCAGCGCCGGCCTCCTCGCCGACCTCGCCCCGCCCGCCGACCACGCCGCCGGGCGCTACGCCCTCGTGCTGTGCGTCATCGGCTACCTCGTCGGCCTGGCCCGGCCGGAGAACGGCCGGCTGACCTCCGCCGCCGGCCCCATGGCGGTCGTCGTCGCGGCGGCCGTCGGCTCCACCCTCCTGTACGCGGGTGTGGGCGCCCTCGTCGGCGACACCGCCACCCGCCACGTCGGCCTGAGCTTCCTGCTGTTCACGGCCGCCGTCTACGACCTGCTCCTCGCGCCCTTCACGGTGCCGCTCATCATGGCGCTGGCCCGCAAAGCGGAGAACGACCCGCTCGCCGACGCCGGCGGGGGCAACGGCACCGACGTGGCCTCCGGCTGGCTCTCGTCGGGCACCGGCCTGCGGATCGGCACCCAGCGCGGCGGCCTGCGGGTGAAGACCGCCCGGAGCCGCGCCTCACGGGCCGGACGCATCAAGGGAGTCAAGCGACTGTGACCGAGGGGGCACCGGCGGTATGAGCAACATCCCCGAGACAGGACGGACCCCCCGGGTCCAGATCCGGCTCGTCGTCATCCAGATCCTCGTCTTCTCGCTGCTGCTGACCCTGGGGGGCCGGCTCTGGTACCTCCAGATCCGCAACGGCAAGGAGTACACGGACGAGGCGAAGAACAACCACGTCCAGCAGGTCGTGCAGCCCGCCGTGCGCGGCTCCGTCCTCGACGCCCGCGGCGTCCCGCTCGCCGACAACGAGACCCGGCTCGTGGTCTCCGCGTCCCGCACCGAGCTGATGAAGATGAAGGACCGGGGCAAGGGCGTCCTGACCCGGCTCGCCGGCGTCCTGGAGATGAAGCCCGACGAGGTCATCAACAAGATCCGGCTCTGCGACTCCAAGACCCCGAAGCCCTGCTGGAACGGCTCGCCCTACCAGCCGATCCCGGTCACCGACGACGCCACCACCCAGCAGGCGCTGACGATCCGTGAGGCCTCCGAGGACTTCCCCGGCATCACCGCCGAGCCCACCGCCGTCCGCCGCTACCCCGCGCCCGGCAAGGCCCGTACGGCCCAGGTGCTCGGCTACCTCTCGCCCGTCACCGACGGGGAGATCGAGAAGGCCAAGGACACCGACTCGCCGTTCCTCCGCTCCGACCAGGTCGGCCGCTCCGGCATCGAGCGCACGTACGACAAGGAGCTGCGCGGCAAGGCGGGCGTGACCCGCTACGAGGTGGACAACCTCGGCCGCGTCATGGGCCAGACGAAGTCCGACCCGGGCGTCGCCGGCTCCACCCTCGTCACCAGCATCGACGCCCGCGTACAGGCCGTCGCCGAGTACGAGCTCAACGCGGCGATGAAGCTCGTACGGAGCGAGACCGACAAGATCACCGGACGCAAGTACGAGGCCGACGCCGGCGCCGTCGTCGTCATGGAGACCAAGACCGGCCGTGTCGTCGCGATGGCCTCCCAGCCCGACTACGACCCCAACGCCTGGGTCGGCGGCATCTCCGCCAAGGACTACGCCGCGATGACCAGCAAGGGGTCCAACTACCCCCTGCTCAACCGGGCGATCCAGGGCCAGGCGCCCGCGGGCTCCATCTTCAAGGTGGTGTCGGCGAGCGCCGCCGTGCGGGCCGGCCACGACTTCAACGACAAGTACAACTGCAGCAGCTCCTACAGCCTCGGCAGCCGCAGCTTCGCCAACTTCGAGTCCAAGGGCCACGGCCCCATCACGCTCGGTGAGGCCCTCAAGTTCTCCTGCAACACCGTCTTCTACGCCCTCGGTCACCAGGAGTGGCAGCGCGACGGCGGCCTCAAGGCCAAGCCGGGCGCCCACGACTGGTTCTACAAGACCGCCCGCGACTTCGGCCTCGGCTCCGAGACCGGCATCGACCTCCCCAACGAGGTCACGGGCCGCATCCCGGACCGCCAGTGGAAGCAGAACTTCTGGGAGGCCAACAAGGACGCCTGGTGCAAGCAGGGCAAGAAGGGCGGCAGCTACGTCGAGCAGATCGCGTACGAGAGCTGCCTCGAAGGCAACCAGCTGAAGGCCTACGACAGCATCAACTTCGCCATCGGCCAGGGAGACGTCCTCGTCACCCCGATCCAGATGGCCACCGCGTACTCCGCCATCTCCAACGGCGGCACCCTCTTCAACCCCACCGTCGGCAAGGCCGTGATCAGCCCGGACGGAAAGTCGGTCCGGGAGATCAAGCCCACGGCCCACGGCAAGCTGCCCGTCGGCGCCCAGACGATCCGCGACCTCGACAAGGGCCTGCGCTCCGTGGTCGAACCCGGCGGCACCGCCGCCTGGCGGTTCGGCGGCTGGCCCCAGGACAAGATCCCGATGCGGGCCAAGACCGGCACCGCCCAGGTCTACGGCAAGCAGACCACCTCGTGGCTGGCGACGTACACCGACGACTTCACGATCGTCATGACGATCTCCCAGGGCGGCACCGGCTCCGGCGCCTCGGGCCCCGCCGTGCGCAACATCTACGACGCCCTCTACGGCCTCGACGACGCGGGCAACCAGGACCTCAAGCGGGCCCTGCTGCCCAAGCCGCAGAAGGCCCTGCCGAAGATCAACGCCGACGGCACCATCGACGCCCCCGACATCAAGCCGTACGACCCCAAGGCGCAGCTGGTCGACCCCGCCGACGGCGGCGTGCCTCCGCTCGCGGGCCCGCCTCCCCACCTGAGGGACTGACACGATGACGACCCGCACGAGCTTCTCCGTGTCCCGTTACGCCCCCGACCGCGGGCCGGTCGCACGCCTCACCGCCCGGGACTCGGTGCTGCGCCGGCTCGACTGGCCGATCCTCCTGTCGGCGCTGACGCTGTCCCTCCTCGGCGCCCTGCTCGTCTGGTCCGCCACCCGCGGCCGCACCGAGCTCAACCAGGGCGACCCGTACTACTTCCTCTTCCGCCACCTGCTCAACACCGGCATCGGTCTCGTCCTGATGGCCGGCACGATCTGGCTCGGCCACCGCACCCTGCGCGGGGCCGTGCCGTTCCTCTACACCCTCTCGATCGTGCTCATCCTCGCCGTGCTCACCCCGCTCGGCGCCACGATCAACGGCGCCCACGCGTGGATCGTGATCGGCGGCGGCTTCTCGCTCCAGCCCAGCGAGTTCGTGAAGATCACGATCATCCTGATCATGGCGATGCTGCTCGCCGCCAAGGTCGACGCGGGCGACCAACTCCACCCCGACCACCGCACCGTCGCCAAGGCCCTCGTCCTCGCCGCCCTGCCCATGGGCATCGTCATGCTGATGCCCGACCTCGGCTCGGTCATGGTCATGGCCGTCATCGTGCTCGGCGTCCTGCTCGCGTCCGGCGCCTCCAACCGCTGGGTCCTCGGTCTGATCGGCGCCGGCGTCGGCGGCGCGGTGCTCGTCACCGCGCTCGGCATGCTCGACGAGTACCAGATCAACCGCTTCGCCGCCTTCGCCAACCCCGAGCTCGACCCGGCGGGCGTCGGCTACAACACCAACCAGGCGCGCATCGCGATCGGCTCCGGCGGCCTGTACGGCACGGGCCTCTTCAAGGGCCACCAGACCAGCGGCCAGTTCGTGCCCGAACAGCAGACCGACTTCATCTTCACCGTCGCGGGGGAGGAGCTCGGCTTCGTCGGCGCCGGCCTCATCCTCGTCCTCATCGGCGTCGTCCTCTGGCGCGCCTGCCGCATCGCCCGCGAGACCACCGAGCTCTACGGCACGATCGTCGCCGCGGGGATCATCGCCTGGTTCGCCTTCCAGTCCTTCGAGAACATCGGCATGACCCTCGGCATCATGCCGGTCGCCGGTCTGCCCCTGCCGTTCGTCTCGTACGGCGGCTCGTCGATGTTCGCGGTCTGGGTGGCGATCGGGCTGCTCCAGTCGATCAGGGTGCAACGGCCCATGACGGCCTGATCCCGTCCAGGGACCGTCGTTTGGCCTACATTCGAGGTATGGCCGAGACGAAACGCGAGATCGAGCGGAAGTACGAAGCCACCGGAGAGACCCCGGTACCGGACCTCGCACGGGTCCCCGGGGTCGCGGCCGTCGTGGACCGGGGCGTCATGGAACTTGACGCCGTCTACTACGACACGCCCGACCTGCGCCTCGCCGCCGACGCACTGACCCTCCGCCGCCGCACCGGTGGGGACGACGCCGGCTGGCACCTCAAGTTCCCCGTAGACACCGGAATCCGCGACGAGATCAGGGCCCCGCTGGCCGACACCCTGCCGGGTGAGCTGGCGGGGCTGCTGCGTTCCCGGGTCCGCGGCGACGAGGTCGTCCCCGTCGTCCGGCTCCGCTCCGCACGGGACGTCCGCCACCTCATGGACGCGGACGGCGTCCTCCTCGCCGAACTGTCGGTCGACACCGTCCACGCCGAACGGCTGCCGAAGCGCACCGGCGAGGGCAGGGACAAGGACACGGAGACGGAGACGACCTGGACCGAGATCGAGGTCGAGCTCGCGAACGGCACCGACCCGGCGCTCCTCGACGCCGTCGAGAAGCGCCTCAGGAAGAGGGGCATCAAGCCGTCGGCCTCCGCGTCGAAACTGGCCAGGGCCCTCGCGGACACGGGCGACGAGCCCAGGGCCCCGGCCGCCCCGGGGGAGCCGGGCACCGCCGGAGCCGCCGTCCTCGCCTACGCACGCGAGCAGATCGAAGCGATCGTCACCCAGGACCCCGCCGTACGACGTGACCTGCCCGACGCCGTCCACCAGCTGCGCGTCGCCTGCCGCCGGCTGCGCAGCGCCTTCAAGACGTACCGGCGCGTCCTCGACCGGGACGTCACCGACCCCCTCGGCGAGGAACTGAAGTGGCTCGCCGGGGAGCTCGGCGTCGCCCGCGACCAGGAAGTCATGGACGAGCGGCTGCGCGCCCGCGTCGAGGACCTCCCGCGCACCCTCGTCCTCGGCCCGGTCAAGGCCCGGCTGCGCCGCAGGGACGCCGCCCGGGGCAGGAGCGCCCGGCACCAGGCCCTCGCCGCGCTCGACTCCGCCCGCTACCTCTCCCTCCTCGACGGCCTCGACGCGCTCCTCGCCGACCCGCCGCTGCGCAAGGCGGCGGGCAAGGACCCCGGGAAGGTCCTCGCCCGCGCCGTCCGCAAGGACCACGGCCGTCTCGCCACCCGTGTCGAGCGGGCCCTCGCCCTCGACCCGGGGGAGGAGCGCGACCTCGCCCTGCACGAGGCCCGCAAGGCCGCCAAGCGGGCCCGGTACGCGGCCGACGCGGCCCGCCCCACCCTCGGAAAGCCCGCCAAGCGGCTCTCGAAACGGGTGAAGGCGGTCCAGTCCCTGCTCGGTGAGCACCAGGACGCCGTCGTCGCCCGCGGCGCCGTGCGCGAGCTCGGACTCCTGGCCCACGGCGTCGGCGAATCGGCCTTCACCTGGGGGCTTCTGTACGGACACGAGGAGGCCGCGGCCGAGGCCGCCGAGCGTGAGCTGCCGGAGGTCTGGGCCCGGGCCTCGGCCCCGGGCCTCACGGCGGCACTGACCCGCTGAGCACCGGGGTACGCTTGAGAGTCGCCCCCCTGCCAGCTCACGAAGGTTCGAGATGTCTGCTGCCGAGTCTGTCTTCCCGCAGCTCGAAGCTCTGCTCCCGCACGTGCAGAAGCCGATTCAGTACGTCGGTGGAGAGCTGAACTCCACGGTCAAGCCGTGGGAGTCCGCCGACGTCCGCTGGGCGCTGATGTACCCGGACGCGTACGAGGTCGGACTGCCCAACCAGGGCGTCATGATCCTGTACGAGGTGCTGAACGAGCGCGAGGGCGTCCTCGCCGAGCGCACCTACAGCGTGTGGCCGGACCTCGAGGAGCTGATGCGCGAGCACAAGGTGCCGCAGTTCACCGTGGACAGCCACCGGCCCGTCGGCGCCTTCGACGTCTTCGGCCTGAGCTTCTCCACCGAGCTGGGCTACACCAACATGCTCACCGCCCTCGACCTGGCCGGCATCCCGCTGGAGTCGAAGGACCGGACCGTCGACCACCCGATCGTGCTCGCCGGCGGCCACGCGGCCTTCAACCCCGAGCCGATCGCGGACTTCATCGACGCGGCGATCATCGGCGACGGCGAGCAGGCCGTCCTCGACATGACCGAGATCATCCGCGCGTGGAAGGCGGAGGGCAGGCCGGGCGGCCGCGAGGAGGTCCTCTTCCGCCTCGCGAAGACCGGCTCGGTCTACGTCCCGCGCTTCTACGACGTCGAGTACCTCCCGGACGGCCGCATCGGCCGTGTCGTCCCGAACAAGTCGGGCGTTCCCTGGCGCGTGTCCAAGCACACCGTCATGGACCTCGACGAGTGGCCGTACCCCAAGCAGCCCCTCGTCCCGCTCGCGGAGACCGTCCACGAGCGCATGTCCGTCGAGATCTTCCGCGGCTGCACCCGCGGCTGCCGCTTCTGCCAGGCCGGCATGATCACGCGCCCCGTGCGGGAGCGAAGCATCACCGGCATCGGCGAGATGGTCGAGAAGGGCCTCAAGGCGACGGGCTTCGAGGAGGTCGGCCTGCTGTCCCTCTCCTCCGCTGACCACTCCGAGATCGGCGAGATCGCGAAGGGTCTGGCGGACCGCTACACGGAGGACAAGGTCGGCCTGTCCCTGCCCTCGACCCGCGTGGACGCCTTCAACGTCGACCTGGCCAACGAGCTGACGAGGAACGGACGCCGCTCCGGCCTCACCTTCGCCCCCGAGGGCGGCTCCGAGCGCATGCGCAAGGTCATCAACAAGATGGTCTCGGAGGAGGACCTCATCCGGACCGTCTCCACCGCGTACGGCAACGGCTGGCGCCAGGTGAAGCTGTACTTCATGTGCGGCCTGCCGACGGAGACCGACGAGGACGTCCTCCAGATCGCCGACATGGCGATGAACGTGATCGCCGAGGGCCGCAAGGTCTCCGGCCAGAACGACATCCGCTGCACCGTCTCCATCGGCGGCTTCGTCCCCAAGCCGCACACCCCGTTCCAGTGGGCCCCGCAGCTCTCCGCCGAGGAGACCGACGAGCGCCTGCGGAAGCTCCGCGACAAGATCCGCGGCGACAAGAAGTACGGCCGCTCGATCGGCTTCCGGTACCACGACGGCAAGCCGGGCATCGTCGAGGGCCTCCTCTCCCGCGGTGACCGCCGCATCGGCGCGGTCATCCGCGCGGTGTACGAGGACGGCGGCCGCTTCGACGGCTGGCGCGAGCACTTCTCGTACGACCGCTGGATGGCCTGCGCCGAGAAGACGCTGCCCGACTTCGGCGTGGACGTCGCCTGGTACACCACCCGCGAGCGCACGTACGAGGAGGTCCTGCCCTGGGACCACCTGGACTCCGGCCTCGACAAGGACTGGCTCTGGGAGGACTGGCAGGACTCGCTCGACGAGACCGAGGTCGAGGACTGCCGCTGGACCCCCTGCTTCGACTGCGGTGTCTGCCCCGCGATGCAGACCGAGATCCAGGTCGGCCCGACGGGCAAGAAGCTGCTGCCCCTCTCGGTGATCAAGTAATCGCGTAACGCTCTGGTGACGGCCCGGCAAAGGGGAAACTCTTTGCCGGGCCGTCGCGTCATTCCCGGCATGAACACGGAAATGCCCAGGTCGCAGCCCACGCACGAGCCCGCGGGCTGTCTCACCGGAGTGGCGCGGGCGATCGCCCTCGTCATCGTCCTGCCGATCCGGCTGGTCTGGGACGCCCTCGTCTGGTGCCTGAAGCAGCTGTGGCGCTGGGTCCTCGCCCCGATCGGCCGAGCCCTCGGCTGGTTGATCGAGTACCTGATCGTCATCCCGCTGCGCTGGCTGTGGGAATGGGTCGTCGTCCCCGTCGCCCGAGCCCTGTGGTGGGTCGTCGACCTGCTGATCGTCACCCCGCTCGGCTGGCTCTGGCGCTGGGTCCTCCTGCCCGTCGGCCGAGCCCTGTGGTGGGTCGTGGACCTGCTGATCGTCACCCCGCTCCGCTGGCTCTGGCAGTACGTCCTCGCCCCCGTGGGCCGCGCGATCGGAGCGGCGCTCGCCTGGGCCTGGCGGATCGCCGGACAGATCTCGCGGGCCGTCGGCCGGGCGATCGGATGGGTGCTCTGGCACGCGATCGGCCGCCCCCTCGCCTGGGTGTACCGGGCGATCCTCACGCCCGTCGGCCACTGGCTGCGGACCTGGGTCTGGAGGCCCGTCGCCGCCGTCGCGCGCGCCGTCCGCAACGCCGCCCGGGAGGTGCGTGTCGCCCTCTTCGGCGGGCCGTCCCGCTGACCTCGGGGAACCGCAGGTGGCTCAGGCGCGTACTCTGGGTAGTACAACGAACGTCCCCGGCGCGGCGCCCGCCCCCGAGATCTCCCCGCGAAAGCGGGGGTGAACCGGGCGGGACTCCCGGGGCCACCCGCACATCTCGTGGACGGCGTCACCCCCGCCGCCCCGCACCGAGGAGAAGAACCACTGGGCAAGCGACAGCCCGAAGGCCCGCCGCCCGCACCGGCGGTGCAGCGCATCCGACTGCGCTACACCAAGCGCGGCCGCCTCCGGTTCACCAGCCACCGTGACTTCCAGCGCGCTTTCGAGCGTGCCCTGCGCCGTGCCGAGGTGCCCATGGCGTACTCGGCCGGCTTCACCCCGCACCCCAAGGTGTCGTACGCCAACGCCGCCCCGACGGGTACGGGCTCCGAGGCCGAATACCTGGAGATCGCCCTCACCGAGACGCGCGACCCGGAGACCCTCCGGGCCCTGCTCGACGAGTCCCTCCCGGCCGGCCTCGACATCACCGACGCCGTCGAGGCCAGGACCTCGGGCCTCGCCGACCGGCTCACCGCCTCCGTGTGGGAGCTGCGGCTCGAAGGCGTCACCGTCGAGGACGCGACGAAGGCCGTCGAGGCGTTTCTCGCGGCCGAGACCGTGGAAGTACAGCGCAAGACCAAGAACGGCGTCCGCACCTTCGACGCCCGCTCCGCGGTCACCGAGCTGACGGCAGCTCGTCCCCAGGGCGATCCCCAGGGTGATGCGCCGCTGGACAGCGCCTGTGCGATACTGCGCCTGGTTGTTCGGCACGTGACACCTGCCGTGCGACCCGACGACGTCCTGTCCGGTCTCCGAGCCGTGGCCGACCTGGCGCCGCCGGTCCCCGCTGCGGTGACCAGGCTGGCGCAGGGGCTCTTCGACGAGGAGTCCGGCACGGTGACCGACCCGCTCGCGCCCGACCGCGAGGCAGTCACGGCCGCATCTACCACGGCCGCCGCGACCGCCTCTGCGACGGCGCCGGGTGGCACCGCGTAGGGAGCGGTCGTCGTAGCGCAGCCCTGGTACTCGGGAGCCACCTGGGTCGGGCCGCGCACTGACCACAAGACTTTCGCCAGGCCGTCCGCACAGGGCGTACGGAACCGGCGAGCCAGACATAGAGCTCCCGTGCGGCGCCCGCGCCCCGGACGGCGGCACCGCGCCACAGGCGCGATTCGTGCCGCCGGACCGGAACCAGGCGCGGCGCCCGGGAGCGTGACGGGAGAACCGCCCGCATGCCCGAGTCCAACGAAGACACCAATGCCCCCGGTGACAAGCTGCCGCCGCGCCGCAGGCGCCGCGCCGCTTCCCGCCCCGCCGGTCCGCCGGTGACGGGCGCGACCGCCGAATCCGCCGAGCCCACGGTCGTCGAGACCGCACCGGCCGCAGCCGAGGCCGCCCCGGCCGCCGAGGCCGAGGCCGAGGCCGCGCCCGCCCCGCGTACCCGCCGCCGGGCCACCCGCAAGGCCACCGCACCGGTCGCCGAGGCCGCCCCGGCCGCCGCCGTGGAGAGCCCGGAGCCGGTCGTCGAGACCGCCGCCGCCGAGGCCGTCGAGGAGGCCC
>JOBE01000071.1 GCA_000717735.1 Streptomyces griseoluteus | reverse complement strand
CCACATGCACAACCTCGCCCTCGCCGGATAAGCCGACGGGCCGAACGGCAACCAACCACGCCCAAGGCGTCCCGAAGATCATTTACGGGACAGCCCTTACCACTACGAACAGCTCGCGAAGATCCTGGAGGGCAAGATCAGGAGCGGGGAGTTCCCGGCGGGATCGCGCCTGCCCGGCGAGTTGATCCTGTCCCAGGAGTACGGCGTCGGCTCCAACACCGTCCGCCGGGCCCTCGACATCCTGCGTGAACGCGAGCTGATCGTGACCGTGCGCGCGAGGGGCTCCTTCGTCACCGAGCAGCTCCCAGCCGAAGGCTGACACGCTCCACGTCTGCGTCGACAACTGTCTCAATCCCACCGCAGATTGACGATCCGCCTTCGCGCGCACAACCGCATGTGACAGAGTGCGGACTGGGTGTGAGAGGGGTGGGAGTGATGGGCCTGGACAGCCGGCAGGCCACCCCGATGACCGGGGCCCACGGGCCCTGTGAGCCGACACGAACGCAGGCGGCGTCTGAGCGCGGAGGGGACCACGATGAACGACGCGATGCTGAAGGCCCTGACCAAGGCCAAGGTCCGGGCGGGCAGCTGGACGGCGAGGTCGTCCAGCGACCGTGGGCAGACGGCGGTGGAGTACCTGGGGATCATCGTGGTCGTGGTGGCGATCGTGGTGGCGATCACCGGAACGGACATCGGTCAGTCGATCAAGAATGCCATCACGCAGAAGATCGCCGACCTGACGAAGTAGCCCGATCTGCGTGGCGAGGTGATGAGGGCCAAGCCTTCCCCGTCTACATCGCGGTGATTGCCGGTCTGTTGTTCCTGGCCTTTGCGTACTTCGCGGTGGGGCAGGCTGCGTCTACTCGCAACAGTGCTCAAACTGCTGCGGATGCGGCGGCCCTAGCGGCAGCCCAAGACGCCAGGGAGCAACTGCGCGAGGGATGGCTCGGGGTGATCCTTGACCCAGGCCAGTGGGACGAATTCCTTGAGGGGAAGGCGTACGTCGACGCCCCTGCGTGTGCGAGCGCGGCGGACTTTGCGTCCCGCAATGAGGCGGAGCTGACGGACTGCGAATCGGTGTCCGCAGAGAGCCACGGCTTCCGGGCGACGGTGCTCACGACGGGCGGAGAGGCGAATCGCGCCACGGCGTCTGCCGAGGCGGTGATCGAGCCGCTTTGCAGGTTCGAACCGCAGGAGCCCACGCCGGATCCGTCGACTCCACCACCGTCCCCTCCGCCTACGGATGAGCCCGAGGAAGAGGAACCCGGTTCGATCCTCGGGCTTACCTGCGCCGGTGAGCCGTGGGAGATCGACCTCGAGGATCCAAGGCTCCCCAGCGCCACCGACCTGTTCACGGTACGACTGTCCGAATGACCTTCGACGAGCAAAGGAAGAGCGGTACATGAGCGTGCGGTACGCATGGAATCGCCGGGGGGCGGTGGCCGTCGTCGCCGTTGCGTCGATGGCACTCTTCGTGGCCGGTTGCGGCGGTGCGGAGGAGAAGCCGCAGGCGGACAAGCCGACTGCGACGGCGACCACCTCTCAGAAGGGTCAGACCGCGCAGAGGTCGGAGCCGGTCGAGGGGCCGATAGAGACGCTGGCGGTCCTCAAGGGGCAGAAGGGCCTAGAGCTCACTCTCAACTCGGCAGTCCGCGACCTGGGCGGGTTTCTCACTGTCAAGGGGCAGCTGAAGAACACATCAGACGCGTCCAGCATCATTCCTGCCCAGGCAAGTGGGGATGAGACCGAGGTCGTGAAGCATGGCAACTCGCTCGGGGGTGCCACGCTCACCGACTCTGTAGGCAAGAAGCGCTACTACGTCTTGCGTGACACCGACGGCCGCCCGTTGACCACCACGGGTCTCGCCATCCTCCCCGCAGGGGAGTCCGCCGCAGTGTTCATGCAATTCCCCGCACCCCCCGCCTCCACCACCGAAGTCAGCTTCCAGCTCCCCACCTTCGAACCCGCCACCCTCAAACTCTCCTGAGGCGACGCCATGACGACGACGAACCGCCGCCTGGCCGCCCTGGCCCTCGTCTCCGTGGCCATCTGGCCGCTCACCGTGCCCACCGCGCACGCCGACGATCCCCCCGGCTCCGCCGGCATTGCCGCTGCGCCGCCCGCCATCGACGCGAACGCGCCCGGGCTCATGCTTCCCGACGGTGCCACCCTCGCGCCCGCCAAGGTGCTCGACATCAAGCAGATCGTCGAGGAGGAGGGCGGGCAGCAGCGGCGCCAGGACACCAACGTGGACGTGACCTTCGCGCTGCAGGCCGAGGTGCTGTTCCCGAAGAACAGTGCCGCGCTGAGTCCCGCCGCCTCCTCCCGTATCGCCGCCATCGCCGCCGAGGTCAACAAGCTCGGTTCCGGGCGCGTCCGGGTCTTCGGGTTCACCGACAACCTCGGGACGTACGAGCACGGGCTCAAGCTCTCCAAGCAGCGTGCCGTCGCCGTGCAGCAGGTCCTCGCCCGGAGTCTCGACCCCGGCACGACCTTCGACATCCGGGGCTACAGCGAGGACTATCCGATCGCCGACAACGCCACCGAGGAGGGGCGGAAGAAGAACCGCCGCGTCGAGATCTCCTTCCCCCGCACCACGAACTGACGCCGCACACGAGCATCGGGGCCGGTCCAGGACTCCCCGTGGGCCGGCCCGGTGGTCTTGCCTCAGACGCCCTCGATGTGCGCCCTGTCTCCGCAGAGCTTGATCATGTCGTCGACGTCCGAGGTGAGGATGATCCGTGGGCCGTGGTAGCTCAAGGCTGTGGCGGCAACCACGGCATCGATGGCGTACTTGTGGCCGTGCAGGTTCGCGTTGCGCAACAGGTCGATCGCACTCCAGGTCAGTGCCTCGCTGACCGGTAGCACTTCGAGCCGTGACACGTACCAGCGGAATCGGGCCATCTGGATCCTCGCGTGCCACGCCTCGATGAGCGTCAGGTCGCTCACCGCCACGAGGAGGTCCTTGGTCTGCGCCGCCTTGATGAAGGCGGTGACCTGGGGGTCGGCGTTCACGGCCTTTGACAGGCCTTCGCTGTCGAGCAGCAGGATTCCGCGGCTCAACTGGCCGCTCGGTCGGGCCATGTCCCGTCCCCCTGGGGGCTCTCGGCGTCGGTCTCCGTCGCGGCGAGAGCTTCGGCCGCCGAGATCGCCGCCGTGGCGCGATCGTGCATGGCCTGGGGGATCGGACCGGTCTCCCGCTCGCTCGCCTGCACCAGTTCGTCCAGCAGGTCACGCTGTATCTGCCGCTCGACGGCCGCGCTGATGTACGCCGAGAAGCCACGCGTTCCGACGCGCGCCTTCACGGCCGCGATCCGTCCGGCCGGCATGGAGACGCTGACCTTCTGGGCGGGGCCCTCGTCCGGGCCGTACTCCAGGGGAGTGTCCATAAAGCGAGAGTAGCAAATTAGGTGGCAAATGCCTCGTGGCCGGGGGAACCCCCCTTGAGCGGTGCCAGGCTCGGGGCGCCCTGGGCCGCGCGGTCATCCGCGCAGTTCTTCCAGTCGGCCTCGGATGGCGGCCGCTCGGGCCTGGGCCTGGGCGGCCGGGAGGCGGCGCGGGCCGGGTGCGGCGGGGTCGTCGCCACGGCAGGGGCCGCAGTCGCCGTCCTGGAGGGCGTCCGTGTACCCGGGGGCGCCGCAGGTGCCGCATTCGAGGATGCGGAGAGGTGCGGGGGAGCGGCGGACGGGTACGGGCGGCAGTTTGTCGGTGAGGCGGCGGCGGACGAGGCCGGCGGGGTGGTGGACGGGCTGCGGCAGGCCGGTGGTGAGGGCGCGCAGGACGTGGTCCTCGGTGGCGTCCCGGTCGAACCATTCCTCGACGAGCGGGGTGAGTGCGCGGCATTCGGCGTGGGACAGGGAGAGGGCGGAGTTCGTACGGCCGAGCGCGGCCAGCAGGACGTACGCACGCGACCGCGTCGGCGGCGGGGCCTTCTCGCGCGGTACGTCGCCCTGCTGGAAGGAGGCCCACCAGGCGCTGTCGCGCGGCGTCCGGGTGAACCACGTTCGGGTGATCCACTGCCCGCCCAGACATTCGCGTCCGCGCCGCAGGTGACCGGCCCGCTGGATGCGGTTGAGTGCGGTGCGCAGCGCGCACTGCCCGTACGGCAAGTGCTTGGCCAGCGTCTTCACCGAGATGTCGCTGCCTTCGGGCAGCCGGTCGATGTACGCGGCGATGGCGGCCTCGCGGGCCGGGAGGTGGTCGAAGTCGTGCCGCCCGCGCGGGAGTTCGTACGGAGCGGAGCGCTTTCCGTACCCCGGACTGGCCAGGGGGTGCGGGGCATCACTAAACTCGGCGTCAGCCATGTGAATCGACCTCGTGTATCGATCTCGCTGGTGAGACCCCCTCCAGGTGTTGGTAGCACCTCGTGGGGGTCGTTTGTCGTTTCTGAAGACTGTTCGCCACGGTAGAGGCATATGACGCTGCGTGGCAAGTCCGCGACACTCCGCGACCGTCGGCCAACTCGCTGGTCGGGTGGGTGGGTTGAAGTCCAGGCCCGATCCCCTTCCCTGAAAGACGGCTCGAAGCGCGGATCTTGAGCTTCGGGCCCACCCGCAAACCGGCCCCTTTGACACGGACGGCAGGGGCCGGTGCTCGGTTTCGGTCATTCGCGCACGGGTGGGTGTGCGAAGCGGACTTGCCGGCACCCCTCCTCTGTACCTCCCGGGCAGGGCGCCGCAGTTGAGTTCCGGCCAGAGGTGCGATCAGACCCTCCGGGGGTTGCCCCTACCCTCGGCCCACGCTTGATCGTCAGGAAGGACAACGGGATATGCGGGCAGCGAGAACGATGACCGGGGCCGCGACGGCGGCCGCCGTAGCCGCCTTGATCGCCGGGTGTACGGGTCCGGGCTCGGAATCCCGCTCGGACGGCAAGAGCGTGGGTGGCGCCACCGACTCGACGCCCTCGGCGGAGCCGCTGGCGCGGCTGAGCGTGCCGTCGGCCTACGACCCGGCCAAGGGGTGGGACGAGACCCTGGCCTGGGTGCCCGGGTCTGTGGGGACGCTGCCCCTGACCGTGGTGCCGGACCAGGGGGCGGTCGCGCTGATGCGTGTGTCGTCCGACGGGTACACGCTGCGGGTCCGGGCCGTGGGCACCGGTGAGATGCGTTGGACCTCCGCTCCTTGGCAGCCGCCGACGCCCGTGGAAGGGGCGGAGGGGGATCCCGAGTCCGGTGAGGCGGCCGAGATCCCCGACGTGACAGGTGTCGAACAGGACGGCCGGGACTACGTCGTCGCGTACGCGCACGGCATGCGGGGCAAGGACGCGCTGCACGAGGGCACCGAGGTGGTCCGGCTGGCGGTGTACGCGGCGGACGCGTCCGGCTCCTCCGTGAAGCCGCTGCGGGAGATCGACGTACCGGTCTCGGCCGACCCGGGCGAGATCCGGCTCAACGCGGACGGCGGGCGGCTGCTGGTCGCGTGGGGCGAGGAGGGCGCGTACCCGCGGTGGTCGCACGCCGTGGACGTGGCGACCGGCACCGTCACCCCGTACAAGGACCCCGATGCGCTGATGGCCCAGTGCGAGGAGGCGATGGTCTGCAACGGCAGCCGGATCATCGCCGCTGCCGCCGAAGGGCCGCTCGTCTCGGTGGGTTCGGGAGGCTTCGGGATGCCGGGCCGCTGGTTCAGCGACGACGTACGACCCGACGGCGTCAGCGCGAAGACCGGTTTCCTCGACTCCTCGAACGGTGAGGCGTACGGCGCCGAGGGCGGTCGGCTCCTGGCCCATTGGGACAGGGCCGGCCGCGACGGGGCGGACGCCGACCCGGTCTGGTCGGTGCACGACGTGCGCACCGGCCGTCTCCAGGCCCGCGTCGAGTGCGGGTACGAAGGGGTCCGCCACTCCGTGTCCGGTCGGTCCGCCTCCCGGGACTACTCTGTGATCACCTCACCGTCGGGTCGCTATCTGGCGGCGGGCCCCGTCGCCTTCGACTTGGAGCGGAAGAAGGGGATCTGCATGTACGGGGACGGCGACCGTAAGACGATCGCGCTCGCCTCGCTCCGCGACGACGGCACCGCTTACGGCGTGGTCGAGGAGGACTCCGCCTCCGGCTCCGCCCCGGTCGTCGTCCAGCTCGACCTCGCCGACGGCGCCGCCGACGGCGCGGCGAAGGTCCTCGGCGCGGGCGTCGAGATCCCGTACCTCACCGACGCGAACGGCTCGGGCCTCTTCGTCACGCGCGACGAAGCCGAGAACGTGCGGGTCTCGTCGCGCCGTGAACGCTGACGCGGCGTCCGTCGAAGGGGAACCGAGGAATACGGCGGAAGTCGGGCCGATGTCAGCATGGCCAAGGCGGATCGGATCGTGGCCGTCATGCGGTCCGGGCGGTGGAAGACCTCGTCCGCCGTGAACCGCAGCACCCGCCGCGCCTCCGGGCAGGACTGAAGCGCGTTGAAGCGGGCGACGTCCCGTTCGTGGGCCCCGCGGGTGCTCACGGCTCCCCGCGTCCCGTATGAGGTCGCCGACCGTGCGCGCCGGGGTCGTCGTCCGCAGCCCCCGGCGGACCGTGCGGTCGTGGTCCGTCAAATACCTCGTCGTGCGCACCCGTATCCGGTCTCCTCGTGACGAGCCTGTCGGCGGGAGTGCGGTGAATTCCAGCAGGCCGGCCGCCCGATCGCCCGCTCCGAGCCGTTCGATGCGGTGCAGGGCCGCCGCCGTCCCGTGGCTGCACACCAGTTCCGGACGCAGCCACTGGAGCGCCGTCGCCCTCACCCGCCAGTCCACCTCTTTCCCCGGGGCCGCCCACGCGCCCCGGCAGATCCGCTGCCAGCCGTCCCGGCGCAGGCGCACCGCCGGCCGGCCCGGCGGGCAGCCCGCCGCGACCGCCCAGACCGTCAGGAGGATCCCGCCCCTGGCGAGGATCGCCAACTCGTACATACGCCCAACGATCCACGGAAGAGGGATACTTCGCACCCCCTGTGGAAAACCTCCCGAAAGCTGTCGTCAGGAATGCGCAAAGGTAGGGACAGGTCGGCCGGGCGGGAGCATTCTGGACAGATGACGACGACGACAACGTCGAGCGAGACGCCGGGCGAGACGCCGGGCGGAAGTCCGGGCGAGACGCCGAGTGTGCGGTTGGTCAGTGACCTCGTCGCCCGGATCCCCGAGTTCCGGGACGTGTACGAGGACCATGTCTTCCGCCAGGGGGTCGTGCTGCCGCACGTGTTCTTCTGGGACGTCGTCCAGGACACCGTCCGCTCCTTCCTCGGCGAGGCCCCGGCCACGTCCGCCGACTGGCGCCGCACGCTCGCGTTCCTGGAGGAGCAGAGCTGTCGCGGGGTCCTCGGCATCGACGAGGTCATCGTCACCTCCTTCCTCGGCGACCTGCCCTCCCCCCACGAGCCGGGGCACGCCATCGTCCAGCAGCTCGGTCCCGTCATGGCCGCGAAGTTCGTCCGTATAAGGCCCCTCGGCTGACCGTCCGGCCCTCCCCGGGATAATCGGGAACATGTCCCTGACCAGGCCCGACCGCACCACCCTCGCCGCCGTCGGCGGGTACGCCGTCACCCGCCTCATCGGCCTCGCGGTCCTCGCGATCGCCGCCGCCGTGACCGGCGAGGACGGGCTCCACCGGCTCAAGGGGCGCTGGGACTCCGTCTGGTACGTGCGGATCGCCGAGCACGGTTACGGGTACGAGGTCACGCTGCCGAACGGCGACGTCCATTCCGACCTGGCCTTCTTCCCGCTCTTCCCGGCCCTTGAGCGCGGCCTCTCCGCCGTCCTGCCCGTCGACGCGGCCACCGCCGGGCTGTTGGTCTCCTGGACCGCCGGGCTCGTCGCCGCCTGGGGGATCCACCGGTGCGGCGCGCAGGCGTTCGGGCACCGGGCCGGTGTCGTGCTCGCCGTTCTCTGGGGCGTGTACCCGACCGCGTTCGTCCAGTCGATGGCGTACACGGAGACGCTGTTCACCGCCTTCGCCGCCTGGTCGCTGTACGCCGTCCTGCGCGGGCGCTGGATTCTGGCCGGTGTCCTGTGCGCCGCCGCCGGGCTCACCCGGCCGACGGCCGCCGCGCTGATCGCGGCCCTCGGGATCGCGGCCCTGGTCATGCTCGTACGGGATCGGCGGCTGCCCTTGCGGACGGTGGCCGGGGTCCTGATCGCCCCGCTCGGCTGGCTCGGCTACGTCGTGTACGTCGGCGTCCGCGAGGGCGCTCCCACCGCCTACTTCGACGTCCAGGCGGCCTGGGGCAACTCCATCGACGGGGGTGTCGCACTCGGCGGGTTCATCCTGGGCCTGCCGTGGCCCGCCGCCCTCGGGCTGTGCGCGGCGCTCGCGCTGCTCGGCTGGCTGCTCGCGCTGTGCGTACGGCAGCGGCAGCCGCTTCCGGTCCTCGTCTACACGATCGGCGTCGTCCTCGTCTCCCTCGTCGGCGCCGCCTACTTCGGCTCCCGGCCGCGCCTGATGATGCCCGCCTTCGGGCTGCTGCTCCCGCCCGCCGTGGCCCTCGCGCGGCTGCGGAACCGGGCCCTGGCGCCGGTCCTCGCCGGACTCGCCCTGGCCTCCGCCGCCTACGGGGCCTTCACTCTGCTCGGGTCGGGCCCGCCGTGACGTCCGTGGCGTCCGCGACATCCACGCGCACGCGTACTCCCGGCCGCAGCCCCCAGCCCGCCATCGCGCCCGCCTCCGCCTCCAGGACGTGCCGGCCGCGCGGTCTGACCATGCCGAGGCGTCCCGGCCGCATCGTCACCACGGACAGGACCCTGAGCCCGCGGTCCAGATAGGCCACGTCGATCGCGAACCGCATGCCGAAGGTGTGCACGCTGTTCGTCCGGACGATCAGCAACGCCCCCGTCACCCCGTCCCGGCCGAGCAGCCCCCGCCGCCGCGCCCGGTACGAGGCCGCCACTTCCAGAGGAACCTCCAGGGCGGCCAGCCCCAGCGTTCCCGTCCCGTCCGCCCATTTCCCCATGCGGCAGACCGTAGCGGCCCCCCGCCCCTAGGGTCTCGTCCGTGTACGTCACGACGATCACCCTCGCCGCCCTGTGGGGAGCCGCCGTCGGCCTGCTCGTGCCGCGTGCCGCCTATCGGCTCTCCGTGGCGTCCGCGGAGCCGTGGCGCGACCGCTGTCCCGCCGGGCACGTGCTCCTCGGGCCCGCGCGCGGCTGGCTCGGCGGGCCCGGCCGACGGGACTGCGCGACGACCAGCGGCCCGCTCACCGCGCCGCTGCTCACCGCCCTCGTGTGCGCCGCGCTCGCCGCCGCCACCGGCGTGCCCCGGCCCGAGCTGGCGGTCTGGCTGCTCTGCGCGCCCTTCGCCGTGCTCCTCGCCAGTGTCGACGCGCGCGTGCACCGGCTTCCGGACGGTCTCACCCTGCCGCTCGCCGTCGCCGTCCCGCTGCTCCTGGGAGGCGCCGAGCTCCTCCCGTACGACGCGGGCTCCTGGCTCCACGCGCTGCTCGGCGCGCTCGTCCTCGGCGGCGCCTATCTGGGGCTCTTCCTGATCAACCCGGGCGGTCTGGGCTTCGGGGACGTGAAGCTGGCGGTGCCGCTGGGCGCGGCCCTCGGCTGGTACGGCTGGGGCGTCCTGTTCACCGGGGCCTTCGCGGGATTCCTGCTGGGCGCGGTGTACGGGTTCGGTCTCGTCCTGCTGCGGCGCGCCGGCCGGTCCTCGGCGATCCCCTTCGGGCCGTTCATGCTCGCGGGCGGTCTGCTCGGTCTGCTCCTCGGCGCGTTCACCGCGCTTCCCTGAGGCGTCTCGCGGGCCTGCGCGTCAACGCCGGGCCCTGCCCGGCCGGTCCCTCTTGGGAGGGACGGAACTCCGCCGCCACGCCGGGGCGCAAACCCGCCACACGGCCCCGTGCCCCTTGTCCCGACTGGGCTCCGGTGAATTCGCCAGGGTTGGTACGGCGTACGTGGCGCGCAACACGAGTATCGAAGGGTTATGGTGGAAACCCCCCCTCGGGCCGGTCCGTATCCCCCCCCACGGACCGGCCCGTTTTTTCTTTCCGGGGCCCCGACGGGGGGCTCAGCCCCGGCCGGCCCAGATGTTCGTGCCCTGGGTGTCCACGGCGAACGAGTCGATCTCCACCAGCTCCTCCGCGGTCAGC
The DNA here is from genome assembly GCA_000717735.1 of Streptomyces griseoluteus. GTDB lineage: Bacteria > Actinomycetota > Actinomycetes > Streptomycetales > Streptomycetaceae > Streptomyces > Streptomyces griseoluteus_A. The sequence continues at coordinate 18,675 of JOBE01000071.1, read as the reverse complement.
GGCGCACCCGCCAGAGCGCCCACGTTCTCCTCCAGCTGCGCGACGCTGGACGCGCCGATCAGCGCCGAGGTCATCCGCTCGTCCCGCAGGACCCACGACAGCGCCAGCTGCGCCAGGGTCTGCCCGCGCCGCCCCGCGATGTCCGCGAGACCACGGAGCCGCCGCAGCACCTCGTCGGAGAGCAGGTTCGGGTCGAGGGACTTGCCCTGGGTGGCCCGCGAGCCCTCCGGGATGCCCTTCAGGTACTTGCCGGTGAGCAGCCCCTGCGCCAGCGGCACGAAGGAGATGCAGCCCATGCCGGCGTCCTCGAGGGTGTCGAGGAGGCCGTCGTCCTCGGTCCAGCGGTTGATCATCGAGTACGAGGGCTGGTGGATGAGCGCGGGGACGCCCATGTCCTTCAGGATCCGCGCGGCCTCGGCGGTCTGCTCGCTGTTGTACGAGGAGACGCCGACGTACAGCGCCTTGCCCTGCTGGACGGCGGAGGCCAGGGCCCCCATGGTCTCCTCGAGCGGGGTGTGCGGGTCGAAGCGGTGCGAGTAGAAGATGTCGACGTAGTCGAGGCCCATCCGCTTCAGGGAGGCGTCGAGCGAGGACATCAGGTACTTGCGGGAGCCCCACTCGCCGTACGGCCCGGGGTGCATCTCGTAGCCGGCCTTCGTGGAGACGATCAGCTCGTCCCGGTAGGGCGCGAAGTCCTGGGCGAAGAGCTTGCCGAAGTTCAGCTCGGCGGAGCCGGGCGGCGGCCCGTAGTTGTTGGCCAGGTCGAAGTGGGTCACGCCGAGGTCGAAGGCACGGCGCAGGATCGCGCGCTGGTTGTCGAGCGCCCGGTCGTCGCCGAAGTTGTGCCAGAGGCCGAGCGAGATCGCCGGAAGCTTGAGGCCGCTGCGGCCCGACCGGCGGTACTCCATGGCGTCGTAGCGGTCCGCGGAGGCGCGGTACACGGGGGAATCAGTCACGTATCTCTGCTTATCACGTACTTGTGACAGTCCCGGGCTGGGAGCCCGTCGCCCGTGCGCAGTAGTGTGGCGGCTTGCGGACCGCCGCTGCATGGCGGACCGCCGGTGCATGGAGGGGTAAGAACAGTGAACCTGCGCGACCTGGTGTACGGGCTCTACGCACGCCGGGTGGAAGGCCGCCTCGACCACGCCCAGGTGCCCAAGCACATCGGGGTCATCCTCGACGGGAACCGCCGCTGGGCCAAGGCGTCCGGGGGGACCCCCGAGCAGGGCCACAAGGCCGGCGCGGACAAGATCCAGGAGCTGCTGGGCTGGTGTGCCGAGACGGACGTCGAGGTCGTCACGCTCTGGATGCTCTCCACGGACAACCTGAACCGGCCCGAGGAGCAGCTCGTGCCGCTGCTCGGCATCATCGAGAACGCGGTGCGCTCGCTCGCCGCCGACGGCCGCTGGCGGGTGAACCACGTCGGCACGATGGACCTGCTGCCGTCCCGGACCCAGTCGGTGCTCAAGGAGGCCGAGCAGGCCACCCACGCCAACACGGGGATACTCGTGAACGTGGCGGTGGGGTACGGCGGCCGGCAGGAGATCGCGGACGCGGTCCGCTCGCTGCTCCTGGAGCACGCGGACCGGGGCACGAGCTTCGAGGAGCTCGCCGAGATCGTGGACGTCGAGCACATCTCGGAGCACCTGTACACGCGCGGGCAGCCCGACCCCGACCTGGTCATCCGTACCAGCGGCGAGCAGCGCCTGTCCGGTTTCATGCTGTGGCAGAGCGCCCACTCCGAGTACTACTTCTGCGAGGTCCACTGGCCGGCCTTCCGCAAGGTCGACTTCCTGCGGGCGCTGCGCGACTACGCCGCGCGGCACCGGCGTTACGGGACCTGAGACCGGACGCCACGGACCCGGTCGGAACCGATCACCTCGTGTTCATGAACACGTCGTCATATGCCTTGGCATGACAGCCCCTGTTCAGGGGCATATCCCTGGTGAAGTGAGCGGCACGGAGACCGCCACCCGGGAGGCCCCTTGCACCAGGACGACCGTGCGGGACACGTACGGGAGAAGCGGAGGGCCGTGGTTCGGCCCGCGCAGCGCGGCCTGAGCCCGGTCCCATTCCGCAGCGACACCGGTTCCGTCGCACCCCGACCTCACAGGGGTCTTCCGAGGGGGTCTGTCCTTCCGTGGTGACCAGCACGAAGCGCCGCCTTTCCGACCGGCGCACCTATGTTCTCGACACCAGCGTCCTGCTGGCCGACCCCAACGCCTTCTCCCGGTTCGAGGAGCACGAGGTAGTGCTCCCGATCGTCGTGGTGACGGAGCTGGAGGCCAAGCGGCACCATCCCGAACTCGGCTACTTCGCCCGGCAGGCCCTGCGCCTCCTGGACGACTTCCGGGTGCGGTACGGGCGTCTGGACGCCCCGCTCCCCATCGGGGACCTGGGCGGCAGCCTGCGTGTCGAACTCAACCATTCCGACCCCGGCGTACTGCCCGCCGGCTACAGGTTGGGGGACAACGACTCACGGATCCTCGCGGTCGCGCGGAACCTCCAGGCGGAGGGGTACGACGTCACGGTCGTCTCCAAGGACCTGCCGCTGCGCATCAAGGCCTCCTCGGTGGGGCTCCTCGCCGAGGAGTACCGCGCCGAACTGGCCATCACGGACGCCAACGGCTGGACCGGGATGTCCGAGCTCGCGCTCTCCGGCGAGCAGGTGGACCTGCTCTACGACCAGGAGTCGCTGTACGTGCCGGAGGCCGCCGAGCTTCCGGTCCACACGGGCCTGGTGCTCCAGTCCGAGCGGGGCAAGGCGCTCGGCCGGATCACCGCAGAGGGGAACGTACGGCTGGTCCGCGGCGACCGGGAGGCCTTCGGGCTCCGCGGCCGCAGCGCCGAGCAGCGGATCGCGCTCGATCTGCTCCTCGACCCGGACGTCGGCATCATCTCCATGGGCGGCCGGGCCGGCACCGGCAAGTCCGCGCTCGCGCTCTGCGCGGGCCTGGAGGCGGTCCTGGAGCGCCGTCAGCACCAGAAGGTGATGGTCTTCCGTCCGCTGTACGCGGTCGGCGGCCAGGAGCTCGGGTACCTGCCGGGCAGCGAGTCCGAGAAGATGAGCCCGTGGGCCCAGGCCGTCTTCGACACGCTGTCCTCGGTCGCGAGCCGTGAGGTCATCGAGGAGGTGCTCGGCCGCGGGATGCTGGAGGTCCTGCCGCTCACCCACATCCGGGGGCGTTCGCTGCACGACGCGTTCGTCATCGTGGACGAGGCCCAGTCCCTGGAGCGGAACGTCCTGTTGACCGTTCTGTCCCGTATCGGGGCGAATTCGCGGGTCGTGCTGACCCATGACGTCGCCCAGCGGGACAACCTCCGGGTCGGCCGGTACGACGGAGTCGTCGCCGTGGTCGAGAAACTGAAGGGGCATCCGCTGTTCGCGCACGTGACCCTCACCCGCTCGGAGCGCTCCCCGATCGCCGCGCTGGTGACGGAGATGCTGGAGGACGTTCAGATCTGACCCGTTTCACACCCTTCCGTCCGCGTACGGAAGTTGGCGCCGCCCGGCAAAGCCCAGGAGCTTAGCCGGGCGGCGCTCCGCTGTCCGCAGGATCGCCCAAAACACCTGCCCCACCCAGGTGTGAGCTTTCACACGCAACGGGGAATTGCCTTGCGGTACGGCTGTCCGGCAGAGTCTTGCTTCCGTCAGGCCCCGCATACGGCACCCGTGCACCCTCAGGGGCGCACAACCCCCGCACAACTCAACAGCCGTCCGTCGTATGCCGCCCACAGCACCACGGGCCCGTGTCTCCTGTGACCCTGTATGTCGGAGACCAGCGCCAGGGGCACGATTTCGCCCGCGTGGTCACCTGTGCGAGCGATGCTGGAAGGAAACCGTGTGAGCCGGATCTCGGTCCGGGGATTCGCGGTGGCTTCGGCCACTGCGGTCACCACCGTCGGCGCCGTCGTGGGCGTTGCGTCGGGTAACGCCGTTCAGTCCTCGGACGACAACTTCGAGGCCACCGCGGCCGACACCACGCTGCTCGCGGACATTCCCGCGGGCGAACAGGCCCAGGTACAGGTCTCGTCCCTCTCGGAGCAGGCCGACGTCCAGGCCGCTGCCGCCGACTCGGTCGCGCGGAAGGCCGCCGAGGAATCGGCCCGTCTCCGCGCCGCCAAGGACGCCGAGGCGAAGAAGGAGGCGGCCGACAAGGCCGAGGCCGAGGCGAAGGCCAAGGCCGAGGAGGAGCGCAAGGCGGCGGAGGAAGAGCGCGCCAGCCGTTCCGCGGTCCGCGACGCCTCGTCCTTCTCCACGCAGGGCTCGTACTCCATCGCCGAGGTCAAGGCCATGGCCCGCCAGATGATCCCGGCCTCGCAGTTCCAGTGCTTCAGCACCATCGTGGACCACGAGTCCAGCTGGAACTACCGCGCGGTCAACCCGTCTTCGGGTGCCTACGGTCTGATGCAGGCCCTGCCGGGCTACAAGATGAGCTCGGCCGGCTCGGACTGGCAGACCAACCCCGCCACGCAGATCAAGTGGGGCCTCAGCTACATGAACGACCGCTACGGCAGCCCGTGTGAGGCCTGGACGTTCTGGCAGGCCAACCGCTGGTACTAGTAGCGGCGTGCTCAACCTTCGGGAGCCCCTCACCGTCCTACGGTGAGGGGCTTCTTGCGTGTAGGTTCGAAGGCCCATGGGCTCGCGGGGGAGCGGGCGGGGACGTGTCAGCGGGGGGATGAGGGAAGAGATGGCGAGAGTGCCAGGGTGGCTGGGCCGGCTGGGCGAGAGCCTCAGCCGCGTGGGTGAACGCCTCGACGCGCGCAGGGCCGAGGCGGAGCGCGAGGATCCGCTCGACCCGCCGCACGACGGCCCGGGGGAACGTCCGGGCGACCGCCCGCAGCCGCGTCCGGGCGACAAGAGCACCGGGGACGCGTCCGCGCGCCCCGGCATCGCACCGGAGACGCAGCCTCCGCTCCTGGAGACGGCCGCCGTCGAGCCGGGCCTTTCCATCCCCGCGCCCCCCGCGTACGCGCCGGCCGTCGCCGCTCGGCCCGACCCCGTCGCCGCCATCCCCTGGGGCATGCGCGTCGCGGCGGAGGCCAGTTGGCGGCTGCTCGTCTTCGCCGGCACGCTCTGGGTGCTGATGAAGGTGATCAGCTCCGTCCAGCTGGTCGTCCTCGCCTTCGTCGCCGCGCTGCTCGTCACCGCCCTGCTCCAGCCCACCGTGGCCATGCTGCGCCGGAAGGGCCTGCCCCGAGGGCTCGCCACCGCCGTCACCGCCATCTCCGGCTTCGTCGTGATGGGCCTGGTCGGCTGGTTCGTGGTCTGGCAGGTCATGGACAATGTCGACAACCTCTCCGACCAGGTCAGGGGCGGCATCGAGGAGCTCAAGCTCGCGCTGCTGAACAGCCCCTTCCATGTGACCGAGCAGCAGATCAACGGCATCGCGCAGAACCTCAGCGACTCCATCGGCGCCAACGCCGAACAGATCACCCAGGTCGGCCTCCAGGGCGTCACCGTCGTGGTCGAGGCCCTGACCGGCATCCTGCTCGCCATGTTCTCGACCCTCTTCCTGCTCCACGACGGGAAGAAGGTGTGGGAGTGGACGCTCAAGCTGGTCCCCGCCCAGGCCCGGCCGGGCGTCGCCGGCGCCGGTCCGCGCGCCTGGCGCACCCTCACCGCCTATGTGCGGGGCACGGTGCTCGTCGCCCTGATCGACGCGGTCTTCATCGGCCTCGGCCTCTACTTCCTCGACGTGCCGATGGCCGTGCCGCTCGCCGTCTTCATCTTCCTGTTCGCCTTCATCCCGCTGGTCGGCGCGGTGATCTCGGGCGCCCTCGCGGTCGTCGTCGCGCTCGTCACCAACGGCCTCTTCACCGCCCTCATGGTGCTCGTCGTCGTCCTCGCCGTGCAGCAGATCGAGGGCCACGTGCTCCAGCCCTTCATCCTCGGACGCGCGGTACGGGTCCACCCGCTCGGCGTCGTCCTCGCGGTCGCGGCGGGCGGTCTGACCGCCGGCATCGGCGGCGCCGTCGTCGCGGTCCCGCTGGTCGCCGTCGCCAACACGGTGGTCGGCTACCTGCGCGCGTACAGCACGGAACAGGCACTCCGCAGCACGCCGGAGCCGCGCGGGGCGACCGCGTTCGAAGTGGCACCGACCCCGGCACCCGGCTCGTCGGCCCCCAAGGGGGACGGCCCGTGATCTCGGAACCCGAGCTGGTGGGCGACGTCGTGTTCGACGCCCCCGAGGTGCTGACGGAGGAGAAGGCCCCCCGCCCGCCCCGGGCCCGGCGCCCCTGGCTGTGGGCGCTGGGCGGCGCGGCGCTGGCGTCGGCGGTGTGGGGCGGCGGGCTCTACGCGTACGAGCGGGGCGAGGAACCCGGCCCTGACCTGGGCGGGTACAAGAGTGTGAGCGGCCTCTGCCGGCTGGCGGAGCTGCCGGCGCTCAGCGGGGTCCTGGGCGAGCGGAGCATGGACGGCGAAGGGCCCCTGACGGACGACCCGGCGGTGCTGAGGGTGGCCTGCCCGATACGGTTCGGTCCGCCCGAGTCGGGCTACAGCGGCTGGCTCTCGTACACCCTGCACAAGGTGACGGATCCGGGGCCCGAGTTCGACGCACAGGCGAAGTCCGCCGACCTCCACACGCCGATCGACGGTCTCGGCGAGAAGGCCTTCTTCGACGACCGCGAGGGCGAGGCCGGAGAGCTCATGGTTCTCGACGGCCAGGCCGAGATCACGCTGGCGGTCTCCCGGGACTACAGCGTCGACGCGGAGGGCAACGAGACGGGGAACACCGAGCCGATCGACCTCTCCGGCATCGAGGTCCCCATGACCCAGGACGTGCTGGCCCTGATGGCGGCGCTCAAGAAGTGACCCGCCGGGAACGGCGGAAGGGCCCCGGGGCGTGCTGCCCCGGGGCCCTTCTCGTACGACTGCGGTGACGCCCTACTCGGCGAGGACCGCTTCCGCGTCGAGGGTGACGCCGACCGCCTGGATCACCGCGGCGATCTTCACGGCCTCCTGGATCGTGGCGCGGTCGACACCGGCCTGGCGCAGGACCTGCTCGTGCGAGTCCAGGCACTGGCCGCAGCCGTTGATCGCGGAGACGGCCAGCGACCACAGCTCGAAGTCGACCTTCTCGACGCCCGGGTTGCCGATGACGTTCATCCGCAGACCGGCGCGCATCGTCCCGTACTCGGGGTCCGACAGCAGGTGCCGGGTCCGGTAGAAGACGTTGTTCATCGCCATGATCGCGGCGGCGGACTTGGCCGCCTGGTACGCCTCGGGCTTCAGGTTGGCCTGGGCCTCGGGCTCCAGCTCCTTGAGGACCTTGGGCGAGCGCGAGGCGATCGCGCAGGCGAGGACCGTGCCCCACAGCTGCTGCTGCGGAAGGTCGCTGTTGCCGATGACCGAACCGAGGTTCAGCTTCAGGTCCTTGGCGAAGTCCGGTATGGCGGACTTCAGTTCGTCGAGAGCCATGTCGGATACCTCTTACTCGCCCGAGAGGAGGGCGGCGGCGTCGAGGGTGCCCTCACCCTTGTTCCAGTTGCACGGGCACAGCTCGTCGGTCTGCAGGGCGTCGAGGACCCGCAGGACCTCCTTGGGGTTACGGCCGACGGAGCCGGCGGTCACCATGGTGAACTGGATCTCGTTGTTCGGGTCCACGATGAAGACGGCACGCTGGGCGAAGCCGTCCTCGCCCCGGACGCCGCAGTCGCTCATGAGCTCGTGCTTCGAGTCGGCGAGCATCGGGAAGGGCAGGTCACGCAGGTCGGCGTGGTCCTTGCGCCAGGCGTGGTGCACGAACTCGGAGTCGCCGGAGACGCCGAGGATCTGGGCGTCGCGGTCGGCGAACTCGTCGTTCAGCTTGCCGAACGCGGCGATCTCGGTGGGGCAGACGAAGGTGAAGTCCTTCGGCCAGAAGAACACCACACGCCACTTGCCCTCGTAGGACTTGTGATCGATCTGCTCGAACTCCTTGCCGCTCTCCAGCGACACGCAGGCGGTCAGGTCGTAGGTGGGGAACTTGTCACCGACAGTGAGCACGCGCTCTCCTTGCAGGCAGGAAGGGTCCCTTTTGGGGTCTTCCGTGGGGGTTGGACGAGGTCACAGCATGGCACGGAGTGCATTGATCAGTGAAATAGCTAGAGTGGTTCGTGTTGATCGAAGGTGGTTATCAGTGGCATCCCTGTACAGCTCTCCGTACAGCTCTCCGTACGCCTCCCCGCCCGGCCCGTCCCGGGGCAAGCAGCCGAGCCTCTCGCAGCTCAGGGCCTTCGCGGCGGTCGCCGAGCATCTGCACTTCCGCGACGCGGCGGCGGCCATCGGCATGAGCCAGCCCGCGCTCTCGGGCGCGGTTTCGGCACTCGAAGAGGCACTCGGTGTCCAGCTCCTCGAGCGTACGACGCGGAAGGTGCTGCTCTCGCCCGCCGGGGAGCGGCTCGCGGTGCGCACCCGCGCGGTCCTCGACGCGGTGTCGGAGCTGATGGAGGAGGCGGCGGCCCAGGCCCCCTTCACCGGGGTGCTGCGGCTCGGCGTCATTCCGACCGTCGCCCCGTACCTGCTCCCGACGGTCCTGCGCCTGGTCCACCGGCGCTACCCGGACCTCGACCTCCAGGTCCACGAGGAGCAGACCTCCTCGCTCCTGGAGGGCCTCACGGCCGGGCGGCTCGACCTGCTGCTGCTCGCCGTGCCGCTCGGCGTGCCCGGCGTCACCGAACTCCCGCTCTTCGACGAGGACTTCGTCCTGGTCACCCCGGAGGGCCATCCGCTGGCCGGACGGGACGACATCCCGCGCGAGGCCCTCAAGGAGCTGCGGCTGCTGCTGCTCGACGAGGGGCACTGCCTGCGCGACCAGGCCCTCGACATCTGCCGCGAGGCCGGGCGCACGGGCGGCGCGGAGGTCACCACCACGGCCGCCGGGCTCGCCACCCTGGTCCAGCTGGTGGCCGGCGGTCTCGGGGTGACGCTGCTGCCGCGGACCGCCGTCACGGTCGAGACCGCCCGCAACACCGCCCTGTGGACCGGGCTCTTCGCCGAACCGGCGCCCTCCCGGCGGATCGCCCTCGCGATGCGGACGGGCGCGGCCCGGCACGCCGAGTTCGCGGAGCTGGCGGAGGAGCTGCGGGGCGCGATGCGGGGTCTTCCGGTACGGGTGCTCGGCACCGGTACCTGAGACCCGGCCCGGTAGTGCGTACGCCGCTGGGCATCGTTTCCTGAGACCCGGTTCGGCAGTGCGTACGCCGCTGGTCGTCGTTTCCTGAGGCCCCCCGGTCCCAGGAAACGACGCCCACTCCCTCGTACCTCAGTCCGAAGGGTTATTCCGTGCGCAGCCCGTCCGCCCGCATCAGCCGCCACAGGGCCGGCATGCTCAGCAGGGTCACCGCGGCGATCAGCGCGAGGCCGATCCCGACGACGGGCAGGAAGGTCCACCAGTCCGCGACCGGCTGCCCGCCCAGGTTCAGCAGGACCACCCCGAGGCCGAGGCCGCCCGCCACGGCGAGGACGAGACCGAGGACGATCGGCACCGCCGTCTGCCAGAGCACCGACCAGCTCAGGGTGGAGCGCCGGGTGCCGAGGGCGACGAGCGAGGACAGCAGCCGCTTGCGCTCCCTGAGCTGCTCCAGGGTCGTCACCAGGAGCGAGGCGGCCACCAGCAGCATCGTCAGGGTGGAGCCGACGAGGATGCCGGTGCGGACGCTGGAGTACGCCGCGTCCCGTTCGGTGTCCTTCAGGGTGCGCACCCAGGACGTCGGGTCGATGGCCTCCGCCGTGTTGCGTACGTGGTCGGCGGCGTCGGGCACGGCCGGGTCGAGCCGGACCATGGCCTGAGCGTCGGGCTCGTCGAGCCGGGCCGCGTCGATCGCCGAGGGGGTGGCGAGGATTCCGTACTCGTACATGCCCGTCGGGTCGGGGCGCGAGTCCACGACCCGGGCCGTGGCGGGGATGCGCCACTGCGGCAGCGGAGCGCCCTCGGGGCGCTGCGGCTCGCTCGGGTGCGGATACGGGTCCCGCAGGGCGACCGTCGCGCCGGGCCGCGCGGTCCTGGTGACCCAGCTGTCGTCCGGGTTGCCCTGCGCGCCGTGCGCGAGGAAGACGAAGACGTCGCCGTCCACACAGGAGGGCAGCGTGGCGAACTCCCCGAGGGAGGCGCAGTCGCCGACCCTGATCGAGGCCCTCGGGGCGAACTCCTCGCCCTCCTTGAGGGGTCCTGGCCGCCACACGTGTGATTCGACGATGCCGATGACCCCGCTGACGCCCTTGGTCCGCTCGAATCGGTCGATCATTCCGCGGGCCTCGGCGGCGGTCCCGGCATCGGCGCCGATCGCGATCTGGGCGCGGGACGAATCCTCGCCCGTGAGCTGTGTGAAGTCGTTCTCCATCGCCTGGAAGAGCATCTGGAGAGCGATCGCCCCGGTCGCCGCGACGACGATGCCGCTGACCGCACGGGCCGCGGTGCCGCTGCTCAGCTGGAGCCGGCGGACGGCCAGCTGCCAGGACACGGGGCCCGTGTTCAGCCGCTTCACACAGGCCTCGACGAGCCACGGCAGGAGGGTGGTGAGGCCGATCAGGACGAGCGTGGTGCCGGCCGCGACGCCCACGGTGTCGATGCTCGTCCCGGTCACCTGGACCTCGCCCATCAGCGGGACGAGCAGGGCCACCCCGGCCGCGAGGAGCAGCAGGCGCCACCACAGCCGGCGGCGGCGCGGCGTCGACGTCCGGACGACCCCGAGCGGTTCGATGGCCACCCCGCGCAGCGCGAAGAGGGTGACCACGACCGAGGCGACCGGCACGGCGACGAGGGCGAGCGCGGCGAGCACGGGCATCGGCACGACGTCGGAGGGGTAGGCGTTGACGTCCCAGATGGTGAAGGCCCCCGCGAACTGCCGCGCCACCGCGAAGAGTCCGAGCCCTGTCAGGAGGCCGAGCAGCGCGCCCGCGAGCGACTCGCCGGCCGCGACCCGCCGGGTCATCGCGATGTCGGCGCCCACGAGCCGGAGCGCCGCGAGCCGCCGGTCGCGCTGCTCGCCGCCGAAGCGGACGGCGGTCGCGACGAAGACGAGCACGGGCAGCAGCAGGACGACACAGGCGACGACGACGAGGAGGAGCAGGAACGCGTTCAGCGGCTCCTCGGGCACGGACCAGCCGTACCGCGTGCCGCGCCCGTCGAGGTTCTCGGTGTCGAGGAAGTCGGCGTGGGCGACGTACCGCAGCTCGGCCGGGCCGATGAGTCCGGCCTGCCCGATCGTCCCGGCCACCTGGTAGGGGAGCCGTTCCCTGAGCAGGGCGCCCTCGGGGGAGTCGAGCAGTTCGCGGAGCGCGGGGGAGACCAGCATCTCGCCGACGGCGGGGAAGGCGGACGCGCCGGGCGGGACCGGGGGCGCGTCGCCCTCGGGGCGCAGCAGCAGTCCGCTGATGACGTCGTCGCGGTAGACGGTGGTCCTGCCGAGGTGGAGGAAGGAGTCGGGCCGGGGAGAGGTGACCTGCTCGCTGCCGTCGACGGCGCGGACCGACTCCCGTACCTCCCGCTGGAAGAGCATGTTCGGCAGCGAGGAGGCGACGAGGAGCAGGGCCACGCCGAAGCCGACGCCGGTCGCGGTCAGCAGGGTGCGGAGCAGGCCGGACCGGCCGCCGGTGACCGCGAACCGGGCGCCGAGCGCCAGGTCGCGGGCCCAGGCGGCGAGGCTCGTGCCGCCGGCAGGCCCTCTGTCGCGGGCGGGCCCCGTGTCGCCGGGGCGCCTTGTGTCGCTGGGGCGACTCGTCTCGCCGGGAAGCGTCATGCGGCCCACTCCGCGTCCCGTACGGCTCCGTCGCGTACGACGATCTCGCGGTCGGAGTAGGCGGCGACCCGGGCCTCGTGGGTGACGAGGACGACGGCGGCGCCGGTGTCCCGGGAGGCGTCGGTGAGCAGCCGCATGACCCGCTCGCCGTTGAGGGAGTCGAGGGCGCCGGTCGGCTCGTCGGCGAAGATCACCCGGGGGGCGGTGACGAGCGCGCGGGCGACGGCGACGCGCTGCCCCTGGCCGCCGGATATCTCGCCGGGGCGTTTGGCCGCGATGTCCTCGACCTCCAGGCGGGCCATCCACTCGACGGCCCTGGCCTCTGCGGCCTTCCGCTTCTCGCCGTTGAGGCGGAGCGGCAGGGCGACGTTCTCCACGCAGGTCAGCTCGGGGACGAGCTGGCCGAACTGGAAGACGAAGCCGAAGTCGGTACGGCGCAGGGCGCTGCGCGCGGTGTCGGAGAGCGCGGTGAGTTCGCGCCCGTCGTAGGTGATGGTTCCGGCGTCGGGGCGCACGATTCCGGCCAGGCAGTGCAGCAGGGTCGACTTGCCGGAGCCGGAGGGGCCCATGACGGCGACGACCTCGCCGGCCCGGAGCGAGAAGGAGGCGCCGACGAGGGCCGGGGTCGGGCCGTAGGCCTTGTCGAGGCCGGTGGCACCGAGGAGCGGGGTGGAAGTCATCGGCGGATCTCCTCGGCGAGCCGGTCGAGCCGGGCGGCGGTCAGTTCCAGCCAGCGCAGGTCGGCCTCCAGATGGAACAGGGCGTGGTCGCAGATCAGCTGGTCGGCGAGGTCGCCGTCCTTCTTGCGCCGGGTGAGCTCGCGCATCAGGCGCAGGTGTTCGGCGCGCTGGGTGTCGACGAGCTCGGCGGCGCCGCGCCCGGTCAGGAGGGCCAGGACGACCTTGGTGTAGAGCGTGGACTGGAGGTACGGCTCGGGCTTCTCGGGGGTGGCGAGCCACTGGGCGACATCGGTGATGCCGGCCTCGGTGATGGCGTACCGCTTCCGCTCGGGGCCGCCGCCCGCCTCGATGCCGTCGACGACGACGAGGCCGTTCTTCAGGAGCCGGGACATGGTCGAGTAGACCTGGCCGTAGTGCAGCGGCCGGTCGTGGCCGAACTTCTCGTCGAAGGCGCGCTTGAGGTCGTAGCCGTGGCGCGGGCCGGACTCCAGGAGTCCCAGGAGGGTGTGACCGATGGACATGCCCGTCACTGTACATGGTGTGTATACGCGTGGTGTATAGCTGGGCGGGCGCCGCCCCAGGAGAAGGGCCGCGCCGCCCCGCGAGAAGCGGAACGACTCCTTCACGCAACCATCCGGTCCGCTGGGACGTCGGTTCCTCTGGACATGGGTGCTGATTCTCACGTCCGGAAAAGGCGTGATCGGTTGTCCTATGTCCACATCGGCGGTGTTAGCTGGCTAGCTGAGCCGACCCGCGTGGGGCGGGAGAAGGACCGGCGCGCCGGGACACACGACGAGCGGAGCGACACGACTCATGGGCCGACCGGACAAGAGCAAGGCGAAGAAACGCGGCCTGCGCCGCCTCTTCTCCTGGAAGAAGCTCCTGGGCACGTTCTTCGTGGTCTGCCTGCTCGCCATGGGCGCCCTGTACGTCGTCTACCTCATGGTCCCGGTGCCGACGGCCAACGCCGAGGCGACCATGCAGAGCAACATCTACAAGTACGCCGACGGCAAGGTCCTCGCCAGGACCGGCAAGATAAACCGCGAGATCGTCGGCCTGGAGAAGATCCCCGCAGAGGTCCAGAAGGCCTTCGTCGCCGCCGAGAACAAGAGCTTCTACAAGGACAACGGCGTCGACGTCAAGGGCACCACCCGCGCCGTCTGGTCCACCCTCACCGGCAAGGGCAAGCAGGGTGGTTCGACCATCACCCAGCAGTACGTCAAGAACTTCTACCTGAGCCAGGACCAGACGGCGACGCGCAAGCTCAAGGAAATGGTCATCGCCATCAAGGTCGATGAGCAGATGAACAAGAGCGACATCCTCGCCGGCTACATGAACACCAGCTACTACGGGCGCAGCGCCTACGGCATCCAGGCCGCCGCCCGCGCGTACTACGGAGTCGACGCCACCAAGCTCACCACCGCCCAGGGCGCCTACCTCGCCTCGCTGCTCCAGGCGCCCAACCAGTACGACTGGACCTCCGCGAGCCCCACCGGCCGCAAGCTCGTCGAGGAGCGCTGGAACTACGTCCTCGACAACATGGTCGAGGAGGGCTGGCTCGCCGCGGCCGACCGGACGGCCATGAAGTTCCCCGTCCCGCAGAAGCCCAAGCCCGCCCCGGGCATGGAGGGCCAGACCGGCTACATCGTCGAGGCCGCCAACCAGGAGCTGATGCGCCAGGGCATCAGCGAGGAGGACATCAAGGCCGGCGGCTGGACGATCACCCTCAACATCGACGAGAAGAAGCAGAAGGACCTCGTCAAGGCCGTCGACCGGCAGCTGGAGGCCAAGCTCGACCGCAAGGGCGACAAGAAGGACGCCACCGTCCAGGCCGGCGCCACCTCCGTCGACCCGAAGACCGGCGCGGTCGTCGCGATGTACGGCGGCATCGGCGCCACCGAGCACTGGACGTCCAACGCGACCCGCCGCGACTACCAGCCCGCCTCCACCTTCAAGCCGCTCGTCCTCGCAGCCGCGATCGAGAACGGCTCCGTCACCCAGGACGGGCGCAAGATAGGGCTCGGCACCATCTACGACGGCGACAGCCGGCGCGAGGTCGTGGGCAGCGACATCCCCTTCGCGCCCGAGAACGAGGACGACCGCAGCCACGGCCCCGTCACCGTCCAGAAGGCCACCAACCGCTCCATCAACTCCGTCTACGCCCAGATGATCGTGGACGTCGGCGAGGCCGAGACCAAGAAGACCGCCCTCGCCCTCGGCATGAAGGACGGACCGGACTTCGGCGAGAGCCCCGCCATGTCCCTCGGCACCATGGGCGCCTCCACCATGGACATGGCCGGTGTGTACGCCACCCTCGACAACCACGGCGAGAAGGTCACCCCGACCCTCGTGAAGGCCGCCGAGCACAGGGACCGCGTCGTCACGCCCGCCAAGGGGATCGGCGAGCAGGTCATCGGCCGCGAGGCCGCCGACACCGTCACCAAGGCCATGCAGGGCGTCGTACAGAGCGGTTCCGGCTTCCGCGCCGCCGGTGACTACGAGGCCGCGGGCAAGACCGGCACCTCCGAGAACAACCGTTCCGCCTGGTTCGTGGGCTACACCCCCGAACTCGTCACCGCCGTCGGCCTCTTCGGCGAGGACGCCAAGGGCAACCAGGTCACCCTGACGAACACCATCAACGAGGGCCGCGCCAACGGCGGCCGTACGCCGGCCCAGATCTGGGGCGACTACACCACCAGCGCCCTCGGCGGCGGCTCCGACGCCTCCTTCGACCTGGAGACGGACAGCTCGACCCCGGTCGAGCCTGACCCCGAGCCGACCCGGACGACCGAGGCGCCCGAGGAGCCGACGGAGGATCCGACCACGACGGCCCCGGCCACGACGCCCCCGCCGACCACCACGGCCACGACGCCGCCGGAGCCGACCGCCGACCCGACCACCACGCCTCCGGAGCCCACGGACGAGCCGACCGCCACCGAGGAGCCGTCCCCACCGCCGTCGATCGAGCCCCCGGACGCCGGCGGCCCCGACCCCGAGGGCGAGGCCGGCACACGGCCGTCGCGGTAGTGACATGACGGAAGGCCGGACCCCTCAGGGGTCCGGCCTTCCGTCATGTCACTACCGGATCAGGGGGTGGCCAGCTCGAACCAGACCACCTTGCCGCCCGACAGCCGGGTCGCCCCCCACCGCCTCGCAAGCCGGTTCACCAGGAAGAGACCGCGCCCGCCCTCGTCGGTGTCACGCGCCCGTCGCTGCCGCGGCAGCTGCGGGGAGTCGTCGCCGACCTCGCAGCGCAGCACGTCCGTCCGCAGGAGCCGCAGCGTCACGGGCCGCTCCGCGTACCGCACGGCGTTCGTCACGACCTCGCTGATCAGCAGCTCCACCGAGTCCGTCAGCTCCTCCAGGTCCCAGCGGGCGAGCGCCCGCCGGGCGAGCCGTCGGGCCCGGCCGGGGGCCGCGTCCTCCGGCTCCAGGAACCAGTACGCCACGTCGCTCGGCGCGATCCCGTCGAAACGGGCCGCGAGCAGCGCGATGTCGTCGTCCCGGTCCCCGGGACCCAGCATGTCGAGGACGTCGTCGCAGAGCGCCTCAAGGGGCGGCGAGTGGTCCGGGCCCGTCAGCTGCGCGGTCGCCGCAAGGCGCTCCCGCAGCTGCTCGATGCCGGTCCACACGTCCCGCAGCCGGGACTCCACCAGACCGTCCGTGTAGAGCAGCAGCGTGGCACCCGCGGGCGCGTCCAGCTCGACCGCTTCGAAGTCCACCCCGCCCACGCCGATCGGGGCGCCCGGCGGCACCCGCAGCACCTCGGCCCGGCCGCCCAGGTGGAGCAGTATCGGCGGCGGGTGGCCCGCGTTGGCGATGGTGATCCGGTGCGAGACCGGGTCGTACACCGCGTACATGCAGGTGGCCATGCGGTTCTCGCCGAGCCGCTGCGCCTGCTCGTCCAGGTGGTGCAGGACCTCCTGCGGAGGCAGGTCGAGCCCGGCCAGGGTCTGCGCGGTGGTGCGCAGCTGGCCCATGATCGCCGCCGAGGTCATCGAGTGGCCCATGACGTCGCCGACTACCAGGGCGACCCGGCTGCCGGGCAGCGGGATCGCGTCGTACCAGTCACCGCCCACCCGGGCCGTCTCGGCGGCCGGCAGATAGCGCGAGGCGAGCTTGACGCCGGTCGGCTGCGGCAGCGAGTCCGGCAGCATCGTCCGCTGGAGCTCGTCCGCGATGTACGCCTCGCGCCCGTACAGGACGGCCTTGTCGATGCCGAGCGCCGTGTGCGTGGCCAACTGGGCGGCGACCAGCAGGTCGTTCGGCTCGAAGGCGGCCCGCTCGGGGCGGCGCAGGAACACGGCGGCGCCGATCACCCGGCGCCGGCCGCGCAGCGGGGCGAGGACCGCCCGCAGCCCGCCGGGCAGCGGATGCCCGGGGCCGAGCAGCTCCGACAGCGCGGTCTTGGCGGCGGCGGAGTCGCCGAACACCGGCCGTACCCCGCGCAGCACCTCGGCGAGCGCACCCCCGGACCGCACCTCGCAGAGTTCGGCCGCGGGGGTCGGACTCGGATCGGGTACGAGGAGGAGCTCCTCGCCCTCCAGCTCGCTTAACCGGAGCCGGTCGGTACGGCGCAGGCGCAGCATGAACGGCGCCACCGGGCGCTCGTCACCCACCGGCAGCGGGTCGCGGAGGTAGACCAGGATCTCGTCGGAGAACGTCGGCACGGTGGCCCGGCACAGGCCGAGCACGATCTCGTCCAGGTCGATGCCGCGCGCGATGCGCCGGGTCGCGGCGCCGACGAACCGCAGCCGCTCGCCCTCGCGCCGCGTGGCGGTGTCCCCGCCCCGGCCGCCGCCCGGGTGCTGGGCGGCCACGGCGACGGCGACGCCGGGGTTGACGGGGGCGGGGGGCGCCGCGGGCACACCGCCCGCCGGGGGCGCGTCCGTACCGGGGCCCGCAGGGCCGCCCGGCTGGGCGGGCACCTCGGAGGGCAGGCCGGCCGCCGCCTCCTGGCGAGGGCGCGCGCGTTCCTGTGACCGGGCAGCCAGGGGCTGCCGGCCTTCGTGGGAGGTGGGATGCTCCGTCACGCGTGGGATTCCGTCCGTCCGGGCCGGTGGTGCGATGCACTCGCTCTTCTCGCCGATGCCGCGCCTTCGGCAGGGATAAACCCCTCGTGTGCGGCGGATGTGGAGGCTCCGCGAGTCACGGCGGCGGCGGGGGTCGGAACACCCGGGCAGACGTCCGGCACTGCTCTCCCCCTCGTCGATGACTTCTGGTCAGGTCCTGTGCTCCGTCAGGTCCTTGACGGGCCGTCCGGTGGGTCTGGCAGGTCGCTCGGTCGGTCTGACGTGCTGTTCGGTCCGCTTCCACCGTGCGGAGGACGATCCTACGTTTGAACCCCGGGGGCGCATCAAGGGTCTCACGGTGCCGTGTGCACCGGAGTGCGGTCCCAGTCCGCCGGAAGTTCCGGAACCCGCCATGCCGGATCGGGTCGCCAGTCCTCCCAGCCGTCCGCGAACGGCGCCCTCCACGCCTTGATCCGGTCCACCGCCCTGCCCCCGGCGTCGCGCACCCGCGCGGCCTGCTCCGGGCCCATCAGACCGCACCGCTGCGCCTGCGCGAACTCGTCCTCGTCCCGCCACAGCCAACTGCGGTCGGGGTATACGGAGATGTCGAGGAAATGGTCCTCGGAGTCGAAGCCGCCGGACCACCGGACCCGCGGCTCCTCCAGGTTCACGTACCAGCTGCGGAAGCGCCAGCCGCGCTCCCAGAACAGCCACACCGACCAGGGGTCGCCCGGCCGTGCCAGCTTCAGCACCCCGCTGCCGGCCCACCGTGCGCGCTCCGTCGTGCGCGGGGCGGTGTAGCGGGTGGCGAGCGGCTCCTCGTGCACGGGCGTGCCGTCCGCGAGCACGGGGCGTACGCACTCCGTACCGGGGGCCATCCACACCGCGAGCAGCTCGGGGGTGTCCTGCACGACCGTCACCGGCCGGCAGATGTGCACCGCCCCGGTGCCGTTGCCGCGGTAGCGCCAGAGGATGTGCTCCCCCGGCGCCCAGTGTCGAGAGCCGTCCGATCCTGTCATGCGCAGATCTTAGGGGCGCGCTCCCACGTGCGCTGCGGTACAGGTCACGGACGGGTCACCTACCGGCCGGTCACCTGGGCTCGCCCCGGGGAGGCTCTTCCGGATCGAGCCCGGCCGTCAGCTGTGATCCGCCGGACAGGCCTAGGTGTATTGCCCTGTGAGGTTGGGGACGCGGCTGGCGGGTGGTTTGCCTGCGAGCGCGGTGTGTCCGCGGTGGTGATTGTAGGTGTGCAGCCA
>JOBE01000070.1 GCA_000717735.1 Streptomyces griseoluteus | reverse complement strand
CCACCCCGCCGAGCGGCCCTCCCTGACCCCGGCCCCGCGCGCGCTGCGCCTCTGCCTGCACCTGCTGACGGCGGGCCTGCTCGCCCTCACGGCGGTACGGGCGGAGTCGGCGGCCGGGACGGCGATGGCGGTGGTGACGGGCGCGGTCTACGCGGCCGGTTCGTACCTGCCGCCGGTGCGCGACTCGCGGCGGGGCGCCGCCGTGTGGCTGGGAGTCCTGGGCGCGTCCTGGCTCGTGTTGCTGTGGCTGACCCCGGAGGCCCTCTGGGTGGCGTTCCCGCTGTACTTCGTGCAGCTGCACCTGCTGCCCGCACGCTGGTCGCTGCCGGTGGTCGCGCTGACGGCGGGCGCGGCGATCCTCTCGTACGTGGGGCACGGCGCCCCGCTCAACCCGGGCGTCTTCATCGGGCCGCTGCTCGGCGCGGCGGTCGCGGTGGCGACGGTCCTCGGCTACCAGGCCCTCTACCGGGAGAGCGAACGGCGGCGCCGGCTCATCGAGGAGCTGCTCGCGACGCGGGCGGAGCTGGCGGCGGCGGAGCGGCACGCGGGGACGCTCGCCGAGCGGGAGCGCCTCGCGCGCGAGATCCACGACACGCTCGCGCAGGGCCTGTCCTCGATCCAGCTGCTGCTGCGGGCGGCGGAGCGGGCCCTGCCGCCGGGGTCCCCGGCCTCGGGACACATCGAACGGGCGCGGCAGGCGGCCCAGGACAACCTGGCGGAGGCCAGGCGCTTCGTCCGCGCCCTGTCGCCGCCGGACCTGGAGCAAGGCTCCCTGGCGGCGGCGCTGGAGCGGCTGTGCGAGCCGGGCGCCGGATCGGATGCGCACGGGCCGGGCGGGGCCGGGCCGCGGGTGCGTTTCTCGGTCAGCGGTACGCCGGTCGAGCTGCCGACCCCGTACGAGGTGGCGCTGCTGCGGATCGCGCAGTCGGCGCTGGCGAACACGGTGCGGCACGCGGGGGCCTCGCGGGCCGAGATCACCCTGTCGTTCATGGACGCCTCGGTCACCCTGGACGTCGTCGACGACGGGAAGGGTTTTGATCCCGCCTCCGTGGGCCGTCCCTCGTCCGACGGCGGTTTCGGTCTTCCGGCGATGCGCTCGCGGGCGGAGTCGCTGGGCGGCACGTTCACCGTGGAGTCCGCGCCCGGTCAGGGCACGGCCGTCGCCGTGTCCCTCCCTCTCCCCGCTGGAGTGTGAACCATGACCATCCGTCTGCTCCTGGCCGACGACCATCCGGTGGTACGGGCGGGTCTGCGCGCGGTCCTCGACACGGAGCCGGACTTCGCCGTCGTCGCGGAGGCGGCCACCGCCGAACGGGCGGTGGAGCTGGCCACGGCCGGCGGCGTGGACGTGGTCCTGATGGACCTGCAGTTCGGGGCCGGGATGCACGGCTCGGAGGCGACGGCGGCGATCACGGCGGCGCCCGGTGGCCCGAAGGTGCTGGTCCTGACGACGTACGACACGGACGCGGACATCCTGGCGGCGGTGGAGGCGGGCGCCTCCGGCTACCTCCTGAAGGACGCGCCGCCGGAGGAGCTGGCGGCGGCGGTCCGGACGGCCGCGGCCGGTCAGTCGGCGCTCGCCCCGGCGGTGGCGCACCGGCTGATGGACCGGATGCGGACGCCGGCGGAGGCCCTGACCAAGCGGGAACTCGAAGTGCTCCAGCTGGTCGGCGAGGGCCTGTCGAACCAGCAGATCAGCAAGGTGCTGTTCCTGAGCCAGGCGACGGTGAAGTCGCATCTGGTGCACGTCTTCGCGAAGCTGGGCGTGGACTCGCGCACGGCGGCGGTGGCGACGGCGACCGCGCGCCGGCTGATCAGGCGGTAGGACCGGGGGCCTGGGCGGCTGCCGGGACGCCTCGCGATCAGGCGGTAGGGCCGAGGTCCTGGGCCGGTGTCGGAACGCCTCGTGATCAGGCGGTAGGACCGGCGTCCTGAGGCGAAGGCCCGAAGAGTTCGACGGCGCGGCGGACGCCTGCGAGTCCCTCGGCGAGCGCGCTGACGGATCCGACGCAGCCCGCGACGAGCAGCAGGGAGCGGCGAAGCCGCCGTACCTCGGGGGCGCCGCTGAGCGCCATCGCGTCCAGGGCGGCGAGCTCGTCCTCCGCGATGCCCCGGTCGGTGAACTCCACCCGGTGGGCGGCCAGTTCGCGCCGGAGCCGGGCCACGGCGGACCGTAGTTCAGCCACTCTGGGGTCCACGCCCTCGCCGGTCACTCGCCTCTGCCCCACGCTTCGCAACACGGTTCTCCCCCTCGCACGACACTGTGCGCAGAACGCCGTACCCCGAACACACCCGGCCTCGCCCGGCCGACCCGGGAAACGGGGTCGGCAGCCGCGAGCCGCGGGCCAGTTAACTCCTTCGCCACCCCGGCGCGCCACCCTTGGTGGACGGAATTCAGGCGACCGTGTCATTCCGCCTGATGCGGTATGCACTTCCCATGACAACAGCGCATGATCGAAACCCCGTCGTCGCCGGTCTCGTCCTCGCCGCCGGGGGCGGGCGACGGCTCGGGGGCCGGCCCAAGGCGCTGCTCTCCCACCGGGGGCGGCCGCTGGTCGAGTACGCGGTGGGGGTGCTGCGCGCGGCCGGATGCGAGGTGGTGCACGTGGTGCTCGGGGCGTCGGCCGGTGCCGTACGGGAGCGGGCGGATCTGGCCGGTTGCGTGCTGGTGGAGAACCCGGACTGGGCGCAGGGGATGGGCTCCTCACTGCGGGCCGGGCTGGTCTCCCTCGCCGCCGATCCGCGCGGGGTGGACGCGGCGCTCGTGCTGCTCGTCGACCAGCCGGGGATCGGGGCGGAGGCGGTGGCCCGGGTCCGGGCGGCGTACGGCTCGCGGGACTCGCTCGCGGCGGCCTCGTACGGCGGGGAGCGCGGCCATCCGGTGCTGTTCGGCGCGGGTCACTGGGCGGGCATCGCCGAGGCGGCGGTGGGCGACCGGGGCGCGCGGGACTATCTGGCGGCGCACCGGGATGCGATCACTCCGGTGGACTGTTCGGATGTGGCCGAGCCCTATGACATCGACACGGAGGCGGATCTGGCCCACCTCGAAGGACCGACCTGAGGACCGGCCCAAGGAGCGGGAACGGGGCGTGAACGGGCTGGCACCGAGCGCCATGGTCTGTCGATCCAGAGAATCTCGACATCAACAAACCATTGAACTTCCACCATGAGGAAACTAGTATCCACTGTTCAGAAGCGCCTGCTCGTTCAGAAGGCGCTTGCGGCCGTATCTCGGCGCCTGCGGCACCGCGTGCCGTTCCGCGACGCCCGGCGGCCGCCTGGCACCGCCCGTGAAGTCCGCTGAAGGAAGTGACAGTTCATGTCCGCACCAGCGCCGTCCCCCCTGGCCGTCGTCGATGCCGAGCCCCTGCCGCGTCAGGAAGAGGTGCTCACCGAGGCCGCCCTGGCCTTCGTCGCCGAACTGCACCGGCGGTTCACCCCGCGCCGGGACGAGCTCCTCGCCCGCCGGGCGGAGCGCCGCGCCGAGATCGCCCGTACGTCCACGCTGGACTTCCTGCCGGAGACCGCCGCGATCCGCGCCGACGACTCCTGGAAGGTCGCCCCGGCCCCGGCGGCCCTGAACGACCGCCGCGTCGAGATCACCGGCCCGACCGACCGCAAGATGACGATCAACGCGCTCAACTCCGGCGCGAAGGTCTGGCTCGCCGACTTCGAGGACGCCTCGGCGCCGACCTGGGAGAACGTCGTCCTGGGTCAGGTCAACCTGATCGACGCGTACACCCGGAACATCGACTTCACCGACCCGCGCTCGGGCAAGTCGTACGCCCTCAAGCCCGCCGACCAGCTCGCCACCGTCGTCATGCGACCGCGCGGCTGGCACCTGGAGGAGCGTCACCTCACCTTCGACGGACGCCCGGTGCCGGGCGCGCTCGTCGACTTCGGCCTGTACTTCTTCCACAACGCGCAGCGGCTGATCGACCTCGGCAAGGGCCCGTACTTCTACCTGCCGAAGACGGAATCGCACCTGGAGGCCCGCCTCTGGAACGACATCTTCGTCTTCGCCCAGGACTACGTCGGCATCCCACAGGGCACCGTCCGCGCCACGGTCCTCATCGAGACCATCACGGCCGCGTACGAGATGGAGGAGATCCTCTACGAACTCCGCGACCACGCCGCCGGGTTGAACGCGGGCCGCTGGGACTACCTCTTCTCCATCGTCAAGAACTTCCGTGACGGCGGAGCCAAGTTCGTCCTGCCGGACCGCAACGCGGTCACGATGACGGCCCCGTTCATGCGCGCGTACACCGAGCTCCTCGTGCGCACCTGCCACAAGCGCGGCGCGCACGCGATCGGCGGCATGGCGGCGTTCATCCCGTCCCGCAAGGACGCCGAGGTCAACAAGGTCGCCTTCGAGAAGGTCAAGGCCGACAAGGACCGCGAGGCCGGCGACGGCTTCGACGGCTCCTGGGTCGCCCACCCCGACCTGGTGCCGATCGCGATGGCCTCCTTCGACGCCGTCCTCGGCGAGAAGCCGAACCAGAAGGACCGCCTCCGCGAGGACGTGTCCGTCGCGGCCGGAGACCTGATCGCCATCGACTCGCTCGACGCGAAGCCCACGTACGCGGGCCTGGTCAGCGCCGTGCAGGTCGGCATCCGCTACATCGAGGCGTGGCTGCGCGGCCTCGGTGCCGTCGCCATCTTCAACCTGATGGAGGACGCGGCCACCGCCGAGATCTCGCGCTCGCAGATCTGGCAGTGGATCAACGCCGGCGTCGTCTTCGAGAACGGTAAGACGGCGACTCCGGAGCTGGCCCGCGAGGTCGCCGCCGAGGAGCTGGCCGCGATCCGCGCGGAGATCGGCGAGGAGGCCTTCGCGGCCGGCAAGTGGCAGCAGGCACACGACCTGCTCCTGCACGTCTCCCTCGACGCGGACTACGCGGACTTCCTGACCCTGCCGGCCTACGAGCAGCTGGTCGGCTGACCGCGGCAACACGAGACGGGTTGACCGGCTGCCCGCACAGCTGCCGTCACAACCTTTTCGATCAAGGCCCCGCCTCCCGGTGTCGCACAAAACCGGGAGGCGGGGCCTTTTCGTACCCCTGTGAGGTCACAGGTGACGTGACGGAACCGAGATATGCAGCTACCTAGCGGTAACAAGCCAGGCCGTGCGAGATTCCGCCATGTCACCGGCGCCGGCGGCTGTCCCCCACATCACTGCGTACCGCATACCGCAGGAGCACAGCCATGCCTTCGTCCCCCCCTCGTGCGCTCCGCGCACTCCTGGCACTGTGTACCGCCGCCGGGCTCGTCTCCGTCGCCGCTCCGGCCGTCCAGGCGTCCCCCGGCACCGGGCCCACCGCCGTCGTCGCCATGGGCGACAGCTATATCTCCGGCGAGGCCGGCCGCTGGCTCGGCAACAGCCTCACCAACTCCGGCAGCCGCAACGGCACCGACCGCGCCTGGACCGGCAGCGGGTACGACCCCTCACGGGTGTACGGCGCCACGGCGGGCGGCTGTCACCGCTCGGACACCTCCGAGGTGAAGAGCGCGGGCCCGATCGCGAGCTCCCTCGTCAACCTCGCCTGCTCCGGCGCGACGACGGACAACGTCTTCCGCGCCTCGCAGGGCGGCGTGGCCTACAAGGGCGAGGCCCCGCAGGCCGACCGGCTGGCGGCCGTGGCCGCCACGCACGACGTGAAGCTGATCGCGCTCTCCATCGGCGGCAACGACCTCGGGTTCGCCGACATCATCTCCACCTGCGCGACCGACTACATCGTCTGGTACTCGTACTGCCACGACGACCAGCAGGCCGAGGTCGACGCCAAGATCGACGGCGTGATGGCGGACGTCGGCCGCTCGGTCGACGAGATCCGGGCCGTCATGACGGGCGCCGGGTACGGCTCGTCCGACTACCGGATCGTCCTCCAGTCGTACCCCTCCCCCATCCCCCGCGCCGCCGACAACCGGTACTCCGAGAACGGCTGGACCCGTACGAACACCGGCGGCTGCCCCTTCTGGAACGCCGACTCCGACTGGGCCCGCGACTCCCTCGTCCCGCAGATCGCCAACCGCCTCAAGGGCGTCGCCGCGGCCAAGGGCGTGCAGTTCATGGACCTCCGCGACGCTCTCCAGGGGCGCGAGGTCTGCGCCAAGGCGAGCAAGCAGGTGACCTCGACCGTGCCCGCCTCGGGGACCACGAGCGAGTGGGCGCGCTGGATCGACAGCCAGAGCACCCAGGGGCTCGTCCAGGAGTCCATGCACCCCAACGCCTACGGCCAGCAGGCCCTCGGCCGCTGCCTGGCCCTGGTCAACGCCCGTCCGACCGGCAACCACAGCTGCCGCAACACGGCGGGCTCGGGACCGTCCTCCATGTACCTCACCACGGGGTGACGTTCAGGGAGCGGTGAGGCCGAGCGGGCCGAGGACCCGCTCCGTCTCATGGCGGTCCGCCGCGGCCATCGCCCGCACCAGGGCGGCGGACCCGCCGGGCCAGGCCGCCGCCGCCTCGTCGAAGGCGGTGCGCCGGGACTCCAGCGGGCCCTTCTTGGCGGGCAGCGCGTCCAGGACGTACAGCGCCCGCGCCGAGGTGCCCACCTGGATCAGGTCGGAGGGTTCGCCCCGCAGGCGCAGGGCCTGGTGGGCGTAGGCGCCGATCACCGGGTCACGGAGGGCGCCACGCAGGGCATCGGGCGGGGCGGCGGCGGTGTCGAGGGCGTGGAAGAGCCCTCGCACGGCCGCCGCGTCCGAGGTGCCGGCGTGGACGGTGCCGAGGGCGGCGAGCAGCTCGGACCAGGCTTCGGCGGTGTCCCCGCGCGCGTGGAGCCAGTCGGCGAGCACGCGCGTGGCGACGCAGCCGGGCCAGCCCGCGGCGGCGGCCACCACCTCGGGCGCCGCCCACCCGCGGGCCTCGTCGGCGTCGGGCGCGGCGACTCCTCGTACGCCGAGCAGATAACGCACGACGCCGGCGCCGCGCGGGGTGAGCCCGAAGGCGTCGCCGGTACGGAAGACCAGGCCGGTGGCGGCGAGCCGGTCCAGGACGGTGGCGAGATCGCGGGCGGCCCCTTCGAGTCCGGCCCGGTCGGCCTCGGTCAGGTCCGCCGTGCCGAGGAGCCGGACGAGCTCGGGCAGGGGCGGCAGCGCGTACCCGTCGGGCGCCTCGGCCGGTACCGGTACGGGCAGGTCCTCCAGGTCCGGATCGACGGACCAGTCCTCGTACTCGGCGGCCTTGCGGGCGACGGAGTCGGCCGAGCAGCCTCGCCGGTAGACCACGTACAGAAGGTGGGGCGCCTCCCCGCCGTAGGGCTCGAACTCCTCCTCCGCCAGTTCCTCGACGGCGGCGATGAGGGTGTCCGCGTCCCGCTCGGCCGGCCCGGCCTCGATCGCGGGCGGCGGGGGTACGGGGACGGCGACGTCCCCGAAATGGTCGAGGTGCTCGTCGAGGAGGGCGTCGGCAAGGACGAGGTGTGGGAAGGCCTCGGGTCCCGGCGCGAACCGCGCGTACGCTCCGGCGAGCTCTTCGGCCAGCCCGGCGGCGGTCCACCGGTCCTGGAGCGCGGCGGCCACCTTCCCGATGCCGGTCGCGACGGCGTGGTCGGTGAGCAGCGGCCCGATGGCGGGCGGCTCCTCGGCGTCCCGGACGTACGCGCGCGTGAGCGCCTCGGCGAGGAGGACGTCCGCGAGGGCCGTCCGCCCCATGAGGTCGGCCCGGTGCACACCGTCGGGCAGCGGCGCCCCGTCGAGGGCGGCGAGCCGGCTCCGTACGTCGTCGGGGTCGGCGAGATCGGCGCCGCAGGCCCGCAGCAGCGAGGCGTACCAGCGGTGCCAGGTGAGGTTGCCGGGGTCGGTCATGGCCCGTTCGAAGTCGGGCGCGGCCTCGTGCACGACGGCGGCGACCCGCTCGCGCAGCTCCCCGTCGAACCGGCCGGCGAGTTCCCCGAGCACGGCCGGATAGACGTCCAGCTCTCCTGGCGCCGCGTAGACGAACGTGGGCAGGTCCTCGACGAGCAGCTGCCGGACGAGGGCGGGCGTCGGTTCGGGCACTCCGCTCCCCCGGTCGGCTCCCCGCAGGGCGAGCAGTCCCAGGACCGCCTCGGCGGCGCGGACGAACACGGGATCGCGGCGCTCGGGCGCTCCGTCGAGGAAGCTGTCGAGCCCGGTGTTGGTCAGAACGGTCTCGGCCACGCTTCCCAGAGTAGTTCGGCGGGGACGAATCGGACGTACGACGCAGGCGGGGAGCGGCGCGGAATCACAGGCGTCCGCGCAGGGCGCGGACGACCTGGGTCATGTGCTGGACGTGCCCGGCGCGCGCCCAGACCTCGGGACCGCCGGCCCCCGCACGGCCCGCTCCGGCCGCGCAGGAGGCGAGCCAGCGCTCGCCCTCGCTGAACTCCTCTCCCCTGAAGCCCTCCGCGTGGACGATCTCCCGGACCAGCGAGCGGACCGTGTCCGCGTGGCCGGGCCCCCGGGTGGGCACCCGTACGAGCAGGAAGGTGCGCTCGGTCGTGTAGCGCACCACGCCCCACGGCGGGCCGCCCCCCGCGCGCGTGGGCGTGTCGCCGCTGCCGGTGTGGGCGGCCCCGTAGTCGCCGTAGACGACGGGCGGATCCGCGGGTTCGGGGCCGTCGGCGAGCATGTGCCAGACGTCCCAGTCGAAGCGGTGCGCCTCCGCGAGGGGCGTCCCGTAGTCCTCGGGGAACGTACGGGGGAAGGAACCGGCCAGCAGGACGACCGTGCGCCAGTGGTGGAGGGAGCCGAGCAGGCCCAGGGCGCGCAGCGCCCACTTCTCCGCCGGGTGGTGCTCGTCGACGACGGCGCCCAGGTCGAGCAGCAGGTCCACCGGGCAGTGCGCGAACGCGATCCGCGTCAGGAGACCGCCGACCGCGTCCCTCAGCCCCTCGTCCGGCGGAGCGGTCAGGAACACGCGGACGCCGAGGCCGTTGCCGCTGAGGCGTGCGGCCTCCGCCGTGGCCGTCTGCTGCGCTGCGGCCCGCTCGACGCCCGTCACGGGCCGCAGCGGGGTGCCCGCCGCCGTCAGCCAGGACTCCGCGACGAGCGGCTCCGTTCCGTCCTCCGTGTGGAAGGCGTCCACCCAGGCGGGCCGGCCGCGCTGCGCGACCTCGATCGCGCGCAGGGCGGTCCTCAGGTGGGCGGCGAGCGCGGTGCGGTCGGGGTCGAGCGGGTGAGGCTGTCTCCGGCCCATGGCGTGGGGCCCGCCGACCCGGGGCGGGATGCTCCACAGCGGCGTCACGCACGCGCGTGCCCGGGGTGGGAGCCAGCTGTACGCGGCGAGCGCGCTGCGGCGGGCGGGTAGCGCGGGGACGTAGAGCGGCGGCAGGTCTGACTTCGGCTCGAACATCGGCGCCCCCCGGTGGCCCGCTGCATCCCCTGTTCGCAGGGTGAGGCGCGGCGGTCCGAGGCGAAAGAGGGCCGTTCCGGCCAAACCTGATGGCCTGTCAGTACGCGCCCGCCCGTCAGCGCACCACCGCCGTCCGGGGTGCCGAGAAGTCGCCCCAGGTGCCGTCGGGGAGCCGGGCGCGGAGGGTGACGGTGTAGCGGGTGCCCGGCGGGTCGGGGACCGGGAAGGTGTAGGTCGCGCGGCCGGGGGGTGGGGTGGTGCCCCAGATGATGGTGGTGGCGAAGCGGCCGTTGAGGTGGAGCTCGTGGTGGGTGACCGGGGCGCCGGTGCGGGGTGGGGTCCAGGTGACGGTGATCGCGCCCCTGGCGGCCGTGACGGTGAGGCGGGTGGGGGCGGTGTTCGGGGGTGCGCCCGAGGACGGGGCCGTGATGAGGTCGGCGGGGTTGCTGTCCGGTGAGGAGTTCTCGGCGGCGTCGCGGGCGCGGACGGTGAACGCGTAGGCGGTGCCGGGGCGCAGGCCGGTGACGTGGGCGGTGGTGGCGGTGCCGGGCACGGTGTGGATGCGGGTGTCGGCCTGGTAGACGTCGTAGGCGGTGATCCGGGTGTCGTCCCGGGCCGCGGACCAGCGGAGGGTGGCGGCGCGGCTGCCGTCGGGTGCGGCGCGCAGGGCGGTCGGCGTGGTGGGGGGTGTGCGGTCCTCGGCGGCGGCGCGGAGCGTGGTGGCGGTGACGGTGGCGCTCGGGGGCGAGGTGTTGCCGGCGGCGTCGCGGGCGCGGACGGTGAAGCGGTGGCGTGTGGCGGGGACGAGTCCGACCACGTCGGTCATCAGGGTGGTGGCGGGCAGGTCCTTGATCCTGCGGCCTTCGCTGTAGACCGCGTAGCCGGTGACGGCCCGGTCGTCGGTGGCCGCGTTCCACATGACGTGGACGGTGCTCGCGCTGCCCGCGGTCGCGGTGACTCCGGTGGGTGCGGTGGGGGCGCGGGTGTCCTCGGGCGGGGGTGCGGCGGCGCCCGCGCACCCGGTGAGGGTGAGGAGGAGCGCCAAGGGAGTCAACAGGCTTGCGGCGAGCGGGCGTTGCACGGGCCGGCCTCCGTCCGTCGAAAAGGTCCAGACCTATATCGCACAGGTGGGCGGAGCCGGGCAAGGGGGCGTTGTCAGTGGCGTGCGCTTCACTGAGAACATCACTCTCCGTAGTCGATTCAGGGGGAATCATGACGGACCGTACGACCTACGTGACCTTCGCCGGGGTACGCCGCCGCGGCTGGACCGACACGATGATGCGGGACCTGCTCGGAACACCCGATCTGCAGGGGCGGGACCCGCGCCGCTGGTCCCTCTCGCCCCTGCGGCTCTACCTCCTCGCGCGCGTCGAGACCGTGGAGCGGACACCCGAGTTCGCGGTGACCTCGGCGCTCGCCCCGGCCCGCTCGGCGGCCGCCGTGGCGTACGCCGAGCGGCGGCGGGCCGCCGTACTGGCTTCGATCCGCGCGGAACCGATCGAGGTGCCCCGGCTCCCCGGACCCGAACTGGAGCGGCGGGCGGTGCGCCACCGGCAGTTGCTCGGGGCGCGGGAGAGCGCGGCGCGCGGGACACCGGCCGGCGCCCTCGTGCGCTGGCAGGTGAGCTATCTGCGGCACGCCCTCGCGCGGTACGAGTCACTGCTCGACGGCCTGTACGGGGAGACCGGGCGCGGCGAGGCCGAGCGACTGTTGCGGCGGCGGCTGTACGAGGCGATCGCCGCCGCGTACCCGGCGCTGGCCGACGAGTGCCGTCGCCGGACCGGGGTGGAGCGGTGACGGCGCTGTTCCTGATGCTGATCTTGGTGATGGCCGCGCACCTGGCCGGGCACCCGGCCGGGCCGTGCGGCGGTCAGCCGGACAGCAGGCGCGCGACCGCGCGGCAGGCCGCCGGGATCGGGGCCACGATCCTGACCCCGCAGCGGGTACGGAGTTCCTCGGCCGCCTCGCCCAGTGGACCGCCTCCGATGACGACTACCCGCGCCCCGTCCCGTTCCACGCAGGCGCGGACCGCTCTCTCCAGCCGGTCGACGAGCAGGGCCGGGTGCGCGGAGAGGTGCTCGGGGGCGCCTGCGGTGAGGCGGAGGCCGGTGTACCGGTCGGCGAGGCCGAGGGCCGTCACGTGCGCGGCGATGGCGTCGGCGAGGAGCGGGGTCGTGGTGGCGATGCCGAACGGGGTCCCGTCGGCGGCCGCCTCGGCGAGGGCCGCCTCGCCGATGCCCACGACGGGGACGCGGACCGCCGCGCGCAGCTCCGTCACGCCCGGGTCGCCGAAGGCGCCGACGAGGAGCGCCGCGCAGTCGCCCGCGGCCACGGCGCGCAGGCCCGCGGCGAGGACCTCGGGGGCCGCGGCGCGCAGCGCGGCCGGGTCGGTGAGCATGCGAGGGCCGCGGGACGCGGTGACGCCGCGGACGGCGGGGGCGGCGCCCGGGGCGTGGAGGGGCAGTGCGCGGCCGAGGCTTCGGCCGGCGATGGCGGTCATCATCGCGGTCGTGGCGGTGGAGGTGTTGGGGTTGATCAGCACGACCGCCCCGGGCCTCGCGATGTGCGCGGGGGCCGGGGCAGGCGGTGGGGCGTCGGCTGGGTTCAGTGGACGTGCGCCGCCTTCGCGGTGGCGCTGCCGGAGATCTCCTCGCCCGGCTCCATCGGTGCGGTGACGTCGTCGTCGTCCTTTCCGCGGCCCAGGTGGTTGAAGACCACGTTGAGCAGGACGGCCGCGACGCAGCCGGTGGAGATGCCCGAGTCCAGGATGATCTTCGCGGTCTCGGGGAAGGCGTGGTAGAACTCCGGCGCCGTGATCGGGATGATGCCGACGGCCAGGGAGACGGCCACGATCAGCACGTTGTTGTCCTTCTCCAGGCCGGCCTTGACGAGGGTCTGGATGCCGCTGGCGGCGACCGAGCCGAAGAGGACGACGCCCGCGCCGCCGAGGACCGGCCGGGGGACGACCGAGATGAGCGAGGCGGCGACCGGGGAGAGGCCCATCAGGACCAGGAAGCCGCCGCCGCAGGCGACGACGAAGCGGCTGCGGATCCGGGTCATGGCGACCAGGCCGATGTTCTGCGCGAAGGCGCTGCACATGAAGCCGTTGAAGAGCGGGCTGATCGCGGAGCCGAGGGTGTCGGCGCGCAGTCCGGCCGCGATGGTCTTCTCGTCGGCCGGCCGGTCGACGATCTCGCCGAGCGCCAGCATGTCGGCGGTCGACTCGGTCATGGAGACCAGCATGACCACGCACATGGAGATGATCGCGGCGAGGGCGAACTGCGGGCCGCCGAAGTGGAAGGGCGTCGGGAAGCCGACGATGTCCGCCTCGGTCACCGGGGAGAAGTCGGTGACGCCGAACGGTATGGCGATGAGGGTGCCGATGACGAGGCCGACGAGGACGGCGATCTGCTTGAGGAAGCCGCGGGTGAAGCGGCGGAGCAGCAGGACGACGACGAGCGTGATGCCGGCCAGGGTGAGGAAGGTGGTCGAACCGTAGTCCTCGGCCTGGGGGTTGGGCCCCTGGGCCCAGCCGAACGCGACCGGGAGGAGGGAGACGCCTATGAGGGTGATCACGGTGCCGGTGACGACCGGCGGGAAGAACCGCACGAGCCGGGAGAACCAGGGGGCGGCGAGGAAGCCGAGGAGGCCGGCGACGATGATCGCGCCGAAGATCACGGGGAGCGCGTCGGCCTTGTCGTCGGTGGTGTCGACGATGGCGAGCATCGGAGCGACGCCGGCGAAGGTGACGCCGTTCACGAACGGCAGGCGGGCGCCGATCTTCCAGATGCCGAGCGTCTGGAGGAAGGTGGCGAGTCCCGCGGTGAAGAGGCTGGCGCCGGTCAGGAAGGTGAGTTCGGTGCCGGAGAGGCCGACGGCCGCTCCGACGATGAGGGGCGGCGCGACGACGCCCGCGTACATGGCGGCCACGTGCTGGAGGCCGCTGGTGAGCATCTTTACTGGGGGCAGCGTCTCGTCGACCGGGTGTGTCTCCCGGTCTTCGGGGGCGGAGCCTGCGTCTGGTGCATTGCGAACCTGGGGCTTGGCGGCCACGGCGGTTCCTCCGGTCGGTTACACGTCGGCGGGGACGCGGGGTTCAGGGAGGTGGTGCGATGCGGTGCGAGGTGCAGGAGGTGCGGCTCGTTGCGGGGGCGGTGCGGGGCCGTGCGATGGGGTGCGCGCGTGGGGAGTCCGCGACGCGGTGACGGGGTGCCCGGTGGGGGTACGGGCGGACATCACCGTCCCGGGAGACGCCGTACGTCTTCTGCGTACGGCGTCTCCCGGTCGGGCTGCCGCGGACCCCGCTCGGGTCCGCGGCGACCGACCGAGGGCCGTCCCCCTCGGTCGGACTCCATGGGGAGGGTCAGCCCTGGGCCGTGATGCGGGCCAGGCGCTGCGCCTCCGCGCGAGCGTCGCGCGCGATCTGCTCCTCGTCGGCGAACAGCAGTCGGTTGTTCTCGACGATCTGCCGGCCGTTGACGAACGAGGCGGTGACCGGGGCCGCTGCGCCGAAGACGACGGCGGTGACCGGGTCGGCGATCGAGGAGTGGCCGAGGCCGTCGATCTTCCAGAGGACGAAGTCGGCGAGCTTGCCGGCTTCGAGGGAGCCGATGTTGTCGGCGCGGCCGAGGACCTGCGCGCCGCCGTAGGTGCCGAGGCGCAGGGCCTGGCGGGCGTTGAGCGCGGCCTCGCGGTGGGCGCCGAGACGGTTGATGAGGAGGGCGTTGCGCAGCTCGGTGTGGAGCTCGCCGGACTCGTTGGACGCGGTGCCGTCGACGCCCAGGCCGACGGGTACGCCCGCCTTGAGCATGTCGGGGACGCGGGCGATGCCGGCGGCGAGGCGCGCGTTCGAGGAGGGACAGTGCGCCACACCCGTGCCGGTGCGGGCGAAGGCGGCGATGTCGGAGTCGTTCATGTGGACGCAGTGCGCCATCCACACGTCCTCGCCGAGGAAGCCGGTGGACTCGAAGTAGTCCGTCGGGCCCATGCCGAAGAGCTCGTGGCAGAACTTCTCCTCCTCCACGGTCTCCGAGCCGTGGGTGTGCATGCGCACCCCGAGGCGGCGGGCCAGCTCGGCACCCTGCTTGAGCAGCTGGGTGGAGATGGAGAAGGGGGAGCAGGGGGCGACGGCGACCTGGGTCATCGCGTCGAAGGAGGCGTCGTGGAACTTCTTCACCGTCTCCTCGGTCGCGGCGAGCGCGCCCTCGGTGGTCTCGACGGCGAAGTCCGGCGGCAGGAAGCCGTCCTTCTCGCTCATGTCCATCGAGCCGCGGGCGAGGGTGAAGCGGACGCCCGTGTCGGAGGCGGCACCGATGATGGCGCCGGACAGGTCGCCGGAGTTCTTCGGGTAGACGTAGTGGTGGTCCATGGCGGTGGTGACGCCGCCGCGGGCCATCATCGCCAGGGAGCCCTGGGCGGCGACGCGGACCATCGACTCGTCGATCCGCGACCAGGTCGGGTAGAGCGCGACCAGCCAGTTGAACAGGTTGTGGTCGGTCGCCAGGCCCCGGGTGATCCACTGGTAGAAGTGGTGGTGGGTGTTGACGAGACCGGGCGTGATCAGGTGACCGGTGGCGTCGATCCGCCGTACCACGTTCTCCAGGCCTTCGGGAGCCTTGCCGGCACCGATGGACTCGATCTTGTTGTCGGCGACGACGAGGTAGCCGGAGGCGTACTCGGTGTCGTTCGCGTCGACCGTGGCGATCGCCGCGTTCTCGATGACGATGCGCTGGGCTGCCGAAGGTGCTGCCATGGCGGTGGTTCCTTCATTCCTCTGGGGTGGTGTGGGCACGGCAGGACCCTAGGAGGATTTGAGTGCCGGGGCCGTGTGACGGCTCCGGGTGCCGAGATGGTGGAAGAACAGGTTGAGCAGCACGGCGACGAGCGCGCCCGCGCTGATGCCGGAGCCGAGCACGGTCTGCGCCCAGGCCGGGAAGCCGGCGTAGAAGGTGGGCGCGGCGAGCGGGATGATGCCCGCTCCGAGCGCGACGGCCACCAGGATGATGTTGGAGCTGTCGTCGAGTCCGGCTTCCGACAGGGTACGGATGCCGCTGACGGCGATCGAGCCGAAGAGGACGATGCCGGCGCCGCCGAGGACGGGCATCGGGACCATCGAGACGACCGCGCCGAGGACGGGGAAGGTGCCGAGGACGATCAGGGCGCCGCCGGCGACGGCGACCACGTACCGGGAGCGCACCCGGGTCAGCGACACGACGCCGACGTTCTGGGCGAAGGCCGAGGTCGGGAAGCCGCCGAAGACGGGGCCGAGGAGGGTGGCGATGCCGTCGGTGCGCAGTCCGCGGGTGATGGTCCGGCCGTCGCTGCGCCGGTCGCAGATCTCGCCGAGGGCGAGCATCCCGGCGCTGGACTCGGTCATGAGGACCAGCATGACGATGCAGAGGGAGAGGATCGCGGCGGGCTGGAACTCGGGGGCGCCGAAGGCGAAGGGGGTGGGCAGGGCGGCGACGGGGGCCTCGCGCAGGGCGGTGAAGTCGGCCATCCCGAAGGGGACGGCGGCGAGGGTGCCGATGAAGAGGCCGAGGAGCAGCGCGATCTGCTTGACGAAGCCCTTGCCGAAGCGCTGGAAGAGCAGGATGACGACGAGGGTGAAGCCGGCGAGCGCCAGGTACTTCATGGCGCCGAAGTCGGTGGCGGTCCTGTCGCCGCCCTGGGCCCAGCCGACGGGCACGGGCATGAGGGTGACCCCGATGAGGGTGATGACGACGCCGGTGACGAGCGGCGGGAAGAAGCGCAGGAGCCTGCCGAAGAAGGGTCCGACGGCGAGGCAGAAGACTCCGGCGACCATCACCGCGCCGTAGATGGCGGGGAGTTGGTGTCCCGGGGCGCTGGTCTCCGCGATGGCGAGCAT
Organism: Streptomyces griseoluteus; assembly: GCA_000717735.1. Classification (GTDB taxonomy): domain Bacteria; phylum Actinomycetota; class Actinomycetes; order Streptomycetales; family Streptomycetaceae; genus Streptomyces; species Streptomyces griseoluteus_A. The sequence continues at coordinate 12,855 of JOBE01000070.1, read as the reverse complement.
CGGCGCGATTCCGGCGGAGGAGGCGGCGTTGACGAACGGGAGCCGGTTGCCGGCGAAGCGTCCGATGCCGAGGGTCTGCAGGAGGGTGGCGCAGCCGGCGATGAGCAGGCCGGCCGCGATGAGCCGGGTCATCCCGGCGGCGTCCAGACCGACGGCCTGGCCGATGATGAGCGGAGGGGTGACCACGCCGGCGTACATGGCGGCGATGTGCTGGAGCGCCGCGGGGACGAGCCGCGAGGCGGGGAGCTTCTCGTCCACCGGGTGGCACTCTGTCGAGGCCGTGGCAGGGGTGGACGGCGGGGTGGAACACGGGCCTTCGGCGGTTGCCGGCCCCTTTGTGGGCTGTGCCATGGGGGTTCCCTCCGGTCTGGTGCGGTCCCCGCCCGACTGCGGGCGGGCGGGGACCGGTCACTCAGATGCCGCTTAGAGGTTGGTCATGTCGACCGGGATCTGCGCCGTGGCTCCGTCGCGGAGGACGGTGGCCTCGATGAGGCCGTACATGCGGTCGGCGGCGTAGTAGACCTCGTTGTCGTTCTTCAGGCCGAAGGGTTCGAGGTCGACCAGGAAGTGGTGCTTGTTCGGGAGCGAGAAGCGGACTTCGTCGATCTCCGAGCGGTGGTTGATGATCCGCGAGGCCATCTGGTAGAGCGTCTGCTGGAGGGAGTACGAGTACGTCTCCGAGAAGGCCTCCAGCATGTGCTTGCGGGTCTGCTCGTAGGACCGCTCCCAGTTGGGCATGCGCTGGTCGTCGTCGGTCCAGTTGAAGCGCCACCTGGCGGACACCTGCGTGGCCAGGATGCGGTCGTACGCCTCCTGGAGCGTCGTGTACTTGTCCTTGATGTAGCCCCAGAACTCCGAGTTGGTGGAGTTCATGACGACGAGGTCCTTGAGGCCGGAGATGACCTCCCACTTCTCGCCGTCGTAGGTCACCTGGGTGACGCGGGTCTCCTGGCCCTTGCGGGCGAAGGAGTGGTTGACCTCTTCGGCGCCGATGAACTTGGAGTTGGCGTCCGAGGAGGCGATGCGCTCCCAGGAGTACTCCTCGATCCGGATCCGGGCCTTCTTGATCGGCTCCTGGCTCGTCACGAAGTGGCGGGCGAGGTGGATGCCGAACTGCTCGGCGGACTCGATGCCGTACTCCTTGGCGAACGCGAAGATGGTGTTCTTCGTCGTGTCGGTGGGGAGGCAGTGGGCGTTGGAGCCGGTGAGGTGGACGTCGTCGAGGTCGCCGGAGAGGGCGACGGAGACGTTCAGGTCCTTGATGTGGTGGGTGTCGCCGTCCCGCGTGATCTTGACGACGCGGTTCTCTGCTTTGCCGTACTGGTTCTGGCCGAGAATCGTGGGCATGTCTGCTAGCTCCCTCGGTATACGGAGTAGCCGAACGGGTTGAGCAGCAGCGGTACGTGGTAATGCTCGCCCGGGGTGACGGCGAACGTGATCGCCACCTCCGGGAAGAACGCACCGCTGTCCCTTACGCGGGGGGCGTCCTGCTGCGCCTCGGCTTGCTTCTTGTTCACGAAGTACTGCTCGACCTCGAAGTCGAGACGTACATGGGTGGTGCCCTCCGGCAGCGCCGGGAGGTCCTTGCAACGTCCGTCCGCGTCGGTGGCCGAACCGCCGAGCGCGATCCACTCCGCGTCGGAGCCGCTGCGGGCCGCGAGCGTGATGGCGACGCCCTCGGCGGGGCGGCCGACGCTGGTGTCCAGGATGTGTGTGGACACCGAGGCCGTGGTGTCGGTGCTCATGCGGAGCTCTCTTCCTCGGAGGTCTCGGGGGTCTCGGGGGACTCCACGAGACGGGTCAGCCGGATGCGGTTGATCTTGCCCAGTTCGGTGCGGACGATCTCCCGCTCCGCATCGGGCGAGTTGCCGATCCGCTTCCGGAGCGCGTCGCGCATCTGCTCGCCGGTCAGACCGGTGGCGCAGATGAGGAAGACGTGTCCGAACGTGTCCTGGTAGGCCAGGTTGAGTTCGAGCATCTCGGCCTTGAGCTCCGTGGAGGCGCCGGCCATCCCGCTCTGTTCGCGGGAGGAGGTCGGGTCCCCTGCCTTCGGACGACCGATCGGCGGGTGCCCCGCCATCGCCTCGGCCAGGTCCTCGGCGGTCAGCTCGGCCATGGCGGCGTCGCTGGCGAGGAAGAGGGCTTCGGCGGTGGTGTACGGGCGCTGGGCGAGAATCCTGCTCCCCCACGCCGAACTGGAACACACCTCGTGGAGCGCGGCGACGGCCTCGCTGTCCGCCGAGGTGTTGAACCGGGTGAGACCCGGTGTCGTACCTGAAGTCACGGGAAGCCTCCGTGGCTGTTTTTCGCTGTGCGTCGGACGGGCTGCGGATAGCTAACGCCCTCCGCAACACAACGTCAACACTTTGTTGAAAAGTCGGCCACGCAAAAGCCGCCGTCCCGACATCCGGACGACGGCTTCTGGTCAGACATGATCAACTAGTCGCCCTTGGGGGCCTTTTCCCTGTTCAGGGCGGTCTCCCTGTTGAGGTAGTTGTACACGGTGAAGCGGCTGACACCCAGTGCACCCGCCACCGTCTCCACCCCATGGCGCACCGAGAAGGCGCCGCGCGCCTCCAGGAGCCGGACGACCTCCTGCTTGGACCTGCGGTCGAGCTCGGCCAGTGGCATCCCGTGCCGCCGCTCCATCGCGGCCAGGATGTGATCCAGCGAGTCGGACAGCTGCGGCAGCCGTACGGCGAGCACGTCCTCCCCCTCCCAGGAGAGGACGACGTCGTCGGCCTCCGCCTGCTCGGGGGCCAGTACCTCGGCGCCCATGGCGTCGACGAGCGGCTTCACCGCCGCGACCAAGGGGTGCTCGCTCACTTGCCGCCCTCCCCGATCACGTTCACCTGGAGAGAGACGCGGGTGGCGCCGGCCGCGAGCGACTGGCGCAGCAGCGCGTCGACGGCGGTGAGCACCGCGTCGGCGCCGCCTTCCGCCGTGTTGCCGAAGGGGCCGACGTCGACCGCGTCCAGTTCGGCGGACTGGATGACCTCTCGGGCCACGACCGCGTGTGCCGGCGCCTCGTCGAGGTCGAACGGCTCGGTCGTGAACTCCACTCTCAAACGCACCATGGGCCCACGCTACGGCCCCACCCGGCCCGAGGGGAGCCCCGGACCTGCGGGGACCTCTTGACAAGCGCGCCGCCCAGCTTGCAACATTCCGTCAGACAGAAACTTACTTCCGCGATACGGAAGGAGCGCACCCCTCATGGGATTCTCGGACCAGCGCTTCGATGTGAACCTGTCGATCCTCTTCACGGAACTCCCGCTCCTGAAGCGCCCCGCGGCCGCCGCCGCGGCGGGCTTCACCGCGGTCGAGCTGTGGTGGCCCTGGATCGACACCGCCACCCCCGAGCAGAGCGAGCTCGACGCCCTCAAGAAAGCCCTTGAGGACGCCGGCACCCAGCTGGTGGGCCTGAACTTCTACGCCGGGCAGCTGCCCGGCCCCGACCGCGGAGCCCTCTCCGTGCCCGGGGACGAGTCGGACCGCTTCCGCGCCAACATCGAGGTGGCCGCCGACTTCGCCGCCTCGGTCGGCTGCAAGGCGCTCAACGCGCTCTACGGCAACCGCGTCGAGGGCGTCGACCCGCAGATCCAGGACACCCTCGCCCTGGAGAACCTGGTCCTGGCCGCCCGCGCGGCGGACCGGATCGGCGCGATCCTGCTGATCGAGACCCTCAACAAGCCGGAGTCGCCGCTCTACCCCCTGGTGAGCGCCCCCGCCGCCATCGAGGTCGTCGACAAGGTCAACGCGGCCACCGGACTCGGCAACGCCAAGTTCCTCCTCGACATCTACCACCTGTCGATGAACGGCGAGAACGTCAGCCAGGTCATCGCGGAGTACGCCGACAAGACCGGCCACGTCCAGATCGCGGACAACCCGGGCCGCGGCGCGCCGGGCACCGGCGACCTGCCCCTGGAGCAGCTCCTCGACGAGCTGAAGAAGGCCGGCTACGACGGCTGGATCGGCCTCGAGTACAAGGCCGCCGACGCCGCCGCGTCCTTCGAGTGGCTCCCGGCCGAGGCCCGCGCGGCCCGCTGACCGGCTGACCCCCTCCCCGTACCACCAGTTTTTTCGAGAGGCACCCTCACCATGAGCAATCTCCCCAAGATCGCGTGGATCGGTCTCGGCATCATGGGCTCCCCCATGTCCGAGAACCTCCTGAAGGCCGGCTACTCGGTCACCGGCTTCACGCTCGAGCAGGACAAGCTGGACCGCCTCGCGAAGGCCGGCGGCACCGCCGCCCCGTCGATCGCCGAGGCCGTGAAGGGCGCCGACGTCATCGTCACGATGGTGCCCGCCTCCCCGCAGGTCGAGGCCATCGCCTACGGCGAGAACGGCATCCTGGAGAACGCGAAGTCCGGCGCGCTGATCGTCGACATGTCGTCGATCACCCCGCAGACCTCGGTCGACCTTGCCAAGAACGCCAAGGAGAAGGGCATCCGCGTCATCGACGCGCCCGTCTCCGGCGGCGAGGCCGGCGCCATCGAGGCCGTGCTCTCGATCATGGTCGGTGGCGAGCAGGCCGACTTCGACGAGGCCCTGCCGATCCTCGAGGCCCTCGGCAAGACCATCGTGCTCTGTGGCCCGCACGGCTCCGGCCAGACGGTGAAGGCCGCCAACCAGCTGATCGTCGCGGTCAACATCCAGGCGTGCGCCGAGGCCGTGGTCTTCCTGGAGAAGTCCGGCGTGAACCTCCAGGCCGCCCTGGACGTCCTCAACGGCGGCCTGGCCGGCTCCACGGTCCTGACCCGCAAGAAGGACAACTTCCTGAACCGCGACTTCAAGCCCGGTTTCCGGATCGACCTGCACCACAAGGACATGGGCATCGTCACCGACGCCGCCCGCAACGTCGGTGCGGCCCTCCCGGTCGGCGCGGTCGTCGCCCAGCTGGTCGCCTCCCTGCGTGCCCAGGGCGACGGCGGCCTGGACCACTCGGCCCTGCTGCGCGCCGTCGAGCGCCTCTCCGGCCAGCAGGTCTGACCCACCGCCCCGGTGAAACGGGGCCCCTGATTTCCGGTCGGCGGCGGCGCTGACACCTGTCCTGTCGCGCCCAGGCGCCGCCGCCGACCGGAACACCACACTTCCTTTTCAACAAACTGTTGACGTTACGTTCGGGCCGAATTTACGCTCCTCGGACCGTCAGCAGAGTTCCCGTACGGAAGGTCACGATGTCGAAGCGCGTGCTTACGACCGAGTCCGGCGCCCCCGTCGCCGACAACCAGAACTCCGCCACCGCCGGCGTCGGTGGCCCTCTCCTCCTCCAGGACCAGCACCTGCTGGAGAAGCTCGCGCGCTTCAACCGTGAGCGGATCCCGGAGCGCGTGGTGCACGCCCGCGGCTCCGGCGCGTACGGCTACTTCGAGGTGACCGACGACGTCACCGGCTACACCAAGGCGAACTTCCTCGGCGAGGTCGGCAAGCGGACCGAGACCTTCATCCGCTTCTCCACCGTGGCCGACTCGCTCGGCGGCGCGGACGCGGTCCGCGACCCCCGCGGCTTCGCCCTGAAGTTCTACACCGAAGAGGGCAACTACGACCTCGTCGGCAACAACACCCCGGTGTTCTTCATCAAGGACCCGATCAAGTTCCCCGACTTCATCCACTCGCAGAAGCGCGACCCCTTCACGGGCAAGCAGGAGCCGGACAACGTCTGGGACTTCTGGGCGCACGCCCCCGAGGCCACCCACCAGATCACCTGGCTCATGGGCGACCGCGGCATCCCGGCCTCGTACCGTCACATGAACGGCTACGGCTCGCACACCTACCAGTGGACCAACGAGGCGGGCGAGGCCTTCTTCGTCAAGTACCACTTCAAGACGAACCAGGGCATCCGCTCCCTCTCCGCCGACCAGGCCGCCGAGCTCGTCGGCAAGGACGCCAACTCGCACCAGACCGACCTGCTCCAGGCGATCGAGCGCGGCGTGAACCCCTCCTGGACCCTCTACGTCCAGGTCATGCCGGCCGCCGAGGCCGCGGACTACCGCTTCAACCCGTTCGACCTCACCAAGGTGTGGCCGCACGCCGACTACCCGCTGCAGCGCGTGGGCCGGCTGGTCCTCGACCGCAACCCGGAGAACGTCTTCGCCGAGGTCGAGCAGGCCGCCTTCTCCCCGAACAACTTCGTCCCCGGCATCGGCCCCTCGCCGGACAAGATGCTCCAGGGCCGGCTCTTCGCCTACGCGGACGCCCACCGCTACCGCCTCGGTGTGAACCACACCCTGCTTCCGGTGAACGCCCCCAAGGCGACCGTCGCGCAGAACTACGGCCGGGACGGCCTCATGGCCACCCGCAACGGTTCGCGCCACGACAAGAACTACGAGCCCAACTCGTACCAGGGCCCGGCCCAGACCGACGCCGCGCTCTCCGCGCCGCTCGCGATCCACGGCTGGACCGGCACCCACGAGGCGCCGCAGCACACCAAGGACGACGACTTCTTCCAGGCCGGTGAGCTCTACCGCCTGATGTCCGAGGACGAGAAGGGCCGTCTGATCGCCAACATCGCCGGCGGTCTGTCCCAGGTCTCCCGCGAGGACGTCATCGAGAAGAACCTCGCGCACTTCGCCGCCGCCGACACGGACTACGGCAAGCGCGTGGCGGAGGCGGTCCGCGCCCTGCGCGAGGACTGAACTCACCGCAACACCAAGGCTGCGTACGGCACCTGACGGGAGGTCAGTGTCGTACGTGGTCCGGATCGCCGACCCGGATGAGGGGTGGCCGGCGAACCGGACAAGCGTGAGGACCGCGGCGGTGCCGAGCCAGTGCGGTGGTAAGGACGCCGGGCCCCCCTTCTTGACCTGAAAGAAGGGACGGCCGGTGCGCCCGTCGACACCGCCGCGGTCCCAACGCCCCCGCAAGGGGACCCCCGAGACTCCGCCCGGCGGCGCGAACGACCCATTCTCGACGCCGCCCTCGCACTGCTTCGCAGGCTTCGGACGGCTGCGCCGGACTCCGTCCGTCGGACCCGGAGCACGTACACCCCGAGACTCCGCCCGGCGGCGCGAACGTCCTGTCGCGCCAGCCTCGTGCCGTCGGGCGGTCATCAGACGAGAGCGCGGAACCAGGTTTACGGTCCCTGGTTCCGCGCTCTTCTGTGTGTGCGCAGCCCGTCCGCCCCGCAGCGCATCGTTTCTGCGGTGAATGTCCGCACCCGCTCGGAGGAGCGCACCCCGATTCGGGTCCCATGCGCCCCTCGACCGGCGCTATCCACTGGCACATGATCAAGAACCTGATGCGCGGTCTCGCGCCGCTCGCCCTGATCCTGTTTCCGCTCGCCGTCCCCTCCCCCGCCCTCTCCGCCGACGTCGTCCTCTTCCCCGACGCGCTCGCCGCGCTCCCCGAGGCCTCGGAGGATCCGGCCGGCTACAAGCAGACGGCGTTCGCCCACTGGAACCAGGGCCTCGACCCGGCGGACGGCTGCGACACCCGCGCGGAGGTGCTCGTCGCCGAGGCCGTCGACGCCCCGAAGACCGGGAAGGACTGCGCCCTCGCGGGAGGCACCTGGACCTCGTACTACGACGGCCAGAACGTCACCGATCCCGCCACGCTCGTCGTCGACCACCTCGTCCCGCTCGCCGAGGCCTGGGAGTCGGGGGCGTCCGGCTGGACGGCCGCGCGCCGCGAGAAGTACGCCAACGACCAGGGGGCGGCCGCGACCCTCGTCGCCGTCACCGCCCGCAGTCAGCGGGACAAGGCCGGGCGGGACCCCGCCGAGTGGGTGCCCGCGGAGAACGCCCGGTACTGCCGTTACGTCGGCGAGTGGGTCGGCACCAAGCTGCGCTGGGGCCTGTCGGTCGACAAGGACGAGATGGAGGCGCTCAAGCTGTTCGCCGACGGTCCGTGCGAGGAGACGGTCGTGCACCGCTCGACGGCGCCTCGCTAGAGGGTGCCCCGTCGGCCCGCCGGTCGGCCCGCGCGAGCGCCAGGGTCACCGTGAGCGAGGCGAGGGCGAGCAGCACCATGCCCGTGCGCGGCGACGTGTACTGGGCGAGGGTGCCGGCCAACGCCGCGCTCACCCCCTGGAGGGCCAGCATGCCCGAGCTGTGCAGCCCGAGGGCGTGACCGCTCAGCTCCTCCGGCACCAGGGTCATCAGCCGCTCCTGGTGCAGGAGGCTCGCCCCGTAGCCGACCGCCGAGACCGTCACCGCGAGGAGCGCGAGCGGCAGCGCCGGGTCCAGGACGAACACCAGGAACGGGGCCGCGAGCAGCGCCTGCAGCGGGAAGCGGATGCGGCCGCGCAGCCCCGCCGGCACGAAGCGACCGATGACGGTGTCCCCGGCGAGCATCCCGAGCGCGCCGCAGGCGAAGAGGAGCCCGGCGCGCTCGGGGGCGTACGGCACGAAGAGCGACTCGCAGCCCACGACGAGGCCGTTGGGCACCCACAGGGCCAGGTAGCAGCGTCGGCGCGCGGGCGAGGACCACAGCCGCCGGTTGGTGTGCCAGGTCTCGGCGACCGAGGCGCGGCCCTTGGCGCGCGGCGGGCGCGCGCCGAGGCCGATGCGGCCGAGGAGCGCCGCGGCGAGGTAGAGCCCGGCGCCCACGAGGACCGCGCCGCGCGGTGAGAGCAGGGCGATCAGGACGCCGCCGGTGGCGAAGCCGCCGATCTGGAAGGCGCCGACGGACATGTTCATCACCGAACGGCCCAGGAGGTAGTTCTCGCGGGGGAGGATCTCGTTGAGGAGCCCGTAGCGCACTCCGCCGCCCAGCGAGGCCACGAGTCCCTCGGCGAACAGGATCACGAAGACCGCCCAGGTCGGCAGGGCGGGGATCGCCAGGACCGTGGTCGCCAGGGCGAAGAAGAGCGCCATCCCGGTGATCGTGGCGCGCGGCGGCAGCCGGTCGGCGGCCGAGAGCAGGGTGGTCGCGCCGAGCAGCTGGGCGAGGGAGGGGCCGAACATCGCGAGGGCGGAGAGCAGCGGGGAGCCGGTCGTGCGGAAGACGAGGGTGGCGAGACCGAGCCCGGCGACCGTCTGGGCGGCGCAGTGGGCGGAGCCGGTGAGGAAGAGCGGGGTGAACTCGGGCGTGCGGAAGAGGTCGCGGTAGCGGGGCATGCCGGGGAGTCTCCGGTGCGGCTCGTACACGCCGGTATTGTTTCGCCGGGACGCGAAACGTCGGAGGGGGTACGACCGTGGGCTGGTGGCAGATCGGCACGGACTCCCTGGCCGGGAGCCGATTCGTCGTCTCGCCGCTCGCCGAGACCGTCGCGGCGCTCAAGACCCTTCACATGACGGCCGCCGCCCACCCGGGCGAGCGGGCCTGGCTGGCCGCCCACCTGCCCGCGTACCGGGAGCGCCTCGACGCCGAACCGCTCGACGCGCTGCTCGTACGGTCGGCCCTCGGGCCCACCTGGAACGCCGGCTTCCTGACGCCGACACCGCTGGGCGAGCGCGAGCTGTCCTTCGAGGAGGAGGTCGTGGCGGTCAGGGAGGCCGAACCGGCCGACGTCCTGCCGGAGTTGGAGAGGGCGATCGGCGGGCCCGTACCCGAGCCACTGCGGTCGGCGCGGGATCTGCCGCACCGGATGGCGGGCGTCCTGGAGTGGGTGTGGCACGAGACGGTGCTGCCGGACTGGCCGCGCCGACGCCGGGTCCTGGAGGCCGATGTGGTGGCGCGGACCGCACGGCTCGCCAGGGACGGCTGGGCGGCGGCGCTCGACGAGCTGAACCCGGGGAGGATGCGCTGGCTGGGCGACGGGCGACTCCAGGTCAACCCCCGCGCGTACCCTCCGCGGCGGGTCGACGGCGGCCGGCTGTTCTTCGTCCCCGTGACGCCGAACCAGGGCTGGGTCTCCTGGGAGGGCTCCGAGCGGTACGCCGTCGTGTACGCGTGTTCCGGCGCCCTCGCGGGCGCGGCGGGTCCTGTGGTGCCCGAGGCACTCGGCGCGCTGCTCGGCGGGGCCCGCGCGGGAGTCCTCGTACGGCTCGAATCCCCCAAGTCCACCAGTCAGTTGGTGGCCCTGACCGGTCAGGGCCTCGGCTCGGTGGGCCGGCATCTGAAGGTGCTGCTCGACGCCGGGCTCGTACGGAGGGGCCGGGCGGGGCGGTCGGTCCTGTACGAGTGGACGGAGGCGGGAGCGGTGCTCGTACGGGCCCAGGGGGCGGGTACGTCCTGACCGCGGAACGGCCCCCGCCCCGGTGCTCCTCGGGGCGGGGGCCGCGTCAGGGCTCCCGGATCAGGCCTTGAGACGGATCAGAGCTCGAGGCGGATCAGACCTGGAGGGCCTTGATCGCGGTCGGCGCGTGGCCGGGCTCGGTCGCGAGCTCCTCGAACTCGGTGACGTCGCTCATGTCGACCGTCTTGCTCATCGCGATGTTGGTGATGCGCTCCAGGATGGCCTCGACGACGACCGGGACCTGGTGCTCGACGGCCAGCTTCTTGGCCTCTTCGAGCGCCTCTCCCAGCTTGTCCGGGTCGGTGACGCGGATGGCCTTGACGCCCAGGCCCTCGGCGACCTTCACGTGGTCGACGCCGTAGACGCCGATCTCCGGGGTGTTGATGTTCTCGAACTCGAGGTTGACCTCGAAGTTGATGCCCAGCCCGCCCTGGGCCTGCCGGATCAGACCCAGGTAGGCGTTGTTCACGAGGACGTGGACGTAGGGGACCTTGTGCTGGGCGGCGACCGCCAGCTCCTCGATCATGAACTGGAAGTCGTAGTCGCCGGAGAGCGCGACGACCGGGGTCTCCGGGTCGGCGGTGGCGACGCCGATCGCGGCCGGGATCGTCCAGCCGAGCGGGCCGGCCTGGCCGCAGTTGATCCAGTGGCGCGGCTTGTAGACGTGCAGGAACTGCGCGGCGGCGATCTGCGAGAGGCCGATGGTGGTGACGTAGCGCGTGTCCGGGCCGAAGGCCTTGTTCATCTCCTCGTAGACGCGCTGCGGCTTGATCGGGACATTGTCGAAGTGCGTACGGCGCTGGAGGGTGGCCTTGCGCTCCTGCGCGGACGCGGCCCAGGCGGAGAAGTCGGGCAGCGTGCCGGCGGCCTTCAGCTCCTTGGCGATCTCGATGAAGAGCTCGAGGGCGGCCTTGGCGTCGGAGGCGATGCCGTAGTCCGGGGCGAAGATCTTGCCGAGCTGGGTCGGCTCGATGTCGACGTGGACGAACTTCCGGCCCTTGGTGTAGGCGTCCAGGTTGTAACCGGTGTGGCGGTTGGCCCAGCGGTTGCCGATGCCGAGGACGAAGTCCGACTCCAGGAAGGTCGCGTTGCCGTAGCGGTGCGCGGTCTGGACGCCGACCATGCCGGCGGCCAGCTCGTGGTCGTCCGGGATGGTGCCCCAGCCCATGAGGGTGGAGATGACCGGGATGCCGGTCAGTTCGGCGAACTCGACCAGGAGGTCGGTGGCGTCGGCGTTGATGATGCCGCCGCCGGCGACGATCAGCGGGCGCTCGGACTCCAGGAGGAAGCTCAGCGCCTTCGCGGCCTGGGCGCGGGTGGCGCGCGGCTGGTAGACCGGCAGCGGCTCGTAGGTCTCCGGGTCGAACTCGATCTCGGTCAGCTGGACGTCGATCGGCAGGTCGATGAGGACCGGGCCGGGACGGCCGGAGCGCATCAGGTGGAAGGCCTGCTGGAAGACGCCGGGGACCTGCGCGGCCTCCAGGACGGTGGTGGCGGCCTTCGTGACCGGCTTGGCGATCGAGGCGATGTCGACGGCCTGGAAGTCCTCCTTGTGGAGCTTCGAGACCGGAGCCTGACCGGTGATGCAGAGGATCGGGATGGAGTCGGCGATCGCCGAGTACAGGCCGGTGATCATGTCGGTGCCGGCCGGTCCCGACGTACCGATGCAGACACCGATGTTGCCGGCCTCGGCACGGGTGTAGCCCTCGGCCATGTGGGACGCGCCCTCGACGTGGCGGGCGAGCGTGTGGTTGACGCCGCCCACGTTCTTGAGCTCGCGGTAGAAGGGGTTGATCGCCGCGCCGGGGACGCCGAACGCCTGGGTGACGCCTTCGCGCTTGAGGATCTCAACGGCCGCTGCGGCGGCGGTCATACGAGGCATGGGAGTGCTCCTGCTTCGGCCGGGCGGATCCGAGCCCACCGGTCGGCTCCGAGAGCCCGGTACGACTGGTCTCCGCTTGTTTCCGTAATGCGGAAATACTGTTCTGCTATACGGAAGCAATGTAGGTCGGGCCCCGGAGAGCCGTCAAGAGAAGTCCGCCCGCCGGGACGGAGGAAGTGGCCGAAGTGCCTCCCCCGGAGGGGCGGATGGGTGGACGATGGGGCGGTCCGAACGACAGGGGGTTGACCGTGGGCGAGTCGGTACCGGTGCGCTGTCCCGAATGCCTGCACACACAGGCGTACGCGGCACCCGTCTTCCCCTGCGCGTGCGGAAGCCCGGTGGCACCGCCCGTGACGGCCGGCGCGACGGCGGAACGGATCACGCACCGGAACTGGTCGGACGCGTGGGTCACCGTCCGCTGCGGAGCCTGCGGCCGGGAGGACGACTGGCCCCAACCGGAACTGGGCTGCACGTGCGGGACGGTCCTGCGGGTGCCGGTCCGACCGGTTCGACCGGTGGAGCCGGGGGCCTCCGGAGGGATCGAGGGGACGGGGGCGGGCGGCGCGGACGCCGGAGCGGTCGCCGACATCACGGACGCCGGCGGGCCGGTTTCGACCGGGTCCGCCGCGGGCGGACCCCTGGCGCCCCGAGCGGTCGAGCGCGGCTCGGAATGGTTCGGCGCCGGTCCGGCCGGCGGACGCGGAGCGGGTACGGGTACGGGTACGGGTACGGGTACGGGTACGGGCGGGCAGGGTGGAACGGACGACCCCCGAGCGAGCGGCACCGGCACCCCTTCCGACCTGTCTCTTATACACATCTCCGAGCCCACGAGACCGTACTAGATCTCGTATGCCGT
>JOBE01000069.1 GCA_000717735.1 Streptomyces griseoluteus | reverse complement strand
GCCCCCCCCAGCTCAGCCATTCAGGCCCCCGAGCGGAAGGACCGCCGACGTGAGCCAGTACGTGTCCCGGTTCGCCGGAACCCGGCACCGGCACCCGGCACCATCCCGGCTCCGGCTCCCCGGCCGGAACCGCAGCCCGCGCCGCGTGGCCATGCTCAGCGTCCACACCTCCCCGCTGCACCAGCCGGGCACGGGCGACGCGGGCGGCATGAACGTCTACATCGTCGAGCTGGCGAAACGTCTCGCCGCCATCGACATCGAGGTGGAGATCTTCACCCGGGCCACCACCGGCGGCCTCCCCCCGGTCGTGGAGCTCACCCCCGGTGTCCTCGTGCGCCACGTCGACGCGGGCCCGTACGAGGGCCTGGCCAAGGAGGAGCTGCCGGCCCAGCTGTGCGCCTTCACGCACGGCGTGATGCAGGCGTGGGCCGGTCACCGCCCGGGCCACTACGACCTCGTCCACTCCCACTACTGGCTCTCCGGGCACGTCGGCTGGCTCGCCGCCGAGCGCTGGGGCGTCCCGCTCGTCCACGCCATGCACACCATGGCGAAGGTCAAGAACGCGGCGCTCGCCGACGGCGACACGCCCGAGCCCGCGGCCCGGGTGATCGGCGAGACGCAGATCGTGTCCGCGGCCGACCGCCTGATCGCGAACACGGCCGAGGAGGCCGACGAGCTCGCCCGTTTCTACGAGGCCGACCCCGGCAAGATCGCGGTCGTCCACCCCGGCGTCAACCTCGACCACTTCCGCCCCGCCGACGGCCGCGCCGCGGCCCGCGCCCGGCTCGGGCTGCCGCAGGACGCCTTCATCCCGGTCTTCGCGGGCCGCATACAGCCGCTGAAGGCCCCCGACGTCCTGCTGAAGGCCGCCGCGGTGCTCCTCGACCGGGACCCGTCGCTGCGCTCGCGCATGATCGTTCCGGTGGTCGGCGGCCCGAGCGGCAGCGGTCTCGCCAAGCCGGAGGGGCTGCAGAAGCTGGCCGCGCGGCTCGGCATCGCGGACGTGGTGCGCTTCCACCCGCCGGTGGGCCAGGACAGGCTCGCCGACTGGTTCCGTGCGGCGAGCGTCCTCGTCATGCCCTCGTACAGCGAGTCCTTCGGCCTGGTCGCCATCGAGGCGCAGGCGGCCGGCACCCCGGTCGTCGCGGCGGCGGTCGGCGGCCTGCCCGTCGCCGTGCGGGACGACGTGACCGGCTTCCTCGTGCAGGGTCACGACCCGGCGGACTACGCCCGCGCGCTCGGCCGGTTCGTTGCGGACCCGTCCCTGTCGGCCCGGATGGGCGAGGCGGCGGCCCAGCACGCCGGTTCCTTCGGCTGGGACACGGCGGCCTCGGGCACGGCGGACGTGTACACGGCCGCCATGCACGACCATCGGCTGCGCGAGAACCGCCGTCGCGTACGCTCCCACCATGGCTGAGAGCGAGGACGTCCGGCGGGTCGTCGAGGACACCTTCAAGGACGCGGAACTGGAGTGGGAGTCCCCCGAACCGGGCTCCTACGTGGTCAAACTTCCCGGCACGCGGAAGCTCTTCACGACGCTGTCGCTGCGCGTCGGACGCCACTCGCTCTCGCTCAACGCCTTCGTCATCCGGCACCCGGACGAGAACGAGGCGGGCGTCCACCGCTGGCTGCTCGAACGCAACCTCAAGCTGTACGGGGTGAGTTACGCGGTCGACGGCCTCGGTGACGTCTACCTCGCGGGCAAGCTGCCGCTCGCCTCCGTCACGCCCGAGGAGCTGGACCGGCTGCTCGGCTCGGTCCTGGAAGCGGCGGACGGCGACTTCAACACGCTCCTGGAGCTGGGGTTCGCGTCGGCGATCCGGCGCGAGTACGAGTGGCGGGTCTCGCGCGGCGAGTCGACCCGGAACCTCGACGCGTTCAAGAATCTGACCCAGAAGCCGACGCGCTAACCACGCGCGGAAACCTCCCTCTACCGCCCCCTTCCCGCAAGGGCTGGGCGGTGCCATGCTCACGCCCAGCACAAATCTGAACGCCGTTCATATACATGAAAGGTTCAGGGGCGTGGCACTCAGCAGAAGGCAGTTCGTCGGCGGCGCGGTGGCAGTCGCGGGAGCCACGACGGCGGGACTCGGTGCGACGGGGCTCACCCCACCCACCCGCGCCGCCGGACCACCCACCCGCTCCGCCGCACTCTGGCGCGAGTTCGAGACCGCCCCCTACACCCACCCGCAGATCCCCTACGTGGGCCGGGCCGGCGCCCACGGCGGTGCCCGCCGCTCACCCCGCCCGCCGGTCGTGGCCGACGCCGTCGCCTACGGGGCCACCCCCGACGGCTCGGCCGACTCGGCACCCGCGATCAACCGCGCCCTCACCGAGGCGGGGGAGCGGGGCGGCGGCACCGTCCTCCTCCCGCCCGGCACGTACCGGATCGACGACTACCTCCGGATCGGCCACAGCGGGGTCGTCCTGCGGGGCGCGGGCTCCGGCCGTACGACCCTGATCGCCACCCGGAACCTCACCGAACTGATCGGCCCGTACGGCTCCCGCTACGGCGGCGACAAGTCCTCCTGGTCCTGGGCCGGCGGTCTGATCTGGCTCTCCCCGCACGCCCGGCACGCCTCCCTCGTCGCCGCGATACGGGACCGGGCCTGGCCCTTCGAGGGCTGGACCGGCAACCGGCGCGACGAGTGGACCACCCTCACCGCCGTCCGTCCGGCCCGCCGCGGCGACCGCACGGTCACCGTCGAGGACCCGTCGGCCCTCCGGCGCGGACAGCTGGTCCTCCTCCGCCTCGCCGACGACCCCGCCCACACCCTCCTGCAGCACATGGCGGGCGGCGGGCCGGGCCCGGAGGCGTACACCTGGGCCGAGAGGACGAAGCTGACCAGCTACGTCCCCTACGAGTGGTCCGTACGGATCACCGCCGTGCGCGGTCGGACGGTGACCCTCGAACGGCCGCTGCCGCTCGACGCGCGCCCCGAGTGGGACCCCCGACTCGTCTCCGGGGCCGAGCCGCTCACCGGCTCGGGGGTGGTCGGCCTGACCCTGGAGGCGGTGGAGACCCCGCAGGCCCCGCACCTCCTCGACGAGGGCCACAACGGCGTCACCTTCCAGTGCGCCTACGACTGCTGGGCCGAGGACGTGGTCGTCCGGCACGTCGACAACGGCTTCGGGCTCGTCGCCGCCTCCGCCTGCACCCTGCGCCGCACCCGAGTGGAGGGTCGCGGCTCCCACCACCCGTACTACTGCCGGGAGGGCGCGCACGACAACCTGGTCGAGGACTTCCACATCGCCGCCCGCACCGTCCCCGCCCCGGCCGGAACCCAGCTCCACGGCATCAACGTCGAGGGCCTGTCCAGCCACAACGTCTGGTCGCGCGGGGTGATGGAGATGGGCACCTTCGACACCCACCGGGGCATGCCCTTCGCCAACGTACGGACCGAGATCACCGTCGAGAACAACGGCCGGCACGGCGGCGACGCCTCGGCGGGCCCGCTCTACGGGGCCCGGTTCGCCCACTGGAACGTGACGGTGACCAACGGCAGGGCCGGCCTGGTGAAGATCGACACCATCGCCCCGTACAGCGCGACGGTCGGCATCAGCGAGGTCCGCGAGTTCGACCAGACCGACGTCCCGGACTTCACGGGCGACCTTCACGCGCGCGTGGAGGCGTACGGAAGCCCGGGCTCGGTGCGCCCGCGGAACCTGTACGAGGCACAGCGGGCGCTCAGGAGGCGATGACACCGGCCCCGCGACCGGCCGCCGCCGTGCGGTACTGGCCGGGCGTGGTGCCGAACTCGCGGCGGAAGGCGTGCGAGAGGGCGTACGGCGTGGCGTAGCCGACGTGGCGGGCGACCGTGGCCAGCGGATCCGGGGTGTCCCGGAGCAGGGCGGCGGCGCGGGTCAGCCGCCACCACGTCAGGTACGCCATCGGAGGCCGGCCGACGAGGACGGTGAAGCGGCGGGCCAGGGTGGGCCGGGAGACGCCCGCCTCCGCGGCGAGCCGGTCGACGGTCCACGGGGCGGCCGGGTCGGAGTGCAGCGCGCGCAGCGCGGCGGCGGTCACCGGGTCCCCCAGGACCGCCGGCCAGGCTCCGGCGGTGGCCTCGGCCATCCAGGAGCGGATCATGTAGACGAGCAGCAGGTCGAGCAGGCTGGGCAGCGCGATGGACGACCCGGGCCGCCGTTCGTCCAGCTCGCCGCTGAGCAGGCCGATGGCGGCCCGCAGTTCGGGGTGGCCGCCTCCACGGTGCGGGAGGTGGACGAGTGACGGGAGCTCCGCCAGGAGCGGATGCGCGCGGCTGTGGTCGAGCCGGTACTTGCCGCAGAGCATCTCCACCTCGCTCTCGTGCTCGCGGGAGACGGGCAGGGCCGGGCGCGGCAGGGTCCCGTCGGTCCACCGGGTGAACGACACGGCCCGCCCGACCGTCGCCGCGTCGGCGGGCGAGTCGGCGATGACGTGCCCGGTGCCGTGCGGCAGCAGCACCGCGTCCCCCGCGCCCAGGGCCACCGGGTCGCCGCCGTCGGGCAGCAGCCAGCAGTCGCCCTTCAGGACGATGTGGAACCCGGCGCCGTCGTACGGATCGAGCCGCGCGCACCAGCTGCCGCCGACGCGCACCCGGTCGGAGGAGGGCCGTCCGACGCGGACGGCCGAGATCGCGTCGCTCACCACGTCCATGCCGGAAGCGTAGCGCTGACGGATGGTCAGGGATGAGCCGTACGCGTATCGAGAGGAGTCGTACGGGCATCGAGAAGCTCACCCCTCCCTCCCTAGGCTCGGCCCCATGACGAACGAGAGCACGCAGAGCATCGTCCTGGGGGACGTCGAGATCACCCGGATCGTCGAGTGGCAGGGGCCGTTCGGTCCCGCGCGCGGCCTCGTTCCGGGCGCCGGCGCCGAGGTGTGGAAGGAGAACGAGGACTGGCTCGCGCCGGACCACTGGGCGCCGGACGGCGGCAGCGCGGTCATGGCGCTGCAGAGCTGGGTCCTGCGCAGCGGGGGACGGACCGTCCTGATCGACACGGGAGCGGGCGACGGGCGCGAGCGGCCCCACTCGCCGCACTTCCACCGGCGGCAGGGCGACTTCCCGGGCCGCCTGGAGCGGGCGGGCATCCGGCCCGAGGACGTCGACATCGTCGTCAACACGCATCTGCACGCCGACCACGTCGGCTGGAACACCCGCGACGCCGACGGGGAGTGGGTGCCGACGTTCCCGAACGCCCAGTACCTGCTTCCGGCCGCCGACGACTTCCACTTCGGCCCGGAGAACGCGTACGGCAACGGCGTCCAGGAGGACGACCGGCTGGTCTACGAGGACAGCGTCGCGCCCGTCCACCGCGCGGGGCGGATCCTGCTGTGGGACGGGACCCACCGGATCGACGAGCACCTCACGCTGGAGTCCGCACCCGGTCACACGCCCGGCTCGGCCGTGCTGCGGCTCGCGTCCGGGGGAGACCGGGCGGTCTTCGTCGGAGACCTCCTGCACAGCCCCGTACAGATCCTCGACCCGTCGTGCAACAGCTGCTTCTGCCTGGATCCGGTGCGGGCGGCGGCGACCCGCCGCCGGGTCCTCGAACGGGCCGCGGACGAAAGGGAGCTGGTCGTGCCGGCGCACTTCGGCGGGGCCGGGGCCGCCGAAGTGCGCAGGGAGGGAGCGGGATTCGGGCTCGTACGGTGGGCCGCCTACGGCGCGGGGGCTCAGGCGCCGACGGAGGCCTGACCGGCGCCGGAGGCCTTGGCCGTACGGTCGAGGGCAGAGTCCCCCGTGTCACCGTCAAGACCACCGTCACCGTTTCGGTCCGTGTCCCGGTCAGCGTCCGCGTCGGCCAGGACCTTCCGCAGCCGGGTGAGGTATCCGGCGGCGGCGAGGACGCCGATGGCGGCCGTCGCGGCCCACAGGACATCGGGACCGGGGCCGCCGACGATCGCACCGGCGGCGATCGGGGCGACGAAACCGGCGACGGCCCAGGACATGCCCATCACGCCCTGGTAGCGGCCGCGGGCGTGCTCGGGGGCGAGCCGGGCGGTGGCGGCGGCGTTCGTCGGGACGTGGATCATCTCGCCGACCGTCCAGACGATCACCGTCGCGGCGAAGGCCACCGGCGAGCCGGCGAGGGCGGTGGCGCCGGTGCCGAAGGCGAAGAGGAGGGAGGAGAGGCTGAGCAGGAGGACCGGGGAGCGCTTGTCGGTCAGCTTGTTGACGAGCAGCTGGAAGCCGACGATCACGATGCCGTTGACGGCGATGACGACGCCGTACGAGGAGGGGGAGAGGCCCTGGTCCGCCATGGTGAGTGGCAGACCGATCCAGGGGGCGGTGAAGACGAGGCAGACGAGGAGGTTGAGCAGGACGAGGCTCCGGAAGGGGGCGTCGCGCAGCACGGTGAACATGCTGACCTTGGCCTCGACGACCGGCTCGCCCGCCTTGTCGGTACGGGCCTCGGGGCGGGTCTCGGGCAGCCGGAGGAAGACGATGATCGCGCACAGGGTGGTGGCGACGGCGTCGACGACGAAGAGGGTGCGGTAGCCGAGGAAGATCGCGGCGCCGCCGCCGATGGAGGCGATGGCGAAGCCGAGGTTCAGGGCCCAGTAGTTGAGGGCGTAGGCCCGGCGCACGTCGTGGGCGGGGACCATGTCGGCGATGGTCGCGTTGATGGACGGGCGCACGGCCTGCATGGCGACGCCCATCAGGAGGACGACCGTGGCGATGGCCCAGGCGCTGGTGACGAAGGCGAGGGCGGCGGCGCTGGCGGCGGCCGCGAGGTGCATGGTGACCATGGTGGGCCGGCGGCCCCAGCGGTCGGTGAGCGCGCCGCCGAGCGGCGAGCCGGCGATGCCGCCGAGGCCGTGGAGGGCGACGACGAGTCCGGCGAACCAGGGCGAGTGCCCGAGCTCCACCGTCAGGTAGAGGGAGAGGAACGTGAGGACGAAGGCCCCGGTCCGGTTGACCAGGGTCGACAGCCAGAGCCACCAGAAGCCAGGGGGCAGGCCGGAGACCGTCTCGCGCGCTGATCGTCTGAGCGAGTCGATGGACATGTGTGGCCGCCCCCTGCTGTACGTAAGCCCTGCTTCCGGCGCTCGTAACTTACGCATCTCATACGTCGGACGCCAGCGAATTGACGACGCGCGTCAATCGTCGGCGGTCGATTAGGCTCGTCCGCATGGCCGACGCACCGTACAAGCTGATCCTCCTCCGCCACGGCGAGAGCGAGTGGAACGAGAAGAATCTGTTCACCGGTTGGGTGGACGTGAACCTCACCGCCAAGGGCGAGAAGGAGGCGACGCGCGGCGGCGAGCTGCTCAAGGACGCCGGCCTGCTGCCCGACGTGCTGCACACCTCCCTCCAGAAGCGCGCCATCCGCACCGCCCAGCTCGCGCTGGAGTCCGCGGACCGCCACTGGATCCCGGTCAACCGCTCCTGGCGCCTCAACGAGCGCCACTACGGCGCCCTTCAGGGCAAGGACAAGGCCCAGACGCTCGCCGAGTTCGGCGAGGAGCAGTTCATGCTGTGGCGCCGCTCGTACGACACCCCGCCGCCGGCGCTCGCCGACGACAACGAGTACTCCCAGGCGCACGACGCCCGCTACGCGACGATCCCGCCGGAGCTGCGCCCGCAGACCGAGTGCCTCAAGGACGTCGTCGAGCGGATGCTCCCGTACTGGTACGACAACATCGTCCCGGACCTCCTCGCCGGCCGCACGGTCCTCGTCGCCGCCCACGGCAACAGCCTCCGCGCCCTGGTGAAGCACCTGGACGGCATCTCGGACGCCGACATCGCGGGCCTCAACATCCCGACCGGCATCCCCCTGTCCTACGAACTGGACGAGAACTTCAAGCCCCTCAACCCGGGCGGCACCTACCTCGACCCGGACGCGGCCGCCGCGGCCATCGAGGCCGTGAAGAACCAGGGCAAGAAGTAGTACCCCTGCCCTCCGTCCTCGAAAGAGCCCCCGCCCCGCCGGTCTTCGGCGGGGCGGGGGCTTCTTCGTGCTTCGAGTGCGTCGGTGGGCGACGGCCTCGCGCCGACCGGCGTTCGGCCGGACGGGTGAGGGGGAAACCTTCCGGCGGAGGATCGCCGCTTGGGGGCCGTCACCGGAGGTTAGAGGTGCGGGTGGAACTGTCACTCCTCATGTGAAGCGAGAACCCCCGTGCGTCTCCGGCACTCCCTCGCCGCCGCTTGCGGCGCCCTGGCCCTCACCGCCGCCCTGGCCACCCCCGCCCACGCCGCCACCGGCGACTTCGGCTACCGGTTCGTCGGCCTGGACGGGTATCCGCAGACCGTCGCGCTGCACGACCCCGCCGGCGGTGAGTGCGTCACGATCCCGGAGGCCGCCGACCCCGCCGCCTCCGCGCCCGCCTTCGCCCCGCACAACGACACGGACGAGTACGCGATCGTCTTCACCGAGCCCGACTGCACGGGCGACTCCTGGACCTTGCGCCCCCACGGCCGCCCCGCTACCGACCGGCTCAAGCTCCGCTCGGTCGTGTTCGTGAGCTAGCCCGCGATAAGCAGCGGCGTCGCGAGCCCGGCGTCGGTACCGTTCGGGCCATGAGCACGTCACCCCGCCTGGAGAAGGTCACCCCCGCCAACATCGACGCCGCCCTCGCCCTGCGCGTCCACCCCCACCAGGAGCGCAACGTCTCCCCCGTGGTGCGGTCCCTCGCCGAGGCGTACGCCTTCGGGGAGACGGCCTGGCCGCGGCTGATACTCGACGGCGACCGGCTCGTCGGGTTCCTGATGGCCTTCCTCGACATCCCGTGGAACGAGGAGAAGGACCCCGCCGACCGCCGCAGCGGTCTCTGGCGCCTCAACATCGCCGCCGACGCCCAGGGCGAGGGATACGGACGGTTCGCCGTCGAAGCCGTACGCGACGAGCTGCGCCGGCGCGGAACACCACTGCTGTACGTGACCTGGGAGCCCGGCGAGGACGGACCCGGCGAGTTCTACCGCCGGCTCGGCTTCCGTACGACCGGTGAGGTCAGCGGCGGCCAGACCGTCGGCGTGCTCGACGTGTGAGAGAGACGTACGGGCGAGGGGGTGGGGTGCGGATGCCGCGCCCCACCCCCTCCTCGGTCAGCCCGAGCAACCGCCGCACTGGCACGGGGCGCCCGACTGGCAGCCGCAGCCGCAGCCCGAGCCGCACCCGCAGGCGCCCAGTACGGGCAGGAGCATCGGCTCCCGCGGCGCCTCCGGCCCGGACTCGCTCGTCGTCATCGGGGATTCGGCCATGAGGGTCCCTCCCTTTCGAGGCGTGCGTCGCCTCCCCCCATTGCATGCCCACCCGGGCGGGCGCATCAACGGCGCATCGGCGCCCGCGCGCGCCCGTGCGCCTACGCGCCCCCGAGCCCCCGGCTCCGCGGACGACGCCCCGCACCCCGAGCACCCGCCGGGGTCACGCTCCCTCGACCGGCGCGTCCGAGGCCTGCAGCTCGTCCGCGTGCTCACCCGTCACCAGGTACACGACCCGCTTCGCCACCGACACCGCGTGGTCGGCGAACCGCTCGTAGTACCGGCCGAGCAGCGTCACGTCGACCGCCGTCTCGATGCCGTGCTTCCACCGGTCGTCGATCAGGTGCTGGAAGAGCGTCCGGTGCAGCAGGTCCATCTCGTCGTCGTCCTGCTCCAGCTGGAGCGCCAGGTCGACGTCCTTCGTGATGATGACCTCCGCCGCCTTCGCCATCAGGCGCTGCGCCAGCTGCCCCATCTCCAGGATGGTCGCGTGCAGGTCCCGCGGCACCGCCGACTCCGGGAACCGCAGCCGGGCCAGCTTCGCCACGTGCTGGGCGAGGTCACCCGAGCGCTCCAGGTCGGCGCTCATGCGCAGCGACGTGACCACTATCCGCAGATCCGTCGCCACCGGCTGCTGGCGCGCGAGCAGCGCGATCGCCCGTGCCTCCAGCTCGTGCTGGAGGTTGTCGACCTTCTGGTCCGCCGCGATCACGCTCTCGGCGAGCTTGAGGTCCGCGTCGAGCATCGCCGTCGTGGCGCGCCCGACGGCCGACCCGACGAGCCGGGCCATCTCGACCAGGCTCTCGCCGATCGAGTCAAGTTCCTCGTGGTACGCGTCCCGCATGGATGTCCCTCTCTACGCAAAGCTCCGGGGTCCGGGTGGGGCTTCGGACCCCCACGCTCCCACGTTCGGCCCCCTACGCGTCCGGTTCCATCCCCACACATGAACCGTCACTTTCCCCCAGGTGAACTCTGGGCTACGCACGCCACCGTCCCGTCCGGGGCAAATGAACCGGCCCCGTCTTCACAGTGAACTCTGAGCGACGAGTGTTCGAGGAGCCACTCGGACGGCTGGGAGAGTGTCCGCGACCACGCATAACCTTGAGGCATGGACGTGAACGCGGCAGTCGCCGCATTGGCCGCGATCGCCGGCGTGTGCACCGGCGTGATCGCCATGCTGGCGTTCCGCTGGAGCGAGCGCGACCAGGCGAGACCCACCCGTACCTCCCTGCACACCGACGCCGTGCTCCCGCCCGGCGTCGACACAGTGCTGTCCGTACTGCGCTCCTCCGCGGTCGTCCTCGACGAGAGCGACTCCGTGGTGAAGGCCAGCTCGGCGGCGTACGCCCTCGGTCTGGTCCGCGGCGGGAAGCTGGCCGTCGAGCCCATGCTCAACATGGCCCGCGACACCCGCCGCGACGGGGAGATACGACAGGTCGAGCTGGACCTGGCCCGGCGCGGCTCCGGACGCGGCGAGGCCCTCGCCGTCTCCGCCCGGGTCGCCCCGCTGGGCTCGCGGCTCGTGCTGCTCCTGGTCGAGGACCTCACCGAAGCCCGCCGTATCGAAGCGGTACGGCGCGACTTCGTCGCCAACGTGAGCCATGAGCTCAAGACCCCGACCGGCGCGCTCTCCCTGCTCTCCGAGGCGGTCATGGACGCCTCGGACGACCCCGAGGCGGTCACCCGCTTCGCCGGCCGCATGCAGATAGAGGCGACGCGCCTCACCAATCTCGTACAGGAACTCATCGACCTCTCCCGCGTGCAGAACGACGACCCGCTGGAAGACTCCGAGCCCGTGTCCGTGGACGAACTCGTCGCCGAGGCGATCGACCGCTCCCGGCACACCGCCTCCACGAAGCAGATCAGCATGGTCTCCGGAGGAGCGGCCGACCTGAACGTCTGGGGAAGCCGCGGCCAGCTCGCCGCCGCCCTCGGCAATCTCGTGGAGAACGCCGTCAACTACTCACCGGCCCGCACGCGGGTGGGCATCGCCGCCCGCCGCATCGCGGCCCCCGGCGGCGACCTGATCGAGATAGCGGTGACCGACCAGGGCATCGGCATCTCGGAGAAGGACCGCGAGCGGATCTTCGAGCGCTTCTACCGCGTCGACCCGGCCCGCTCCCGTGCCACCGGCGGTACGGGGCTCGGCCTGGCGATCGTCAAGCACGTGGCCGCCTCGCACGGCGGCGAGGTCACCGTCTGGAGCACCGAGGGTCAGGGCTCCACCTTCACCCTGCGGCTGCCCGAGGCGGGCACCGTACGGGACCGCCGGCCCGCCTCTTCCTCCACCCCTGATCTCATGACCGAACCGCTTTCTGCCCCGGAGGTCCTTCCGTGACCCGAGTGCTCGTCGTCGAGGATGAGGAATCCTTCAGCGACGCCCTGTCGTACATGCTCCGCAAGGAAGGCTTCGAAGTCGCCGTGGCGGCGACCGGGCCCGACGGCCTCGACGAGTTCGAGCGCAACGGGGCCGACCTCGTCCTCCTCG
Organism: Streptomyces griseoluteus; assembly: GCA_000717735.1. Lineage (GTDB taxonomy): Bacteria > Actinomycetota > Actinomycetes > Streptomycetales > Streptomycetaceae > Streptomyces > Streptomyces griseoluteus_A. The sequence goes on along the minus strand of JOBE01000069.1, from coordinate 17,822 downwards.
ACCTGATGCTTCCCGGGCTGCCCGGCACCGAGGTGTGCCGTCAGCTGCGCGGGCGCTCGAACGTCCCGGTGATCATGGTGACCGCCAAGGACAGCGAGATCGACAAGGTCGTCGGGCTCGAAATAGGAGCCGACGACTACGTGACGAAGCCCTTCTCCTCGCGGGAGCTGGTCGCCCGCATCCGCGCGGTCCTGCGCCGCCGCGGCGAGCCGGAGGAGGTCACCCCGGCGGCCCTGGAGGCCGGCCCGGTCCGTATGGACGTCGACCGTCACGTGGTGACGGTCTCGGGCGGCAAGGTCGACCTGCCGCTGAAGGAGTTCGACCTCCTGGAGATGCTGCTGCGCAACGCGGGCCGCGTGCTGACCCGCATGCAGCTGATCGACCGGGTGTGGGGCGCGGACTACGTCGGCGACACGAAGACCCTCGACGTCCACGTGAAGCGCCTCCGCGCCAAGATCGAGCCCGACCCGGGTGCCCCGCGCTACCTGGTGACGGTCCGGGGCCTGGGCTACAAGTTCGAGCCGTAGACCGGACGGGGGCCCCGAAGGCCGGACGGCGTCCGGTGCGGCGCCCCGAAGCCCGGGAGGCCCTCCGGGGCCGAGTGGCGCGAGGGTCGCACGGGGGAGGGGCTCGAAGCCCGACCCGGGCGCCCCGCGCTACCTGGTGACGGTCCGGGGCCTGGGCTACAGGTCCGAGCCGTAGACCGCCTTGGACGTACGTGAAGGGGCGCCCCCGAGCCGGGGGCGCCCCTTCACGCGTACACGATCAGTGGCCGGCCGCGGGGCTCTCCTCGCCGCCGTGCTCCGCGCCGTGCTCCGCCTCGCCGGTCGGCGACGCCGAGGCGGTGGGGGAGCTGCCCGGGGGAGCCGGGACGATCTCGGGGCCGAAGTCCTTGAAGTAGTGCGTCGCCGGGACGACGAAGGCGCTCAGGCTCACGTCGCCGGTCTTGCTCAGCTTGAACGTGACCTTCTGGGCGTCGCCGGCGCGCGCGGCCTCGGAGCCGTTCTCGATGAGGGCGGAGGCGTTGCCCTCGCCGCCGATCACGACGGAGCCGTTGGCCGGGACGGTGATCGGGCCGGTGCCCTCGGCCGCCTTCAGCTTCACGGTCGCGCTGCTGCCCGGCAGGCTGATGGAGTCGAGGGTCTGCGGCTGGTCCCCGTTGTTGAAGAGGGTGGCGGAGACGGCGGCCGGGCCCTTGGAGGCGGCCTCGGGCTGGGTGATGACGAGCGCGTTCTGGATCTTGACGTCGTCCACGGTGACGGCGGCGTTGTCCGGCCGGACGCCGAGCGTCTGCGCGTCGTTGCCCGCCCCGCAGGCGGACAGCGCGGCGATGGAGAACACGATGGCGGTGGCGGCGAGGGCGCCGCGTCGAAGGCTGCGGCTCACGGCGGCGGCATCTCCTAGGACGTACGGACAGGCTAAGGACAGGTTTGTGAGCTAAGGACCAGCTAAGGGTGTGTCAGCGCGCTTAGGTTACCGAGCCCTACTCTCCGTCCCGCACCCGACCCGCCCCTAACCGGCCCCCGCCCGTCTCCGTCCGGCGTCCGTCACCGGCTGTCGTGGCCGGATCACGACCCATTGACCGGTTGTTCACATAACCGCCTTGATCAATTCGAGGGTCGCCTCGCATTCCGGGTGCCGCGCCTCCGGAAAATCCCGGAGCCGCGTCGGCTGATCAATTACGGAATCACCGCGCGATGCATCCGTACGGGTGAACGATCCTCGAACGGAGTAGGCGAAGAACGCGGCTCCGAACCCGACAAAACGGGGCATCGCCCCTCGGTCGTGGGGCTCCGGGTAGGTGTAACGTGCGCGTTTCTCTGCGTCCACGCAGCGGCTCCGACCTGCGAATACCGCCTTCCGGAAGCCCTCCGCAGCACGTTCGTGATGCTGTTGTCAAGCCCCGAGATATGCCCTGACCTGCGAAAACGCCATTCAGAAGAAGCTCTATCCGTGTTACCCTGGATAGCCACGGAAGGGGTACCTGTCACATGACGTTCAAGGTTGGCGACACCGTGGTCTATCCCCATCACGGGGCCGCGCTGATCGAGGCCATTGAGACTCGCCAGATCAAAGGCGTGGACAAGACCTACTTGGTGCTCAAGGTCGCCCAGGGCGACCTGACGGTTCGTGTGCCGGCGGACAATGCGGAGTTCGTCGGTGTTCGCGACGTAGTCGGTCAGGATGGGCTGGACCGGGTCTTCGAGGTGCTTCGCGCGCCGTACGCCGAAGAGCCGACGAACTGGTCCCGGCGCTACAAGGCAAATCTCGAGAAGCTCGCCTCCGGCGATGTCATCAAGGTCGCCGAAGTAGTCCGCGACCTCTGGCGGCGCGAGCGCGAGCGGGGTCTCTCCGCCGGTGAGAAGCGCATGCTCGCCAAGGCTCGGCAGATCCTGGTCAGCGAGCTGGCCCTCGCGGAGAACACGAACGAGGACAAGGCCGAGGCTCTCCTCGACGAGGTCCTCGCGTCCTGAGCGTGCTCTGACGACATCCGAGCGCGTTACCAAGTGAAGCGATGCCGCGGTGCCCGTTGGCGTGCTGTGATCCACACAGTGCCGTCGTCGGGCGCTGCGGCATGTTCGCGTACGTACGCGGAGCGTACGCGCGGTGGCACGCACACGGTCACGAGTCACGTGTGTCCACCGACGAGAAAGTACCCGCACCCCCTGTTACGTCCGAACCCCTGTGCTCGGGCGGCAACGCCTCGACCGTCGTCACGGAAAGGGCCCGGTCAAGGCGGAGCGTCCGGCACGGTGAGGCCATACCCATGTCGGCCGCGGAAACAAACCTGCCGGAGTGCAACCGATGTCAGACGAAGCGCGTCCTAGCCGTACCGCCGTGGTGATCCCGGCCGCAGGACGAGGCGTACGCCTCGGGCCGGGCGCCCCCAAGGCGCTGCGCGCGCTGAACGGCACCCCCATCCTCATCCACGCCGTCCGCGCGATGGCCGCCTCCCGCGCGGTCTCGCTCGTCGTCGTGGTCGCGCCCCCCGAGGGCGCCGCCGAGGTCAAGAACCTCCTCGACGCCCACGCCCTCCCCGAACGGACCGACTACCTCGTCGTCCCCGGCGGCGACACCCGCCAGGAGTCCGTGCGCCTCGGCCTCGAAGCGCTCCCCGAAGGCGTCACCACCGTCCTCGTCCACGACGCGGCCCGCCCGCTCGTCCCCGTCGACACCGTGGACGCGGTCATCGAGGCCGTACGGGACGGGGCCGTCGCCGTCGTCCCCGCGCTGCCCGTCGCGGACACCGTCAAGGAGGTCGAACCGGCCGAGAAGCCGGGCGACCCCGAACAGGTCGTCGCCACGCCGGTCCGCGCCCGGCTCCGCGCCGTCCAGACCCCGCAGGGCTTCGACCACGACACCCTGGTCAACGCCCACGCGACCATCGCCCTCACCGGTGAGGGCGCCACCGACGACGCAGGCATGGTCGAACGGCTCGGCGCGCCCGTCGTCGTCGTGCCCGGCCACGAAGAGGCCTTCAAGGTGACCCGCCCCCTCGACCTCGTCCTCGCCGAGGCCGTACTCGCCCGCAGGAGGGCCAACGATGGCTTCTGAGCAGCCGAACCTCCCCCTGATCCCCCGTACCGGCATCGGCACCGACGTCCACGCCTTCGAGAAGGGCCGCGAACTCTGGTGCGCGGGTCTCCTCTGGGACGGGGAGGAGTACGGCCTCGCCGGGCACTCCGACGGCGACGTCGCCGCCCACGCCGCCTGCGACGCGCTGTTCTCCGCCGCCGGCATCGGCGACCTCGGCGCCCACTTCGGCACCTCACGCCCCGAGTGGTCCGGCGCCTCCGGCGTCACCCTCCTCGCGGAGGCCGCCCGGATCGTCCGCGCCGAGGGGTACGAGATCGGCAACATCGCGGTCCAGGTCGTCGGCGTCCGCCCCAAGGTCGGCAAGCGGCGCGACGAGGCCCAGAAGGCGCTGAGCGCGGCGGCCGGAGCACCCGTCTCCGTGTCCGGCACGACCACCGACGGACTGGGCCTGACGGGCCGCGCCGAGGGCCTCGCCGCCCTCGCGACCGCCCTCGTCTACCCCGTATCGTCCCAGAGGCCGTGAAAAACGTGCCCCGCGATGGCTCAACAGGTCGCGGGGCACTACCACACGCCCACTACCCTGGAGTGGTGACTATTCGCCTGTACGACACCAGCGCCCGGCAGATCCGTGACTTCACCCCGCTCACGCCGGGCTGCGTCTCGATCTACCTCTGTGGCGCCACCGTCCAGGCGGCCCCGCACATCGGGCACATCCGTTCGGGGCTGAACTTCGACATCATGCGCCGCTGGTTCGCGTACCGCGGCTACGACGTCACGTTCATCCGGAACGTCACCGACATCGACGACAAGATCATCGCCAAGGGCGCGGACCAGGGCCGTCCCTGGTGGTGCATCGGTTACGAGAACGAGCGTGCGTTCAACTCCGGTTACGACGCGCTCGGTTGCCTGCCGCCCACCTACGAGCCCCGCGCCACCGGGCACGTCCCCGAGATGATCGAGATGATGCGCGGCCTCATCGAGCGCGGGCACGCGTACGACGCCGACGGCAGCGTCTACTTCGACGTGCGCTCCTTCCCGGGATACCTGGAGCTGTCCAACCAGGACATCGACGACCTGCGGCAGCCCGCCGAGGACGGCATCACCGGCAAGCGCGACCCGCGCGACTTCGCGATGTGGAAGGCGACCAAGCCGGGCGAGCCCGACTGGGAGACCCCGTGGGGCCGCGGCCGTCCCGGCTGGCACCTGGAGTGCTCGGCCATGGCCCACAAGTACCTGGGCTCCGCCTTCGACATCCACGGCGGCGGCCTCGACCTGATCTTCCCGCACCACGAGAACGAGATCGCCCAGGCCAAGGCCTTCGGCGACGAGTTCGCGCGGTACTGGGTGCACAACGCCTGGGTCACCATGAGCGGCGAGAAGATGTCGAAGTCGCTCGGCAACAGCGTGCTCGTGTCCGAGATGGTCAAGAACTGGCGCCCGATCGTCCTGCGCTACTACCTGGGCACCCCGCACTACCGGTCGATGATCGAGTACAGCGAGGAGGCCCTGCGGGAGGCCGAGTCGGCGTTCGCCCGTATCGAGGGCTTCGTCCAGCGCGCCACCGAGAAGGCCGGGACGGCCGTCGCCCCCGCCGCCGAGGTGCCGCCGGCCTTCGCCGAGGCCATGGACGACGACCTGGGCGTGCCGCACGCGCTCGCGATCATCCACACCACCGTCCGCCAGGGCAACAGCGCCCTCGCCGCGGACGACAAGGACGAGGCCATCGCCCGCCTCGCCGAGGTCCGTGCCATGCTCGGCGTCCTCGGCCTGGACCCGCTCGACCCGCACTGGGCCGAGGAGACCGGTGGCGGCGAAGAGCTCCACGGCGCCGTCGACACCCTCGTACGGCTCGTGCTCCAGCAGCGCGAGTCGGCCCGTGAGCGCAAGGACTGGGCGACCGCGGACGCGATCCGCGACCAGCTCAACCAGTCCGGTCTCGCCATCGAGGACAGCCCCGACGGCCCCCGCTGGACGCTGGGCAACCGTTAGAAGACGTGCCGCTCGGGGCTCCGGGCGGCACACTTCAGTTACAGACTTTTGTACGCAGGCAATAGAGGAAACAGGTAGTCATGGCCGGGAACAGCCAGCGCAGGAACCGTCGCACGTCCAACAAGAAGGGTGCGACGGTCGGCAGCGGTGGCCAGCGGCGCAAGGGCCTCGAAGGCAAGGGCCCGACACCCAAGGCCGAGAACCGCAAGGGCCACAAGGCGTTCCGCGTGACCAACGCGATGAACCGGCAGGCGGCCAAGCGCAAGCCCGTCGCGCGCCGCGGCGGCAAGGGCACGTCCGAGATGGTCGTCGGCCGCAACCCGGTCTTCGAGGCCCTGCGCGACGGCGTGCCCGCCTCGACCCTGTACGTGCAGCAGTTCATCGACAACGACGAGCGCGTGCGCGAGGCCCTCAACCTCGCCACCGGCCGCGGCAACATCAACATCATGGAGGCGCCGCGCCCCGAGCTCGACCGGATGACGAACAACCTGAACCACCAGGGTCTCGTCCTCCAGGTCCCGCCGTACGAGTACGCGCACCCCGAGGACCTCGCCGCGACGGCCTACGACCACCACGAGGAGCCGCTGATCGTCGCCCTCGACGGCATCACCGACCCGCGTAACCTCGGCGCCGTCGTCCGCTCCGTCGCGGCCTTCGGCGGCCACGGCGTCGTCGTCCCCGAGCGCCGCGCCGCCGGTATGACCGCCGGTGCCTGGAAGACCTCGGCCGGCACCGCCGCCCGTACCCCGGTCGCCCGCGCCACCAACCTGACGCGCTGCCTGGAGGCGTACCAGAAGGCCGGTCTCGCGGTCGTCGGCCTCGCCGCCGACGGCGACCACGACATCCACGACCTGGAGGCGCTGTCCGGCCCGGTCGTCATCGTCGTCGGCTCCGAGGGCAAGGGCCTCTCCCGACTCGTCGGCGAGACCTGCGACTACCTCGTCCGCATTCCGATGCCGGGCGGCGCCGAGTCGCTCAACGCCGGTGTCGCCGCCGGTGTCGTGCTCTACGAGGCGGCCCGCCGCCGGACGGGCACCTCGCTGTAGTACTTCCGGCCCCGGCCGTGGCGTGATCTTGACGGGTCTCGGACATTTGCGAGCCGTCAAGGCAGTGTCCTAAACCCAGATCACTCGGTTAGATGAGTGTGGACACCAGAACGCCCCGGCCGGGGTTCGACGATCAGCCCGCGTTGAGCATGGTCAAAGTGGATTCCGATCCCGCCCAGGTGATCGTGAACCACGCCAGCTTCCGTGTGCGGCTCGCACCCGCCCCGCAGCCGAAGTTCGGCGCCGGCGCCCGCACCGCAGCCCTCTCCGGGGTCGCTGCCGGAGCGGGCGGCGCCCGCCGCCGTCCCGTCGTATGGACCGGAAAGTCCTCACCCGGCGCGACCGGCCTCCTCCAGGCCGTCCGTGAGTCCTCGGTCTCCACCCTGGAACCCGGCATCGGCCGTACGGGCCACCCGGGCCACTCCGGGCTCGACGCGGGCGCCACCCAGGCCATCCCGCGCATCGACGACACCATGCCCACCCCCGTGGTGACCGCCGACTCCGGACCCCTGCTGCCGCCGATGCGCCGAGCCGAGGGCGCGTACGACGACCTGTACGAGCTCCGCCCCGAGACCGGCGGCCCGGGAGCGTACGCGGACGACGAAGCGGCGCACGACCGTTCCCCGCAGCGCCACGGGCAGGACAGCGTCCGGCACGCCTACTACCCCGGCCGCCGGATGAACCTCGGCGTCGTCCTGCTTCCGCTCCGCGTCTTCCTCGGCTTCATCTCCATCTACGCGGGCATGGGCAAGCTCTGCGACCCCGTCTACTTCGACGGCGGCGAGCGCGGCTCCATGGTGAAGTGGCTCAACTCCCTGCACCCCTGGGCCCTCGCCGAACCCCTCCGCGACTTCGCCCTCCAGCACCCCGTCGGCGCCGGACTCACCGTCGCCTTCCTCCAGGTCGTCGTCGGCGTCCTCACCGTCTTCGGCCTCTGGCAGCGCGCCGCGGCCGTCGTCGGCGCCCTGCTCTCCGCCGCGCTCCTGCTGACCGTCAGCTGGAGGACCGTCCCGGTCTACGACTCCGCCGACATCATCTACCTGGCCGCCTGGTCGCCCCTGATCATCGCCGGAGCCCCCGTCTACTCCCTCGACGGCCGCCTCGCCGGCGAGGCCTGGCGCACCCTCGGCCCCCGCGCCGACCTCTGGGAACTCCGCCGCCGCGTCGTGCGCCGCAGCACCCTCCTCGCCTCCGTCGTCGTCGGCCTCACCCTCCTCATCGGCTCCGTCCTCGGCGGCGCCGTCCGCTCCACCGAGATGGTCACCGTCCCCGGCCCCAACGACGACCCGATCAACCACCTCCCCGGCCGGCCGCTCTCCACGGAGACCACGAGCCGCGCCCCCTCCACGGCCGCGCCCACCGCGCCCCGGCCGTCCGCGACCAGCGAGGCCCCGGCCGAGCGCGAGGAGACACAGGAGGCCACCCGGCCCACCGAGACGACCCGCGAGGCGAGCCGGACCCAGGAGCAGCGCCCGACCGCCACCCAGGGCAGCAGCACCGGCGCCACGAGCAGCGGGCCCACGGAGTCGCGGCCGGAGCCCCCGCCGACCACCAGCGACACCCCGACCAGCACGGGCGGCACGTCGAGCGGCGGCTCCACCGGCGGTTCGACGGACACGCCCCCGACGAGCGGCTCGACGTCGGGCGGGGCGAGGAACCCGATCGGCGGCCTGCTGGGCTGAGAGGGCCCGTAGGGGATCGCGTACGGGATACGGAGAGGGCGGCACCGCAGTAAGCGGCGCCGCCCTCTCCGCTGCTTTCGGTCCGCCGGCTCTCAGCCCCTCTGGAGGGCCAGCTCCTTCGCGGCCTCGGTGAGGTCCTTGGCGGTGTCGATGGCCCGCCAGTACGCGCCCTGGGGGAGCGGGAAGCCCGCGAGGCGCCGCTCGCGGGCGAGCCGGGGGAACGTGGTCCGCTCGTGGTCGCCGAGGTCCGGGAGGAGCTCGGTGAAGGCCGCGGAGAAGACGTACACGCCGGCGTTGATCAGGAACGGTGACGGCGGCGACTCGATGAAGTCGGTGATGTGCCCGAAGGTGTCGGTCTCGACGGCGCCCCACGGGATCCGGGGACGGGCGAGGGCCAGCGTGGCGAGGGCGTCGCGCTCCGCGTGGAAGGCGGCCATCTCGCGGAGCGAGAAGCGGGTCCAGATGTCGCCGTTGGTGGCGTACCAGGGCTGGTCGGGCGCGGGCAGGCGGGCGGCGGCGTACTTCAGGCCGCCGCCACGGCCCAGCGGCTCGGTCTCGACGACGGTCGTCACCTTGAGGGGGAGGTCGGCGCTTTCGAGCCACTCCTGGAGCACCTCGGCGAGATGGCCGCAGGAGACGACGGCGTCGGTCACGCCCTCGGCGGCCAGCCAGGAAAGCTGATGGCCGATGATCGGGGTCCCGGTGCCCGGGATCTCGACCATCGGCTTGGGGCGGTCGTCGGTGTACGGGCGGAGCCGTGAGCCCTGGCCGCCCGCCAGGACCACGGCCTGCGTCGGAGTGGTGTGCATACGGGGAACGATAGGTGCCCCGTACGCCCGACGGCCGGACGCGCGACGGCGCCTCAGCTCGCGCGCATCACGCCGGTCGCGTACGAGGTGTCGCAGACCGGACGGGAGAAGGACTGGGCGCGGGACGGGCCGTACTGCTCGACGGCGGCACGGCCGAGGGAGCGGGCGATGGACATGCAGTGCTTGGCGAGGGAGGGCCGGTTCTCCACCTCGCGCTGGAGGTGGGTGAGAGCCGTGCCGGGGTCCTTCTCCTGGAGCTCGGCGAGGAGCTGGTCGCGCAGGACGTCCTGCGGGGCACGGGACTTGGCCCGGACGGAGACCTCGGAGGAGGAAGCCGTGAGCTGGGTCCCGGCGTCCTTGCCGGCCCACGGTACGGCGGACACCGCGAGCGTTCCCGAGAGCACCAGGACGACGGGGAGGACGAGGGCGAGAGAGCGGCCGATTCGGCGGGCAGTGTGCGTCACGCAGGCGAGCGTAGCGGCCGGTAGTGATATGGCGACATTTAGTCACTCTCGCGGGGGATGGTTCGAGGCGACTTTTCGAATCCCGTGTTGACGCGGGGGTCGTCGGCGGGCCCTGAATGCCGGGGCATGTCGGGGTTTCGCCGGGTAAACCCCCCGGGAGACTGCCACATGGACCAACGGCCCCGCGTCCACGAGGGACACGGGGCCGAGGAGAGGTCGTCGGGACCGGGGGTCAGTCGCTGAGTCGCGCGCCCGTGGAGGTCGAGAAGACGTGGAGCTCGGAGGCGCGCGGCACGACGTGCAGCGTGGTGCCCTTGGCGGGGACGTCACGGCCGCCGACGCGGACGACCAGGTCCTTGTCCTCGCCGCCGACGCGGGTGGCACCGTACACGAAGCCGTCGGAGCCGAGCTCCTCGACGACGTTGACGGTGACGGCCAGGCCGTCCTTGCTCGTGGCGCCCGAGACGTCGAAGTGCTCGGGGCGGACGCCGACGGTGACCGTGGTGTCGCCGTTGGCGGACGCGGCGGCGATGGCGTCACGGGTGACCGGGACGACGCTGTTGCCGAACTTCACGCCGCCGTCGACGATCGGGACCTCGATCAGGTTCATGGCGGGGGAGCCGATGAAGCCGGCGACGAAGAGGTTGGCGGGCCGGTCGTACATGTTGCGGGGCGAGTCGACCTGCTGGAGCAGACCGTCCTTGAGGACGGCGACGCGGTCGCCCATGGTGAGGGCCTCGGTCTGGTCGTGGGTGACGTAGACCGTGGTGATGCCCAGGCGGCGCTGGAGGCCGGCGATCTGCGTACGGGTCGAGACACGCAGCTTGGCGTCGAGGTTCGACAGCGGCTCGTCCATGAGGAAGACCTGCGGCTCACGCACGATGGCACGACCCATGGCGACACGCTGACGCTGACCACCGGAGAGCGCCTTCGGCTTCCGGTCCAGGTACTCGGTGAGGTCGAGGATCTTCGCGGCCTCTTCGACCTTGGCGCGGATCTCGGACTTGTTGACGCCGGCGATCTTGAGCGCGAAGCCCATGTTGTCGGCGACGGTCATGTGCGGGTACAGCGCGTAGTTCTGGAACACCATCGCGATGTCCCGGTCCTTGGGCGGCAGGTGCGTGACGTCGCGGTCCCCGATGCGGATGGAGCCGGCGTTGACGTCCTCGAGACCCGCGAGCATGCGCAGGGAGGTCGACTTGCCACAGCCCGAGGGGCCGACGAGGACGAGGAACTCGCCGTCCTCGATCTCGATGTCGAGCTGGTCGACGGAGGGCTTGGTGGCACCGGGGTACACCCGGGTCGCCTTGTCGAAAGTGACGGAAGCCATGGTGATGTGTCCCTTCACCGGCAGGAACGTGCCGGACGATCCGAGTAAAGGAAGGATTGAGGTCTAGTCCACCGAGATGAACTCCAGGCGACGCTACCTGCCGAACCGGGATCTGTCAGCAGTCGGACGGCAACGAGATTTCCGACCGTCCCCGTACGCCGTTGGTTACACTGCACTCGCTGCCTCCTTAGCTCAGCTGGCCAGAGCACCGCTCTTGTAAAGCGGGGGTCGTCGGTTCGAACCCGACAGGGGGCTCTGCGCCAGGCGTCGCTGACTTGGGGTTTCTGCCCCGGGCGGTGCCCTGCACGGCCTCGGACTCCTCGTCCGGGGCCGTTTGCGTGCGCGGGGCGTGAGCGGACGGCGTGGCAGGTTCCGGTGTTTCCTCCGAGGAACCGGCACGATCCGGCAGGGCGGCATGCGGGCGTGCCGGGTGCGCGCGGGACGAGGCGGGCGGTGGCCTCCGCGATCGCGAGATCCGCTTCGGAGGGCGGGCTCGTGTACGTGTCCGCCGTGACGGCGATCGAGGAGTGGCCGAGCATCTCCCGGGCGGCCTTGAGGCCGGCGCCGGCCGCGGGGGCGAGGGTCGCCGCTGCGTGGCGGAGGTCGTGGAGCCGGACCGGCGGGAGGCCGATCTCCTCGTACAGCTCGATGAAGCGGCGGGTGACGTTCGCGGGGTGGAGGAGTTCGCCGTTCTCTCGGGTGGAGACGCGCCCGGTCTCCACCCGGGTGGTGTGCCACCTCTCGCGGGCGGCGTCGAGATTCGTGTCGGTCCACTTCTGACCGCACGCTTCCCCGCGCCGCAGCCTCCGGAAGGCGACGAGGTGGAAGAGCGCGTAGAGCCGGTCGTCGGCCGCGTGTCGAGGAACAGGCCGGTGTGCCCGGTGTCAGACCATGACGGGCGAGGGCCGCTCGCCCGTCCGCTGCCACTGAAGGGCACGTTCGGCGGTCCACACGAGCGCCTTGGGGCGCTTGGTCGCCTCCAGCTCGACGTGGGCGGCCGGGTTGAAGGTGATGAGCTGCTGGGCGATCGCGGCGTTCAGGGCGGCACGCAGGGTGGAGCGAACGCGCTGGCGCGTTGCGGGGCCGACGATGCGGCGGTGGGGCTCCATCTCCTCGATGGCTGCCTGCAACCCCCTGCGGCGGGCGCGGTGTTCGCGACCCCTCCACGGAATCCGGGACAGGTCCTCCAACGCCTTGCGGCGGGCGCGTTGCCCTCGGCGAGCCCATCACCATGAAGCCGATGCGCCGCAGGGCACCTCCATCTCGAGCGGAGGACGGTCGTGGAGACCTTCACGGTGCGGTGGGCGAAGGCCGGCACGGCAGGGACGGCCGGCAGGAGTCGGCCGTCTCCGCCACCAAACCGTTCGCCGTTCGCTCCTGGCCGCCGCCGCCAAGTGCCCGACGCCATCCGGAAGCGACTGATGCATCCGTGTTCGGACGAGCCTGTCGATGTTTACGGCTGGTGACGTAGCCGGAGAAGTGGCGCGCGGCCTCGTTGCCCACTCCAGGTAGGCATGGAGCCTCATGTCGGCAGAATCGTTAATTCCGCCCGCTGAGATTTCTCACCTCGTTGTGGACGGATCGAAGAATACTGAGAACATGCCGCCGAGTTTCAGGGTTGCAGCCATATTGAGATCACGCCAGTCGGGGGCGAGTGACCGGCGCCGAACGCCTGCATATCAAAGGCGCGACGGGAGGGATTCCCTGCATCGACGGTGGATCATCACGCAGATAGGGGAATCTGGTCGGCTCACCATTATCGTACATTCCTTGATCCGTATCGGTTGATTACGTCGACACGGCCCGACCGAATCCTCACCGAGGTCAGATTCCTGCGTAGCATGCCGCCGACAGAAGAGGCGATTCCCTTCTACGAGGGACGCCGGACGCCACCACCCCGTACAGGAGTTGGCTCCTTAATGACACTGAACATTCACGATGCGCCACAACGGCGCACAATGACGGCCTGGATCGCGGGGGTACTCACCCTGCTGGTCGCTGTTGCCGTCGTCGCAGTGACGCCTACACGAGCAAATGCGGCAACAGTGGTCCCGTTGGGTACCGCGACAAGCTTCGCGGTACTGGCCGGTTCGACGGTCACCAACGAAGGTAATTCTGTGGTCACCGGCGATGTCGGTGTATCTCCGGGTACGGCCGTCACGGGCTTCCCGCCCGGAACGGTGGTGGACGGGACGATCTATGCAGGCGCGGCGGCTGCAGGAGCGAAGGACGACCTTGGCACGGCGTACGACAACGCCTTCGGCCAGCCCACGGAATTCGACCTTTCCCCGGCGCCCGTGACTCCCACGCTGGTTCCCGGCACCTACGCCGTCGAGTCCGGTCTCCTGGTCAACGGGACCTGGACTCTGGACGCCCAGAACAATCCTGACGCTGTCTGGGTGTTCAAGGTTCCTGCGGGACTGACAACGGCATCCGGGAGCAGCATCGTCCTCCAAAACGGAGCCCAGGCATGCAACGTGTTCTGGGTGACCGACGAATCGGCCACGCTGGGATCCGGCTCAACCTTCGTGGGCACCCTCATGGCGCTCACCGCGATCACTGTCAACAGTGGGGCGACCGTCGAGGGCCGTGTGCTGGCCCGCACCGCGGCCGTGACGCTGAACAACAACGTGATCACCAGGCCGGAGTGTGAAAACACCACCACCACGACCACGGGTGACGCTGCCACGGGTGATACCGCTACGGGTGATACCGCTACGGGTGACGCCGCTACGGGTGACGCTGCCACGGGCGATGCCGCTACGGGTGACGCTGCTACCGGCGACGCCGCCACGGGTGATGCCGCCACCGGTGATGCCGCTACGGGTGACGCTGCCACGGGTGACGCCGCCACGGGTGATGCCGCCACCGGCGATGCCGCTACGGGTGACGCTGCCACGGGCGATGCCGCTACGGGTGACGCCGCCACGGGCGATGCCGCTACGGGTGACGCTGCCACGGGCGATGCCGCTACGGGTGACGCTGCTACCGGCGACGCCGCCACGGGTGATGCCGCCACGGGTGATGCCGCCACCGGTGATGCCGCCACCGGTGATGCCGCTACGGGTGACGCTGCCACGGGCGACGCCGCTACGGGTGACGCCGCCACGGGTGATGCCGCCACCGGTGATGCCGCTACGGGTGACGCTGCCACGGGCGACGCCGCCACCGGTGACGCTGCCACGGGCGGCCACGACACGGGTGGCCACGACACGGGCGGGTACGGCGACTGCGCGTGCGACTCCCCCGTGAAGCCGGGGAAGCCGGAGAAGCCCGGCCACCACAAGCCGTAGAAGGCCGGCCAGCGCAACAGGCCGGATAGGCACAACGTGCACGAGGCGCGCGTTCCGCGCTGAATGTGAGACGGGTGGTGCGCGGCGGATCGTCATCAAGGTCCGTCGCGCGCCGCCTGCGGAAGCGGGAGCAGCAGGTGCGAACAGTCAGGATGGGAAGGACCGGGTGGGGCCGTGCTGAGCGGTGCTGAGTCGACAAACCTGAAGTATCCGCAGCGGACCGGCGCTGAGCCGGCAGCGCAGGACGGCGGCGGGGGACCGGGTGGCACCCGTGAGAATTCAGGGCCACCCCGCCCGCTGAGCGCTGCCACAGGAGCCGCGGTGGCCCTGTGCCTGGCAGTGACCCTGGTCCATGTACTCCTGGTGTTTCTCTACGTGGCGCCTCCGAATGCCATTTCGAAGGCGTACAGCCACCAGGTCAACGCATGGGTCCGGCCCGTGTTCGAGCAGAACTGGCGGCTCTTCGCCCCGAATCCCCAGTCCGTCAACCGGCAGATCTCGGCGAGGGTCAAGCAGACAGCACCGGACGGCACCGCACAGGTGAGTGGCTGGATCGATCTGACCGCCGCGGACGACTCCGCCGTCAAGCACAACGTCTTCCCGAGCCATACGGCACAGAACATGCTGCGCCAGGCCTGGAATTCGTACCTCAAAACGCACGGAAGCAACAACAAGCCGCGCTCGGAGCGGGCTCTGATGATCGAGAAGTATCTGCGCAACATCGCAGCAGAGCGCGTCGCCGCCCAACACGGCGGCGCCTTCGATTCCATCCAGCTGCGGGTGATCTCGCGGCCTATCGCTGCGCCCGGCGCAGCGGCTGAATCCCGCCCGGCCGCAGCGACACCGCGGGCCGAAACTCGGTATCTGCCCTGGTGGAAGGTGGCCTCGCATGCAGCGAACTGAGCAAGAGCCGGTCGTGGCGCCGAAAGTGTCGGAGCGTGCCACCGAGCGAGCCGCTGTGGGCGTGCCGCAGCGCGTACTCGGCCAGGTCCACGCGTTCCTCGTCCTCCTGACCGAGCGGCCGGTGTCCCTGTATGCGGCAGCGGTGCTGCGCATCGGGTACGGGCTGCTCTATCTCGTCTTCTTGCTCCGCGAGTTTCCACACCGCGACGAGATGTGGGGCCCAGGGTCACCGTGGACGCCCACGCTGGCCAGGCAGTTGTTCGACCAGAGCGGGTGGGCCAGCATCCTCACCCTGTCCGACAGCCGGGTGTACTTCGAGATCTGCTACGCCGTGGCCCTGGTCACGTGTGCGCTGTTCCTGCTGGGCTGGCGGACGCGGGCGATGTCCGTGCTGTTCGCGGTAGTGGTCGTGTCATTCCATGCCAGGGCGCTCTTCATGGCGGACGGCGGGGACAATCTCATGGTCCTCATGGCTGTATACCTGGTGTTCACCGCGTGCGGCCGGCGCTGGTCCCTCGACGCCCGCAGGGCCCGGCTCCAGGCGCCGGCGGGCGAAACGTCAGACCTGCGGGGCGGCGATCTCCGGCACCATCTCGGCGACGCCCGCATCGTCTTGACCACGGTGCTGCACAACTGCGGAATGTTCGTCATCGCCGCCCAGGTCTGCTTCCTCTACGGATGCGCGGGCCTGTACAAGGTCCAGGGCCCCAAGTGGGGAGATGGCACCGCCCTCCACTACGTCCTGAACATCGACCTGTTCCGGCCCTGGCCCGAGCTGTCTCAGCTGGTCGCCGGCCAGCACCTGCTGATTGCCGTCGTCGGCTATCTGACGGTACTGGTGCAGGTCGCCTTTCCGTTCGTCCTGTTCGGCAGAATCAAATACCCTGTTCTGATCCTCCTGTTGGGCATGCACGTGAACATCGCGGTGCTCATGGGACTGCCACTCTTCTCGGGCGCGATGATCGTCGCGGATGCCGCATTCCTGCCGGACCGCTTCTACCGATCCCTGGGAAGGCTGTGGCGGCGTACTTTCCAGCGCACAGGGGGCGTGGGAGCGAAAGCCCCGGTCGGGACAGCGCCCGCTGCGGTGCCACCACAACCCTCAGCAGAGTAGAAGTCAACAGTCCGGGTTCCCCCGCATGTGGGCAGGGAGAGAGCAGGTGGCTGTGCCGCCCGGCATGCGATGGCGGTTCCTCGCGACAACCCGGTAGACGCCCGATGCCATCCAGTTGGCAGGCGGCACCCGAAGAACGACCCCGAGCCACCACCAGCGCCTTCGTCCGCACATCAGCACGGCGGACAGGGCGCGTGGTCCACCGTAGACCTTGCCGCTGACAGGACTGATCCAGAGAACCTCGCGGTCGGCTCTGGCTTCGGTGACGTCCAAGGCGGCGAGGTCGGCGTACTGCCAGGGGACGAATTGCACACGCGGCTGAACAATGCGCCGAACCATCTCGATTGTTCTGCCACAAAAACCGCAGTCTCCGTCGAACAACAGAACGGGCTCGCTCGCCATCCGGACTCCACTCCTCGAGTGCTGTGCTGAAGAGCTTCAGTGTGCGGCGATCAATGCCGATTGGCAGGGCAACACGACCTACCGGGCCCCTGCTGATCCGCGGCTGCCCACCGCCCGCGACCATGATCGGCCGGACATGTCCTAGTGGCGATCGGTACTGGTCACATGGGGTGAAAGGGCCGCGTGGCTAGTTTCCTGGCCCCGGGCGGGAGGCGTTGATGGGAATGTGGATACCTCAAGCACAGCCTCGATACTGCCCGCTCCCCTCGCCACCCCTGTCCCTGCTGTCGTGCACGACTCGGGCGCGGACACCGCGCCCGGCGTCATAGTCATCGCCTCCTGCACCACCCTCGGCAGCACCCTGGTCCTCCATCTCGCCGGGGAGATCGACCACTACAGCGCCGCCCCGCTGCGGGCACTGCTGGCCTCGGCCGCCGACAACGGCTGCACCGGCCTCGTCCTGGACACCGCTCGGGTCGCCTTCTGCGACTCCGGCTTCCTCGCTGTCCTCGACTGGTGGCCCAGGCACGGACGCCGCCTCAGACTCGCGAACCGCTCCCGGGCCGTTCAGCGCCTCCTGGCCTCGGCCGCCGCCGCGGGTCAGAAGATGGCCCAGGCCGGCCCGCCGACGGCAGCGGCCACGTCATGACCTTCGTACTCCTGACCTGCGTCCCCATGCTCGCGGCACTTCTCCTTGTCCAGTGGGATCACTACGAGCCGCCCCACAGGCGTCCGGCATGCCCTCCCCGGCCGACACCTCGCAGGACGTTGATCCACTGCCGCCTGGCGCTCCCGCTTCCGGGGGCTACGGCATAGGAACGGAGATGCTGTTCGGGTGCGCGGTCGGGTCCAGGGTGCACGTGCCGCCGCCCCGACAAGCGGCGGCTCAACCTGGTGCGACCGCGCTGTGCCCCACCCGTGTCACTGTTCGCAGTCGATTACCTCACTGACGAACACGCGAAAAACTACATCGGCCAGAGTAGACATTGGGTGGTGGCGTGGTTATGGTTTCTCTCGTAGCCCAGAAGGACAGCAGGGCCTGGCAGAGACGAACTGCCGGCAAGCGGTACCAGCGGTACCAGCGGTACAGGTAGGTGCAGTTCGCAGGACGGTGCGGCGGTGGAGTTTCGAAGCCAGGGATGTTGCAGGACGGTGACGGGACTGACGGCCGGACCGGGTGGCCCGCAGTGATGAGGGGCCGCCGCAGCGGGACCGCTGTCATGGCAGAGGCGGTGCCCGTGAGTGCAGTGCGC
>JOBE01000068.1 GCA_000717735.1 Streptomyces griseoluteus | reverse complement strand
TTCGTCGGCAGCGTCAGATGTGTATAAGAGACAGCGCCACCCCCTCCTGGGCCCAGCAGCAGCCGCCCCAGCAGTCGCAACAGCCCCAGCCCCAGCAGGTCCAGCCCCAGTCGTCGGAGCAGCAGCAGCCCGTCGTCCCCTGGAAGCCGCCCGTCGACGACCTGTTCGTCCAGGCGGCCCGCGAGCAGGCCTCCGCCCGCCCCGCCGGGCACGGCAGGCGCCTGCTCGCCCGGCTGATCGACACCGTGGTCCTGGGCGCCCTCGTCGGCGGCGCCTCCTTCCCGTTCGTGACCACGGCCCTCGACCACATCGACGGCAAGATCGAGGCGGCCAGGCAGTCCGGCGTCACCGTCCAGGTCTGGCTGCTCGACGGGACCACCTCCGTCCAGTTCGGCATCGCGCTGGCCGCGCTGTTCGTCATCGGCATCCTGTACGAGGTGGTGCCGACCTCCCGGTGGGGCCGCACCCTCGGCAAGAAGCTGTGCGGGATCGAGGTGCGGGACATCGAGGCGCACCAGCCGCCGAGGTTCGGGGCGTCGCTGCGCCGCTGGCTCGTCTACAGCGTCCTGGGGCTGCTTGCCGTCGGCGTCTTCAACGTCCTGTGGTGTCTGTTCGACCGCCCCTGGCGCCAGTGCTGGCACGACAAGGCCGCGCGCACCTTCGTGGCGCGCTGAGCCGGCCGGGGGCCCCGGTCCCCCGAACGGGCGGTGATGGAGTGCGGGCGCGCCGGGCCCGGGATGCACTGCCCCCATGAGCACCGATCAGCCGCCGCCCGGCCAGCCGCCCGAGGAGGACCCGTTCCTCAAGAGGCCGCAGGAGCCCCCGCCGCCCTCCGCCGGCCAGCCGCCCCCGCCCCCGGGTGGCGGCCAGCCGCCCCCGGGAGGCCCCCCGCCGGGAAGTCCGTACGGTCCCTCGGGTGGGGATCCGTACGGCTCCTCGGGCGGGTCCCCGTACGACGGCGGCATGCCGCCGCCCCCGCCCCCGCCTCCGTACGGCGGTTACGGCGGGGGGTACGGCGGGACGGATCCGCTCTCCGGAATGCCGCCGCTCGCCGAGTCCGGCCGGCGCATCCTCGCGCGGCTCATCGACTGGGTGATCATCGCGATCCCGCTGGCGGTCATCGGCATCCCGTTCGACATCTACGCGCGGGCGACCGACGACGGCAACGACTTCGGTGACGCGGTCAACAGCCTGAACGGCGGGAGCCAGCTGGTCTTCCAGCTCATCACCATCGTCGCCTACGTCGCGTACGACACGGTGATGACCGCCAGGAACGGCCAGACCATCGGCAAGAAGCTGATGAAGCTGCGGGTCGCGATGCTCAACGACGGCTCGACGCCCCCGATGAGCCAGTCGCTGCTGCGCGCGGTCGTCCTGTGGCTGCCGGCGCTGATCTGCTGCGCCTGCCTGTGGCCGCTGTTGATCCTGATCCTGATCCTGGTCGACAAGCCGTACAAGCAGGGTCTGCACGACAAGGCGGCGAAGACGGTGGTGGTCTCCGTCCCGCAGTAGGCCGTCAGGCTCGAAGGATCACGAACCGGTCCGGGTATCGGCCCCCGCGCCCACAGGCGCGGTCGGTACCCGGACCTCTTCGTTCCCGGGGGGTGCCGGAACCGCGTCCAGGATCTTGACGGACGCCGGACGTACCGGCATCGTCACCGCCACGAGCAGTCCGAGCAGCAGGCCGGCGAGGCTGATCACCGTGATGCCGAGGGTGGTCGTCGTGCGGGAGAGCAGCAGGAGGGCGACGGTCGCGAGGACGACGGTGGCCGAACCGTAGGCGAGCTGCGCGGCGTTCGGTCGCTGCATGACGGATACCGTCCCTCCGGGCATGGGGTCGACTCTACGACGCTCGATGCCCGAGAAGGGCGTGGGGTAAGCGTGACCTTACCCACGGTGCCGTTGCACGGGGGGCGCGCGGGGGCACGAAAGTCCCAACTGTCCCTGAGCGTGCGCCGCCCAACTGTCCGATAATCGGAACCTGCCCCCCGCATAGTGCAGTTGGTCGGTGCAAGTCAAGATCTGTCTTTTCTTGTCTCTCTCCGGTCGAATGTCGTCACTTGTGACGCGCGACCCCGCCGGACGGACACCCCACCATCTGGTCCGAGGGCGGCGGGCGCCGGGGAGGACAACTTCAAGTGACCAACAGACGACGGGCGATCAGAGCGTCCGCAGTCGTCGTAGCGCTCGCGGCCACCGCCGCCACCGCCTCGACCTTCACCACCGCATGGGCCGACAACCACGGCAGCGCGCCGTCGGCGGCCGACGTCCGTCACGACCCGGCGCCCGGCGCCGGCGACGGCCACGGCCACGGCGTCGACAAGACGGCCGTCGACCACGACCTCGAAGGCCCCTTCAGCGAACAGCAGGCGCAGCAGCGCAAGGCCGCCCTGGAGCAGGTGCTGAACGGCGACGCCAAGGTCGAGCGCCGCGGTGGCTCTCAGGTCGTCAAGCTCGACGACAAGAAGTACGTCGAGCTCGGCCGCGAGAAGACCGACAAGATCTTCACGATCCTGGTCGAGTTCGGCGACAAGGTGGACAACACCACCCTGGTCGACCGGGCCGACGACGACACGGCCGAGCTGAAGCCGAAGTTCGGCGGCACGCCCGGCCCGCTGCACAACCAGATAGCCCAGCCCGACCGTGCCAAGGACAACTCCACGGCCTGGCAGGCGGACTACAACCAGAAGCACTTCCAGGACCTGTACTTCGGCACCGGCAAGGACGCCAAGGGACAGCCCAGGCAGTCGCTGAAGACCTACTACGAGAAGACCTCGTCCGGCCGGTACTCGGTCGACGGCGGCGTCTCCGACTGGGTCAAGGTCGAGTACAACGAGGCCCGTTACGGCTCGAACTACTGCGGCAACAGCAACTGCGCCAACGTCTGGGACGCGGTCCGCGACGGCGTCACCGCCTTCGTCGCCGACCAGAAGGCCAAGGGCCGCACCGACGCCCAGATCAAGGCCGACATGGCCCAGTACGACCTCTGGGACCGGTACGACTTCGACGCCGACGGCAACTTCAACGAGCCCGACGGCTACATCGACCACTTCCAGATCGTCCACGCGGGCGAGGACGAGTCGGCGGGCGGCGGCGCCCAGGGCGGCGACGCCCTGTGGGCCCACCGCTGGTACGCGTACGGCACCAACGCCGGCAAGACCGGCCCGGCGAACAACAAGGCCGGCGGCACGCAGATCGGCGACTCCGGCATCTGGGTCGGCGACTACACGATGCAGCCCGAGAACGGCGGCCTCGGCGTCTTCGCGCACGAGTACGGCCACGACCTCGGCCTCCCGGACCTGTACGACACCTCGGGCCTCAAGGGCGCCGAGAACTCGACCGGCTTCTGGTCGCTCATGTCGTCCGGCTCCTGGCTCGGCCGCGGCAAGGACGCCATCGGCGACCTGCCCGGCGACATGAACGCCTGGGACAAGCTGCAGCTCGGCTGGCTCAACTACACCAAGGTGGCCAACGAGGCCCGCGCGTGGAAGTCCACGCACAAGCTGGGTGTCGCGGCGTACAACACCGAGAACCCGCAGGCGCTCCTCGTCGAGCTGCCGAAGAAGGCCGTCACCACCGATGTCGTGGCCCCCGCCGAGGGTGCCACCCAGTGGTGGAGCAACATGGGTGACGACCTCAAGAACACCCTGACCCGTTCCGTCGACCTGACGGGCAAGACGTCCGCCTCCCTGGAGCTCCAGGGCTGGTACGACATCGAGCTCGACTACGACTACCTCTACACCGAGGTGTCGACCGACGGCGGCGCCAACTGGACGGCTCTCGACGGCACCGCCGACGGCAAGGCGCTCCCGCGCGACGCCAGCGGCGCCCCGGCGCTGACCGACGTCTCCGGCACCCACAAGAAGCTCGTCTACGGCCTCGACGCCTACGCGGGCAAGAAGGTCGACCTCCGCTTCCGCTACCAGACGGACGGCGGCGCGGGCGGCAAGGGCTTCACCGCCGACGCCATCACCCTGACCGCCGACGGTGCCGCCCTCTTCTCGGACAACGCCGAGAACGGTGACAACGGCTGGGTCGCGAAGGGCTTCTCGCGGGTCGGCAAGGGCTTCACCAAGGAGTACGAGCAGTACTACATCGCGGAGAACCGCCAGTACGTCTCGTACGACGCCACCCTCAAGGTCGGCCCGTACAACTTCGGTTTCACCGGTGAGAAGTCCAGCTGGGTCGAGCACTACCCGTACCAGAACGGTCTGCTCATCTGGAAGTGGGACCTCTCCCAGAAGGACAACAACACCGCCGTCCACCCGGGCCAGGGCCTGATCCTGCCGGTCGACGCGCACGCCACCCCGCTGAAGTTCACGGACGGCACCCTGATGCGCAACCGCGTCCAGGCGTACGACTCCACCTTCGGCACCTACCGGACCGACGGCCTCCTGCTCCACAAGGCCGACGTCCCGGCGTGGGTGAACTCGCAGCCGGGCAACCCGGTCTTCGACGACCGCAAGGGCACCTACTGGTACCCGGAGACCCAGCGCGCCGGTGTCCAGGTAACTGACACCAACACCAAGATCGAGGTCGTCAAGGAGCCGCGCAACGGCCAGACGATCACGGTCCGCGTGGGTCCCTCCACCAAGTAATTGGTAAAACCGCAGGTCAAAGCATGATCGGCCGTCGCCCTCTAGCGGGCGGCGGCCGATCGTGTTTAGGTGCGTCTGACGCTTTTCTTATTGACATTCGATCCACGGGGGAGTGGTTCCGCATGCCCAACGGAGGGTTCTGCAAGTTGCCCGGAGGCAGCGTGGTCGTCGCCATAGGGCTGCCCAGCCCGGCCCGCGACGGCGCCACGGTCCGCTTCCTGGTCCACGCCGCGAACCGTGCCCGCGCCCTGACCAGGCTGCGCAACCTCGGACTGCGGGCCGTCTACCTCCGCGGCAACAGCGAACCGCCCACCCCGGACGAGATCACGGCCGTCCTGCACCACCCGGACGGCCTGCTGTGGAAATCCACCCCGGGCGCCGCCCAGGAGCTCTGGCACCCCGTACGGTCCCTCCCCAGGGAACCGGCCGCGTAGGACCTGTCGCTCGGACCAGGCCGGATCAGGGAGGCCCTACGGGACCGCCGGCCTGCCCGTCAGCTCCACGCCCGCCGCCCGCAGCTCCTCCAGGGCCCGGTCCGTCGTCTCCTTCGCGACGCCCGCCGTCAGGTCGAGCAGCACATGGGTGCGGAAGCCCTCACGGGCCGCGTCCAGGGCCGTCGCCCGGACGCAGTGGTCGGTCGCGATGCCCACCACGTCGACCTCGGTGACGTCCCGCGCCCGCAGCCACTCCGCAAGCGTCCGCCCGTTCTCGTCGTGCCCCTCGAAGCCGCTGTACGCCGCTTCGTAGGCGCCCTTGTCGAAGACGGCGTCGATCGCCCCGCTGGCGACGGCGGGCGCGAAGTTCGGGTGGAAGCCCACCCCCTCCGTACCGGCCACGCAGTGCACCGGCCAGGAGGTGACGTAGTCCGGCACCTCGCCGGCCGGGGCGAAGTGCGCGCCCGGGTCGACATGGTGGTCGCGGGTCGCGACCACGTGCCGGTAGGACGTGCCCGCCGTCTGGCCGACCAGGTCGGTGATGGCGGCGGCGACGTCCGCGCCGCCGGTCACCGCGAGGCTGCCGCCCTCGCAGAAGTCGTTCTGAACGTCCACAACGATCAATGCGCGGTGCATGGCGGGTGTCCTTAGCGGGTCGGGGAGGGGTGGGGTGGGTTCGAGCCTAGAGACTTCCCTTCCCCACCGGGAGGGGGCGTCGACCGGAGCCTTGGGGCCTGTCGTCCGGGTCAGGCCCTACATGTACTCCGTCGGCAGCACCGGCTCGCCCCGCGAGAGCTGGATGGCCGACATCGGCAGCCCGCCGCGGGCCGTGATGTGCCGGGACCTGGCGGCTTCGAGCGGCTCCCTGGCCACCACGTCGCCGCCCTTGACCAGCTCCACCAGGAGCTGGTGCTCGGACAGCTCCGGCGGCACCGGCCCGGTGCCCACGACCTCCGCCTCCGCGATCCCGTGCGCGTCGGGCCGGCGCGCCGCCCACTTGCGCCCGCCGACCGAGGCCTTGCCGCCCAGGGACTTCTTGGCCACCGGCACGAGCGGCGCCTTGAGGTCGGCCGAGGCCGCCCGCGCCACCAGCTTGTAGACCATGGAGCAGGTCGGGTGTCCGCTGCCGGTCACCAGCTGCGTGCCGACCCCGTACGCGTCGACCGGGGCCGCCGCGAGCGAGGCGATGGCGTACTCGTCGAGGTCCGAGGTGACGACGATCCTGGTGTCCCGCGCGCCCAGCTCGTCGAGTTGCGCCCGCACCCGGTGCGCGACGAGCAGCAGGTCGCCCGAGTCGATGCGGACGGCGCCGAGCTCGGGCCCCGCCACCTCCACGGCGGTACGGACGGCCTCGGTCACGTCGTAGGTGTCGACGAGCAGGGTCGTACCGCGTCCGAGGGTCTCGACCTGCGCCCGGAAGGCGTCCCGCTCGCTGTCGTGGAGGAGCGTGAAGGCGTGGGCGGAGGTGCCGACGGTCGGGATGCCGTAGCGGAAGCCGGCCGCGAGGTCCGAGGTGGCCTCGAAGCCGCCGACGTACGCGGCGCGGGAGGCGGCGACGGCCGCCAGCTCGTGGGTGCGCCGGGCGCCCATCTCGATCAGCCGGCGCCCGCCGGCCGCGGCCGACATGCGGGAGGCGGCGGCGGCGATGGCCGAGTCGTGGTTGAGGATCGAGAGGATCACGGTCTCCAGGAGCACGCACTCGGCGAAGGAGCCCTCGACGCGCAGCACGGGGGAGCCGGGGAAGTACACCTCGCCCTCGGGGTACCCCCAGATGTCGCCGGAGAAGCGGTAGCGCGCCAGCCATTCGAGGGTCGGCTCGTCGACGATGCCGCGCTCGCGCAGGAAGCCCAGGACGGCGGGGTCGAAGCGGAAGTTCTCGACGGCGTCGAGGACCCGGCCGACGCCCGCGAGGACGCCGTAGCGCCGCCCCTCGGGCAGCCGCCGGGTGAAGACCTCGAAGACCGAGCGTCGGTCGGCGGTGCCGGCCCGCAGGGCCGCCTGGAGCATGGTCAGCTCGTACTGATCGGTGAAGAGCGCGGTCGACGGCACGTCCACCGGCAGCCCAAGGTCCGCAGCGTTCATGTCAGCGATGCTAGCGCAGAAATCGTCACTCTGACGATTTCTAGGCCGAACGCGCCCGGAAGGCCCGACCCGTTTGTGCGACGGGCCCCCTGGGGTGGCAGCATGGGGTGAGTGAGCGTCGCGCCTATTGAGATCGAACGTACCGAGTCGGCCGAGGAGGTCTCCGCGGTCGTCGAACCGGATGTGCCCTGGGTGACCCTGGTGCACAACGATCCGGTGAACCTGATGAGCTACGTGACCTACGTCTTCCAGGCGTACTTCGGATACTCCAAGGACAAGGCGCACAAACTGATGCTCGACGTGCACCACAAGGGCCGCGCGGTGGTCTCCAGCGGCACCCGCGAGGAGATGGAGCGGGACGTGCAGGCGATGCACGGCTACGGCCTCTGGGCGACCCTCACCCAGGACCGCGGCTGATGGCCGGCCATTTCGAGGTCCTGCCCGGCGGTGGTGCCGCGGTCGCCCTCGACGACGTCGAGATCTCCATCCTCCGCTCCCTCGCCGTCCAGCTCATGGAGCTGATCGGGCCGGGCGACGAGCCCGCGAAGGACGCCGACCCGCTGGCCGCGCTCTTCGCCGAGGGCCCGAGCAAGCCGCCGTCCGACCCCGCGCTCAAGCGCCTCTTCCCCGACGCGTACGGGGACGACAGCGAGGAGCTCCGGGCGGCCGCCTCCGACTTCCGCCGCTACACCGAGAACGACCTGCGGGCCCGCAAGCGCGAGGACGCCCTCCTGGTGGTGCGCGCCCTGGACGGGCTCTCCGCGGACGCGGCGACCGAGGGCGGCGCCGTCCTGAAGCTGACCCCGGACGAGTGCCGGGCCTGGCTCGGCGCGCTCAACGACCTCCGGCTGACCATCGGGACCCGTCTCGAGGTCACCGACGACGAGGAGAGCGAGCAGCTGTACCGGCTGCCGGACTCCGACCCCCGCAAGCCGATGGTGATGGCGTACCTCTGGCTGGGGGCGCTCCAGGAGTCCCTCGTTGAGACCCTGATGTCGTAACGACACCGGGTGACCCCCTGGTGTTCGCTCAGCGGACGCTCAAATCCGGATAACGAATGCGTTATCAGAGCGTCCGCTTCGCCGTGTTGAATCCCTTTTGCTCGCCGTTTTCTGTGGCCCGCGCCACACGCGACTCCCTCGATCGCGTACCGCACCGTGATAAATCTTCACGACCGCTCGGGGACGCCACCCCTGTCCCCGAGGGCGCTTGGACCGGCTGACCGCCGGTGGCACTCCATCCACATCCGGGGGGATCAGGATCTGATCCGCGGCCGACGCACTCGCAGTCGCGCGGATCAGCATGGAGAAAGGCGCACCACCATGACCTCTGTGCAGGTCGACAAGCAGCACGACGGCACCGACGGGGCCGTGGACGGCGGCGAGGGCTACCAGCGTGGCCTCGGTGCCCGGCAGATCCAGATGATCGCGATCGGCGGCGCCATCGGCACCGGCCTCTTCCTCGGCGCGGGCAAGGCCATCGCCAAGGCCGGCCCCAGCCTGATCCTCGCGTACGCCATCGCGGGCCTGGTCATCTTCTTCATCATGCGGGCCCTGGGCGAACTGCTCATGTACCGCCCCGTGTCCGGCTCCTTCGCCGAGTACGCGCGCGAATTCGTCGGCCCCTTCTGGGGCTTCGTGACCGGCTGGACGTACTGGCTCTTCTGGGTCGTCACCGGCATCACCGAAGTCACCGCCGCCGCCACCTATATGACGTACTGGTGGGACATCCCGCAGTGGATCTCGGCGCTGGTCTTCACGGTCATCCTCTACGGCGCCAACCTGATCTCCGTGAAGCTCTTCGGTGAGCTGGAGTTCTGGTTCTCCATGGTCAAGGTCACCGCCATCATCGGCATGATCCTGATCTGCGCCGGCATCCTCACCATCGGCTTCTCCGACGCCGGCGACACCGCCACCGTCGCGCACCTGTGGAACCAGGGCGGCTTCTTCCCGAACGGCATCGGCAGCACGCTGATGACCCTGCAGATCGTCATGTTCGCCTTCCTCGCCGTCGAGCTGGTCGGCGTCACCGCCGGCGAGTCCAAGGACCCGAAGACGGTCCTGCCCAAGGCCATCAACACCGTGCCGTGGCGCATCGCCGTCTTCTACGTCGGCGCGCTGATCATGATCCTGTCGGTCGTCCCGTGGACCGAGTTCCAGCCGGGCGTCTCCCCGTTCGTCGCCGCCTTTGAGAAGATGGGCCTCGGCGTCGGCGCCGCCATCGTCAACTTCGTGGTGCTGACCGCCGCCCTCTCCTCCTGCAACTCGGGCATGTACTCCACCGGCCGCATGCTGCGCGACCTCGCGCTCAACGGCCAGGGCCCGAAGATCTTCACCAGGCTGACCAAGAGCGGCACCCCGCTCCTCGGCCTGACCTTCTCGGCCTCGCTGATGCTCGTCGGCGTCTGGATCAACTACGTCGCCCCCGGCAAGGCCTTCGAGTACGTCGTCTCCTTCGCCACCATCTCCGGCATGTGGGCCTGGATCATGATCCTGGTCTGCCAGATCCGCTACCGCGCCAAGGCGAACCGCGGCGAACTGCCCGAGTCGACCTTCAAGGCCCCGGGAGCCCCGTACACCAGCTGGTTCGCGCTCCTCTTCATCGGCATGGTCATCGTCATGATGGGCATCGACGAGGGCGCCCGCACCGCCCTCTACGCGGCGCCGGTCTGGGGCCTCATCCTGGGCGTCTCCTACCTGGTCCTGAAGGCCCGCAACCCCGAGGGCGCGGCCTTCGCCAAGCGGTCGTAAACACGGCCGCAAGGCACAGCTGTCCAGCATCCGGGCCATCCCGTACCACTCCTCGGTACGGGATGGCCCGTCTGCTTATCCTGTCGGCATGCTGACCATCACCCAGGCCCTGTACGACCAGATCGTGGAACACTCCCGCGCGGACCACCCGGACGAGGCCTGCGGCGTGGTCGCGGGCCCCGTGGGCACCGGACGCCCGGAGCGGTTCATCCCGATGCTGAATGCCGCCCGCTCGCCCACGTTCTACGAGTTCGACTCCGCGGATCTGCTCAAGCTCTACCGCGAGATGGACGACCGGGACGAGGAGCCCGTCATCGTCTACCACTCGCACACCGCGACCGAGGCCTACCCCTCCCGCACCGACATCTCGTACGCGAACGAGCCCCAGGCCCACTACGTCCTCGTCTCCACCGCCGACAGCGACGGCGCGGGCCCCTTCCAGTTCCGCTCGTACACCATCGTCGAGGGCGTCGTGACGGAGGAGGAAGTGAAGGTCGTGGAGGCCTACGAGACCGAAGCGGTCTGAGAACGCCCGAGGTCATCCGTGGTCCCGCCCGGGAGGCGTCCGGCAGGCGGGCAGGAACCGTTCACCATGTGAGATCACATTCCGAAACCCGGACCGGGAATCGATACGATGAGCCCATGGTTTCCCACGACGTGAGCGAAGAGACGCCGAGCAGCATGCTGCTCGTGGCACGCCTGCACGTCGATCTGTGCCGCCTCGCCAGCGCGATCTGTACCTGATCCGCGCGATCCGTACGTGACCTGTACATCCCGCGCCGCGCTCTGAGCGAGACCGGCCCGAGCGCACCTCCGAGCACGACCCCCCTCACGCGGGGGCCAGCCACGCGCCCACCACGTCACCCGTGCACCACGCCACCCGCGCCACCACGCCACTTCCGACAGGAGCCCACGTCCATGGCCATCGAGGTCCGCATCCCGACCATCCTCCGCACCTACACCGACGGCGAGAAGGCCGTCCAGGGCAGCGGCGAGACCATCGCCCACCTCCTCGCCGACCTGGAGTCCCGCCACACCGGCATCGAGGCCCGCATCGTCGACGGCGACAAGCTCCGCCGCTTCGTCAACGTCTACCTGAACGACGAGGACGTCCGCTTCCTCGACGGCATCGACACCAAGCTCACCGACGGCGACAACGTCACGATCCTGCCGGCCGTCGCCGGCGGCATGGTCTGATCCACATGCGCTACGACTCCTCGCTGGCGGCGGTCGGCAACACGCCGCTGGTCCGCCTCCCCCGCCTCTCGCCCTCGGACGACGTCCGCATCTGGGCGAAGCTGGAGGACCGCAACCCGACCGGCTCGGTCAAGGACCGCCCCGCGCTCCACATGATCGAGCAGGCCGAGAAGGACGGCCGGCTCACCCCCGGCTGCACCATCCTGGAGCCGACCAGCGGCAACACCGGCATCTCGCTCGCCATGGCCGCCAAGCTCAAGGGCTACCGCATCGTCTGCGTCATGCCCGAGAACACCAGCGAGGAGCGCCGCCAGCTGCTCGCCATGTGGGGCGCCGAGATCATCTCGTCCCCCGCGGCCGGCGGCTCGAACACGGCGGTACGCGTCGCCAAGGAACTCGCGGCGGAGAACCCGACCTGGGTGATGCTCTACCAGTACGGCAACCCGCACAACGCGGGCGCCCACTACGCCACCACCGGCCCCGAGATCCTCGCCGACCTGCCCTCGATCACCCACTTCGTGGCCGGCCTCGGCACGACGGGCACCCTCATGGGCGTCGGCCGCTACCTGCGCGAGCACAAGCCCGACGTCAAGATCGTCGCCGCCGAACCGCGCTACGACGACCTCGTCTACGGCCTCCGGAACCTCGACGAGGGCTTCGTACCGGAGCTGTACGACGCCTCCGTCCTCACCACCCGCTTCTCCGTCGGCTCAGCCGACGCGGTCACCCGCACCCGCGACCTCCTCCAGCAGGAGGGCATCTTCGCGGGCGTCTCCACCGGCGCGGCCCTGCACGCGGCCATCGGCGTCGGCAACAAGGCGGTCAAGGCCGGCGAGAGCGCGGACATCGCGTTCGTCGTCGCCGACGGCGGCTGGAAGTACCTGTCGACGGGCCTCTACACGGCCAAGACGACGGAGGAAGCGATCGAAGCGGTCCAGGGCCAACTCTGGGCGTAGGTCCCTGGCGGGCCGCCGCCGACCCGCCGTGCGGGCAATCGTCCCGCATGGGGGTCCCCCTGGACGAAGTCCTCGGGGGAGGGACGGGCGGGCACACGGGACGGCGCCCCCCCCCTGCCGGGCCTGGGCTTTCGTTGCTGGACCCGCACCCATGGGCCGGCGCCGGAAAAAGCTCCCGCACCCGGCCCCGTAACCCGCGCTACCGCGCGAGATGGCGGACCTGGTCCCACACGACCGGGTCCGCCGTCCCCGCCCTCCGCCGGAAGCCGGAGACCGGCACCTCCCGCAGCTCGTCCGTCTCCAGGAAGCTCGGCCGCCCCTGTGCGTCGCCCACCGCCCCCGGCGGCAGCGCGATCACCCCCGGCCGCTCGTCGTGGTACTTGCTGGTGATCTTGGCGACCAGCGCCATGTCCCCCCGTACCGCGAGCACCAGGCAGGGCCTGTCCTTCGACCCCGGCCCGTCCTCGAAGGGCACGTCCGCCCACCAGATCTCGGCCTCCTTCGGCCCCCGCCCCGGACGCGGCGGAGCCTTCCGCGGCGGCCGGCCGGGAGGCCGCGTCCGCCCCGAAGGGCGACGCGCCGACGGGGGCGCGGGCCGCCGCTTCGAACGCTTCCATCCGTCGGCGAGCGCCACGACCAGCGCGATCACCACGACCGCGACCAGCGCGGGCCACCACGACGTGTCCATACCTCAAGACGGTACCGGCGCGCGCGTCGCTCCGCCGCAACGGCCCGCCATCCATCCGAACCGGTGACAGAGCCCGTGAGTTCGCCCACAACGGGCCACCACGAAGGAGCGACAGGCCCGGGTGCGCCTTACGCTCGACAGACCGCTCAGCCTCCCCCCTTCCACAGCGCGCTTTCGTATCCGTCAACGGATCCGTCCACGGAGGTTCACGCTCCATGAAGCTCACCGTCGTCGGCTGCTCCGGGTCGTTCCCATCTGCGGACTCGGCCTGTTCGAGCTACCTCGTCGAGGCCGACGGCTTCCGGCTGCTCCTCGACATGGGCAACGGCGCCCTGGGAGAGCTGCAGCGACACATCGGTCTGTACGACCTCGACGCGATCTTCCTCAGCCATCTGCACGCGGACCACTGCATCGACATGTGCGGGTACTTCGTCGCCCGCTACTACCGGCACGAGGGCGGACGCTGCGACGCGATCCCCGTCTACGCCCCGGAGGGCGCCGAACAGCGGCTGACCACGGCGTACGCGGACACCCCCTCCGCCAGTTCGATGAGCGAGGTCTTCGACTTCCACACCCTGAAACCGGGCGCCTTCGAGATCGGCCCGTTCTCCGTCCGTACGGAGAAGGTGTCCCACCCGGTGGAGGCGTACGCCATCCGGATCGAGCACGGCGGCCGGTCGCTCACGTACTCCGGGGACACCGGGGCCTGCGAGGCGCTGCACACGCTCGCCGAGGGCACCGACCTCTTCCTCTGCGAGGCCTCCTTCACCCACGGCAAGGAGGACGTCCCGGAGCTGCACCTCAACGGCCGGGAGGCGGGGGCGGAGGCCGCCCGCTCGTCGGTGGGCCGGCTGGTCCTCACCCACATCCCGCCGTGGACCGACGGCGAACGGAACCTGGCGGACGCGCGCGAGGTGTACGCGGGGCCCGCGGAGCTGGCGAGACCGGGCGCGGTCTACGAGATCTGAGCGACGGAAGAGGGCCCCGGAACCGTACGGTTCCGGGGCCCTCTTCGATGCGGGTGAGGCTTACGCCTTGGTGAGGTCCTCGATCTCGGCCTCGGGCTCGCGGCCCGGGGTGGCGAGGTTGAACTTGGTGATCGCGAAGCGGAAGACCACGTAGTAGATCGCCGCGAAGACGAGACCGATCGGGATGATCAGCCACGGCTTGGTGGCGTACGTCCAGTTCAGGAAGTAGTCCAGAGCACCCGCGGAGAAGGTGAAGCCGTGGTGCACGCCGAGGGCCGAGGTGATGACCATCGAGGCGGCGGTGAGCACGGCGTGGATCACGTACAGCAGCGGCGCCAGGAACATGAACGCGAACTCGATCGGCTCCGTGATGCCCGTGACGAACGAGGTCAGGGCGAGCGAGAACATCATGCCGCCGACGACCTTGCGGCGCTCGGGGCGAGCGGCGTGGGTGATCGCGAGGGCGACGGCCGGGAGCGCGAACATCATGATCGGGAAGAAGCCGGACATGAACTGGCCGGCGGACGGGTCACCGTGGAAGAAGCGCGGCAGGTCGCCGTGCCAGACGGCACCGGTGGAGTCGGTGAAGGTGCCGATCTCCTGCCAGGCGACGGTGTTCACGAACTGGTGCATGCCGACCGGCAGCAGACCGCGGTTGATGGCGCCGAAGATGCCGGAGCCGAGGGCGCCCAGGCTGGTCATCCAGTTACCGAAGTCGGTGATCACGTTGCCGATGGGCTCCCAGAGGAGACCGAACAGCACACCCATCACGGTGCCGACGAAGGCCATGAGGATCGGGACGAGTCGGCGGCCGTTGAAGAAGCCGAGCCAGTCGACCAGCTTGGTGCGGTGGTAGCGCTGCCAGACGACGGCGCCGAGCAGACCCATGATGATGCCGCCGAAGACCTTGGGGTCGTTGTACGTCGCGGCGACGTCGACACCCTTGTTGGCGGTTGTGTTGATCACGGCTTCGGACGTCGGGAACGCCTTCAGGACGCTTGAGTAGACGAGGAAGCCGACGAGTGCGGCGAGGGCGGTGGAACCGTCGGCCTTCTTGGCGAAGCCGATGGCTATGCCGACGCAGAACAGCAGCGGCATGTTGGCGAAGACCGCGTCTCCGGCGGAGGCGAAGACCGTGGCGACCTTGCCCCAGCCGAGACCCTCCGCACCGAACACGTCGGGCTGGCCGAGACGGAGCAAGATACCCGCGGCCGGCAGCACGGCGATCGGCAGCTGCAGGCTGCGACCGACCTTCTGCAGGCCCTGGAACAGGCCGGATCCGCGCTTCTTCGCGGGAGCGGCGGCCTGGGCGGTGGCCGTACTCATCAACTTCCTCCAGTAAGGCAAGGCGCCGCCAGAGGACAGTGAAAAGGGGGGACGGCGACGTCTCGTGGAACGCGGTGGTCTGGACCGCGTGGTCTACACCAATGAGTGGTGTAGACCAGTTTTAGCACGTGAGACTTAGATAAGGAACCTGCGAATTCTGCGTGCTCAGCCATAACTGGAAATGAACGACATAAGACCCCCGGACCGTCAGGTCCAGGGGCCTTTCAAGGGCCTTACGCGGGGGCCTTGCGCAGGGACGAAAGCCCCGAAACGGTCAGGCGACGAAGGGTGCGCGGGGGGTCACTTGACGTTGTCCCGCTCCATCTCCTCCTCGACCTCCTCCGGCTCGCGGCCGGGCGTCGGAAGGTTGAACCTGGTGATCGCGAACCGGAAGATGGCGTAGTACACGACCGCGAAGCCGAGACCGATGGGGATGATCAGCCACGGTTTCGTCGCCAGGTTCCAGTTGATCACGTAGTCGATCAGACCCGCGGAGAAGCTGAAGCCGTCCTTCACGCCGAGCGCCCACGTCACCGCCATCGACACACCCGTGAGCACGGCGTGGATCGCGTAGAGCAGCGGGGCGATGAAGAGGAACGAGTACTCGATCGGCTCGGTGATGCCGGTGACGAACGAGGTCAGCGCGACCGACAGCATCATGCCGCCGACCGCCTTGCGCCGGTGCGGCTTGGCGCAGTGGGTGATCGCCAGCGCGGCCGCGGGGAGCGCGAACATCATGATCGGGAAGAAGCCCGTCAGGAACTGGCCGGCGTTCGGGTCGCCCGCGAGGAACATGGGGATGTCGCCATGGACCGTCGTACCGTCCGGCTTCTCGTACGTGCCGAACTGGAACCAGATCGGCACGTTCAGGAACTGGTGCAGGCCGATGACGAGCAGCGCCCGGTTCGCCACACCGAAGATGCCCGAACCCCACGCGCCGAGTCCGACCAGCCAGTCGCTGAAGTTCTCCAGACCCTCGCCGATCGGCGGCCAGATCCACAGGCAGATCGAGGCGAAGGCGATCGCCACGAACGTCATGATGATCGGGACCAGGCGGCGGCCGTTGAAGAAGCCCAGCCAGTCGACCAGCTTCGTCCGGTGGTACCGCTGCCACAGGTACGCGGTGAGCAGACCCATGACGATGCCGCCGAAGACACCGGGATTCTGGTACGTGTAACCGGCGAAGGAGTCGTCGACGGCGAGGCAGCCGCCGCTGATGTCCTTCGTCCCCGCCGGGCAGTCCTTCGGGAACTGACGCAGGACCGTGTAGTAGACGAGGAAGCCGACGACGGCCGCCAGCGCGGTCGAGCCGTCCGACTTCTTCGCCATGCCGATGGCGACACCGATGCAGAACAGCAGGGGCAGGCCGAGGTTGCCGTCGAGGAGGGCGCCGCCCGCGCCCGCCATCACCGCGGCGACGTTGTCCCAGCCGAGACCCTCCGCGCCGAAGACGTCCGGCTGCCCGAGCCGGTTGATGATGCCCGCGGCCGGCAGGACGGCGATGGGCAGCTGAAGACTCCGGCCCATCTTCTGGAGGCCCTGGAAGAGGCCGGCCCCCCAGGACTTCTTCCCCGGCGCGGCCGCGGCGCTGTCCGTACTCATCGGCGTCCTCCCTGCCCGGAACAACCCGGGGTCCGCGTCGTGTTGCACACTGGTGTAGACCAGTTGCGATAGGCTCCCGGGAGCCCGCTGAGGACAGGCCGCCGGTGATCGTCATCATTCGACAGAACGGCGGCACTCGCTCGCGAAGTTGGGCCAACCGTGGGTTACCGTGACAAAGCGGACCACAGGTGCGCCGAGATTCGCGTCAGCGCGAACGGACGCGAACGGAACGGACAGGGAGAGACACATGGCCAGCAAGGCTGAGAAGATCGTCGCCGGGCTCGGCGGCATCGACAACATCGAAGAGGTCGAGGGCTGCATCACGCGCCTGCGCACCGAGGTCGTGGACGCCAGTCTGGTCGACGAAGCCGCGCTCAAGGCCGCCGGCGCCCACGGCGTCGTGAAGATGGGCACCGCGATCCAGGTCGTCATCGGCACCGACGCCGACCCGATCGCCGCCGACATCGAAGACATGATGTGAGCAGCTGACTCCGTCGGCTGAAGCCACATCGGCGCAGGGCCCGTTCCGGCAGGGGAACGGGCCCTTCCCCATGTCCCGCTAGGCTCGACCCATGTCTCGAATCGACGGCCGTACCGCCGAACAGCTCCGCCCCGTCACCATCGACCGAGGATGGAGCAAGCACGCCGAGGGCTCCGTCCTCATCTCCTTCGGCGACACCAAGGTCTTCTGCACCGCCTCCGTCACCGAAGGCGTCCCGCGCTGGCGCAAGGGCACCGGCGAAGGCTGGGTCACCGGCGAGTACTCCATGCTGCCCCGCGCCACCAACACCCGCGGCGACCGCGAATCCGTCCGCGGCAAGATCGGCGGCCGCACCCACGAGATCTCCCGCCTCATCGGCCGCTCGCTGCGCGCCGTCATCGACTACAAGGCCCTCGGCGAGAACACCATCGTCCTCGACTGCGACGTCCTCCAGGCCGACGGCGGCACCCGCACCGCCGCCATCACCGGCGCGTACGTCGCCCTCGCCGACGCCGTCGCCTGGGCCCAGGGCAAGAAGCTGGTCAAGGCCGGCCGCAAGCCCCTCACCGGCACCGTCGCCGCCGTCTCCGTCGGCATCGTCGACGGCGTCCCCCTCCTCGACCTCTGCTACGAGGAGGACGTCCGCGCCGACACCGACATGAACGTCGTCTGCACCGGCGACGGCCGCTTCGTCGAGGTCCAGGGCACCGCCGAGGCCGAGCCCTTCGACCGCAAGGAGCTCAACGCCCTCCTCGACCTCGCGTCCGGCGGCTGCGCCGACCTCGCCGAGATCCAGCGCAAGGCCCTCGAAGGGACGCTGTAGACGCCGTAGTCGCAACCCGCTTCCCTCCCACGGCGTCCTGACGGGCGGGAGTACGGATAGGCTCCGTGCGCCCGTCCGTCGTTCGTCCGTACGTATCTGGGGGAGGACCCGCCTTGAAGCGCCGTCTCGCACTCGCCATGGCCACGGCCGCCGCACTCACCACCGTCCTGAGCGGCTGCGCGGCCCTCGACACCGCAATGGACTGCGTCAAGACCGCCGACGCGATAGCCACGTCCGTCGACAAGCTCCAGCAGGCCGTCTCCAACGCCTCGAACGACGTGACCCAGATCGAGGAGTCCCTCAACTCGATCTCCACGGAACTCGGCAACCTCAAGAACACGACGGACAACGCGGACCTCGCGAAGGCGGTGGACGACCTCACGAAGGGCGTCGAGTCCGTCCGTACGGCCGTGAAGAACGGCGACACGACGCCGGACATCCAGCCGATCACGGACGCGGCGGGCGAGGTGGCGAAGGTCTGCACGCCGGGCTGACCGACGCAGCCCGGATAATCGAGGACATGACCCGTCTAGTCCTCGCCACCCGCAACGCGGGCAAGATCACCGAACTCCACGCGATCCTCGCCGACGCAGGTCTCGACCTGGAACTCGTCGGCGCGGACGCGTTCCCGGAGATCCCCGACGTCAAGGAAACCGGCGTCACCTTCGCCGAGAACGCCCTCCTCAAAGCCCACGCCCTGGCCCAGGCGACCGGCCTGCCGGCCGTGGCCGACGACTCGGGCCTCTGCGTCGACGTCCTCAACGGCGCCCCCGGCGTCTTCTCGGCCCGCTGGGCAGGCACCCACGGCGACGACCGCGCGAACCTGAACCTCCTGCTGGCCCAGCTGTCCGACATCGCGGACGAACACCGAGGCGCCCACTTCGCCTGCGCGGCGGCCCTGGCCCTCCCGGACGGCACGGAACGCGTGGTCGAGGGCCGCCTGGAGGGCACCCTCCGCCACACCCCAACGGGCACGAACGGCTTCGGCTACGACCCGATCCTCCAGCCGGCGGGCCACGAGGTGACCTGCGCGGAACTGACCCCACCAGAGAAGAACGCGATCAGCCACAGGGGCAAGGCGTTCCGCGCCTTGGTCCCGGTGGTACGGGAGCTGCTCGGCTGAGCGCCGTGATCAGCACGAAGGGCCGCCCTACTCGGGCGGCCCTTCGTGCTGGTGCGGCCGGTGGGATTCGAACCCACACGGGATTTCTCCCACGGGCTCCTAAGGCCCGCGCGTGCTGCCAGTTTCGCCACGGCCGCGTGCACAGCCATGGTAGCGGGCGACCGCAGCCGACCTATGAGGAGCGTCGCTGTCCGCCGCGGCACCAGGTGCTGGTGATCGCATGGCAGTTGGGGCACAGCAGCCGAAGGTTCTCACGCCGGTCGTCACGCCAGTCCCCGTTGATGTGATCGACCTCCAGCGTCATTGGCCTGCCGCGCCACTCAGGCCCTGTTCCGCAGCGCGCGCACCGTTCGGCTATGCCTACCTCGCGCAGCGCACGGCGTATCTGCTTGGTGGGTGTCCGATTCCTGCGATCGTGCCGCGCCAGAACCTCCTCCGGCCGTCTGGCGGCGGGGCTCGGCTTGCCTCGCTGGTGGCCCTGTCCCAGGAAATGGGTCATGGACAGACCATCGGCGGCGATCCACCTCCGCAACTCGGTCCGCTGATGCTGGTTGTCGGCACGGCCCAGGCGGCTTAGGACTTCCCTGAGGGAGAGCGACTCGGCAACCGCCTTCCGCAACACCTCCATGCGGGGGCGCGGCTGCCTGCCGAACGGCCGAAGGTGGGAGACGTCGATGCTGTAGTGGGCGAATCGCCTCATGAGGTAGCGAGGAAGTTTGTCGTATGGCTCCGCCCCGAGGTCGGCCATGATCTCG
The DNA here is from genome assembly GCA_000717735.1 of Streptomyces griseoluteus. Lineage (GTDB taxonomy): Bacteria > Actinomycetota > Actinomycetes > Streptomycetales > Streptomycetaceae > Streptomyces > Streptomyces griseoluteus_A. Next base: position 10,154 of record JOBE01000068.1, on the reverse strand, counting down.
TTGATGTCCGAGCATCGTGCGGCGGCCTCGGCCAGCCGTTCCCGGGTGTATCGCATGCCGCTCGTCACCGGGCCCGTCCCTTTCCGCGCCCGCGGTAGCTGTCCGTCGTGGAGTGGCAGTTGGGGCAGAGCAATCGCAGATTCTCGATGCGGTTGTTGCGCCAGTTGCCGTCGATGTGGTCCACCTCAAGCGGCAGCGGTTCGCCCAGCCATTCGGCCTCGATCCCGCACATCGCGCAGCGCTCCTCATGACCGAGCTCCTGGATGGCCTGCTTGAGTCGCCGGCCGGGGATGCGTTGAGTGGCTGTCGAGGTGTCGTCGACGAGGATCTCCTCGGCCGTCCGGGGGCGCCGCCAGTTGAGCTTCGCCCTCGCTGCGCGGACCACAGGCGTGAAATGTGAGGTGTCGAGGCCGTAGGCCCTGATGCGGCGTCCGATGTTCGCCTGGTGGCCACCGACGCACTCGAGTCCGAGCCGACGCACGACTTCGTTCACGCTTGTCGAGATGGCGACCACAGGGGCCAACACCTCCCGCGTCCACCGCACCCCCTCCCGCTCGAAGTGCGACGTGTCGACCCCCAGCTGCCGCATCCGGTCCCGCACGTACCTCCGCGTCCCGCTCTTCGGGTCCACCCCCAGTCGCCCCAGCGCCTCCGTCAGCGTCCGCGCCCCCCGTGCCGCCGACTCCAGCCGGTCCTTCGTGTACGCGCTCGTCCCCATCGGGCCCCTCCCCAGTACGGATCTCGTACGGACTAACGAGCCGAATATCGGACGGTCACGTCATAACGCGTACGGATATCGCGTACGGGAACGCGTAAGGCCCGCCCCTCGGAATTCGCTGGGGCGGGCCTTACGGGAAAGAGGGAGTGGGCTCAGACGCCCAGGTCCCTGATGATCTTGGCTACGTGGCCGGTGGCCTTCACGTTGTAGAAGGCGTGTTCCACCTTGCCGTCCTCGTCGACCACGACCGTCGAGCGGATCACGCCCGTCACCGTCTTGCCGTACAGCTTCTTCTCGCCGAAGGCCCCGTACGCCTCCAGGGTCTCCTTCGACGGGTCGCCGACAAGCGTGACCTTCAGGTTCTCCTTCTCGCGGAACTTCGCCAGCTTCTCCGGCTTGTCCGGGGAGACGCCGATGACGTCGTAGCCCGCGGCGGCCAGTACGTCGAGGTTGTCCGTGAAGTCGCAGGCCTGCTTCGTGCAGCCGGGGGTGAGCGCGGCCGGGTAGAAGTAGACGATGACCTTGCGGCCCTTGTGGTCCACGAGGGAGACCTCGTTGCCGTCCGCGTCGGGCAGGGTGAAGGCGGGGGCGGTGTCGCCGGGCTGCAGTCGCTCGCTCATGGCTCTCCTCGGGAAAGTGCGCTTACGCCTTCAGAGCCTAATGGGGGTCGGGGGCGGCCCATCCGCGCCAGAGCTGACAGACTGTCCGTCAACGACCGGAATACGACTACGGAGGCAGCGCGGTGTCGGAGTCCAGGACCCCTGCTCAGATCGAGGCGGACATCGTCCGCCGGCGCGAGCAGCTCGCCGTCACGCTCGACGAGATCGGCATTCGGATGCATCCGAAGACGATCATCGGGGACGCGAAGGCCAAGGTCGCCTCGACGGTCGACCAGACCGCGGGACGCGCCTTCGTCGCCGTCAACCGGGTCGTGTCGGACGTGAAGGCGCGTTTCACCGATGCGGACGGCGCCCCGCGCCTGGAGCGCGTCGTCCCGGCGGCGCTCGTGGCCGTGGCGGTGGTCGGCCTGCTCGCCAGGTCCTCCCGCAAGGGCAGGCGCTGACCCGCACTCCTCGGCAGGTAGGTTCACTCCGTGAGCGAGAACACGCACGACAAGCTGCCCATCCGGATGCTTCACGACCGGGTCCTGGTCCGCACCGACTCCCCGGAGGGGGAGCGGCGCTCCGGCGGCGGCATCCTGATTCCGGCGACCGCCGCGGTCGGCCGTCGCCTCGCCTGGGCCGAGGTGGTCGCGGTCGGTCAGAACGTCCGTACCGTCGAGACCGGTGACCGGGTGCTGTACGACCCCGAGGACCGTGCCGAGGTCGAGGTGCGGGGCGTCGCGTACGTACTGATGCGGGAGCGCGATCTGCACGCGGTGGCGGCGGACCGGTTCCAGGGCACGTCGGACTCGACCGGCCTGTATCTGTAGAAGATCCGTAGAAGGCCCTGGTGACGGCCGTCACCAGGGCCTTTGTGCGTTCTTTGCTAGCCTGGAGGGACCCCGACGAGACGCGCCGTACCGGGTTTCCGACAAGACGACGCACTCCTGTTGTTCCGTCTCGCGGAGGTGTCGTCGTCATGGCCTGGGTTCTTCTCGTCGTCGCGGGTCTGCTCGAAGTCGGCTGGTCGATCGGTATGAAGTACACCGACGGTTTCACCCGGCTCTGGCCGAGCGTTTTCACGGGCGCCGGGATCGTCGCCTCCATGCTGCTGCTGTCGCACGCGGCCAAGACGCTGCCGATCGGTACGGCGTACGGCGTGTGGGTGGGGATCGGCGCGGCCGGTGCGGCGGTGCTCGGCATGGTGGTGCTCGGTGAGCCGGCGACCGCCGCCCGGATCTTCTTCGTCTGTCTGCTGCTCGTCGCCGTGGTGGGGCTGAAGGCGACGTCGGGTCACTGACCCCGTACGGGTGTACGAGGGGGAAGGGGGCTGCGGGACACCGCGGCTCCCGGGCCCGCCTCGCCCGTGTCGTACCGGTCGTCCTGCGAGCCCTCCGGCGTCGGCGGTACCTCCGGCATCTCCTCCGCCCCCGGCATGAGCTGGAGCTCGAAGTCCCGTGGTGCGGTTCCGGCCAGGGCCTGCCGGGTGAAGTCCGCCCAGATCTCGGCGGGCGGCCCGCCCCCGTTGATGCGGGGCAGTCCCAGGGCTCCGTACAGCGGTTCCTGGCGCCCCGACTCGGGGTCCTGGCCCATGAGCGCGACGACCGTCGCGAGTTCCGGGGTGTAGCCGGCGAACCAGGCGGCCTTGTCGTCCTCGGCCGTGCCGGTCTTGCCTGCGGCGGGGCGCCCGGCGGCCTGCGCCGCCGTTCCCGTGCCGGCCTCGACGACGCTGCGGAGGATCGACGTGGTCGTGTCGGCGGCCTCGCGGCTCACCGCCTGGCGGGTGACGGGGGCCGGCGGGGCCAGTTCGCGGCCGTCCTTGCTGACGCGTGCGACCAGGGTGTACGTGCCGTGCCGGCCGTGCGCGGCGAGGGTCGCGTACGCCGTCGCCATGTCGAGGACGCTGGCGGTGGCCGGGCCGAGCGCGATGGAGGGGGAGGCGGTGAGGTCGGGGGTGGTGCCGGGCAGGCCGAGGGCGATGGCGGTGCGGCGTACGTGGCCGGGGCCGACGTCGACGGCCATCTGGGCGTAGACGGCGTTCACGGAGAGGTCGGTGGCGGCGCCGACGGCGATCTCGCCGTAGCTCTCGTCGTCCTCGTTGGCGGGGTCGTAGGGGGCGCCGTTCCAGCCTTCGACCGGGCGCCGGTTGTCTCCGTCGTACACGGTGTACGGGGTGATGGGTTCGCCGTACTGGGTCTGTGCGCCGCTCTGTACGGCGGCCGTGAAGACGAAGGGCTTGAAGGTGGAGCCGACCTGGTAGTCGCGGCGGGTGGCGCTGTTGACGTACTGCTGGGTGTAGTCGACGCCGCCGTACATCGCGAGGACCTTCCCGGTCGCCGGGTCGATGGCGGCCGCCCCGACGCGGACGTACCGGTCGGCGGGGGAGCGGGCGGGGTCGAGCCGGGAGGTGACGCGTTCTTCGACGGCCTGGACGAGGGCTTCCTGGGTGGCGGGTTCGAGGGTGGTGGTGATGCGGAAGCCGCCGCCCGCGAGGGTCTTCTCGTCGACGATGCCGTGGCTGGTCAGGTACTCCTCGACGGCCTGGACGAGGTAGCCGCGCTGGCCGGAGAGGCCGGTGGCGGAGCGGGCGGTCTGCGGGGCGGGGAAGCGGGCGGCGGCGCGGGCGGCGGGGGTCAGCCAGCCTTCGGTGACCATGCCGTCGAGTACGTAGTTCCAGCGGGCGACGGCCTTGGCGCGGTTCTCGGGGTGGGTGGTGACGTCGTAGGCGCTGGGGGCCTTGAGGAGGGAGGCGAGGTACGCGCCTTCGGCGGTGTCGAGGCCGTCGACGTCCTTGCCGTAGTAGGCGCGGGCGGCGGCCTGGAGGCCGTAGGCGTTGCGTCCGAAGTAGCTGGTGTTCAGGTAGCCCTGGAGGATCTCCTCCTTGCTCTTCTCGCGGCCGAGCCTGATCGCGATGAAGAACTCCTTGGCCTTGCGGGTGAGGGTCTGTTCCTGGCCGAGGTAGTAGTTCTTGACGTACTGCTGGGTGATGGTGGAGCCGGACTGGCGGCCCTTGCCGGTGACGGTGTTCCAGGCGGCGCGGAGCATCGCCTTGGGGTCGACGGCGCGTGAGGTGTGGAAGTCGCGGTCCTCGGCGGCGAGGACGGCCTGGCGGACGGTGAGCGGGACGCGGTCGAGCGGGACGTTCTCGCGGTTGACCTCGCCGTCGCGGGCGAGGGGGCTGCCGTCCCGGTACAGGTAGACGTTGGACTGGGCGACGGCGGAGGCGTTGGCGGGCGGAATCTCCACCAGGAGGTAGCCGGCGACGAGGGCGCCGGCGAGCAGCAGGGTGCCGAGCAGGAGGAGCCCGAGGAGGGTGCGCAGGACGCGTCGGGGGCGGCGGCGCTTCGGCGTGGGGGGTGGCTTCGGGCCGGGGAGGGTGGGGTCCCTCGGTTCCCAGCTCGCACGGGCTGGCCGGGGGGCGTCGGAGTCGCTCGTACCGGAGGAAGGGGACATGGCATCACATACTGCACGGAAGGTGAGGAAACTCCTGAACGCGACCCGAGTGTGGCGCGAAAACCGGTCGCGGTGGCGTGACGCGGGCCACTAGGGTCGTGCGCTTCGCTGTCATTCGGGCAGGAAGCGGTTCTTTGTGCGGGAAAGGGAGCTTCATGCTGCGGCTGTACGCGACGGTGGCCGCGGGCGGCTTCCGGCGCCATGCCACCTATCGGGTGGCGACGGCGGCGGGCGTCTTCACCAACACCGTCTTCGGCTTCGTCCTGTCGTACACCTACATCGCCCTGTGGGACGAGCGTCCGCAGCTTGGCGGCTACTCCGTCGACGACGCCCTCGCCTACGTGTGGATCGGGCAGGCGCTGATCACCGTCTGCGGGATGATGGGCGGCGGCTTCGAGGACGAGCTGATCGAGCGGATCAGGACCGGCGACATCGCGGTGGACCTCTACCGTCCCGCCGACCTCCAGGCCTGGTGGTTCTCGGCCCACGCGGGCCGATCAGCCTACCAGTTGCTCGGCCGCGGGGTCGTCCCGATGGCCGTCGGCGCGTTCGCCTTCCACTTCACGCTGCCGTCGGGGCCGGGCGGCTGGCTCGCCTTCCTGGTGGCGGTGGCGCTGGGCTCGACGGTCGGTTTCGCGATCTGGTACCTGGTGGCGATGAGCGCGTTCTGGCTGCTCGACGGCCAGGGAGTGGTGCAGGTGGCCTGGCTGGGCGGCCTGTTCTTCTCGGGGATGCTCCTCCCGCTGAACGTCTTCCCCGGCGCCCTCGGCGAGGTCGCGCGGATGCTGCCGTGGGCGTCGCTGCTCCAGGTGCCGGCCGATGTGTACCTGGGCAAGTACGTGGGCTGGGAGCTGGCGGGGGCGTACGCCTTCCAGGGGTGCTGGGCCCTGGTGCTGTTCGGCGCGGGGAGGGCGGCGCAGGCGGCGGCGACGCGGAAGGTGGTGGTGCAGGGTGGCTGAGACGACTCGGGTCGGCGCGGATTCCGCCGGTATCCATGAAGTGGATTCCGGCGCTATCCACGAGATGGATTCCGGCGGTATCCAGGAGGTGGATTCCGGCGCTGTCCATCGAAACGAAAGACGCTCATACGGCCCACTGGCCGACTCCTGGCGCACGTACCGGCTGGTGGCCGGCATGTGGATCCGGTCCACGATGGCGTACCGCGCGTCCTTCGCGCTCACGCTCGTCACGAGCTTCTGCGTCACCTTCTTCGACTTCGTCGTCATCCTGCTGATGTTCGGTCAGGTGAAGGGGCTCGGCGGCTTCGGCTTCGCGGAGGTGGCCCTGCTGTACGGGACGGCGGGTACGTCGTTCGGGATCGCGGACCTGACGATGGGTTCGCTGCAGCGGATGGGGAAGCGGGTCAGGGACGGCTCGCTCGACACCTTCCTGATGCGCCCGGCGCCGCTGCTCGCGCAGGTCGCGGCGGACAAGTTCGCGCTGCGGCGCTTCGGCAGGGTCGCGCAGGGGCTGCTCGTCCTGGTCTGGGCCCTGCTCCTGCTCGACGTGGAGTGGACGCCGCTGAAGGTGCTGCTGCTGCCGGTGACGGTGGTCAGCGGGACGGTGATCTTCGCGGCGGTGATGGTGCTGGGCGCGTCGACGCTGTTCTGGATGCAGGACGCGGCGGAGGTGACGAACTCGTTCACGTACGGCGGGAACACCCTCCTCCAGTACCCGCCGACGATCTTCGCGCAGGAGCTGGTGCGGGGCGTGGTGTACGTCGTGCCGCTGGCGTTCGTGAGCTGGCTGCCCGCGCTCTACGTCCTCGGCCGGCCGGCCCCGGCGGGAGTGCCGGAGTGGGCGGCGTTCGTGTCGCCGCTGGTGGCGGCGGTCTGCTGCGGGGCGGCGGGCCTCGCGTGGCGGGCCGGGATCCGTTCGTACCGATCGACAGGAAGCTGAGGGTTGAGGGTCGTGCCGTTCATCGAACTGGAGTCACTGGAGAAGGTCTTCACGGTCCGCGTCCGCGGCAACGCGGGCCTGTTCCGGCGGGAGAAGAGAGAGGTCAGGGCGGTCGACGGCATCAGCTTCGCCGTCGAGCGCGGGGAGATGGTCGGCTACATCGGCCCGAACGGCGCCGGGAAGTCGACCACGATCAAGATGCTGACCGGCATCCTCACCCCCAGCGGAGGCCGGCTGCGGGTCGCGGGCATCGACCCGGCGCGCGAGCGGACCCGGTTGGCCCAGCGGATAGGGGTGGTGTTCGGGCAGCGGACGACGCTCTGGTGGGACCTGCCGCTGAAGGACTCGTACCGGCTGATGCACCGGATGTACCGGATCCCGGACGCCCGCTTCCGGGAGAACCTGGACCGCTGTGTGGAGCTCCTGGAGCTCGGCGAGCTGCTTGACGTACCGGTACGGCAGCTCTCCCTCGGGCAGCGGATGCGAGGCGACATCGCGGCGGCCCTCCTCCACGACCCGGAGGTGCTGTACCTGGACGAGCCGACGATCGGCCTGGACGTGGTGTCGAAGGCGCGGGTGCGGGAGTTCCTGAGGGACCTGAACACCTCCCGCGGCACGACGGTCCTGCTGACCACGCACGACCTCACGGACATCGAGCAGCTCTGCTCGCGGGTGATGGTGATCGACCGCGGACGCCTGATGTACGACGGGGAGCTGAGCGGGCTGCACGCGGTGGGGGAGAGCGAACGGCTCCTGATGGTGGACCTGGAACGCGAGCTTCCGCCGATCACGGACGTGCCGGGGGCCCGTTTCGTACGGTCGGAGGGCCCCCGCCAGTGGCTGGCCTTCCCGGCGACGACCTCGGCGGCCCCGCTGGTGGCGGCGGTGGCCGCGAAGTACCCCCTTCTCGACCTCTCGGTGCGGGAGCCGGACATCGAGGCGGTGATCGCGAAGATGTACGGGGGAACTCGGGAGGAGCGCCGGGAGTCCCTGAGGTAGGAGGTCGACTGATGGTGAGTTTCTCGTACACGGCTGCGGACGAGGAGAAGAGCAGGGGCGTCCGGCGCATGAAGACGCTGGCGACGTCCCTGCTCGCTGCGGTGGCCCTGATCTACGCCCTGGCCACCTGGGCGGAGAACGCGGGATGGGGGCCCTGGGCGGGCTATGTCGCCGCGGCGGCCGAGGCGGGGATGGTCGGCGCGCTCGCGGACTGGTTCGCGGTCACGGCCCTCTTCCGCCACCCGCTGGGCCTGCCCATCCCGCACACGGCGATCATCCCGACGAAGAAGGACCAGCTGGGCGCGTCCCTGGGCTCGTTCGTGGGAGAGAACTTCCTCTCCGCCGACGTCGTGCGGGGCAGGCTGCACGCCTTCGGCATCGGCGGCCGCCTGGGTGCCTGGCTGGCGGACCCGGCGCACGCGGACCGCGTCACGGCGGAGGCGTCGACGGCGCTGCGGGGAGCGCTGACGGTCCTCCGGGACTCGGACGTCCAGGCGGTGGTGGGGGAGGCGATCACCCGGAGGGCGGAGGCGGCGGAGATCGCCCCGGGCATCGGCAAGACGCTGGAGAAGATCGTCTCCGACGGGGCCCACCACCGGGCAGTGGACCTGGTCTGCACGCGGGCGCACGACTGGCTGGTCACGCACGGCGACTCGGTGATGGACGCGGTGCAGGGTGGGGCGCCAGGCTGGACCCCCCGCTTCGTCGACAAGCGCATCGGCGAACGCGTCTACAAGGAGCTCCTCCGCTTCGTGACGGAGATGCGGGACATGCCGGCCCACCCGGCGCGCGGCGCGATCGACCGCTTCCTGACGGACTTCGCGGCCGACCTGCAGGCGGACACGGACACCCGGGCCCGCGTGGAGCGACTCAAGTCGGACCTCCTGGCCCGACCGGAGATCCAGGACATCATCGCCTCGGCCTGGTCGTCGGTCCGGTCGCTGATCATCGCGGCGGCCGAGGACGACCGCAGCCAACTCCGCCTCCGCGCCCGCGCCTCCCTGATCTCCCTGGGCGTCCGCCTGTCGACGGACGCCCGCCTCCAGGAGAAGGTCGAGGGCTGGGCGGAGGACGCGGCGACGTACGTGGTCACGACGTACCGGCACGAGATCACGTCCCTGATCACGGACACGGTCGCCGGCTGGGACGCCACCCAGACGTCGAAGAAGATCGAGGCCAACATCGGCCGCGACCTCCAGTTCATCCGCATCAACGGCACGGTGGTCGGAGCACTGGCGGGCCTGCTGATCTACACGGTGAGCCACGGGGTGGGCGGCTGAGGGGGGCTACTTCCCCCGGGTGACGGCCCATGAGAGGGCGGCGACACCCCCGGCGACGGAGAACACGGCGGGCCAGGCGCCGATCTTCTTGGCGAGCGGATGAGACCCGGCGAACGCGGCGACGTAAGCGGCCCCGAGCCCGGCGGCCACCTTCGCCCCACCGGCCTGCTGCCACTCCCGCCCGGCGACGACCCCGGCCCCGGCGAGCACGACCCCACCGAGGGGCCGCTTCTTGGTCCACCGAGCAACGGCATACCCACCGACGAGCCCGGCGGCGGCGATGGCGGGGGAGGGGATACGAGGCATGGTTGAGGCCTTTCGGATCGACTCGGATCGACGGGGTCGTCCTTTGGAGCCTACGAGGGGCCGTGAACGGGTTCCCTGCCGGGAGGTACGCATGCGGGGCACAGGGTCTCGTCGGTGAGTGGTCGGAAGAGCATGGGTTGGGTGTGGTGGCCGGTGCATTCGCGGGTGCCTTGGAGCCGGGTGGAGAGCTGGTGTGCGGGGCGGGGTGGCGGGGCGAGGGGCGGTGCGTCGCGCAGGAGGTAGCGGACGAGGCCGCCGGGCCGGTGGACGGGTGTTCCGGCGCCGGGGAGGCCGCGAAGGATGTGCTCGTGGACGTCGGTGGAGGTGTGTCCGGCGTCGAGCCATCGGGCGGCGAGGTGGGCGAGTTCGTCGCGCATGCCGGGCGGGATGTGCCGCAGGGCGGGGGAGAGGAGATGCAGCACGCCGATGAGGGCGCGGGCGTCTTCGAGGGACGAAGGCTCGGCGTCGGCGTCGGCGTCGGTGTCGGTGTCGGCGGCGTCGGCCGTCTCGTCCGGAAGGTTGGAGGTGTCTTCCCCAGGGTCTTTATCTGGATGACGGTCGGTGGGCGGGGTGGTTGGCTGACCGACGGCCGGTGTGGGGGTACTCGGTGTGACCTGCGGGGTTACGGGGTCGGTGCAGAGTATTGGAGACGAGCTGTTGGGTGACCCAGCGTCCACGGGCGACCTGGACGCGCCGTTCATGGACGAACCCTTCTTCCTTCAGCTGGCGCTTGGCGCGGGTGAAGGCGCATCCCCCGATCCGGGCACGTTGGGCGGAGGTGGAGAGCGACTCGAGCGCCCCTTGGGGGAGGGAGAGCTGCCAGGTGAGGAGCCGGACGGAGTCGGAACTGAGCCGAGGATGCCGGATGAGCTCGTTCGAGAACTGGGTGAAGGCGCG
>JOBE01000067.1 GCA_000717735.1 Streptomyces griseoluteus | reverse complement strand
CAGTCTCCCCGACCCACTCCCCTTGCACCACAACAACGAGTCTGGCCCCGCCGCTGACGCGGCGGGGCCAGAACCCAACATCTTCATCAGTCTTCTAGGGCCCGTCTCTTGGATCAGGCCGGGCTCGCGGGCCCTGGCACCGCGCCTCGCCGCGTTGTCGTCGGTCGCCAACGCTCCGCGTTGACTCCCTCCTCCGCCTTGCGATCCACGGCACCAGACGCCACTCCCTGATCCGGCCTGATCCAAAACGACGGCCCTAGCGCAGCTCCGACACCACGACCGTGACCGCGGCCTCCTCAGGGTGGGCCGCGGTCACGGCCGTCCGTACGGCACGGGCCACGTCCAGGGGGCGGGTGCCGGCCGTCACGGCCAGTTCCACCCGCACCCCGTCGGGGCGCCGGCGCACCGCCGGGCCCAGCGCGTCCGTCACCCCGGCGACACCCGGCACTCCGAGCGCCGTGAGGGCGACCGGATCGTCCGTCGCGGGGGAGGTCCGACCCGGTGGGGGCGCGACCTGTTCGGGTGCGGGCTCCGGCTCCGCGTCGAGGAGATCCGTCACCCGCAGGTCCACCGCGGCCACCACGAGCCCGAGCGCGTCCTCGGCCGCCGCGAGCAGGGCGGCCCGCAGGGCGTCGACGAGTTCGGGCAGGGGCCGCCCCGCCACCACGGCGAACGAGGCCGAGACGCGCAGGGCCTCCGGCTCCCATTCCGTTCCCGGCCCCGATCCCGCAGCCTGCCCGGGTTCCGGCCCCGCCTCCCGCTCCCGGTCCGCCGGTCCGATCCGCAGTTCGCCCGGCCCCACACCTCGTACCGCGGCCGCGACCGGGCCGAGCACTCCACGTGCCGCCCGCTCGGTGATCCACGCCCCGTCCGCCGCCCTTCCGAGCGGCACCAGCCTGCCCGGGGCGAGGCGATCCCGCACCGCCGCCGTCCAACCCTCAGCCGTCGTCATTACCCCAGCCTGCCGTATCCCCGGGGCGAGACCGGGTAACCGCCCTTAGTGTGGGCGAAGAACCCCGAAATATCCCAGAAGGGGCGAAACCTGATGACGGACACCACTCACTCCGGCGCCGGTGCGGCCGACGAACCGCGCCGCACGTCGGTCACCAAGCGTGGCGGCGGCGACCCGGCCTCCCGGGGCAAGACCACGATCGCCGACGGAGTCGTCGAGAAGATCGCCGGTCTCGCCGCCCGCGACGTCGACGGCGTCCACGCCATGGGCAGCGGACTCTCCCGCACCTTCGGCGCCGTACGCGACCGCGTTCCCGGCGGCGGCACCAAATCGGGCGTCACCCGAGGGGTGAAGGCCGAGGTCGGCGAGGTGCAGACCGCGCTCGACCTGGAAATCGTGGTCGTCTACGGCTTCTCGATCACGGACGTCGCCGGTGACGTCCGGGAGAACGTCATCGCGGCCGTCGAGCGCATGACGGGCCTCGAGGTCGTCGAGGTGAACATCGCGGTCAGCGACGTGAAGCTGCCGGAGGACGAGGAGGAGGAACCCGAACAGCGGCTCCAGTAGCCGCCTGGGGCCTGTCCAAGAGACAGGCCCTGGGGATGGGCACAGGGGGCCAGGTGATCTGAGGAAGGGGTCTGGAATGAGCATGGCGGTGGTCGGCCTGTTGGCCGGTATGGCTCTCGGCTTCGCCGGATACTTCGGCGGCTTCGGGGCGTTTCTGCTGGTCGCGGCGCTGGGGGCGGTCGGCTTCGTGGCCGGCCGCTTCCTCGACGGCGACCTCGAGCCGGGCGATCTGTTCCGGGGCCGCGAACGCGGCGACCGGCGGCGGTGACGCGGGGTGGCAGCCGAGCGGTTCCAGGATCCGGTGCGGGGCCGTGGCGCGACCACGATCGCCGACCGGGTCGTCGCGAAGATCGCCGCCCAGGCGGCCGGGGAAGGCTTGGCCGCCGTCCCCCAGGCCCAGGGCGCCGTCCCCCGGGGCGGCGCCCGCCCCCACGCCTCGGTCGTCGTCCACCGCGACGTCGCCCGGGTCGCGGTGAGCCTCGAACTCGACTACCCCTCCGACGTCGGGCGCAGCTGCGGCGCCGTCCGGGGCCGGGTACGCGCGCGCGTGGAGGAGCTCGTCGGCATGGAGGTCCATGAGGTCACCGTCCATGTGGAACGCCTCCACTCGCCGCTCACCCGGCAGGCCGCACCGAGGGGCCGCCTGTCATGACGACCACGCCCGAACCGGACCCCACCCCCGGCCGAGCCCCGGACCTCACGGACCCCGGCCGCCCCGACGACGTACCCGTGCTTGCCGCCGACGCCCCCGCGCCGACGCGCGTCCGGCGCTTCTGGGCGGTCCGCCGCATCCCCGCCGCCCTGCTCGCGGCCCTGGTCCTCGCCGGGTCCGGGCTGCTCCTCTACGACGTGGCGGCCGTCCGCGCCGACCGCTCCGCCATGGCGTGGCGGCGCGAACTCGCCGACGCCCTCGCGACCCGGCCGCTCGACGACGCCCTGGTCGTCACCGGCGCCGCCGTCGCGGTGGTCCTCGGCCTCTGGCTCCTCGTCCTCGCGGCGACGCCGGGCCTGCGCGCCGTCCTGCCGATGCGTCGCGACCACGCCGACATCCGGGCCGGGCTCGACCGCGACGCCGCCGCCCTGGCCCTGCGGGACCGCGCCATGGAGGTCTCCGGGGTGCAGTCCGTCCGGGTGCGCGTCGGCCGCTCCAAGGTGGGCGTCCGGGCGGTCTCGCACTTCCGGGCGCTCGACGAGGTCCGCGCCGACGTGGAGGCGGTCCTCGCGGCCGGCGTCGAAGAGCTGGCCCTCGCCCACCCGCCCGCACTGCAGGTACGGGTGGCCCGGCCGCCCAGGAAGGGGTGAGCACGGTGACGGTGGTCCTCCGGCGCGTCAACCGCGTCCTGCTCGGCCTGGCCGGGCTGCTCCTCGTGATCGGCGGCGGGGGAGTCCTCGCCGCCGCCCTCGACCTCTCCGTGCCGTCCTGGTGGCCCTGGTCGGGCCCCTCGGACGTGCTGTTCTCCGCCGCCGACCGGCAGCGCTGGCGCGACGAGGGCTGGTGGTGGCCGGTGGTCATCGCGGCCCTCGGGCTCCTCGTCCTGCTCGCCCTGTGGTGGCTGCTCGTGCAGTTCCGGCGGGCCCGGCTCGCCGAGGTCCTCGTCGACAGCGGCGACGGGGAGGCGGCGGTCCTGCGCGGCAGGGCGCTGGAAGGAGTCCTGGAGGCGGACGCCACGGCCCAGGAGGGAGTGGCCAAGGCCCGGGTCGCCCTCACCGGCCGCCGGACCGCCCCCCGTACCCGGGTCGCGCTCCAGCTGGAGCCGTACGCCTCCCCGGGGGACGCCCTCGCGACCCTCGGCACCCGGGCCCTCGCCCATGCCCGTACGTCCACGGGCATGGCCGCCCTGCCCACCGAGGCGCGCCTGCGGGCGGTGAAGCACCGGGCGAAGCGGGTGACCTGAGGAGGGGGCGGGGCACGGGCCGTCAGAAGCCGCTGCGGGCCCCGCCGTCCACCGGCAGCATCACGCCGGTCAGGTACGAGGCGGCCGGCGACAGCAGGAAGGCCGCCGTCCGCCCGAACTCCGCCGGGGTGCCGTAGCGGCGCAGCGGGATCGCGGCCTCGTTGGCCGCGCGGGCCGCGTCCGCGTCGCCGGAGAGCGCGTCGAGGGACCGCACCCGGTCGGTGTCGATCCGGCTCGGCAGCAGCCCGACGACCCGTACCCCGCGCGGGCCCAGGTCGTTGGCGAGGGACTTCGCGAAGCCGGCGAGGCCGGGGCGCAGCCCGTTGGAGATGGTCAGACCGGGGATCGGCTCGTGGACCGAGCCGGACAGGACGAAGCCGATGACCCCGCCGTCGGTGAGCGTCTCGGCCGCCGCGCGGGCCAGCCGTACCGCTCCGAGGAAGACGGTGCCGAAGGCGGCCGCCCACTGCTCGTCGGTGTTGTCCGCCGCGAAGCCGGGCGCGGGGCCGCCCACGCTGATCAGGATGCCGTCGAAGCCGCCGAACCGGGCCCGCGCCTCGGCGATGAGCCGCGCCGGGGTCTCCGGGTCGTCGTTGTCGGCGGCGACCCCGGCGGCGCCGGGCCCCAGCTCGGCCACGGCCTCGGCGACGGTCTTCTCCTCGCGCCCGGTGACCAGCACCTTGGCGCCCTCGGCGAGGAGCGCCTCGGCGGAGGCCCGCCCGAGTCCTCGCGTCGCCCCGGTCACCACGTACACACGGTCCCTCAGTCCAAGATCCATGGAACTATCCTGCCGGGTCGTGGTCCTCCCGGGCCAGCGCGAGGGCCGTGCCCACCAGGCCGATGTGGCTGAAGGCCTGCGGGAAGTTGCCCAGCTGTCGTCCCGCCACCGGGTCGTACTCCTCCGCCAGGAGCCCCACGTCGTTGCACAGGAGCACGAGCCGTTCGAACAGTTCGCGGGCCTCCTCGGTCCTGCCGGTCAGGCGCAGCGCGTCCGCCAGCCAGAACGAGCAGACGAGGAAGGTGCCCTCCTGGCCCGGCAGGCCGTCGATCGCCCCCGACCCGGTGCTGTACCGGCGCAGATAGCCGCCGTGCAGCAGTTCCGCCCGGACGGCGTCCACCGTGCCCACCACCCGGGGGTCGTCCGGCGGGAGGAAGCCGACCTGCGGGATGAGCAGGGTCGCGGCATCGAGCTCGAGGGAGCCGTACGACTGGGTGAAGGTGTTCCGGACGGGGTCGTAGGACCTGGCGCAGACCTGCGCGTGGATCTCGTCCCGCATCGTCCGCCACCGGTTCGCGTCCCCCGGCAGCGAGGGGTCCGCCTCCAGGGTGCGGACGGCCCGGTCGGCGGCCACCCAGGCCATCACCTTGGAGTGGGTGAAGTGGCGGCGGGGTCCGCGCACCTCCCAGAGCCCCTCGTCGGGCTCCCGCCAGGTCGACTCCAGGAAGCCGAGCAGGCTCAGCTGGAGGTTCCAGGCGTGCCGCTCCGCCGGGATCCCGGCCTCGCGCGCGCGGTGGAGCGAGTCCATGACCTCGCCGTACACGTCGAGCTGGAACTGGTCCACGGCCGCGTTCCCCGTGCGGACCGGCGCCGAGTCGGCGTACCCCCGCAGCCACGGCAGGGTCGTCTCGGGGAGCCGGCGCTCCCCGGCGGGCCCGTACATGATCTGCAGGTCGGCCGGGTCGCCCGCGACCGAGCGGAGGAGCCAGTCGCGCCAGGCGACGGCCTCCTCGACGTACCCGGCGGCGAGCAGCGCGCCGAGGGTGAGGGAGGAGTCGCGCAGCCAGCAGGCGCGGTAGTCCCAGTTCCGTACGCCCCCGACGTCCTCCGGCAGGGAGGTGGTGGGCGCGGCCACGATCCCGCCGGTGGGGGCGTACGTGAGCGCCTTGAGGGTGATCAGGGAGCGCAGCACCGCCTCCCGGTACGGGCCGCGGTAGGTGCACCGGGCCGTCCACTCCCGCCAGTCGGCGAGGGACTGCTCCAGGGCCTCGTAGGGGTCGACGAGTTCGGGACGGGGCTCGTGCGAGGGGTGCCAGGTGAGGACGAAGGCCACCTTCTCGCCCGCGTTCACGGTGAAGGAGGAGCAGGTGGAGAACTGCTGGCCCCAGGTCTTCACGGGCGGATCGCTGCGCAGCCAGACCGCGTCGGGCCCGGCGACCGCGACGCGGTGGCCGTCGGCCCGGCGCATCCACGGCACGATCGAGCCGTAGTCGAAGCGGAGCCGCAGGACGGAGCTCATCTCGACGCTGCCGCTGACGCCCTCCACGATCCGCATCAGATCGGGGGCCCTGTCCCGCTGGGGCATGAAGTCGACGACCTTGACGGTGCCCGTACGGGTCTCCCAGTAGGTCTCCAGGACGAGGGTGTCCTCGGCGTAGCGGCGTGTGGCGCAGGTCGTGGCGCCCTTGGGCGCGATCCGCCAGTGGCCGTTGTTCTCGTCGCCGAGGATCGCGGCGAAGCAGGCGGCCGAGTCGAAGCGGGGCAGACACAGCCAGTCGACCGATCCGTCGCGGCCGACGAGCGCGGCGGCCTGGAGATCGCCGATGAGGGCGTAGTCGTCGATACGTTGCGTCACGCTTTGGGCTGTTCCCGGAAGCGGTGGCGGTCAATCAGCGGGACGGAGTGGCCTGGATCGCGTCGGGGTCCTTCTCCGGGGCTCCGGAGGTGTCGGCGCCGGCCGCCGCCGCTGCCCGGTCGCGCCTCTCCCGGCGGACCAGGATCACCCAGCCGACGGGCACGCCGGCCGTGAAGAGCCACCACTGGACGGCGTACGCCATATGGGCGCCGATCGAGTCGTGGTCGGGTTCGGGGATCAGCTCCGGGGTGTTCCCCGCGGGTTCGGGCGCGATCTGTTCGAGGTAGCCGCCGAGCACCTCGCGGCCGATGAGCTCGGCCTGCTGGGCGCTGTTGATCAGCATGACCTGGCGGTCCGGCAGGCCCTTCAGGTCCTTGATGCCGCTCGCGCCGGTCGTCTCGTCGGCCTTGAGCCGTCCGGTGATCGTGACCTCGCCCCTGGGCGCGGGCGGCACCGCGGGGAAGGAGTGCTGGTCGGCGGCGGCCGGCACCCAGCCGCGGTTGACCAGGACGACCCGGCCGTCCCGGAGGACCAGCGGGCTCAGGACGTGCACGCCGACCCGGTCGTCGCTGTTGGTGCGGCGGCGGACGACCACCTCGTGGGCGGTGTCGAAGGTGCCGGTCGCCGTGGCGGGCTTCCAGTAGTCGGCGCGCGGGACGGTGTGGCCGGGGGAGGTGAGTTCCTCGACCGGGACCGGCTTCGCCGCGACGCTGTCCGCGATCAGGGCGTTCTGGGCCACCCGGCGTTCGTGCCGGTGGAACTGCCAGAAGCCCAGCTCGATCATCGTCGGGACGAGGACGAGGCCGATGAGGGTGAGGATCACCCACTGCCGGGACAACAGGAAGCGGTACACGCCGTTGACGGTACAACGTGACGAAAGGCCCCCTTGCGGCGGGTGCCGAAGGGGGCCGTAAGCCATCAGGGGATTCGTTTCCTCAACGCGGTCCGACGCCGGGTCCGGTCACACCCTGTCGACGATGCCCACCTTTCCCTCCGCGCGGGCGCAGTGGCCGCCGCAGTACCAGTTGCCGTCGACCTCGACGCCCTGTCCGATGATCTGGACCCGGCAGTGCTCGCAGATGGGCGCCATGCGGTGGATGGCGCAGGCGAAGCAATCGAAGACATGCACCGCGCCCTGCGCGTGGACTTCGAAGGACATGCCGTAATCGTTTCCGCAGACCTCACAACGTGCCATGCGCCACAGGGTGAGGGCTCCCGGCGGGCGTGCGCAGTTCGGCACGCCCGCAGGGCCCGGGGTGTCACCCGTCTGCCGGGGTCACGTCCCGCAGCAGCTGGGTGTAGGCGGCCTCGTCGACGACCGGCGTGCCGAAGGACCTGGCCTTGAGGGTCTTGGAGGTGGCGGAGTCCGGGTCGTTGGTGACAAGGAGGCTGGTCAGCCGGGAGACGCTGCCCGCCACATGGAGGCCGGCGTCGACGGTGCGGTCCTCCAGGAGCTCGCGGTCGACGGAGGTGTCCCCGGAGAAGGCCACTCGCATGCCCTGCTTGAGCGGTTTGTCCGTCTCGTAGCGGCCGGGGTTGGGGTACGGGCACGGCGGCCGCTTCCGCGAGGGACGCCAGCTGTTCGCCCGGTACGCCGAAGGGCCCGAGGCCTGCTGACCGATCCGGGGCCGCTCCGGAGACGAGGCCCACT
Organism: Streptomyces griseoluteus; assembly: GCA_000717735.1. Lineage (GTDB taxonomy): Bacteria > Actinomycetota > Actinomycetes > Streptomycetales > Streptomycetaceae > Streptomyces > Streptomyces griseoluteus_A. Next base: position 22,712 of record JOBE01000067.1, on the reverse strand, counting down.
CGGTCAGCGGCCGGCACTCCAGGAGCGGCAGCCGTACGCCCAGCTCGGCCGCCGCGTGCAGGCTCGGCCGGAACGCCTCGGCGAGCACCCGCGCGTCGTCGAGCGCGTTGTGCGCGCGCCGCTGCACGACGCCGAAGTGCGCGGCGAGCGACTCCAGCTTGTGGTTGGGCAGCGGCAGGGACAGCTCCTTGGCGAGCGCGATCGTGCACAGCCGCTGCCGCACCGGCGCGGCGGACTCGGCCCGCGCGTACTCCCGGGCGATCATCTGCCAGTCGAACATCGCGTTGTGCGCGACCAGGACCCGTCCGTCGAGCCGGGCGGCGAACTCCGCCGCGATCTCCGGGAAGAGCGGCGCGCCCTCCAGGACGTCACTGGTGAGGCCGTGGATCCACACGGGGCCCGGATCCCGCTCGGGGTTGACGAGGGTGTACCAGTGGTCCTCGACGTTCCCCCGGGCGTCCAGCCGGTAGACGGCAGCGGACACTATCCGGTCGTCGCGGGCGAGTCCGGTGGTCTCCACGTCGACGACCGCCCACCCCTGCGGGTAGGCGGCCGGCCACGTCGCTGCTGTCGTACGGTCGTCAAGCACGGTCACTGAGAATACGGCCCGCGACCGACATCTCCGTCCCCGGTGTCCCCCGGAGTCGCCTCCCCGGTGTTCCCCGGGGCCCCGCCGAGGAGACCGTCGACCAGGGCGCGCACGGAGTCGACGAACAGGCGCTCGGTGTCGACCGGGGCGGCCAGGGCGCGTGCGAGGGGTCCGTCGGACCCGGCGTCCTCGCCGCGCCACAGTTCCTCCTCGGCGGGCGACTGGACCGGGGCGCGCTCGCGGTTGCGCTCCACCAGGACGTAGCCGACGACCTGGAACTGGAGCGCGCGGACGGCCCGCGCGGCGTGCGCCCCGCGCAGCCCCGCCGCGTGGGCCTCGTGGACCAGGGCCCGCTGGGCCGGCAGGAACATCCGTTCCGTCAGGCCCCGTTCGTGGACCATCGCGACCAGGTGCGGGCGCTCGCGCAGGGCCCGGCGCAGCGCGCGGGCGACCGACACCATCCGCTCGGCCGGGGTCGCCCCGCGCGGGCGGATCGTGCCGAGGTCGGCGACCGTGCGTGCGACCAGCGCGTCGAGGAGGGACTCGCGGTTGCCGACGTGCCAGTAGATCGAGGTCACCGCGGTGGAGAGCTCGGCGGCGAGCCTGCGCATGGTCAGCGCGTCCGGTCCGTGCTCCCGGACCAGGGAGGCCGCGGCGTCCAGGACTTCGTCACGGGTCAGCGCGGAGCGTGCCATCGATTCCCCCAACTCCTCTGCGTGCACGCCTCTTTACCCTACGGGGGCGGCGGTGTAACTGTGTTACAGGCTGACGATCCCGAAAGGCGGTACGTCATGGCACGAGTACGGTACGGGGCGCGCACCGACGCCGAGGCGGCGGCGGCCCGCGCACGGAGCGCCCGGCTCCCCGAGATCTGGTCCACCGGCGTGGTCGCCGTCTGGGAGACCGATCCGGACGTCGTCGCGGCGGTCCTGCCGCCCCCGCTGAAACCCACCGCACACCCGCTCGTCCGCGCCGGCATCAGCCGGGTCGACCTGCCCGGCTACCCCCTGGGCGCCGGCTCCGTGGCGGTCGCCGCCGCCCACGGCGACCGCGAGGGCTGGTACCCGCTGGTCATGCCGATGACCCACGAACGCGCCCTGACCGGCGGACGCGAGGTCTTCGGCGAGCCGAAGAAGCTGGGCGAGGTCACCGTCGAGCGCGACGGGCTCGTCGTCCGCGCGGCCCTCGCCCGGCACGGCATCGCCTTCGTGGAGGTCCGCGGCGCGGTCTCCGGCCCACTGCCGCTGCCGGAACCCGTCGAGAAGACCGACTTCTACTTCAAGTTCCTGCCGGGCGTCGAGGGTTCGGGTTTCGACGCCGACCCCGTCCTGGTCCACTGCGTGCGCAACGAGAAGGTGCGCAAGCTGGAGCGGGTCACCGGTGACGTGGTCCTGCGCGAGTCCATGTACGACCCGGTCGCCGACCTCCCCGTACGCCGGCTCGTCGAGATCACGATCGGCGAGAAGACCACCGACCAGAAGGGCATGGTCGCCGAACGCGTCTCCGCGCAAGCCCTGCTGCCGTACGTCCACCAGCGCTACGACGACCCGCAGCAGATCCTCGACGGCCCGCCCGAGGGGAGCGTCTGATGGAGCTGCGCGAGGGACAGGTCGCCGTCGTCACCGGCGCGGCGAGCGGCATCGGGCTCGCCATGGCACGCCGCTTCGCCGCCGAGGGCCTGGCCGTCGTCCTCGGGGACGTCGAGGAGGCCGCGCTGGCGCGCGCCGCGGACGAGCTGATGGAGAGCGGGGCGCAGGTCCTCGCCCGGACGGTCGACGTCTCGGACGCCGACGGGGTACGGGCGTTCGCCGAGGCCGCCTACGACACCTTCGGCGCCGTCCACGTCCTCTGCAACAACGCGGGCGTCGGCTCCGGCGCCGAGGGCCGCATGTGGGAACACGACCCCAACGACTGGAAGTGGGCCTTCTCCGTCAACGTCTGGGGCGTCTTCCACGGCATCCAGGCCTTCGTCCCGCGCATGCTCGCGAGCGGCGAACCGGGCCATGTCGTCAACACCTCGTCCGGCGACGGCGGCATCGCCCCGCTGCCCACCGCCTCCGTGTACGCGGTCACCAAGGCGGCCGTCGTCACCATGACCGAGTCGCTCTACGCCCATCTGCGGGCCGAGCACGCGCGCGTGGGCGCGTCCGTGCTCTTCCCGGGACCGCACATGCTCCGCACCGGGCTCTGGGAGTCGCACCGCAACCGGCCCGAGCGGTACGCCAAGCAGCGCCCGCGCAGGACCCCGTACCGCAGCCTCGACCAGTGGGAGGCCGCCATGAAGGAGGCCGGTCACGAGGTGGCCTTCACTCCGGTGGAGGAGGTGGCGGAGCACGTCGTCGACGGCATCCGCGCCGACCGCTTCTGGATGCTGCCGGAGAGCGAGCACAGCGACCGGCAGATCCGGGCGCGCTCGACGTCGATGCTCGACCGCGCCGACCCGTCCTATCTGGAGAGCTTCATCCTCGACTGACCGGGGGACAGCACGATGAGTCATGAAGACCCGTATCTGATCATCTCCTCCGACTGTCATGCCGGGCTGCCCACCGAGGAGTACCGGCCCTATCTCGATCCCCGCTTCCGCCGTGAGTTCGACGAGTTCCTCGCCGGACGCGAGGCCCGCCAGGAGGCCATGACCCGGCTCGGGGTGCGCAACGAGGCCTTCGCCGACCGGTGGTTCCACGACAACGAGGAGGGCCTGCGCGGCGGCTGGGACCCCGTGCAGCGGCTCAAGGAGCTCGACGGCGACGGGGTCGCGGCCGAGGTGGTCTTCCCCGACGCGGACGCGGTCGACAGCAGGACCGCCGCCCCCTTCGGCGTGGGCCTCGGCCTCTCCGGCGACCAGGACCCGGTGCTCGGCATGGCGGGCGCGCAGGCGCACAACCGCTGGCTCGCCGAGTTCGTCGGCCGGAATCCCGAGCGGCACTGCGGGGTCGCGCTGCTGCCCGTCACCGCGGAGCCCGCGAAGGTCGTCGCCGAGATCCACCGGGCCAAGGAGTCGGGGCTCGGCGCGCTGATGATCCCCTCCATGTGGGTGGACAAGGAGCCGTACCACGACCGGCGCTACGACCCGGTCTGGGCGGCCGCCGCCGAGACCGGGATGCCGCTCCTCACCCATTCGGGCGCGGCGCCGCGCGAGGAGTACGGCGACCACCTCGGCATCTACGTCTCCGAGGTCACCTGGTGGCCGGCCAGGCCGCTGTGGTTCCTGCTCTGGTCGGGCGTCTTCGAACGGCACCCCGGGCTGCGGTTCGGGGTCGCCGAGTCCGGCTGCTGGTGGCTGCCGAACCTGCTCTGGTTCATGGACCGGCTCTACCTCGGCGCGCACGGCGGCAAGAAGCTGTCCCCGTTCGCGGAGCTGACCCGGCCGCCGAGCGAGTACCTGGACCGGCAGGTGTTCGTCTGCGCCACCAACACCAAGCGGCGCGAACTCGCCCAGCGGTACGAGATCGGCGTCGACAACATCCTGTGGGGCTCGGACTTCCCGCACCCGGAGGGCACCTGGCCCGACACGCGCGCGTGGCTCCGGAAGACCTTCCACGACATCCCGGTGGGGGAGACGCGCCGGATGCTGGGTCTGGCGGCGGCGGAGGTCTTCGGATTCGATGTTCAAATACTGGATCCGATCGCCCGTCGGATCGGCCCCACCCCCGCCGACCTCGGCCAGTCGCCCGACCAGGCCGCGGTGGAGGCCTCCTGGGCCCGCTCGCGCGAGGTCGGCCGCCACTGGCTCACGGAACACGACTTCCCGGTCCTGGGGGTCACGCCATGACGGACCGCCCCACCGACCGGCCCACCGACCGGCCCACCGACCGGCCCACCGACCGCCCCATGGACGGCCACCCCGACCGCTACACCGTCATCTCGGCGGACTGCCACGCCGGCGCCGACCTCCTCGACTACCGCCCGTACCTGGAGAAGGGGCACCACGAGGCCTTCGACGCCTGGGCGGCGACCTACGTCAACCCGTACGAGGACCTGCTCGCCGACACCGCCGACCGCAACTGGAACTCCGAGCGCCGCCTGAGCGAACTGGAGGCCGACGGGATCGTCGCCGAGGTCGTCTTCCCGAACACCGTCCCGCCGTTCTTCCCCTCCGCCTCCCTGATGGCCCCCGCGCCGACCCGCGAGGAGTACGCACTCCGCTGGGCGGGACTGCGGGCGCACAACCGCTGGCTGGCCGACTTCTGCGCCGCCGCGCCGGGCCGCCGGGCGGGCGTGGCGCAGATCCTCCTCAACGACGTCGACGAGGCCGTCGAGGAGATCCGCCGCAGCAAGGAGGCGGGCCTCACCGGCGGGATCCTGCTGCCGGGCGCCCCGCCGGGGTCGGGAGTGCCCGAGCTGTACTCGGAGACGTACGACCCGATCTGGGCCGTCTGCGCCGAACTCGGCGTGCCGGTGAACCACCACGGCGGCTCCGCCTCGCCGCCGCTCGGCGACGAACCGGCCGCCCGCGCGGTCTTCATGGTGGAGACCACCTGGTTCTCCCACCGGGCCCTGTGGCACCTGATCTTCGGCGGTGCGTTCCGCCGCCACCCGGACCTCAGGCTCGTCCTGACGGAGCAGGGCTCCGGCTGGATCCCGGGGATCATGGACATGCTGGACTACTACCACGAGCGGCTCGTCGCGGCGGCCTCCCGGGCCGTCACCGCCGAGTCCAGGTTCGGCGCCGGCCTCGCCGCGTCCATGGGCAAGGGCCCCAGCGAGGTCTGGCGCGACAACTGCTTCGTCGGCGCGAGCTTCATGCGCCCCCACGAGGTGCCGCTGCGCGACCGGATCGGACTCGACAAGATCATGTGGGGCAGCGACTACCCGCACGACGAGGGCACGACCCCGTACTCCCGCGAAGGCCTCCGGATCGCCTACGCGGGAGTGCCGAGGGAGGAGGTCGCGGCGATGGTCGGCGGCAACGCGGCCCGCGTCTACGGCTTCGACCTCGCCCTGCTCGACCCCCTCGCCGCCGTCCACGGCCCGGAGGTCGCGGAGATCGCCACACCCCTGGAGAAGGTCCCGGAGGGTGCGACCAGTCCGGCCTTCGCCCCGGGCGGGTCGGTCCGTGTCTGGTGACGGCCGGGGTGAGACCCTCCCGGGGTGACTGACGCACCCCTCGACGACTCCGCCCACGAGGGAGGACTCGGCTCCCGTCTCAACTGGCTCCGGGCGGCCGTGCTCGGAGCCAACGACGGCGTCGTCTCCACCGCCGGCCTCGTCGTCGGCGTCGCCGGCGCCACCGAGTCCCGGGCCACGCTGCTCACGGCCGGACTCGCCGGGCTGCTCTCCGGTTCGATGTCGATGGCGGCGGGGGAGTACGTCTCGGTCTCCACCCAGCGCGACTCCGAGAAGGCCGCGCTCGCCCAGGAGAAGCGCGAACTGCGGGAGGACCCGGAGGCCGAACTCGACGAACTGACCGCACTGCTGTCCGCCCGCGGCCTCTCCTCCGACGTGGCCCGCGAGGCCGCGGTGCAGCTCACCGAGCGCGACGCCCTGCGCGCCCACGCGCGCGTGGAGCTGGGCATCGATCCCGACGACCTCACCAACCCCTGGCACGCGGCCTGGGCGAGCTTCCTCGCGTTCACGGTCGGCGCCCTGCTGCCCCTCCTCGCGATGGTCCTGCCGCCGACGGCCGCGCGGCTGTGGGTCACGGTGCTCTCCGTCCTCGCGGCCCTCGCCCTCACCGGCTGGTGGAGCGCCCGCCTGGGCGAGGCGCCCCCGGGCCGCGCGGTCCTCCGCAACATGACCGGCGGGGCGCTCGCGATGGCCGTCACCTACGGCGCGGGCTCCCTGCTCGGAGCGGCCGGCGTCTGAAGGCGCCCGCGTTGCCGGAGGGTGCACGCGTTGTCGGAAGCCGCCCGCGTTGCCGGAAGGCGCCCGCATTGTCAGAAGGTGCCAAAGCTTGCTGACAAGCCGTCTCGCATACTTGTTGGTAACAACGTCTAGCCCCGCCCCGCCCCCCACCCCTACCGTCGACGACATGCCGAACCTGCCCGATGTCGTGCTCTGGTCCATACCGGCGTTCGTCCTGCTCACCGTCCTGGAGATGGTCAGCCACCGGATCCACCCCGACGAGGACGCCGCCGGGTACGAGACCAAGGACGCCGCCACCAGCATCGGCATGGGCCTCGGAAGCCTGGCCTTCGACGCGCTGTGGAAGATCCCCGTGGTCGCCATCTACACCGCCGTCTACGAGCTGACCCCGCTCCGCGTCCCCGTCCTCTGGTGGACGATCCCGCTCATGCTGCTCGCGCAGGACTTCCTCTACTACTGGCAGCACCGCGGACACCACGTCATCCGCGTCCTCTGGGCCTGCCACGTCGTCCACCACAGCAGCCGCAAGTTCAACCTCACCACCGCCCTGCGGCAGCCGTGGACCAGCGTGACCTCCTGGCCCTTCTACCTGCCGATGATCGCCCTCGGCGTGCACCCGGCGGCCGTCGCCTTCTGCTACTCCGTCAACCTCGTCTACCAGTTCTGGATCCACACCGAGCGCGTCGGCAAGCTGCCCCGGCCCTTCGAGTACGTCCTCAACACCCCCTCCCACCACCGCGTCCACCACGCCTCCCAGGGCGGCTACCTGGACCGGAACTTCGGCGGGATCCTCATCGTCTGGGACCGGATGTTCGGCTCCTGGGTCGGCGAGACCGACCGGCCCGTCTACGGGCTCACCAAGAACATCGAGACGTACAACCCGCTCCGGGTCGCCACCCACGAGTACGCCGCCATCGCCCGCGACCTCCGGGCCGCGAACGACTGGCGCGAGCGGGCCGGACGGGTCTTCCGCGGACCCGGCTGGCAGCCGGCACCCGCCGCGGCGAAGAGCGCCGCGCCGGAGCCGGCCGCCGAGCCCGCCCACGCGCCCGCCGCCGAGCCCGCCCCGGGAACCGCCGCGTGAAGACTTCCTCCCCAGACCTCTCCCCTGGCCGCTCGCGCGCGCTGCTCGCCGCCTTCGGGCTCGCGGCCGCCGTCGACCTGGTCTCCCTGCTCGCGGGTGCCGAACTCGGCCACCAGCTCGCCAAGCCGCTCCTGATGCCGCTGCTCGCCGCCCACGCCGTCACCAGAGGCGCCCCGAAGCTGCTCGTCGCCGCGCTCCTCTTCGGCTGGGGCGGTGACGTCTTCCTGCTCTCCGACGCCGACTGGGCCTTCCTCGTCGGCATGGGCTCCTTCGCCGCGGGACACGTCTGCTACCTGGTCCTCTTCGGACGGCGCCGTACGTCCGTCCCCCTGGGGATCGCGTACACCGCCGCCCTCGTCGGCACCGTCGCGCTCCTCTGGCCCGACCTCCCCGCCGACCTGCGGATCCCGGTCGCCGGGTACTCGCTGCTGCTCACCGCCATGGCCTACCGCGCCAGCTCCCTGGGTCTCCTGGCCGGCCTCGGCGGCGCCCTCTTCCTGCTGTCCGACACCCTCATCGCCACCGGGGTCGCCGCATGGCCCCAGCTGCCGGCGCCCGACTTCTGGGTCATGCTGACCTACATCGCGGCGCAGTACCTGCTGACGGCGGGAGTGCTCCGCGCGATGTACGGTGAACGTCGTACAACCGTCTGACAGCAAGGACCGTCCGCCATGCGCGCCACCACCATCCATGCCCCGTTCGACATGCGCGTGGAGGACGTGCCCGACGCGGTGGTGCAGGACCCCACGGACGTCGTCGTCCGCGTCCTGCGCGCCTGCGTCTGCGGCAGCGACCTGTGGGCCTACCGGGGCGAGTCGGCCCGGCAGCCCGGCCAGCGCATCGGCCACGAGTTCCTGGGGATCGTCGAGGCGGCGGGCGCCGACGTCTCCGGCTTCGCGGCCGGCGACCTCGTCGTCGCCCCCTTCGTCTGGTCCGACGGCACCTGCGACTACTGCGCCGAAGGACTCCAGACCTCCTGCCCGCGCGGCGGCTTCTGGGGCTCGGTCGGCTCCGACGGCGGCCAGGGCGAGGCCGTCCGCGTCCCCTTCGCCGACGGCACCCTCGTCAAGCTCCCCGCCGACGCCGCCTCCGACGACCGGCTCCTGACCGCGCTGCTCGCCCTCTCCGACGTCATGGGCACCGGCCACCACGCCGCCCTCGGCGCGGGCGTGAAGCCCGGCTCGACCGTCGCGGTCGTCGGCGACGGCGCCGTCGGCCTCTGCGGCGTCCTCGCGGCCAAGCGCCTCGGCGCCGAGCGGATCATCGCGCTCGGACGGCACACCGTCCGTACCGACATCGCCCGCCTCTTCGGCGCCACCGACGTCGTCGCCGAACGCGGCGAGGCCGCGGAGGCCGCCGTCCGCGAGCTCACCGGCGGCCAGGGCGCCCACGGCGTCATCGAGGCCGTCGGCACCGAGCAGTCCATGCGGACCGCCGTCGCCATCGCCCGCGACGGCGGCTCCATCGGCTACGTCGGCGTCCCGCACGGCAGCGGCACCGGACTCGACCTGTCCGTCATGTTCGACCGGAACATCGCCCTGCGCGGCGGCGTCGCCCCCGTGCGCGCGTACATCCCGGAACTGCTCCCGGACGTCCTCGACGGCACCATCGACCCGTCCCCGGTCTTCGACCTGACCGTCGGCCTCGACGGCGTCCCCGGCGGCTACAAGGCCATGGACGAGCGCACCGCCCTGAAGGTCCTCGTCACGCCGTGACCCAGGCGGCGTCGTCGCCACCCGGCACGCCCGGCGGACGCGACCAGCCCGTCGGGCCGCCCTCGTACGCGACGGGCGACAGCGCGTGCCGCAGCCGCCCGAGCGGGCCCTCCGACTCGGTGAGGTACCGCTCGGGCTCGTACCGGGGCAGCGTGTGCGTCAGCCAGTGGCCCGTCTGCGCCAGGGCCAGCCGGACGAGCCGCGTGCCGCCCTCCCGGTCCTGCTCGGTCAGCGAACGCAGCACCGCCGCCGCGAGCAGATAGCCCGTGCCGTGGTCCAGGGCCTGCGCGGGCAGCGCCCCGGGCTCCTCGGCCGAGCCCTCGGTCACCGCGATGCCGGTGGCCACCTGCACCAGGCTGTCGAAGCCGCGCCGCTCGCGCCAGGGGCCGTGGTCGCCCCACGCGGAGAGCCGCGCGGTGACGAGTCCGGGGCGGTGGAGGCCGAACCGGTCGAGCGAGCCCGCTCGGTAGCCGGTGACCAGCACGTCGGCGGCGTCGAGGAGTTCGTCGAAGGTACGCCGGTCGGAGGGCCGGTCCAGGTCGAGGGCGGCGGTCCGCTTGCCGACGTCCGTGTCCGCGTGCTGGTCCGGCAGTTCGGGGTTGCCCGGCGGGTCGATCCGCAGCACGTCCGCGCCGAGCAGCGCGAGCGTCCGGGTCGCGACAGGCCCCGCGATCACCCGGGTCAGGTCGAGGACCCGCAGGGGGCCCGTACGGCGCCGGGGCGGGGCCTCGTCGAGCCGCTCACGGGTGAGCAGCGGCCGGGCCGCCACCGCACGGCCCTGTTCGTGCGCCGCCCACTCGGCGGGCGTGCGCAGGGCCACGGCGAGCCCTCCGGCCGCGTACACCGCCGTCTCGACGTCCACGGCCCGCCGCGCGCCGATCGCCGCCGCGACGGCCTCCACCGACCCGGAGGAGACGTCGAGCGCGGCGAGCAACGCCGCCCGGTGGTGGGGGTAGTTGGCGTGGGTACGGATCCAGCCGTCGGCCGCCCGCCAGAACCGCGACAGCGGCGCGAAGTTCACCGGCGCCCGCCCGTCGACCCGCAGGTGACGCTCGCTCACGAAGGCGGTGGCCACGGCCCCGTCGTCCACCCGCACCGGCCCCGGCAGCCCGGCCCGCTCGACGGCGGCGAGCCCGGCGACCGCGACGGTCGCCCGCGCCAGGTCCATCACGGGCAGTCGCGCGGGCAGCAGCCCGGAGGTCCCGCCGTACTCCACGCGGTCCACCAGGGCGGGATCGCCGCCGAGAGCCGACCACAACAACGCCGTACCTGTACGAACCGTGTTGCCCATGCCGTTGTCCATGAGTGCAGTGTGGCACTGAGTGCCATGTGAAAGGCCCTGGTGTGGCACACGCCCCACCAGGGCCTTCGGGTCACGCCGAACCGCTTACTTCACGGCGTCCAGGGCGTCGATCAGACCGGCTCCGTAGAAGCCGTTCTTGTTCTTGCCACCCTCGCAGACGGCGTCGATCGTGCCGTCGCCCTCGATGTCGTACGGGTTGGTGCAGGCGCGGTCGTCGGCCTGCGCGTACAGCAGCGCCTTCAGCGCCGCCGGGCTCGCGTAGGGGTGCGTCGACTTGATGAGCGCGAGGACACCCGCCGCGTGCGGCGCGGCCATCGACGTACCGGCCTTGTAGTTGTAACCGCCGTTGACCGTGGTCGACAGGATGCGACCGTTGACCGCCGGGGCGCCCGGGGTCTGGTACTCGGTGCGGTCGCCGCCGGGGGCGGCCACGTCGATGATGCCGAGACCGTAGTTGGAGTACGACGCCTTCAGGTCCTTGGCACCGGTCGCGGAGACGGTGACGACGCCCGGCAGCATGGCCGGGTAGTCGAAGCACACCTTCGGGTCGATGACCCGCTCGGCCGGGACGGTGTCGTTCGGGCTGCTCTTGTCGACGATCGAGTCGGCCGCGAGGTCGAACTTCGAGTTGCCGGCCGCCGCGACGTTGACGGTGCCCTTGCGCTCCGCGTAGCGGGTCGCACGGGTGACCGCCTCGATGAGGGCCTTCTGGTCCTCATCGGTCTTGCAGGCGAACATCCACGGGTCGGTGTAGTAGCTGTTGTTCGTGATCTCCACACCCTGCTCGGCCGCCCACATGAAGCCGCAGACCACGGCCTCGGTGTAGAAGAAGCCGTCCGGGGTGGACACCTTGATGCCGGAGACCTTGACGCCCGGGGCGACACCGGTGATGCCGACGCCGTTCTTGGCGGCGGCTATGGTGCCGGCGACGTGGGTGCCGTGGTCGCTCTCGCCCGGGTTCGGACGCCACGAGCCGGGGGTGGTGTCCGGCTTGCCCGACACGCAGTTGGCGGACGCGGCGACGTCGAAGTTCGGCGCCAGGTCCGGGTGGGTGTCGTCGACACCCGTGTCGATGACGGCGACGGTGACGCGCTTGCTGCCGAGCGTCTTCGCGTGGGCCTTGTCCGCCTTGATGGCGGGGAGGTCCCACTGCAGGGGCTCCAGCGGGTCCTGCGCGTCCGTGGCGCTCGCCGCGGCGGCCTTGGCCTCGGCCGCGGACAGCGTCTGGGCGCCCTCGTCGACGGCGTCGTCCGCCTGGGCGGACAGCGGGGCGGTGCGGGTCGAACCGGCCGACACCACACCACGCGCCTGACGGATCGTCTTCGCGAACTCGGGGTTCTGCGAGTGGACGACTATCACGCCTATCTGGTCGTACGAGACGACCACCTCGCCGCCGGCGGCGGCGATCGCCTTCTTCACCGAGGCGGCCGTCCAGCGGCCCCCCTCGACGTTGACGACGTACGTCAGCTTCGGCCCGTTCGTCGCCACCGCTGCCGTAGCCGGTGCGTCGCTCAGATCCGCGGCGGAGGCGGCGCCGGAGGGAAGGAAGCCGAGCGAAGCCGTGAGCGCGAGACCAACCGGCAGAGCGAGAGCTCGGCCGCGCCTCGATCCCAGATGAGCCATGGGTTCTCCACATCATCCGTATGTACTGCCAGCGCGCGGGTTTGCGCGCGGGCAGGTGCATGACGAGTGAAGCTATCGCTGATCTTCCCGGCGCTTCAATGAGTTGAGAAGACTTCATGAAGATCTGTGCGAATAAATTCCTCGCGTGAACCGCTTCGCTTCGCGCTCCGTGCCGTTGTGCAGGGGAGGAGCTCCGATCGGAGCGCCGGTTCCCGCACCCCTGGTGAGGCCCCCTTGACCATGCCGTCCGCCCCCGCGTCACGAGGAGATTCCGTGGCTACCGAAGCACCGCCGCCGCCCAGAAACGGGACGGATGCCGCATCCGCTCCCGTAACGCCCACGACGGAACAGTTCGTCGAGGTGCAGGAGGGCGCGGAGTTCGGCGAACTGCGCCGTACGTACCGCTCCTTCGCCTTCCCCCTCACCCTGGCCTTCATCGCCTGGTACCTGCTGTACGTGCTGCTCTCCAACTACGCGGGCGGCTTCATGGGGACCAAGGTGTTCGGCAACATCAACGTGGCGCTCGTCCTGGGCCTCGGCCAGTTCCTCACCACCTTCCTCATCGCCTGGCTCTACTCACGGCACGCGGCGAACCGGCTCGACCCCAAGGCCGAGGCCATCAAGACCCGCATGGAGGGCGACGCATGAGCACCCCCGTCCTGCTCGCCGCCGACAGCGCCACCGCCGAACACCGGCCGCTGATCATCGCCCTCTTCGGCGCCTTCGTCATCGCGACCCTGATCATCACCGTCTGGGCCGGCCGCCAGACCCGCAGCGCCGCCGACTTCTACGCCGGCGGAGGCCAGTTCACCGGCTTCCAGAACGGCCTCGCGATCTCCGGCGACTACATGTCCGCCGCGTCCTTCCTCGGCATCAGCGGTGCCATCGCCCTCTACGGCTACGACGGCTTCCTCTACTCGATCGGCTTCCTGGTCGCCTGGCTCGTCGCCCTGCTCCTGGTCGCCGAACCGCTGCGCAACTCCGGCCGCTTCACCATGGGCGACGTCCTCGCCTACCGGATGCGCCAGCGGCCCGTCAGGACCGCCGCCGGCACCTCCACGATCGTCGTCTCGATCTTCTACCTGCTCGCCCAGATGGCGGGCGCCGGCGTCCTCGTCTCGCTGCTCCTCGGCATCACCAGCGACGGCGGCAAGGTCGCGATCGTCGCCCTCGTCGGCGTCCTGATGATCGTCTACGTGACGATCGGCGGCATGAAGGGCACCACCTGGGTGCAGATGGTGAAGGCGGTCCTGCTCATCGCGGGCACGCTCCTCATCACCTTCCTCATCCTGCTGAAGTTCGACTTCAACCTCTCGCAGCTGCTCGGCGCCGCCGCCACGAACAGCGGCAAGGGCGACGCGTTCCTGGAGCCCGGCCTCAAGTACGGCCTGAGCTCCGTCTCGAAGCTCGACTTCATCTCCCTCGGCATCGCCCTCGTCCTCGGCACCGCGGGCCTGCCCCACATCCTGATCCGCTTCTACACGGTGCCGACCGCCAAGGCCGCCCGTAAGTCGGTCAACTGGGCCATCGGCATCATCGGCGCCTTCTACCTGATGACGATCGTCCTCGGCTTCGGCGCCGCCGCCCTGCTCAGCGGCGACACCATCAAGGCGTCCAACAAGGCCGGCAACACGGCGGCCCCGCTCACCGCCCTGGAGGTCGGCGGCGGCGCGGGCTCCACCGGCGGCGCGATCCTCCTCGCCGTCATCTCCGCCGTCGCCTTCGCCACCATCCTCGCCGTCGTCGCCGGTCTGACCCTGGCCTCCTCCTCGTCCTTCGCGCACGACATCTACGCGAACGTGATCAAGCGCGGGAAGGCCACCGAGAAGGAGGAGATGCGGGCCGCCCGCTGGTCCACCGTCCTCATCGGCATCGTGTCGATCGCGCTCGGCGCCCTCGCCCGCGACCTCAACGTCGCCGGTCTCGTCGCCCTCGCCTTCGCGGTCGCCGCATCGGCCAACCTGCCGACGATCCTCTACTCGCTCTTCTGGAAGCGGTTCACCACCCAGGGCGCGCTCTGGTCGATCTACGGCGGACTGATCTCCTCCGTCGTCCTCGTCCTCTTCTCGCCGGTCGTCTCCGGCGGGCCGGCCTCGATGTTCAAGGGCGTGGACTTCCACTGGTTCCCGCTGGAGAACCCCGGGCTCGTCTCGATCCCGCTCGGCTTCCTCCTCGGCTGGCTCGGCTCGCTCCTCTCCAAGGAGGAGCCGGACGCGGGCAAGTACGCGGAGCTCGAGGTCAAGTCCCTCACCGGTGTCGGGGTCGCCGCCGCGGTCAAGCACTGACCGGAGCGCAGCGGGTCGTATACGGTCCGCGATCCCCGGACGGCCGCGTCGTAGAGTTCTACGACGCGGCCGCGCCGGTCCTCGTGACAATCTGCCCTGCTCGTTGTCCGTGCGCTCACGTAGGCTCGAACCACAAGCAACCGCAAGACGGGGAGGGGGCCCACAGTGCTCATCGACACCTATGGCCGGGTCGCCACCGACCTGCGCGTCTCACTCACGGACCGCTGCAATCTGCGCTGCACGTACTGCATGCCGGAGGAGGGCCTCCAGTGGCTCGCCAAGCCGGACCTGCTCACCGACGACGAGATCGTCCGGCTGATCCGCATCGCGGTCACCGACCTCGGCGTCACCGAGGTCCGCTTCACCGGCGGTGAGCCGCTGCTCCGCCCCGGCCTCGTCGGCATCGTCGAGCGCTGCGCGGCCCTGGAGCCCCGCCCCCGGATGTCCCTCACCACCAACGGCATCGGACTCAAGCGCACGGCCGCCGCCCTCAAGGCCGCGGGCCTCGACCGGGTCAACGTCTCCCTGGACACCCTGCGCCCCGACGTCTTCAAGACCCTCACCCGGCGCGACCGCCACCGGGACGTCCTCGACGGCATGGCCGCCGCCCGGGACGCCGGCCTCACCCCGGTCAAGGTCAACGCCGTCCTGATGCCCGGGCTCAACGCCGACGAGGCCCCCGACCTCCTGGCCTGGGCGGTGGCGGAGGGTTACGAACTCCGCTTCATCGAGCAGATGCCCCTCGACGCCCAGCACGGCTGGAAGCGGGACGGCATGATCACCGCCGGTGACATCCTGGAGTCCCTGCGCACCCGCTTCACCCTGACGCCGGAAGGCTCCGACGAGCGCGGTTCCGCGCCCGCCGAGCGCTGGGTCGTCGACGGCGGACCGCACACGGTCGGCGTCATCGCCTCCGTCACCCGGCCGTTCTGCCGGGCCTGCGACCGCACCCGGCTCACCGCCGACGGGCAGGTGCGGACCTGTCTGTTCGCCACCGAGGAGACGGACCTGCGGGCCGCGCTCCGTTCGGACGCCCCGGACGACGAGGTGGCCCGGATCTGGAAGCAGGCCATGTGGGGCAAGAAGGCCGGCTCCGGTCTCGACGACCCGGGCTTCCTCCAGCCCGACCGCCCCATGTCGGCGATCGGCGGCTGACCCGGGGGCTGACCGGCGGGCCTCAGCCCTCGGCCGGCTCCCACTCGCTCAGCGGCACGACGTCCTTCAGGAACCCCCGCACGCCCAGGAACTGGGAGAGGTGTTCGCGGTGCTCCTCGCACGCGAGCCAGGTCTTGCGGCGCTCGGGCGTGTGCAGCTTGGGGTTGTTCCACGCGAGCACCCAGACGGCGTCGGCGCGGCATCCCTTGGCCGAACAGATCGGCTTCTCTTCGCTCACTGGACCATTGATCACCTGATCATTGTCCAGCAAGGGCGATGCCGAGCAGCCACGGGGGGAGCTGCCCGGCATCGGTCCGTCGCTCCGACGGGGGATGCGGAGCGCGTAGGAAGTATGTCACGGCACATGGGGTGCGGTGCACTGGAAGCTCAGGATTGATTTGAGCTTTTCTTGAGCTTTTTCGGCCACTGTGCGTGATCAGTTCCGGCCGTGCGGAGGCTCCGTCTCCCTGTCCGCCGAGGTCTCGGCGGCACCGAGCGCGGGCCGCACCGGAGGCGGTACGAAGGTGGAGGGAAGGGACGGAGCCGACTCGCGGCCCGCGTTGGCGATGACCACGGCGACATAGGGGAGCAGCACGCCCAGGGCGAGGGCCACCACGGCCACATGCCGCTGGACGTCCCACAGCACCGCGGCCGCGATCACGGAGAGCGTCCGCACCGTCATCGAGATGACGTAGCGCCGCTGGCGTCCCCGCACGTCGTCGGCGAGCCCCTGCCGGGCCCCCGTGATCCGGAAGACCTCGGTTCCGCCTCGCTTCGGCATCGCCGTCCACCACCCACCGGTCGCGCCGGACTCTCCCGGTCCGGACCTTGTTTCCACGGTACGCCCGGGCTCCGCCGCGGAGGAGGCCGGGGGCACGGATGGCGCCGCCCGACATGCGCCGTATGGCCCACGGGCCGAAACTGGGCGGACATGCGTACAAGGAGGCGACGATGAGTTGGTTGTGGGCGATCATCGTGGGATTGGTCCTCGGCCTGATCGCGAAGGCGATCCTGCCGGGCAAGCAGCAGATCCCGCTGTGGCTGACGACCGTGTTCGGCATTCTCGGCAGCGTGCTCGGCAACGCGGTCGCGACCTGGATCGGGGTCAACGAGACCAAGGGCATCGACTGGACCCGCCACCTGCTCCAGCTGATCGGCGCCGTCGCCGTGGTCGGGGTGGGGGACATGCTGTGGGCCTCGATGAAGGGCAGCAGACGCCGCGCCTAGACGGCTTTGCGCCGGACGCACGGAGGCCCGGTACGACACACACGAGGGTGTGCCGTACCGGGCCTCCGGCCCGCGCGTACCGGTCAGACGCCGGCGAACTCGATCGCCGCCAGGTTCTTCTTGCCGCGCCGCAGCACCAGCCAGCGGCCGTGCAGCAGCTCGTCCGCCGACACCTCGGCGTCCTCGGCGGTGACCTTCACGTTGTTCACGTAGGCCCCGCCCTCCTTCACCGTGCGGCGCGCGCCCGACTTGCTCGGCGCGAGCCCGACCTCGGTGAACAGGTCCACGACCTGGCCCAGCTCGGTCACCCGGGCGTGCGGCAGCTCGGACAGGGCGGCGGCCAGCGTCGCCTCGTCCAGCTCGGCCAGGTCGCCCTGCCCGAACAGTGCCTTGGAGGCGTTGATGACGGCCGCGCACTGCTCGGCGCCGTGCACCAGGGTGGTGAGCTCCTCGGCGAGCGCCCGCTGCGCGGCACGCGCCTGCGGCCGCTCGGCGGTCTGCTCCTCCAGCTCCTCCAGCTCCTCGCGGGACTTGAAGGACAGGATGCGCATGTACGTCGAGATATCCCGGTCGTCCACGTTCAGCCAGAACTGGTAGAACGCGTACGGCGTGGTCATCTCCGGGTCCAGCCAGACGGCGCCGCTCTCGGTCTTGCCGAACTTGGTGCCGTCCGCCTTGACCATCAGCGGGGTCGCGAGCGCGTGCACCTCGGCGCCCGGCTCCACGCGGTGGATCAGGTCCAGCCCGGCCACCAGGTTGCCCCACTGGTCCGAGCCGCCTTGCTGGAGCGTGCAGCCGTAGCGGCGGTACAGCTCCAGGAAGTCCATGCCCTGGAGCAGCTGGTAGCTGAACTCCGTGTAACTGATGCCCTGCTCGGACTCCAGGCGCCGGGCCACGGAGTCCTTGGTCAGCATCTTGTTGACCCGGAAGTGCTTGCCGATGTCCCGCAGGAACTCGATCGCCGACAGTCCGGCGGTCCAGTCCAGGTTGTTCACCATGACCGCCGCGTTCTCCCCCTCGAAGGAGAGGAACGGCTCGATCTGCGTCCGCAGCCGGTTCACCCAGTTCGCGACCGTCTCGGGGTCGTTCAGGGTGCGCTCGGCCGTCGGCCGCGGGTCACCGATCTGGCCGGTGGCCCCGCCGACCAGCGCCAGCGGCCGGTGCCCGGCCTGCTGGAGCCGGCGGACGGTGAGGACCTGGACCAGATGGCCGACGTGGAGACTGGCCGCGGTCGGGTCGAAACCGCAATAGAAGGTGACGGGACCGTCCGCGAGAGCCTTGCGCAGTGCGTCCTCATCGGTGGACTGGGCGAAGAGCCCACGCCACTTCAGCTCGTCGACGATGTCCGTCACGACCGTCAGTCTCCTCAGATAGTTGGTGGTACGACGACCCAGTCTAGGCGGGTCAGACCCCCTTGCTGACCGAGCTCATGTTGAAGTCGGGCACCCTCAGGGCGGGCATCGCGGCGCGGGTGAACCAGTCGCCCCACTCGCGCGGCAGCGTCTTCTCCGTACGGCTCGCCTCCGAGGCCCGCGACAGCAGGTCCACCGGCGACTCGTTGAACCGGAAGTTGTTCACCTCGCCGACCACCTCGCCGTTCTCGACGAGGTAGACGCCGTCCCGGGTCAGACCGGTGAGCAGCAGCGTCGCCGGGTCGACCTCGCGGATGTACCAGAGGCAGGTCAGGAGCAGAGCGGGCCCTTGATGTCCTGTCGCGGCCACCATCTCCTCCAGGGAGCGCTCGCCGCCCCCGTCCAGGATCAGGTTCCCCGCCGTGGGGGCCATGGGCAGCCCGGTGAGGGCCGCCGTGTGCCGGGTGGTGATCAGGTGCTCCAGCTTCCCGTCCCGCACCCAGTCCGTCGGCCCGATCGGCAGGCCGTTGTCGAAGACGGACGAGTCGTCGCCCGAGGAGTGCGCGATCACGAACGGCGCGGACTCGAGGCCCGGCTCGTTCGGGTCGCTGCGCAGTGTCAGCGGCAGCGGGGAGAGCGTCTCGCCGAGCCGGGTGCCGCCGCCGGGCTTGGAGAAGACCGTACGGCCCTCCACCGCGTCCCGGGCCGTGGAGGACCACAGCTGGTAGATCAGCAGATCGGCCACGGCCGTCGGAGGCAGCAGCGTCTCGTACCGGCCGGCGGGCAGCTCGATCCGCCGCTCCGCCCAGCCGAGGCGGGTCGCCAGCTCCGCGTCGAGCGCGGCCGGGTCGACGTCCTTGAAGTCCCGGGTCGAGCGCCCGGCCCAGGCGGACCGCGAGCGGTCGGGGGACTTGGCGTTCAGCTCCAGGGTCCCGTTGGGCTGGTCGTGCCGGAGCCGCAGCCCCGTGGACGTACCCAGGTAGGTGGACGTCAGCTCGTGGTTGGCGAAGCCGTAGAGCTCGCGGCCGCCGGCCCGGGCACGGGCGAAGGCCTCGCCGAGCGCAGGGGCGAAGTCGGCGAAGACGGCGGAGGAGGTCTCCGCCGGGGCGTCCGTGAAGTCGGGCGACGAGGGCACGTCCGTCACCAGCGGCTGGGCGTCCTCGGCGGGCCCGGCCGTACGGGCGGCGGCCTCGGCGGCCCGGACCAGCGGCTCCAGGTCGTCGACGGTCACGGCGGACCGGGAGACGACACCGGTGGCGGTCCCCTGCGCGCCGTCCACGGTCGCGATCACCGTGAGCGTACGGCCGCGGGTGACACCGTTCGTGGTGAGCGCGTTGCCCGCCCAGCGAAGGTTGGCCGAGGACTCCTCGTCGGCGATGACGACACACCCGTCGGCGCGGGACAGCTCAAGGGCCCGCTCGACGATCTCGTACGGCTTGCTGACGCGGCTCATCGTCCGGCCTCCTGCGTCGTGTTCAGGATGTTGACGCCCCGGAAGAGGGCGGAGGGGCAGCCGTGGGAGACCGAGGCGACCTGGCCCGGCTGGGCCTTGCCGCAGTTGAACGCGCCACCGAGCACGTACGTCTGCGGGCCGCCGACCTGCTCCATCGAGCCCCAGAACTCGGTGGTCGTCGCCTGGTACGCCACGTCCCGCAGCTGGCCGGCGAGCCGCCCGTTCTCGATGCGGAAGAAGCGCTGTCCGGTGAACTGGAAGTTGTAGCGCTGCATGTCGATCGACCAGGACCGGTCGCCCACCACGTAGACGCCCCGCTCCACACCCCCGATCAGGTCCTCGGTCGACAGGCCGCCCGGGTCCGGCTGGAGGGAGACGTTCGCCATCCGCTGCACCGGCACGTGCGCGGGGGAGTCCGCGAAGGCGCAGCCGTTCGACCGGCCGAGGCCGGTGAGCTTCGCGATCCGCCGGTCCAGCTGGTAGCCGACGAGCGTGCCGTCCTTCACCAGGTCCCAGCTCTGCGCCTCGACGCCCTCGTCGTCGAACCCGACCGTGGCGAGCCCGTGCTCGGCGGTCCTGTCACCCGTCACGTTCATGATCGAGGAGCCGTACGTCAGCTTCCCCAGCTGGTCGAAGGTGGCGAACGAGGTGCCCGCGTACGCCGCCTCGTAGCCCAGGGCCCGGTCCAGCTCGGTGGCGTGCCCGATCGACTCGTGGATCGTCAGCCAGAGGTTCGACGGGTCCACGACCAGGTCGTACCGCCCCGCCTCCACGCTCGGTGCCCGCATCTTCTCGGCGAGCAGCCCCGGGATCTCGTCCAGCTCCTTGTCCCAGTCCCAGCCGGTGCCCGTCAGGTACTCCCAGCCCCGCCCGACCGGCGGCGCGATCGTCCGCATCGAGTCGAACTCACCGGTCGTCCCGTCGACGGCGACCGCCGTCAGCTGCGGATGCAGCCGGACCCGCTGCTGCGTGGTGACCGTGCCCGCCGTGTCCGCGTAGAACTTGTTCTCGTGGACGGTGAGCAGCGAGGCGTCCACGTGCGCCACGCCGTTCGCCCGCAGCAGCCGCGCGCTCCAGTCGGCGAGCAGCGCGCTCTTCTCCTCGCCGGGGACGGAGAAGGGGTCGATCTCGTACGAGGAGACCCAGGTGCGTTCCTCGTGCACCGGCTCGTCGGCCAGCTCCACCCGCTCGTTCGAACCGGCCGCCGCGATCACCTTCGCCGACAGCTTGGCCATCGCCACCGCCTGCGAGGCGACCCGTGCGGCCGCGTCCATGGTCAGGTCGACCCCGGACGCGAACCCCCAGGCCCCGCCGTGCACCACCCGCACCGCGTAGCCGAGGTCGGTGGTGTCCGAGGACCCGGACGGTTTGGCGTCGCGCAGCCGCCACGAGGCGCTGCGCACCCGCTCCAGACGGAAGTCGGCGTGCTCGGCACCGAGCGCGCGCGCTCGGGCGAGCGCGGCGTCGGCGAGCGCCCGCAGGGGCAGCGCGACGAACGAAGGGTCGATCTGATGGACCACGAGCGGCCTCGCTCTCGGTGATCGGAAGAGGGCGGTCGAACTGTTCCGGAAGTCAATCACGGGACGGGCCGCGGAGTCGGCGCATTGATGCGCGCCCGCGGCGCGACCCACTCCAACGCGCCTTCGTCGGGCCCCTCTTGAGGAATCGGAATAGAGCAACGGCATAGCACCCGTGGTGCCGGAATGAGATGCTCGACGCCATGCACGGGTGGGTGAACGGAGTCAGGTCCTGGCTGGCGTCGCTTGACGAGGACGCCCTCAGATCCCTGCTGACCCGGCACCACTGCTTACGGGGCGACAAACACGCCCACACCTCCGACCGGCCCCCGTCCCCTCCCTCGCGGCGGGAACTCCACGCGGCACGGGTGCGCCTCGCCAAGGCACAACAGGGGCAGCTCACGGGCATCGCCGCCTGCGGGCTCGTCTGGGCGGTGAAGGCGCTCCGCACGGAGTACGGGTTCTCGCAGCGCGCCCTGGCCGAACCCACCCTCGACGAACTCCTCGCCATGCTCAGGGTGCTCGACCCGCCCCTCGCCCGCTGCGCCCTCCACGGGATGCTCCTGCCCGGTACGAGCCGGCTGCCGGTCGGACCGCTGGCGAGGCGGCACGAGACCGCGTTACGGAAGGCGGCGGACAGCGGTCCACCGCCGGACGCCCACGAGATCGGCCCGCGTTTCGAGGCCGCGGAGGTCTTGGAAGGCACCGGAACCTCGGAGGCCCCGCCGGGCGAAGGTCCGGTTGTCGCGCCCGTCGTCCCGCCGCCCGACTCCCCGATGACGAACCCCGACCGTGAGGACGCCGCTCCCGTGCCCGCACCCGAACCCCTGGTCGACCTGCCCGCGTCGCTCGCCCTCCTGAAGGGCTCCGGCGAGCGGCTGGCCGGTGTCCTGCGCGCCGCGGCGGACGCCGTCGAGGCCGGACACCTGCCCCCGGACGATCCCGGCGCCGGGATCGCGGCCTGGACGGCGGAGCGCGCGCGGCTCGCCTCCGCGCTCGCCGCCGAGGGGCTCACCTGGTCGCCCGGACTCGGATACGACGACGCCGGGGCCGAGTTGACCCGGCTGCGGGAGGCCAGGGCGGAGCAGCTGGACGCCCTGCGCCGCAAGGCGAGCCGGTACGCCGAGCTCCTGGAGTGGGCGGACGACGAGGAGGAGGCCGCCGACCTCCGCCGCCACCTGGACCGTACGGAGGCACAGCTGCGCGAACTCGGCGCCCCGGCGGGCCAGGAGTCCGGCGCCCGGGACGGCGACGCGCCGGGGGAGTCCCCGCCGGGGGAGTCCCCGCCGGGGGAGTCCCCGTCGGGAAACACCGAGCACGGCACCGGTGACGCGCACGCGACGGTGGCCCTGACCGCGACGGGCCGGGTCCGGGTGGGCGCCTCCGCGATCGAGGCCGTCCGCCGGGCGGTGGAGCCGCCGCCCGCGACGCCCCTGCTGACGCCGCCCCCGGTACCCCCGCCGACGTCGCCCCCGGCGTCCCTGCCGACGCAGGCCCACAGCGCGCCGGCCCCCGTCACGGCCCCGGACCCGAGCCCCGCGACCGTCCCGGCGGCCCCCGTCGCGGCCCCCATCCCCGCCCAGGCCCAGCCGCAGCCCCAAGCC
>JOBE01000066.1 GCA_000717735.1 Streptomyces griseoluteus | reverse complement strand
GGGGAGCTCCCCGCACCGCTCGGCGGCGCCGGCCGCGACCGCGCGGGCCACCGGGTGCTCGGAGGCGTGCTCCAGGGCGCCCGCGAGCCGCAGCAGCCGGACCTCGTCGGTGGCGTCGGTGCCGTACTTCCCCCCGTACACGTGGACGCCGGCCAGCCGCATGCGGCCGGTGGTGACCGTCCCGGTCTTGTCGAGGACGACCGTGTCGACGCGGCGGGTGGTCTCCAGGACCTCGGGTCCCTTGATGAGGATGCCGAGCTGGGCGCCCCGGCCGGTGCCGACCATGAGGGCGGTCGGGGTGGCGAGGCCGAGGGCGCAGGGGCAGGCGATGATCAGGACGGCGACGGCGGCGGTGAACGCGGCGGTCGCGTCGTCCGTCACGAGCAGCCAGGCGACCAGGGTGCCGAGCGCGATGAGGATCACGACCGGGACGAAGACGGCGGAGACGCGGTCGGCGAGCCGCTGCACCTCGGCCTTGCCGTTCTGGGCGTCCTCGACGAGCTTCGCCATCCGGGCGAGCCGGGTGTCGGCGCCGACCAGGGTGGCGCGGACGACCAGCCGCCCGGAGACGTTGACGCAGCCGCCGGTGACCGTGTCGCCCTCGGTGACGTCGAGCGGCAGCGATTCGCCGGTGAGCAGGGACGCGTCGACCGCCGACGTGCCCTCGGTGACGGTGCCGTCGGTGGCGATCTTCTCCCCGGGGCGTACGACGAAGAGGTCGCCGGTCCGCAGGGCGGCGACCGGGATCCGTACCTCCGTGCCCTCTCGCAGTACGGCGACGTCCTTGGCGCCGAGTTCCATCAGGGCCCGGAGCGCGGCGCCCGCCTTCCGCTTGGCGCGGGCCTCCAGGTAGCGGCCGAGCAGGATGAAGGTGACGACGCCGGCCGCGACCTCCAGGTAGATCGAGGAGGAGGCGTCGGAGCGGTCGACGGTCAGGTCGAAGCCGTGCCGCATGCCGGGCATGCCGGCGTCGCCGAGGAAGAGGGCCCAGAGCGACCAGCCGAAGGCGGCGATGGTGCCGACCGAGACGAGGGTGTCCATGGTGGCGGCGCCGTGCCGGAGGTTGGTCCAGGCGGCCCGGTGGAAGGGCAGTCCGCCCCAGACGACGGCGGGGGCGGCGAGGGTGAGCGAGAGCCACTGCCAGTTCTCGAACTGGAGCGCGGGGACCATGGCGAGAAGGACGACGGGCGCGGAGAGCAGCGCGGTGACGGTGAGCCGCTGCCGGAGCGGGGCGAGCTCGGGGTCCGTCGCCGACGCGGGGTCGATCCCCGGCTCGGGGAGCGTCTCCGCCTCCGGGGGCGGCGGCTCCTCGGCGGTGTAGCCGGTCTTCACGACGGTGGCGATCAGGTCGTCGACCCCGATCTCCGGCGCGTGCTCGACCCGGGCCTTCTCCGTGGCGTAGTTGACGGTCGCGGTCACGCCGTCCATCCGGTTGAGCTTCTTCTCGACGCGGGCCGCGCAGGAGGCGCAGGTCATCCCGCCGATGGTCAGCTCGGTGACGGTGACGGTGGCGGTGACCGGGGCGGCGGGGTCCGCGACGGTGACGTCCGGGACGGTGGTGCGGGGCATGTGCGGTTCCAGGAGGTGCCGAAAAGGGTGCAGGGCCGTACCCGGTAACGGTACGGCCCTGCGAGGCGGTGGGGGCGAGCGGTCAGACCAGCTCGTAGCCGGCCTCGTCGACGGCGGCGCGGACGGCCTCCTCGTCGAGCGGGGCGGCGGAGACGACGGTGACCTGCCCGGTGGCGGCGACGGCCGTGACGGAGGAGACGCCGGGCAGCTCGGAGATCTCGCCGGAGACAGCGCCCTCGCAGTGGCCGCAGGTCATGCCCTTGACCTGGTAGACGGTGGTGAGTTCGGTCTTCGTCTCTGCGGTCATGGCGGTTCTCCTCGTGGGTTCAGGACCGTACGCCACGGATTTTATACCCCTAGGGGGTATTAATCCAGTCGACTCCGGCCGTGGCGCGCCGGAGGTGCCGGCAAGCCCCTCCGTCGCCGGGTCACCAGGCCGGAGCCTATGGTAAACACCCGATATGTCGCATTCGGGGACCACGCTCATCCTGATCATGGCCATCGCCGTCCTGGCACCGCTGCTCGCCTACGCGGTCGGACGGAAGCTCCCCGTCCCCCTCGTCATCTTCGAGATCCTGCTCGGCATCCTCATCGGCCCCGACGTCCTCGGCTGGGCCCACCCGAGCGAGCTGATCGACGGCCTCTCCGAACTCGGCCTCACCATGCTGATCTTCCTCGCGGGATACGAGATCGAGTTCGGCAAGGTCCGCGGCGACACCCTCCGGCGCTCCGTCCAGGCCTGGCTGATCGCCCTCGCCCTCGGACTCACCGCGGGCATCCTGCTCGGCGGCGGCTACACCAAGGGCGTCTTCATCGGCGTGGCGCTCACCAGCACCGCGCTCGGCACCGTCCTGCCGGTGCTCCGGGACGCCGGCGACCTCCACGGGCGGTTCGGCTCGGTCGTCATGGCCTTCGGCGCGGTCGGCGAGTTCGGCCCGATCATCGCGATGGCGCTGCTGCTCAGCGGACGCGGTGCCGGCGAGTCGACCGCGCTCCTCGCGGTCTTCGCCACGCTCACCGCAGGGGCCGTGTACTGGGCGCTGCGGCCGCGCCCGCCGTGGTTCTCCCACGTCATCGCCAAGACCCTGGACACCAGCGGGCAGTTCGCGGTCCGGTTCGTCTTCCTGCTGCTCGCCCTGATGCTGGCCGCCTCGCAGGCCCTCGGGCTCGACGTCCTGCTCGGGGCCTTCGCGGCCGGACTCATCACCCGGCTCGTGCTGACCGGGGCCGCGCCCGAGTCCGGCCCGAAGATCCTGGAGAAGATCGAGGGCGTCGGCTTCGGCTTCCTCGTCCCGGTCTTCTTCGTCGTCACCGGGATCGAGTTCGACCTGGACTCGCTCCTCGCGGGCGGCCGGACGCTGCTTCTGCTGCCGCTCTTCCTGCTGCTCTTCCTGGCGGTGCGCGGCGGCCCGATCTGGTTCCGCGCCCCGCGCGACCTCGGCCGGAGGGACCGGGCCTGCCTCGTCCTGTACGGCTCCACCGCGCTGCCGCTCGTCGTCGCCATCACCACCATCGGCGTGGACGACAAGACGATGACGGCGGGCGAGGCGGCGGCGCTCGTCGGGGCAGGGATGCTCTCCGTCCTCGCCTTCCCGCTGCTCGCCCTGAAGCTGCGGGGGAGGGCGGGGGAGGAGCCGAAGGGCGAGCCGGGGAGCGCGCCGCGGGGCGAGGCCCCGCGCGGGGGAGCCGTCAGTGGCTCCGAGTCGTGGTGAGCGGCCCTTCGGTCAGCGGCCCTTCGGTCAGCGGCGCGAGGTAGCGGAGGAGGAGGGTCTTCAGCTCGGCGATCATGGCGTCCCGTTCGGGCCCCTCGGGGGCGGCAAGCACCAGGTCCAGGCCGCCCTTGAAGGACGCGAAGGTCATGTCGGCGACGCGGGCCCGCTCCTGGGCCGGCATGCCGGGGGCGAAGTGGGCGATCACCTCCCGTACCCGGGCGAGCAGCGAGACGTGCAGCGCGTCGTGCTCCTCGGCGATCCGGCCGGGCGCGTCCGAGCCGTGCATCAGGGCGAGGAAGGCCGGGTTCGCGCAGTTGAACTCGATCATCGGATCGACCACGGCGTCGAGCAGCTCGGGCAGCGGCAGCGCGAGGTTCTCCGGGGTGAACGCCTGGCCGTGGGCCTCCCGCATCTGGTGCAGCAGGCGCTCGCCCAGCTCGATCGCGATGGCCTCCTTGTTCGGGAAGTACTGGTAGAGAGTGCCGGGCGAGACATGGGCCTCGCGCGCGATGGCGTTGGTGCTCGCCGCCGTGTAGCCGTTCGAGCAGAAGACGTTCGCGGCGGCCTGGAGCAGCTGCGCGATGCGGCGCTCGCCGCGGGCCTGGCGGCGGCGCGGCTTCGGCTCTTCCGACGTCACTTCGGACGTCGCTTCCGGCGTCGCTTCGGGCACGTCTTCGGGCGCGTCTTCGGACATGACTGTCCCCAGTTCTCCTCAACACGTTTGACAAATGCGAGAGGTCGCTCGCATTCTTGGTGGAACGCGAGTGATCGCTCGTGTTTGCCAGTCTATGGCAATGGGCGACCCATGTGACCTGCCGGGAAGCGAGCGCATGGGTCAGGTGAAGGGGACACCTCGTCATGGCCGAAGTCAAGAAAACAGCGCCCGGCGGCGGGGGCGGAGCCCGTGGAGGGGGCGGCGGGTGGACGCGGTTCGTGACCGCGCGGCCGCGCCTCACGCTCCTCGTGGCCCTCGTCCTCACCGCCCTCGCCGTCCTCGCCGGCGGCGGGGTCGCCGACCGCATGGGCAGCGGCGGCTGGGAGGACCCGGCCGCCGAATCCACGTACGCGACCGAGGCGCTCGAGCGCCGGTTCCCCGGCTCCCAGCCCAACCTGCTCCTGCTCGTGAACGCGGGACCGGAGGGGGTCGACGCCCCGGCGGCGGCCGCCGAGGCCAGGAAGCTCGCCGAGCGGCTCGACGCCGAACCGGGTGTCGACGGCGTCGGCTCCTACTGGTCCACGGGTTCGCCCGCCCTGCGCTCCGAGGACGGCCGGCAGGCCGTGATCGCCGCCCGTATCGCCGGCGAGGAGAAGGACGCCGCCGCCGTCCTCGACCGGATCGCCCCCGAGTACCGGGGTGCGCACGGCCCCGTGGAGGTGTCCCTCGGCGGCGGCCTCGCCGTCCGTCACGAGATGCAGGTGATCATCCAGGAGGACCTGCTGCGGGCCGAGCTCATCGCCCTGCCCCTCACCCTCGTCCTGCTCGTCATGGTCTTCGGCAGCGCCGTCGCCGCCCTGCTGCCGCTCGGCGTCGGCATCGTCGCCATCCTCGGCACCAACGCCGTCCTGCGCGGCATCACCGAGTTCACGGACGTCTCCGTC
This sequence comes from Streptomyces griseoluteus, assembly GCA_000717735.1. Classification (GTDB taxonomy): domain Bacteria; phylum Actinomycetota; class Actinomycetes; order Streptomycetales; family Streptomycetaceae; genus Streptomyces; species Streptomyces griseoluteus_A. The sequence goes on along the minus strand of JOBE01000066.1, from coordinate 56,602 downwards.
TTCGCACAGAACCTGACGACCGCCCTCGGCCTCGGACTCGCCATCGACTACGCCCTGTTCGTCGTCCGCCGCTACCGCGAGGAGCTGGCCGCCGGGGCCGACACCTACACCGCCGTCCGCACCACCCTGCGCACCGCCGGGCGGACCGTGCTCTTCTCCGCACTGACCGTCGCCGTCTCGCTCGCCGCGATGCTGGTCTTCCCGCAGTACTTCCTGCGCTCCTTCGCGTACGCGGGCATCGCCGTCGTCCTGCTCGCGGCGACCGCCGCGCTCACCCTGCTCCCGGCGGCCCTCGTGCTGCTCGGCGACCGGGTCAACGCGCTCGACCTCCGGCGCCTCCTCCGGCGCCGTGCGGGCCGGGAGTCCGGACCCGACGGCGGCGGCAACGGCGGCAGCGGCGGCGAGGGCGCGGGCTGGGCGCGGGCCGCCTCGCTCGTGATGCGCAGGGCTCCGGTCTTCGCCGTCCTCACCACCGCCGGACTCGTCCTCCTCGGACTGCCCTTCCTCGGCGTGGAGTTCGGTACCGCCGACGACCGCCAGCTGCCCGTCACCGCCTCCTCCCGCGTCGTCCAGGACCAGCTGCGGGAGGGCTTCCCCGGCGACCCCGGCGGCGGGATCACCGTCCTCGCGGAAGGTGAGGCCACCCCCGCGCAGTACGCCTCCTACCGCGAGCGGATCGCCGCCCTCGACGGCGTCGCGCGGGCCGAAGGGCCGGTGACCGCCGCCGGCGGCCATGCCTACTTCACCGTCGTGCCCGAGGGCGAGGCCGTCGGCGCCGAAGCCCAGCGCACCGTTGGCGAACTGCGCGCCGCACCCGCCCCGTTCGACACCTCCGTCACCGGGCAGGCCGCCGTCCTCGTCGACTCCAAGGACGCCCTCGCCGAGCGGCTGCCCTGGGCGGCGGGCATCGTCGTCCTCGTCACGCTGCTCCTCGTCTTCCTGCTCACCGGCAGCGTCCTCATCCCCGTCCAGGCCGTCGTCCTCAACGCCCTCAGCCTCACGGCGATGTTCGGGGCGGTCGTCTGGGTCTTCCAGGACGGCCACCTCGCCGGACTCCTCGGCTTCACGGCCACCGGCGACATCGAGACCACCCTGCCGGTACTCATGTTCTGCGTGGCCTTCGGACTCTCCATGGACTACGGGGTGTTCCTGCTCTCCCGCATCAAGGAGGAGTACGACGCCACCGGCGACCACGAGCACTCCGTCCGCTTCGGCCTGCGCCACACCGGCGGCCTCATCACCGCCGCCGCCGTGATCCTCGCCGTCGTCATGGTCGCCATCGGCACCTCCCGCGTCACCAACACCAAGATGCTCGGCCTCGGCGTCGCCCTCGCCGTCCTCATGGACGCCATGGTCGTCCGCAGCCTCCTCGTCCCCTCCGTGATGAAGCTGACCGGCCGCCTCACCTGGTGGGCCCCGGGGCCGCTGCGCCGCTTCCACGACCGGTTCGGAATCAGCGAGACGGATCCGTACAACCACGCGCCGACTCCGGGTGTCATAGAGGTGTCCGAGGAGTTGCGGGAGACCGCTTCCTCACGATCAACAGGCTGAATCCATGGGGGATTTCGTGGTACGTGGACGCGCAGGCTTGGTTCTGGCGACGGCCCTCGTCGCCGGCATCGCACCGGTGGCGCTCGGGGGAGCAGCGGCTGTCGCCGCACCGGTGGCGGCCCCGTCGGGAACCACCGTCGACCCGGGCACCGTGGTCCAGGACGGCGGCCGGCTGACCGTGCCGGCCGGCGTGGAGGGACCGGTGACGCTGCGGTTCAAGGCGACGCCGCCGGCCGGAGACACCGGCCCGGTGCGGGCCCGTGTCACTCTCCCCATCACCAACTGGCCGCCCGGCGGCTGGACGGACCACCGCGCGGCGGCGCAGATCGACTCCACGTGCTCGGTCGGCGGCGGGGCCTTCGCGGCCTGCGCCTGGCAGGGGACGAGCTTCACCGGCGACCCCGGCCCGTACCGGATCGTTCTCGACCTGCCCGCCGTGGAGGCCTCGGCGACGGTCGACCACGCCGTCACGATCGACCTGCCGGAGACCCTCGCCTGGATAGGCTCGCTCGACGCGCCCGTCGAGCTGAAGGACGCCGCCGGGACCGTCGTGGCCCAGGGCAAGGTCGGCCTCGACGTCGTCGCCGGCAGCCCGCGGTCCTCCCTGTGGGGCGCCGTGCACGCCGTCGACAAGGACGGTGTGCTCTGGCGGTACGAGGCCACGGGCAAGGCCGACCGGACCCTGACGCCCCGCAAGCGGATCGGCGGCGGCTGGAACGCCTACGACCGGATCGTCCCGCTGAACCGCGCGACCGCCGCAGGCACGGGCGACCTGGTGGCCCGGGACAAGAACGGCCACCTCTGGTACTTCGAGGGCACCGGCAACCCCGAGGCCCCCTTCCACCGCGCCAGGCGCACCACCGGCGACCAGATCGGCAGGTGGCAGGAGTACACGTCCCTCGCCTCCAACGGAGAGGGCGGCCTCGTCGCCCGCGACAAGGACGGCGTCCTCTGGAACTTCGAGCGGTCGGACGAAGAGGGCATCAGCCTCCTCAAGCCGCGCGTGCGCGTCGGCGGCGGCTGGAACGTCTACACGCAGATCGCCGCCTTCGGCGACGGCCTGGTCGCCCGTGACACGGCCGGTGTGCTCTGGAAGTACAACGGGTCCACCTCCACGTCGGCGGCGCGGCCGTTCGAGGCCCGCTGGCGGGTCGGCGGCGGCTGGAGCACCTACAACACCCTGGCGGGAACGAAGGAACTCGGCGCCGGGACCCACACCGAGCTCATCGCCCGGAGCACCAACGGCGACCTCTGGGCCTACGACGCCAGGCCCTCCGGCTTCGGCTACGCGCCCAGCTCGCTCCGCACCCGGATCGGCTGGGGCTGGAGCATCTACAAGACGGTGATCTGACACCTCTGATCGGCACCTCTTCAAGGGGGATCCATGAGAAACACCCGTACGTTTCTGGTCGCGGGGAGTGTTCTGCTCGCCGCTCTGATCCCCCCGGCCGCCGGAGGGGCGCAGGCTCTCGCCGCGCCCCTCACGGCGCCCACCCCGGGCCCGGCCGCCGCGGCGCCCGAGCCCGGCACCGTCGTCCAGCGGGACGGGACCGTCGTCGTCCCCGCGGGCGAGGAGGGACCCGTCACCAGCTACCTGCTCGCCACCCTCCCGGCCGGCGCCACCGGACAGGTGTCGGCCCGGATCGACTGGGCCAACCTCGAATGGTGGAACAGCGAACGGCCAGGCTGGCTCTCCTACCTCACCTGGTCGTGCTCCGTGAACGGCGGCCCGTTCACGCCGTGCCCGCTCAACGGCCCCCATGACGGGGAGCACCCCTACACCCAACTCCCGACGACCACCGCCGCGCCCACCCTTACCTACGCCGTCCGGGTCGACGCGGCCACGTACGGCTCCGTGGGCGTCCCCACCCGGGGCACCGTCTCGGTCACCGCGGCGGGCGAGAAGCTCGCCGAGGGGCCCGTCGAGTTCCAGTTCGCCGACGGCACCCCGGAGGCCTACCGGCGCACGGTGCTGCACGCCCGCGACCGGAGCGGCGTGCTCTGGCAGTACGAGGGGACCGGCAAGGAGGACGCACCCTTCAAGCCGCGCAGGCGGGTCGGCGGGGGCTGGGGCGTCTACACGGCGCTCACCAAGCTCGGGCCCTCGACGGCGGACGGCGGCGGCGACCTCGTCGCCCGGGACGGCGCCGGCACCCTCTGGTACTACTCAGGATCGGGCGACCCGGCCGCACCGTACTGGCCACGCGTCCGCGTCGGCGGCGGCTGTAACGCCTTCACCTCCCTCACCGGCACGCCGAGAGGGCTGCTCGCCCGGGACCGTTCCGGTGTCCTCTGGCACTACGTGCGCTCCCACCAGGCCCCACCCGCGGCCCCCTTCAAGGCGCCCGTCCGGGTCGGCGGCGGCTGGAACGCCTACACCGCGATGACCGCGCTCGGCGACGGCCTCGTGGCCAGGGACACGAGCGGAGTGCTCTGGCTCTACCGGCAGGGCAACCCGCGCGACCCCGCCGTACCGCTCGCGCCGCGCGTGCGCGTGGGCGGCGGGTGGAACGTCTACTCCGGCCTCGTGGGCACCGGAGAGCTCGGGCGCCTCGGTCCGCCGGACCTCGTGGCCCGCGACAGGGACGGCATCCTCTGGACGTACGAGGGCACCTACTACGCGCCTCCGGGACCCAACCGGAAGCGGGTCGGCTGGGGCTGGAACATCTACGACCTGCTCGTCTGACACCGCCCGCCCCGGATCCCACGACGCGGCGCCGGCACCGGATCCTCCCGGTGCCGGCGCCGTGGGCGACCGGCGTGGCGCGGTCGGGTCAGTCGCGGCGGCCCCGGTTGCCGGGACGGCTGGCCACCCAGGCGCGGATCGTGTCCGGGTACCAGTAGGGCTTCCCCGATTCGACCTGGTCGGGCGGCGGCAGCAGTCCGTGCTTCCGGTAGGAGCGGACCGTGTCCGGCTGGACCCGGATGTGCGCGGCGATGTCCTTGTACGACCAGAGCCTTCTGTCCGTCATGCCTGGTACCTCCCTGCGCGCCACGCAGCGGCGGCGGGGGTGCCGTTCGGGGGCGCTGCGGGCGGGCGTTGGCGATCACTGAGCCATTGCCCCCTGCAACGACCCCTTCAGACCGCAGGAGAACGCCTGTCGTGCGCCTGTGACGGAAAACCCGCGTAACGGAGACACGTGTGACGCCAAAGGGACGTGCGTGACGAAAGCGGGGTATCGGGACACCGGTGTGTCGCCGTGCGCCCTCCCCGGTCAGCGAGGTATGCGCCGGTCACACGCCGCAGGAGCGCAGAAAGCGCCGGGTGCGCAGCGCGATCGGGTACGGGACGTCCGGCTCGCACGGGTACATGTCCTGCTCGACGATCGCGAACAGGTCCACGTCCAGGGCCGACGCGGCGGCGAGCACGGGCTCGAGAGCGGGCACGCCGGACGGCGGCTCGCACATCACGCCCCGCGCCACCGCGGGACCGAAGGGCACCCCGTCGGCCACCACCCCGGCCAGCACCTCCGGATCGACCTGCTTCAGGTGGAGGTAGCCGATCCGCTCGCCGTACGTCTCGATCAGCTTGACGCTGTCCCCGCCCGCGTACGCGTAATGCCCGGTGTCCAGGCAGAGCGAGACCGCCTCCGGGTCCGTGGCGTCGAGGAACCGCGTGACGCTCTCCTCGCCGTCCAGATGGGTGTCGGCGTGCGGGTGGACCACGATCCGCAGCCCGTACCGCTCGCGCACCTCACGGCCGAGACGTTCGGTCAGCCGCGTCAGGTCCCGCCACTGTTCCGGCGTGAGGATCCGCTCCTCCAGGACCTCGCCCGTGCGGTCGTCGCGCCAGAAGGACGGGATGACGACGAGATGGCCGGCGCCCACGGCCTGGGCGAGGGCCGCGTTCTCCGCGACGTGCGCCCAGGTCCGCTCCCAGACGCCGGTGCCGTGATGGAGGCCGGTGAAGACCGTCCCCGCCGAGACCCGGAGTCCGCGCCGCGCGGTCTCGTCCCTGAGGACGGCCGGATCGGTCGGCAGATAGCCGTACGGGCCGAGCTCGATCCACTCGTAGCCCGCGCCGGACACCTCGTCGAGGAAGCGCTGCCAGAGCACCTGCCGGGGATCGTCGGGGAACCAGACACCCCACGAGTCGGGGGCGGAGCCGATCCGGATGCGGGACGGCGGCGACGGGGGCAACGACGGCTTCGGCGGCTTCGTCATGCCTGCCACCTTCGCCGGGGCCCGAGACCAGCGTCAAGCGGGCCACCCCGGCCTCACGCACGCCGGCCCGTTCCGCTCCAGCCGGTCCCGCCCCGGCATGTTGCGCTCCTTCCGGTCGTCCGAATGTCCGGACATGTCGTTGACACGCCTCCGTACGGCCGACTAGACCTGGGGTGACCGGCCGGGACGGGAAGACCGGACGCGAGAGGTGGCGCGTGAAGACGGAGCCGTACGACCTGATCACCATGGGGCGCCTCGGCGTGGACCTGTACCCGCTCCAGACCGGCGTCGGCCTCGACCGCGTCGAGAGCTTCGGCAAGTTCCTCGGCGGCTCCCCGGCCAACGTGGCCGTCGCCGCCGCCCGCCTGGGCCGCCGCACCGCCCTCGTCTCCCGCACCGGCGCCGACCCCTTCGGGACCTATCTGCGCCGCGAGCTCAAGGGCTTCGGCGTGGACGAGCGCTGGGTGGGCGAGGTCGAGGAGTACCCGACACCGGTCACCTTCTGCGCCCTCTTCCCGCCCGACGACTTCCCGCTCACCTTCTACCGCCGCCCCAAGGCGCCCGACCTGGAGATCCACCCGCACGAGCTCGACCTCGACGCCATCCGCGCCGCCCGCGTCTTCTGGGCCACCGGCACCGGCCTGAGCGCCGAGCCGAGCCGCACCGCGACCCTGGCGGCGCTGCGGGCCAGGTCCGGCCGGGAGGTGACGGTCCTCGACCTGGACTGGCGGCCGATGTTCTGGGCGGACCCGGCCGAGGCCCGCCCGTACTACCGCGAGGCCCTGCGGCACGCGACCGTCGCCGTCGGCAACCTCGACGAGTGCGAGGTGGGGACGGGGGAGCGCGACCCGTACGCCGCCGCCCGCGCCCTGCTGGCCGCCGGCGGGGGAAGCCTCCGGCTCGCCGTCGTCAAGCAGGGCCCCGGGGGCGTCCTCGCACTCGCCGCCGACGGGACCAGCGCCGAGGTGCCGCCGCTGCCGGTGGACGTCGTCAACGGCCTGGGCGCGGGCGACGCGTTCGGCGGGGCGCTCGTCCACGGACTGCTCGCCGGCCGGGACCTCGGCACGATCCTGCGCCACGCCAACGCCGCCGGGGCGATCGTCGCGGGCCGCCTCGCCTGCTCGTCCGCCATGCCGTACGCGGAGGAGATCGCCGAGGCGCTCGCGACGGGCACGGGAACGATCCCCGAGCGCCCCCGAAAGATCCCTGAGGGCCCCGGAACGAACCCCGAGAACACGGGAACGATCCCGGAGAGGGGGTAGGGATCCGCCATGAACCCCGACCCGCACGCCCCTTCCCTCCACCGGCCCGCTCCCTCCCTCCACCTGCCCGCAGGGACCGCCGCCCAGGGACCGTACGCGCTCCACGTCGACCCCGGCCGGGCCGGATGGACGTACTCCGCCCTGCGGGTCCTCACGCTCGGACCGGGCGAGATCCACTCCTTCGGGAGCGGGGATTCCGAATGGGCCGTGCTTCCCCTCTCCGGTGCCTGTAGCGTGCGCGTCGACGGCGAGATCATCGAACTCCTGGGCCGCGCGAGCGTGTTCGACGGAGTGACCGACTTCGCCTATGTACCGCGCGACGCCCACGCCCAGATCGCCTCCGGTGCGGGAGGCCGCTTCGCTTTGGCAGGAGCGAAGTGCGAGCGACGACTCCCCGCCCGCTACGGCCCCGCGCCGGAGGTTCCCGTCGAGACGCGCGGCAGCGGCAACCGCGCCCGCCGGGTGCGGAACTTCGCCTCGGCCGACGCCTTCGCCTGCGACCGGCTCATCGCCGTCGAGGTCGTCACGCCCGGCGGCAACTGGTCCTCATACCCGCCGCACAAGCACGACGAGCACCGCCCGGGCGCCGAGTCCGTCCTCGAAGAGATCTACTACTACGAGATCGAGGGCCCGCGGGGCCTCGCCTACCAGCGGATCTCCCCCTCCCGGCCCGGCGGTACGGAGCTCCTCGCCGAGGTGCGCGACGGCGACGCCGTCCTCGTGCCGGACGGATGGCACGGCCCCTCGATCGCCCAGCCGGGGCACGACCTCTACTACCTCAACGTCATGGCGGGCCCCGGCCCCGAGCGCGAGTGGAAGATCTGCTTCCACCCGGACCACACGCAGGGATACGCATGAACAGGGGATACGCATGAACAGGGGATACGAATGAGCAGGGGATCCGCATGACCGTCCGGCTGACCGTCGCCCAGGCGCTCATGCGCTTCCTCGTCGCCCAGTACACCGAGCGCGACGGAGCCCGGCACCGGCTGATCGCCGCCACCTGGGGCATCTTCGGACACGGGAACGTCGCCGGGATCGGCCAGGCCCTCCTCGAAGAGCCCCGCATGCCCTTCCACCAGGGCCGTAACGAACAAGCCATGGTGCACGCCGCCGTGGGCTACGCCCGCCAGCGCAACCGGCTCTCCGCGCACGCCGTCACCACCTCCATCGGCCCCGGCGCCACCAACCTCGTCACCGGCGCCGCCCTCGCCACCGTCAACCACCTGCCGGTCCTGCTCCTGCCCGGCGACACCTTCGCGGGACGCCCCGCCGACCCCGTCCTCCAGCAGCTCGAAGTCCCGTACGCAGGCGACGTCTCCGTCAACGACTGCCTGCGCCCCGTCTCGAAGTACTTCGACCGGATCGGGCGTCCCGAGGCCCTGATCCCGGCCGCGCTCGCCGCGATGCGGGTCCTCGCCGACCCCGTGGAGACCGGGGCGGTGACCCTCGCGCTGCCCCAGGACGTCCAGGCGGAGGCGTACGACTGGCCGGAGGAGTTCTTCGCCGAGCGGACCTGGCGGGTCCGCCGCCCCTCCCCGGACGAGCACGAACTGACCGCCGCCGTCGCGGCGATCGGCCGGGCCACCCGTCCGCTGATCGTCGTCGGCGGCGGTGTCCGGTACAGCGGGGCCGAAGAGGCGCTCCACGACTTCGCCACGCTCACCGGCATCCCCGTCGCCGCCACCCAGGCCGGCAAGGGAGTGCTCCCGCACGGCCACCCCCAGGACGTCGGCGGCATCGGCCACACCGGCACCGCCGTCGCCGACCACCTGGCCCGCACCGCCGACGTGGTCCTCGGCGTCGGCACCCGCTGGACCGACTTCACCACCGCGTCGGGCACCCTCTTCGGCCACCCCGACCTGCGGTTCGTCAACCTCAACATCGCCGCCTTCGACTCCCACAAGATGGCCGCGCTCCCGCTCGTCGCGGACGCCCGCGAAGGCCTCGAACAGCTCCACGCGCTCCTCGACCCGCACCACGTCACCGCGCACTACGTGCACGAGTACGCCGAGGAGAAGCTCCGCTGGCAGACCCGCGCCGACGCCGCCTACGCCGTCCCCGACGAGGACGCCCGCCCCACCCAGGCCCAGGTCCTCGGCGTACTCGACACTCTGGTCGACGCCAGCGACATCCTGATCAACGCCGCCGGCTCGCTCCCCGGCGACCTCCACAAGCTGTGGCGGACCCGCGCACCGGACCAGTACCACGTCGAATACGGCTACTCCTGCATGGGCTACGAGATCCCGGCGGCCGTCGGCGTCCTCCTCGCCGCACCCGACCGGCCCGTCTGGGCCCTCGTCGGCGACGGTACGTACCTGATGAACCCCACCGAAATCGTCACCGCCGTGCAGGAGCGCCTCCCCCTGAGGCTGATCGTCCTCCAGAACCACGGCTACGCCTCCATCGGCGGCCTCTCGGAGGCGGTCGGCGCCGAGCGGTACGGCACCGACTACCGGCACCGCGACGCGGACGGCGGCTTCACCGGCCCGCCGCTCCCCGTCGACCTCGGTGCCAACGCCGCCTCCCTCGGGATGCGGGTGCTGCGCCCCCGCACCATCCGTGACCTGCGGGAAGCCCTCGCGGACGCGCGGGCCGCGACGGTTCCCACATGTGTCTACGTCGAGACCGAAACGCCAGACACTGTGTCGGGCCCGCCCCCGGCGCAGGCGTGGTGGGATGTGCCCGTGGCCGAGACCTCGACCCGCCCGTCGGCGGTCAAGGCCCGGGAGGAGTACGACCGGCACGTCACCGCCCGACGCCGCCATCTCTGAAGGAGTAACTCGTCATGACGAAGACCGTCCACCACTGGATCGGTGGCAAGACCGTCGAGGGCACGTCGGGCAACTGGGGCCCGGTCACGGACCCGGCCACCGGCGCCGTCACCACCCAGGTCGCGCTCGCCTCCGTCGAGGAGGTGGACGCCGCCGTCGCCGCCGCGAAGGACGCCTTCGCGACGTGGGGCACCTCGTCCCTCGCCCAGCGCACCACGATCCTCTTCAAGTTCCGCGCGCTGCTCGACGCCAACCGCGACGCCATCGCCGAGCTGATCGTCGCCGAGCACGGCAAGGTCCACTCGGACGCCCTCGGCGAGGTCGCCCGCGGCCTGGAGATCGTCGACCTGGCCTGCGGCATCACCACCCAGCTCAAGGGCGAGCTCTCCACCCAGGTGTCGAACCGGGTGGACGTGGCCTCGATCCGCCAGCCGGTCGGCGTCGTCGCCGGCATCACGCCCTTCAACTTCCCGGCCATGGTCCCGATGTGGATGTTCCCGATCGCCATCGCGACCGGCAACACCTTCATCCTCAAGCCCAGCGAGAAGGACCCCTCGCCGGCCCTGAAGATCGCCGAGCTGCTCGCAGAGGCGGGCCTCCCGGACGGCGTCTTCAACGTCCTGAACGGCGACAAGGTCTCGGTGGACCGGCTCCTGGAGCACCCGGACGTCTCCGCGATCTCCTTCGTGGGCTCGACGCCGATCGCCCGCCACATCCACACCACCGCCTCCGCCAACGGCAAGCGCGTCCAGGCGCTCGGCGGCGCGAAGAACCACATGCTGGTCCTCCCGGACGCCGACCTCGACGCGGCGGCCGACGCGGCCGTCTCGGCGGCGTACGGCTCGGCGGGCGAGCGCTGCATGGCCATCTCGGCGGTCGTGGCCGTCGGCGCCATCGGCGACGAGCTGGTGCAGAAGATCCGCGAGCGCGCCGAGAAGATCAAGATCGGCCCCGGCACCGACCCGACCTCCGAGATGGGCCCGCTCATCACGGCCGTCCACCGCGACAAGGTCGCCTCCTACGTCCACGGCGCGGCGGACGAGGGCTGCGAGGTCGTCCTCGACGGCACCGGGTACACGGTCGAGGGCCACGAGAACGGCCACTGGATCGGCCTCTCCCTCCTGGACCACGTGCCGACCACGGCCAAGGCCTACCAGGACGAGATCTTCGGCCCTGTGCTCTGCGTGCTGCGCGCCGAGACGTACGAGGAGGGCCTCGCCCTCATCAACGGCTCGCGCTTCGGCAACGGCACCGCGATCTTCACCCGCGACGGCGGCGCGGCCCGCCGCTTCCAGATGGAGGTCGAGGCCGGCATGGTCGGCGTGAACGTGCCGATCCCGGTGCCGGTCGGCTACCACTCCTTCGGTGGCTGGAAGGACTCGCTCTTCGGCGACCACCACATCTACGGCACCGACGGCGTGCACTTCTACACCCGCGGCAAGGTCGTCACCACCCGCTGGCCGGACCCGTCCGAGGCCCCGGCGGGCGTGGACCTGGGCTTCCCGCGCAACCACTGACAGCACTACAGAGGTATGGGCAGCTCTGAGGCGCTGACAGCGCTGAGGTGAGAAGGCCCCGGGCCGCTTCGGCGGATTCCCGGGGCCTTCTCGCCGTGCCGGGAGTACCGGCCGGATACCGCGCCCGTGGTACCGGGCCGCGGCACGTACGACCTCAGGAGGGCGGGCGCCTCCGCCCCTGGGCAGCAGAGGTCCACAGCCGGCCCGCATAGGCTCGACAGCATGCGACTCCGACTTCCCCGGTGGGCCGCGGTCACCGCCGTCCTCGCCGTCCTCGCGGGTGCCGGCACTGTGACCGCCGTCGCCTCGGACGATCCGCCGCCCGTGCACCGCGCGGACCGGATGCTCGACCTCGACGGGGTAAAACTCGACACCTCGTACTTCACCGGGGACGGTGACGGGCGCAGGCCCGCCGTCCTCCTCGGCCACGGCTTCGGCGGCTCCAAGGAGGACGTCCGCGCCCAGGCCGAGCAGCTCGCCCGCGACGGCTACGCCGTCCTCACCTGGTCCGCCCGCGGCTTCGGCGCCTCCACCGGGCAGATCGGCCTCAACGACCCCGACCACGAGGTCAGGGACGCCCGGAAGCTGATCGACTGGCTCGCCGCCCGGCCCGAGGTCCTCCTCGACAAGGCGGGCGACCCGCGCGTCGGCGTCACCGGAGCCTCCTACGGCGGCGCGATCTCCCTGCTCGCCGCCGGGCACGACCCGCGCGTCGACGCCATCGCCCCGCAGATCACCTACTGGAACCTCGCCGACGCGCTGTTCCCCGAGGGCGTCTTCAAGAAGCTGTGGGCCGGCATCTTCTTCTCCGCCGGAACGACGGCCCAGCCGGGCGCGCAGCAGGGTGCCCCGCCGGGCGCCCAGCCGGGTGCCGCCGCGGGCAAGGCCGCCGACGCCTGTGGGCGCTTCACCCCCGAGCTGTGCGCGCTCTACCAGCGGGTCGCCGTCTCAGGGAAGCCCGACGCCGCCGCCCGCGCCCTCCTCGAAGCCCGCAGCCCCTCCGCCGTCGGGGCCAGGATCAAGGTGCCCGCCCTGCTCGTCCAGGGCCAGTCCGACTCCCTCTTCACCCTGGCGCAGTCCGACGCCATGGCCAAGGCCCTCACCGCCAACGGCGCCCCCGTCGCCGTCGACTGGATCTCCGGCGGCCACGACGGCGGCGACCGCGAGACCGAGCGCGTCGAGCGGCGCGTCAGCGGCTGGTTCGACCGCTGGCTGAAGCGCGACACCTCCGTCGACACCGGCCCCGCCTTCCGCGTCAGCCGCACCGGCGGCGTCGACTCCACCGACGGCCAGGCCACCCTGCGCGCCGCGACCGCCGACCGCTACCCGGGGCTCACCGCCGGCACCACGGCCGTCCCCCTCGCCGGACCGGCGCAGACCTTCGCCAACCCCGCGGGCGCCGCACCGCCCGCCGTCTCGGCCGTCCCCGGCCTCGGCGGCGGCGTCGCCGGACTCTCCTCGCTCGGCGTCGGCATCTCGCTCGACTTCCCCGGCCAGCACGCCCGGTTCGACGCGAAGCCGCAGACCGAGCCGCTCCGGATCACCGGCACCCCGACCGTCCGCGTCAAGGTCACCTCCACCGCCGCCGACGGCTCCGCCGTCCTCTTCGCCAAGGTGTACGACGTCGGGCCCGACGGCCGGCAGCAGGTCCTGCCCGCCCAGCTCGTCACATCCGTCCGCGTCGACGGAGCGAAGGCAGGGAAGAGCCTCACGCTCACCCTGCCCGCGATCGACCACGAGGTGGAGGCCGGGCACCGGCTCCGGCTCGTCGTCGCCGCCACCGACCTCGGCTACGCCTCCCCGGCGGCCCCCGCCGGCTACACCGTCGCCGTCGAGAGCCCGCTCACCGCCCCCACCGCGCCCGGCCTCGACACCCAGGCCGCCACGCTGCCCTGGTGGGTCTGGGGCCTGCCGCTCCTCGGCCTCGCCGCCGCCGCCGCGCTGCTGCTCACCGCCCGCCGCCGTACGACCGCCCCCGCGCCCGACCCCGAACTGGCCGCCGTACCGCTCCAGATCGCCGGGCTCTCCAAGAAGTACAAGGGCGGCGACCGGTACAGCGTCAGGGACCTCTCCTTCCGTGTCGAACAGGGGCAGGTCCTCGGCCTCCTCGGGCCGAACGGCGCGGGCAAGACCACCACCCTGCGCATGCTGATGGGCCTGATCACCCCCGACCAGGGCGAGATCCGGGTCTTCGGCCAGGCCATCAGGCCCGGCGCCCCGGTCCTCTCCAGGGTCGGCGCCTTCGTCGAGGGCGCGGGCTTCCTGCCGCACCTGTCAGGACGGGAGAACCTGGACCTGTACTGGAAGGCCACCGGCCGCCCCGCCGAGGACGCCCATGTCGAGGAGGCCCTGCGGATCGCGAACCTGGGCGGCGCCCTGGAACGCGCGGTCCGCACCTACTCGCAGGGCATGCGGCAGCGCCTCGCCCTCGCCCAGGCCATGCTCGGCCTGCCGGACCTGCTGATCCTGGACGAGCCCACCAACGGACTCGACCCGCCGCAGATCCGCGAGATGCGCGAGGTGATGATCCGGTACGCGGCCGGGGGCCGTACCGTCATCGTCTCCAGCCACCTCCTCGCGGAGGTCGAGCAGTCCTGCACCCACCTCGTCGTCATGGACCGGGGACAGCTGGTGCAGGCGGGGCCGGTCGCCGAGATCACCGGCTCCGGCGACACCCTGCTCGTGAGCCTGGCCCGGGAGATCGACGACGCGCTCGTCGAGAAGACGGCCGCCCTGCCCGGCGTCGCCGCGGCCACCCGCGCCGACGGCGGACTCCTGGTCCGGCTCGACGGCACCGACGCGACCGCCCTCATCGGCGAACTCGTCCGCCTGGACGTGCCGCTGACCGGGGTCGGACCGCACCGCCGCCTCGAAGACGCGTTCCTGACCCTGATCGGAGGCGGAGCCGCATGAGCACCCCCACCACCACCCGCCCGGGGGCGGAGTCCGCCCCCGGCTACCGCCCCGGACGTACCCTGCCGTTGCGCGTCGAGGCCCTGCGCCAGTGGAAGCGGCGCCGCACCCTGGTGATGGGCGGCATCCTGATCGCCCTGCCGTTCGTCCTGATGATCGCCTTCGCGATCGGCGGCGAGGACGGCGACCGCAACGGCCGCATCACCCTGATGGACACGGCGACCGCCTCGGGCGCCAACTTCGCGGCGACCTGCCTCTTCGTCTCGGCCGGTTTCCTCCTCGTCATCCCGGTGGCGCTGTTCTGCGGGGACACCGTCGCCTCGGAGGCGAGCTGGTCCTCGCTGCGCTACCTGCTTGCCGCGCCGGTGCCCCGGTCACGGCTGCTCGCCTCCAAGCTGACCGTCGCCCTCGGCTACAGTGCCGCCGCGATGGTCCTCCTCCCGCTCGTGGCCCTGGCCGTGGGCACGGTCGCCTACGGCTGGGGGCCGCTCCAGCTGCCGACCGGCGGTTCGGTGCCCGCGGGGGACGCGCTGTTCCGCATCGCCGTCGCCGTCGCGTTCGTCTTCGCCTCCCAGCTGGTCACGGCCGGCCTCGCCTTCTGGCTGTCCACCCGCACCGACGCCCCGCTCGGCGCGGTGGGCGGCGCCGTCGGTCTCACCATCGTCGGCAACGTCCTGGACGCCGTCACGGCGCTCGGCGACTGGCGCGAGTACCTGCCCGCACACTGGCAGTTCGCCTGGATCGACGCGCTCCAGCCGCAGCTGGAGTGGGGCGGCATGGTGAAGGGAACCGCGATCTCCCTGACGTACGCCGTGGTCCTCTTCGCGCTCGCCTTCCGTGGCTTCGCCCGCAAGGACATCGTGTCCTAACGGCCAGGCCCCGGACATCTCCTCACACCCACCCCCTTCGAGCCGCTTCCGCACCCGCGCGGAAGCGGCTCGTCGTGCCGAGGGCGGCCATCAGTTCGCCCACCCGGCGGCTGTACGTCCGCGCGGACATGCCGAGCCGGGTCGCCGCCGTCTCGTCCGTGAGCCCCGACAGGAGGGCGTCGAGCACCGGGCGAAGCTGCCGCGGCAGATCGCTCGCGGGGGGAGGCGGCGGCGGTCTGTACGTCAGCTCCTCGGCGGTGGCCCAGCAGGCGTGATGGGCGCGGACGAGGGCCTGCACGACCACCGGGTCGCGGATCAGCAGCAGGCCGTTGTAGAGCAGCTCCAGGTCGAGCGGGACCGCGGCCACCGCGCGGTCGACGACGATCATCTTGAAGGGGATGGCCTCTGCCAGGCGGGCCCGGCCGGGCATCGGGAGGCCGCCTTCGAGCCGGGGCAGGGCGTGCCGCGGCACGATCCTCCTGACCTCGCCGGCCCGCTCGGCGGCCGCCCGCATGCACGCTCCCGCCAGTTCGAGGAACGGCCCCGGGATCGCGCAGCCCGCGGAGGCGACCGGATCGTCGAAGGTCAGCAGCTCGTACCGGGTGGAGGCGGCCAGCCCGGCGAGCGCCGCGCTGATGCGCCGCGCACCCCGGACCGGGCGCCCCGCGGGCCGCTGTCCCTCGGTCGCGGCCCGGTTCATCGCCGAACGGGCGAGCATCACGGAGCCCGCGCTCTCTGCCACCGCTGACCACCCCCGCCCGATCGATGTCCACTCCATGTACGCATGCGACTGCACACGGTGACAAGCCCTGTTGAGAAGGATGGCGAATCCATGCCATCCGCCGCCACCCCCTCGCCGTTGCAGCATCGAGATCCATCCGCAACCCCTTCGACGGCTCCCAACGGCCCTCTCGTTCGTCACATTCACAAGTGCCGCATCAAGAGGGGGAGATGACATGGGACGAACCATCAACAGGGCAGCCAGGACGGACAGGGCAGACAGGGCGGGCAGACGACGCGGACGGGGCCGGTTCCCGGCCGCCATCGCGGGGCTGCTCGCCGCGGGGCTCGCCGTCGCGGGCTGCGGGGCGGGCGGGGAGAGAAGCACCGCTGACCGGTCGGACCGGTCGGGCCGGGAGTCCGGCGGGACCGCCCCGGCGGTCCCCGACGGCGGCGGAACCGCCCGCCCCGACGGCGCGTACGAGGAGGGGAAGGAGGGCGAGGTGCGCTCGCCGGCGCCTGCCCCCGACTACCTGTCCACCTTCGCCCTGGACGTGGACACCGCGTCGTACGGCTATGCCCGCCGGACCCTCGCCGAGGGGCGGCTGCCCGAGCCGGGGACCGTGCGCCCCGAGGAGTTCGTCAACAGCTTCCGCCCCGACTACCCACGCCCGGCGGACAACGGCTTCAGCGTGACCCTCGACGGGGCCCGCACCGGGCAGGACGGCTGGTCCCTCGTCCGCGTCGGGCTCGCCACCCGGGGCGCGGACCGGGGCGCCGAACGGCCGCCCGCCGCCCTCACCTTCGTCGTCGACGTCTCGGGATCGATGGCCGAGCCGGGGCGGCTCGACCTCGTCAAGGAGTCCCTCGGTCTGCTCGCCGGCCAGCTCCGCGACGACGACTCGATCGCGCTCGTCACCTTCAGCGACGAAGCCGAGACCAGGCTGCCGATGACCCGCGTGGGGGAGGCCCGCGGCCGGATCCGCGAGGCCGTGGACTCCCTCGCGACGGGCGCCTCCACCAATGTCGAGGCGGGCGTCCGCACCGGTTACGACGTCGCCGTCGAAGGCCACCGCAAGGGCGCCACCAACCGGGTCGTGCTGCTCTCCGACGCGCTCGCCAACACCGGCGCCACCGAGGCCGGGACGATCCTGGAGCGCATCGAGGAGGAGCGCCGGCGGTACGGGATCACCCTGTTCGGCGTCGGCGTCGGCAGCGAGTACGGCGACGAGTTCATGGAACAGCTCGCCGACAAGGGCGACGGCCAGACGACGTACGTCTCCAACTCGGCGCAGGCCCGCAAGGTCTTCGTCGACCAACTGCCCTCCCATGTGGAGCTGCGGGCCCGCGACGCCAAGGCGCAGGTCGCCTTCGACCGGCGGACCGTGGAGAAGTTCCGGCTGATCGGCTACGAGAACCGGGAGGTCGCCGACGAGGACTTCCGCGACGACCGGGTCGACGGCGGCGAGGTGGGGGCCGGACACACCGTCACCGCGCTGTACGCGGTCAGGACCAGGCCGGGGGCGACGGGTCCGGTCGCCACCGCCACCGTCCGCTGGCTCGACCCGGCCACCCGGGCACCGCGCGAGCGGTCCGGCAGCGTCGGCACGGGCGGGCTCACCGGAGACATCTGGGGCGGCGGCCACGACAGCCTGCAACTGACGGCGATCACCGCCTACTTCGCGGACGCCCTGCGCGGCGGCGGGCTGCCGGGCACCCCGGGGCTGAGGGCGCTGGCGGAGCGCGCCGAGGCGATCTCCGGCCGTTCGGGTTCGGCGGTGGTACGGGAGCTGGCCGAGGCCGTACGGCAGGCCGAGGGGCTGATGGGTCCCGGCGGCGGCGCTCCGAGTGAAGAGCCTTCCCACGAGGGAGAGTTGAGATCGGGGGACCCGTACAGCTGACGCGCGTGGCGGGCGGCGGGTCACAATGACCGCATGGCCTCCCTGCTGCTCGCCCTCGCCGTCGGATGCACCGGTCTGTACGCCGGATTCATGCTGATCTTCCAGACCGGGATCATGCCCGCACTCGCCCGCCTCACGGACGCCGAGTTCGTCACGGTGATGCGCCGGATCAACGAGTACGTGCCGAAGGGCGTGTTCCTGACCGTCTTCCTCGGCGTGGTCGCCCTGCCCGCCGCCGCCTTCTTCGTCCCGGTCGACGGGCGCACGGACACCCAGAAGTGGCTGGTCCTGGCGGGGCTGCTGTGCGCGGCCCTCAACCACCTGGTCACCATCGGCGGCAACGTCCCGCTCAACAACGCGCTGGCCGCGTCGGAGGCCCCGGGCGACGACCCGGCTGCGGTCCGCGCCGCCTTCGAGAAGCGCTGGAACGGTTTCCACCGTGTCCGTACGGCTCTCATCACCGTCGCGTTCGGTCTGCTCACGGCTGCCGCCGTCCTCTAGGGCCGGAAGAACCTCCAGAGCCGGAAGAGCCTTTGGGGCCGGTCAACCCTCCAGAGCCGGGCCGGAACCATACCGAGCGCCCGGATTCTGGCGTGAACTCGCGCGTGTCGGCCCCTCCGGCATCCGCAAGGACCCTGCGAAAGCGTACCCCCGAGTCCGGAAACAGCCTTCCGAGGGGTGCAGGTCTGCGCCAGTGACGAAAACCTGACGCACCAATACTCCCGCAAAGGGGGTGAATCACCCCGATATCCCAAGCCTGGATTCCGTACCCTCCGGTTTCTTATTGACATGCCTACGGGGGTCTTTTCTAATCAACAAGAGTCATCCCGCGCGCAGACACCGCACAGGCACTGAGGGGGCAAGGTGGACGTCCGGATCCTGGGGGGACTGTCGGTACGTGAGAACGGGGTCTCGATCACCCCGACCGCGGCCGCACCCCGGCAACTCCTCGCCCTGCTCACGGCCAGCGCCGACCAGGTCGTCCCCGTGACCGTGCTGACCGAGGAACTCTGGCCGTCCGGCGCGCCCCGCGGCGCCCGCGGCGAACTCCAGGCCCACATAGCCGAGCTGCGCGCCCTCATCACGGCCGCCCTGCTGCGCGGCACCGAACCTGCGGAAACCGACTCCGACTGGTCCGACCGGCGCACCGCCGACGCCATCCTCGTCTCCCAGCCCGGCGGCTACCGCCTCGACACCGGCGGCGGCGCCCACGACGTCTGGCAGTTCGAGCGCGCGGCGGGCGCCGGCTACCGCGCGATGGAGGCCGGCGACCTCCCGCGCGCCGCGCTCCGCCTCGGCGAGGCGCTCGCCCTGTGGCGCGGCGAACCCTACGCGGGCGTCGCCGCCGGCCCCCGCCTCCGCCGGGAGATCGAACGCCTCGAAACCTCCCGGCTGAGCGTCCTCGACCAGTGGGTGGAAGCACAGCTGGGCCTCGGCCGGCACGCCGACCTCGTCTCCGAACTCTCCGGACTCGTCGCCCGCTACCGCACCAACGAGCCCCTCCACGCCCACTACATGGTGGCCCTGCTGCGCTGCGGACAGCACGACGAGGCCCTCACCGTGTTCGAGCGACTGCGCGTGGCCCTCAAGGGGGAGAGCGGCATGGAGCCCTCGGCCCGCCTCCACCGCCTCCAGCGCTCGGTCCTCACCGTACGGAACACCGTCGCCCGTCCCGTGTACGCGCCCCGCGTCCCCTCCCAGTACGACCCGGCACGGTCCCGGCTCGTCCCGGCGGGCTCCGTCGGCTGACCACCGGGCGCGGCCCGGGCGGGCCGCGCCCGGCTCCGCCGGACGGGGCTCAGAGCCCCGCCACCGGGAATGAAGTGCGGCAACTCACCGTTGACCGACTCCCGAAGCCGAATTAGTTTCGGCGAGCAGTACGGGTTTCCGCCCAGGTGCCCGATTTTCGCTCGACCACGGGGGGACGGGACCATGACCTTGCACGGCGCCGACGGAGCCGGTGGTGCCGACGCGCTGCTCACGGTCCTCGAACTGCTCGCCCAGCAGGCCCCGCCCGCCCGCTTCGACGCGTTCCTCGACGAGGCCCGCCTCTCCGGGCTCGCCGGCGAGGAACTCCACCGCCTCGAACGGGCCGTCGCACTCGCCGGCGAGGCCCGCGCCGGAGCCGAGCACGACACGCGCCGCGCAGCCGGACTCGCCACCCTCACCGACACCGCACGCGACCTGACCTCCTCCTACGACCTCGACAGCCTGTTGCGCGTCATCACCCGCCGGGCCCGCAGGCTCCTCGGTCTCGACCTGGCGTACGTGACCCTGCGCGGCCCGCACGGAGCGTGTTACGTCCACACGACCGAGGGCTCCCGCACCGGCCGCACCGAGGGACCGCGGCTCGCCCCCGGGCTCAGGATCGCCGAGGGATACGGGCTCGGCGGCGCCGTACAGCTCCACGGCGAAGCCGTATGGACCGCCGACTACCTCGCCGACGAGCGCTTCGCCCCCTCCGGCTCCCTCGACGCCGGAGTGCACGCCCCGGCCTTCGACGAAGCCGCCGAAGCGGCCCTGCGCGCCGAGGACCTGCACGCCATGATGGCCGCGCCGCTGCGCAGCGGCGACACCGTGATCGGCGCCCTGCACGGCGCCGACCGCCGCGTCCGCGACCACACCGTCGAGGAGATCGGGCTGCTCGCCGCGCTCGCCGACCTCGCCGCGCTCGCCGTCGAGAAGGCCGGACTCCTCGACCGCACCCGGGCCGAGGTCTCCGAACTGGAACGGGACAGCTCCCGGGTCCGCACCAGCCTCACCCGCATGCGGCACGTCAGCGAGGCCCACGGCCGCATCATGAACCTCGTCCTCGCGGGCGGCGACCTGTGCCACGTGGCCAAGGCCGCCGCCGACGCCCTCGACGCCAGCGTGATGATCCGCGACCCCGGCGGCCGCTGCCTCGCCACCGCCGGCGACATCCCCGATCTCGACGAGGAGGCCGTCGCCAAGGCCTCGCTCGACGCGCACGCCCGCCGCCGCCCGGTCCTCGCCGCCGACGACACCTGGGTCGCCCCCGTCATCGCCGGCTCCGAGGACCTCGGCGGCCTGATCATCCGCGCGGCCGGCGGCCTCACCGGCGAGGACGAGCGGCTCCTCGAACTCGCCGCCCAGTCCTTCGCCTTCCTCCTCCTCATGCGCCGCTCCACGGCCGTCGCCGAAGGACCCGTCCGCGACGAGCTCCTCGACGACCTCATCGCCGACCCGCCGCACGCGCCGCAGCAGATCGCCCAGCGGGCCCGCCGCCTCGGCGTCGACCTGCGCAAACCGCACGTCCTCGTGCTCGCCAGGCCCGAGGGCGGTGAACAGGGCAGGGCCGTCGTCTGGGCGTCCTCGTACGCGTACCGCCTCTCCGGTCTGAAGACCGTGCAGGGCGGCTGCATCGTGCTGCTGCTCCCGGGGATCGACGCCTCGGCCGCCGCCAAGGCCGTCGCCGCCGAACTGTCCCCGCTGCTCGGGCACCCCGTCTCGGTCGCCGCCGCAGGACCCGGCTGGAGCCCGGACGGCGTCGTGCGGATGCACCAGGAGGCCGGGCGCTGCCTGGACGCGATGAGCGCGCTCGGCGGCACCGGCTCGGCGGCCTCCGTGCAGGACCTGGGCTTCCTCGGGCTGCTGCTGTCCGACGACAACGACGTCGACGGCTTCGTCGAGGCGGCGATCGGGCCCGTACTCGACTACGACGCCGAGCGGTTCACCGACCTCACGCACACCCTGGAGGCGTACTTCGCCTCCGGCGGCAGCCCGACCAACGCGGCCGAGGCGCTGCACGTCCACCCCAACACGGTCTCCCGCCGCCTCGAACGGATCGGTGAACTCCTCGGACCGGAATGGCAGAAGCCGGGCCAGGTCCTGGAGGTCCAGCTGGCCCTGCGCCTCCAGCGCACCCGCGAGGTCCTGTCCCGCGGCCGCGCCGCCAACGGCCCCGACCCTTCGCCGGGCCCGGCCGGAGCGCGCTGACCGACGGGACGCAGGCGCACAACGGCATCCGAGGTCTCCGCGCCTACGGATGCCCGTACACGCGGAGGTTCCGCCGGCCTTCCGTCAGCTGGCCGTGCGGCCCGAGCGGTAGCCGGTGCCGTAGGGCGCGTCCCAGTCGTTCGCGGCCAGGACCGTCGCCGCGTGGGCGGCCGAGGCGAGCGTGATGTGCCGGTGCCAGCCACGGAACGAGCGGCCCACGAAGTCCCGCAGCCCCGCCTCCTCCCCGACCTCGGCGAAGTCCCGCTCCACCCGGCGGCTCAGCTTCGTGAGCCGCACCAGGGAGCCGACCGGCGAGCTGGTCAGATCGCTGACCCACACCCGCGCCGGGGCGCGCCGGGGGTCGTCCCACTCGCCGAGCAGCACGAGCGGACGCATCCGCTCCCCGCCCGGCGTGGGCAGCGCCACCCGGACGGCCGTGGCGAGCGAGGTCCGCGAGGTCCGGGCGCCTGCCACGGTGTCGACCCAGCTCACCGGCCTGCGCAGGCCCTTGAGCGAGTCCAGGATCTGCAGGGCGGACAGCGGGCCCGCCCCGAAGCCGGGCAGCGACCGGTCGGCGATGGCGAGCCGGGAGCCCGGGTTGATCCGGGCGACGACCGGTACTCCGGCCGCGGAGAGCCGGGTGAGGGCCGCGCGCCCCGCGCCGCCCCGGATGTCGAGCAGCACCGGCTTGCGGGTGACGTCGGACCAACGAGCTGTGTCGAGCGCCGCGGCGACCGCGCACTCCTCCAGGGTCTCCTCGCCGGCCTCCTGGGGGACCTCCGCGCGGTCGCGCCGGGTGCGGTCGTTGACCCAGGGGTCCGGCAGGAACAGACGCCAGTTGACGGGGACGCTCAGCTCCTCGCCGGCGAACCACACCCCGAACGCCTGCTGGCCGTGGAAGACCTGGCCGCGCTCCGGGTCGAAGCGCCGGTCCACGCCCACCGAGTGCTCCCCGGCCTTCGGGATCGGCATGGGCCGTACCACCCAGGCCTGCGGGCAGCTGTTCAGTTCCAGGAACCGGGCGAGCGCGGCCCGCATGGGCTGCCAGTCCCAGGTGGAGCTGGACACGAAGTGGTGCAGGCTCTGCTCGGCCGCCGGCCCGCCTATCTGGGCGGCGATGTTACGGATCGACTTGCGGCCCTGCGCGGTGAGCAGGCCGTGCAGGTACTGCTCGGCCTTCAGGCGCTGGTCGCGGCGCGGGAAGCCGGAGAACAGCGCGGCACACAGCTCGGCGTAGACGTCCTCGCGCGAGCCGCCCGCGCGGACGGACCTGACGACGCCCAGGGGAGCAGCCGGAGGAACAGCCCCGGTGACGGCCCTGCGCTTGATTGCGACGGATGTACTCACGACACTCCTGCCCGAAGGTTGCGCAGCTCCCTCCCGCTGCCCCACCACCGTCCCCCGGCACCACTGTCCGGGACGAGGTGTACCCGGCACCCGAATCGGCCGCCGGATGGTGGCCGGACCACCCCCCGCCGTGTCGTCGCAGGTCGGAGGGGTCTCCGACCCCCTTCACACCGCTTCTTCCAGCCCCGGCCACGGCCCTCCGGGATGCCCCGGGGGGATCTGACACACTCGCCCGCCCGGCTTTGACCCGTCGCAGGGCGTGGCCGGACCATCGCAGAGCGAGGCTGCACAGGCCGGATCCCGGTTAATGCCCCAGGCCGGGGACCGTGCCTGTGCGCCTCGCCTTGTCCGCGCCTCGTAATCTGTGGGGATGCGACTGCGCGCCGAACTGCCCGTCGTCGGGGCGGTGGCCGCCGGCGGCGCCCTCGGCGCGACCGCCCGCTACGGCGCGGGGCTGCTCTGGCCGACCCCGCAAGGCGCCTTCCCGTGGACGACGTTCACGGTGAACGTGACCGGGTGCGCCCTGCTCGGCGTGCTGATGGTCCTTCTCACGGAGCGGTCGACCGAGTGGTCGACGGCCGTCCCGCACCCGCTTCTCCGCCCGTTCCTCGGCACCGGATTCTGCGGCGGGTTCACCACCTTCTCGACGTACGGCCTCGAAACGGAGCGGCTGTTGAGCGCGGGTGACCCGACACGGGGGCTGCTCTACCTGGGCGGGACCGTGGTCACCGCGCTCGCCGCCGTCCTGGCCGGGGTCAGCGCCGCCAGGGCCGTGCGCGCCCGGACCGGCCGGGGGCGGGTGGGGCGCGCGTGAACTGGCTGCTCGTCGTCGCGGGAGCCGCCGTCGGCGCGCCCCTGCGCTACCTCACGGACCGTGCGGCACGCGCCCGGTTCGGCCCCGGCTTCCCCTGGGGCACGTTCCTGGTGAACGTGACCGGCTCCTTCGTGCTCGGCCTGCTCACCGGGGTCGCGTCGGCCCACGTCCACCTGTTGCTCGGCACGGGCCTGTGCGGAGCCCTGACGACGTACTCGACCTTCTCGTACGAGACGCTGAAGCTGTACGAGGACGGGGACAAGGGATACGCGGCGCGCAACGTCGCCGCGAGCCTGGTGCCGGGCTCGCGGGGCCCGGCACGCGCGCTCGCCGCGTTGTCGTCGGTCCCCAACGCTCCGCGTCGACTCCCTCCTCCGCCTTGCGATCACACGCACCGGACCCGCTCCCTGATCCGCCCTGATCCAGAAGACAGCCCCTAGGCGGTGATCCAGTCGCTGGTCGCGATCACCGGCCGGACGCCGTCACGGTGGATGGTGCCCTCGATGAGGCCGTACATCCGGTCGGCGGCGAAGTACACCTCGTTGTCGTTCTGCAGGCCGAACGGCTCCAGGTCCACCAGGAAGTGGTGCTTGTTCGGCAGGTTGAGCCGGACCTCGTTGACCGTGGACACGTGGTCGAGGACCCGGTCGGCCATCGCGTGCAGGGTCTGCTGGAGCGAGTAGCTGTACGTCTCCGCAAACGCCTCCAGCATGTGGCGGCGCACCTTCTCGTAGGAGTGGTCCCAGTCGTGCTCCGCGTCCGCCGCCGCCGAGGCCGAGTTCGCCCAGCGGGCGGTCACCTTGGTGGCGAGGATCCGGTCGTACGCCTCCTTGAGCGTCGTGTACCCGTCCTTGATGAAGCCGTGGAACTCGGAGTTGGTCGAGTTCATCACCGTCAGGTCCTTCAGGCCCGAGAGGACCTGGAGCCCGGTGGTCTCCGAGTAGGTGACCTGCGCGGTGCGGACCTCCTGCCCCTTGCGGACGAAGGAGTGCTGCTCCTTGCGCGTCGGGACCGGGATCCGCTCCCAGGCGTACTCCTCGACCCGGATCTGCGCCTCGTGGATCACCGGCTGCGAGGACACGAAGTGCCGGGCGAGGAGGACGGCGAACGCCTCGGGGGAGGCCACGCCGTGCTCCTTGGCGAATGCGTATACCGTGTTCTTGGTGGTGTCCGTCGGCAGGCAGTTGCCGTTGTCGCCGGTCAGATGGACGTCGCGGTACTCGCCGCGCAGCGCCACCGACACGTTCAGGTCGCGGATCTCGTGCCACGCGCCGTCGCCGCCCTTGCGGGTGACCGTGACGATGCGGTTCTCGGCCTTGCCGTACTGGTTCTGTGCCAGGACGTGCTTGCTCATGTGCTGCTCAGCTCCTGCGGGTACGTGGATACGGATATCCCGTACGCCCGGCGTCCAGCTCCCCGTCGTCCTGAGGGTCCGCTCCCCGCCGTCCGGCCCGTGAACGGCGGACCGCCCCGGGACTGACGAGCATCCCGGTCCGTAGGTTTCGCTCGAAGATATGTCCCCTTCCGGTCACTGGCAATGGGGAGGGCCTTGCGTAGGGGAACCGTCAAGACGGGCATTCGTGGCGTTAGGGGCACGTCAACGGCGGCGGTGAGCGGCTCGGAGAGAGGTTTCCTCATCTCGTCCGAGAATCCGTTCTTCCTTCTTCCTGACATCCGGGAGCTCACGATGGCCGACGTGGCCTTCGTCGTCACCACGGTCGCGGTCTTCGCGCTGGTGGCCTTCATCGCCAAGGGGGTGGCCAAACTGTGAGCGCCGAGAACATCGTCGGTCTCCTCGTGGCCGCCGCCCTCGTCGGCTATCTCGTCCTCGCCCTCGTCAAGCCCGAGAGGTTCTGACGGTGACATCAGTCGCTTCCGCTCCGGGTGAGATGAGTCCTGTACTTGCCGGCGTGCTCCAACTGCTGGCGTTGATCGTCGCCCTGGGGCTTTCGTACCGGCCGCTGGGCGACCACATGGCCCGGGTCTACTCCTCGGACAGGCACCTGCGGGTGGAGAAGTGGATCTACAAGGGCATCGGTGCCAACCCGTCGGTGGAGATGCGCTGGCCCGCCTACCTGCGCGGCGTCCTCGCCTTCTCCGCCGTCGGTGTCCTCTTCCTCTACCTGCTCCAGCGGGTGCAGGGCGCGCTGCCCGGCTCGCTCGGCTTCGTGTCGATCGACCCGGACCAGGCGTTCAACACCGCCGCATCCTTCGTCGCCAACACCAACTGGCAGTCGTACTACGGCGAGCAGGCCATGGGCCACGTCGTGCAGACCGGCGGCCTTGCGGTGCAGAACTTCGTGTCCGCGGCCCTGGGGATCGCGGTCGCGGTCGCCCTCGTACGCGGCTTCGCGAGGTCCCGTACCGGCGAACTGGGCAACTTCTGGGCCGACCTGGTCCGGGGTGTCGTCCGCATCCTCCTCCCGATCTCCGTCGTGGGCGCGCTGGTGCTCGTGGCCTGCGGCGCCATCCAGAACTTCGCCGGGATCCACGAGGTCGGGCAATTCCTGAATGAGCACAGCATGGGTGGTTCGCAGCAGTGGAACGGCGGCGCGGTCGCCTCGCAGGAGGTCATCAAGGAGCTGGGCACGAACGGCGGCGGCTACTTCAACGCCAACTCCGCCCACCCCTTCGAGAACCCCGACCCGCTCTCGAACCTCTTCGAGATCTACCTGATCCTGCTCATCCCCTTCGCGCTGACCCGGACCTTCGGCCGGATGGTCGGCTCGCTGCGGCAGGGGTACGCGATCCTCGGCACGATGGCGGCCATCTGGCTTGTTTTCACCGGCCTGATGCTGTGGACCGAGTTCGCCGGCAGGGGACCGGCCTTCGAGCTGGCCGGCGGGGCGATGGAGGGCAAGGAGACCCGGTTCGGCATCGGCGCGTCGGCGATCTTCTCGGTCGCCACGACGCTGACCTCCACCGGAGCCGTGAACTCCTTCCACTCCTCGTACACGGGCTTCGGCGGCGGCATCACGATGCTGGGCATGCAACTGGGCGAGATCGCGCCCGGCGGGGTCGGCTCCGGCCTCTACGGCATGCTGATCATGGCGATCATCGCCGTGTTCATCGCCGGGCTGATGGTCGGCCGGACCCCGGAGTACCTGGGGAAGAAGATCGGTACCCGCCAGATCAAGTTCGCGGCCTGCTACATCCTCGTCACCCCGGCGCTCGTCCTCGGCTTCACCGCCGTCGCCATGGCCCTCGACACCCCGTCGCACTCGATGACGAACTCCGGCGCGCACGGATTCTCCGAGATCCTCTACGCCTACACCTCGGGCGCCAACAACAACGGCTCGGCCTTCGCGGGCCTGAACGCCGACACCCAGTGGTTCAACACGACCCTCGGCATCGCGATGCTGCTCGGCCGGTTCCTGCCCATGGTGTTCGTCCTCGCGCTCGCCGGTTCCCTTGCCGAGCAGACGCCCGTACCGGAGACGGCGGGCACCCTGCGGACCGAGAAGCCGCTGTTCACCGGCCTGCTCGTCGGCACGATCCTCATCGTCGCCGGACTCACCTACTTCCCGGCCCTTGCCCTTGGCCCGCTCGCCGAAGGACTCGCAGCATGAGCACCCTCACTCCCACTCGTCCCCCGGAGTCGGGGGCGCCCAGCGGCCGGCCGGCCGGGGCCGGCCGCGTCGGCGGCGGACTGTTCGACCCGAAGCAGCTGGTCGCGTCCTTCCCGGACGCGATCAGGAAGCTCGACCCGCGGGTCATGGTCAAGTCCCCGGTCATGTTCGTGGTGTTGATCGGTTCGGTCGTGACCACGGTCCTCGCCCTCAAGAACCCGGGGGACTGGTTCGGCTGGGCGATCACCGTCTGGCTGTGGCTGACCACGGTCTTCGCCAACCTGGCGGAGGCGGTCGCCGAGGGCCGGGGCAAGGCGCAGGCCGACACCCTGCGCAAGGCCAAGACCGACACGGTCGCCCGCAGGATCGACGGCTCGCACGAGGAGCGGGTCCCGGGCACGGAGCTGCGCGTCGGAGACCTGGTGGTCTGCGAGGCCGGCGACGTCATCCCCGGCGACGGTGACGTCGTGGAGGGCGTGGCGTCGGTCGACGAGTCCGCGATCACGGGCGAGTCGGCGCCCGTCATCCGCGAGTCCGGCGGCGACCGGTGCGCGGTGACCGGCGGCACGAAGGTCCTCTCGGACCGGATCGTCGTGAAGATCACGACGAAGCCCGGCGAGACCTTCATCGACAGGATGATCAACCTGGTCGAGGGCGCGGCACGGCAGAAGACGCCCAACGAGATCGCGCTCAACATTCTGCTCGCCTCGCTGACGATCGTCTTCCTGCTCGCCGTCGTCACCCTCAAGCCCTTCGCGATCTACGCGGGCGCCGACGAGCAGACGTCGCTGATCGTCCTCACCGCCCTCCTCGTGTGCCTGATCCCGACGACGATCGGCGCACTGCTCTCCGCGATCGGCATCGCAGGCATGGACCGGCTCGTCCAGCGCAACGTCCTCGCGATGTCGGGCCGCGCGGTCGAGGCGGCGGGTGACGTCTCCACCCTGCTGCTCGACAAGACCGGCACGATCACGCTGGGCAACCGGCAGGCGGCGGAGTTCGTCCCGGTGGCAGGGACGACGGAGGCCGAGCTCGCCGACGCCGCCCAGCTCTCCTCGCTCGCGGACGAGACCCCGGAGGGCCGCTCGATCGTGGTCCTCGCGGGGACCGCGTACGGCGTGCGCGAACGCCGGCAGGGCGAGCTGGTGGGAGCCGAGTGGATCGAGTTCACCGCCCAGACCCGGATGTCGGGCGTCGACGTGGACGGCCGGAAGGTCCGCAAGGGAGCGACCGGCTCGGTCGTGGCCTGGGTGAAGGAGTGCGGCGGCAGCGTCCCCGAGCACGCGGCCGCGCTCACGGACCGGATCTCCCAGGCCGGCGGCACGCCGCTGCTCGTGGCCCTGGAGGACGAGGAGGGCGCCCGGGTCCTCGGCGTCGTCCACCTGAAGGACGTGGTGAAGGAGGGCATGCGGGAGCGGTTCGACGAACTGCGCCGCATGGGCATCCGTACGGTCATGATCACGGGCGACAACCCGCTGACCGCGAAGGCCATCGCCGAGGAGGCCGGAGTCGACGACTTCCTCGCCGAGGCGACGCCCGAGGACAAGATGGCCCTCATCAAACGCGAGCAGGCGGGCGGGAAGCTCGTCGCCATGACCGGCGACGGCACGAACGACGCCCCCGCGCTCGCCCAGGCGGACGTCGGCGTGGCCATGAACACCGGGACGTCGGCCGCGAAGGAGGCCGGCAACATGGTCGACCTCGACTCCGACCCGACGAAGCTCATCGAGATCGTCGAGATCGGCAAGCAACTCCTCATCACCCGAGGCGCGTTGACGACGTTCTCGATCGCCAACGACGTCGCGAAGTACTTCGCGATCATCCCCGCGATGTTCGCAGTGGCGTACCCGAGCCTGGACAAGCTCAACATCATGGGTCTGGCCTCGCCCGAGTCCGCGATCCTCTCCGCCGTCGTCTTCAACGCCCTGATCATCGTGGCCCTGGTGCCGCTCGCCCTCAAGGGCGTCCGCTACCGGCCGGCGAGCGCCGACTCGATGCTCCGGCGCAACCTCGGGATCTACGGACTCGGCGGCCTCATCGCCCCGTTTGTCGGCATCAAGCTCATCGACCTCCTTCTCTCGACGATCCCCGGGCTGCATTAGTCAGAAAGGTGTTGATCCACGATGAACAACTCAGCAGCGAACACCGGACGAGTCCTCTGGGCGGGACTGCGCGCCCTCCTCGCCCTCACCGTCGTGTGCGGCGTGCTCTACCCGCTCGCCGTCACCGGCATCGCCCAAGCGGCCTTCCCCTGGAGGGCGAACGGCTCCGAGATCGAGGACGCGAGCGGCAAGACCGTCGGCTCCGCGCTCATCGGCCAGACGTACCTGAACGACGGCAAGCCGGACCCGCGCTGGTTCCAGCCCCGCCCGTCCAACGGCCTCGGCTCCAACAGCGTCAACAGCCAGTACCGGCTGATCGTGTCCGGCGCCACCAACCGCTCGGGCGACAACGCCGACCTGATCCAGTCGGTCGAGGCCGCGAAGGCGGCCGTGATCAGGGACAACTCGGTGGACGGCCACACGGTGAAGCCCTCGGACGTGCCCGCCGACGCGGTCACCTCCTCCGGCTCGGGCCTGGACCCGCACATCTCCCCGGCGTACGCGAAGCTCCAGGCGCACCGGGTCGCGGCCAGGAACCACCTGCCCGTCACGGAGGTCGACAGGCTGATCGCCGCCCACACGGACGACCGCACCCTCGGCTTCGTCGGCGAGCCCCGCGTCAACGTCCTCCGGCTCAACATCGCGCTGCGCGACGTGGTGGAGGGGCGGGGCTGAGCGGTAGGGGGTGCCCCGCCCTGTCGGGGCCCCAGGTCAGGCGGCCGGGAGGAGCCGGGTCTCGACGCTCGGCAGGCCCTTGGCCCACCAGTGGTCGTAGCGGGCGTAGACCCGGGGGTCCCGGGCGGCGAGGAAACCGCCCAGGGCGCCCGCCTCGGCCGCGAGGCCCTCCCAGGCCCCGGCGGGCAGCGGGTGGAAGGCCGAGGCCTCGATGCCGCCCTCGACCGGCCGCCAGACCCCGGCGACGTAACCGTCGACGAGGAGCGTCGGCAGGGTGTCGCCGTTCACGCGGATGACGTGCTTGCGGTACGCGGGCGGGATGACGCGGCTCCGGTCCGCGTAGGCCAGCAGCACGCTGTCCCACATGGCCATGAGCCGGGGCGGCGCGTGGACCCCCTCGCCGGGCCGCGGCGCGCCGGGCACGTCGTACAGCACCGTCCCTTCGGGCCCCTCCAGCCGGTCCAGTTCCCCGTCGAGGGAGGCCACCGCCGCGCGCACCTTGCCCCGGGGAGCCATCGTGAACTGCGCCATGTCGGGGACGGACGCCGGACCGAAGCCCTCCAGGTAGCGCCGGACCAGGGTGGTGAGCCCCGCGTGCGCCGCCTCCGGGTCGGCGAGCACCGGCGGCGTGCTCGCCGTCACGAACGCCTGCGCCGCCCCGAACGACCACGGCGGCCCCGTCGGCGCGTGCCACAACGGCGCGTACTGGCGCATCATCCGCCACACCACGGCCTCCACCGGCCCGCCGCGCGCCGCCTCCAGGCGGGCCCGCAGCTGGGCCCCGGTCCGCGCCTCCCCGGCGTACGCAAGGAGATCGGGCAGCAGCTCGTCGGCGTCGGCCGCCGTGAACCCCGCCGCCTTGAAGCGCGGATCGTGCAGCCGCGAACCGCGCAGCGTCGGCTCCATGCCTTCCCGGAACGCCCGCCAGTCCTCGGCGTGCACCAGATGGAGGGTGAGCCGCATCAGGGTCGACCTGACCACCTCGAAACCGGCCACGGCCCCGTCGAGCCCCTCCGGCTCGAAGCCCGCGACCCGGTTCCAGAGCGCGACGTACGGCGAACCCGGCTGCTGCGCCTGCAGCGCCACCACCCGCCGAACGGCCTCCCCGGCTCCGAGCGGAACCCGGTCGAGGAGCAACTGCCGGGCGAGAGTGGCGCGGTTGAGGCCGCGCGCGGTGATCACCATGATCCGATTATCCCTGCGCGTTCACCCAGGGCTCATGCCGTCGTCGGGAGCCCGACGCTCGCCGTTGTGGCCGGAAACGGACCATGAGGCCGCCTCCACGGGTGGCATTCCACGTGTTCAAGGGAGTTCAGATGAATCCGCGCCTCCTCCGCAGGCCCGCCGTCGTGGCCCTGCCCCTGACCACCGCGCTCGCGCTCTCGGTGGTCATCGGCACGGCCGAGGCGGGGCCCTCGCGGCACGGCTCCCCCGCCCGGGTCCTCTCCACCTCGACCCTGCCCGACATCCCGCTGGCCGACTTCAGCAACGGCCTGCTGCCCGGCAGCGTCGACGACGACCGGGACGTCGACCTGGGAGGCATCGGCAGCGACCTGTACCCGGCCGAACGGCGCGGCGAGTACTGGACGGTCACCGACCGCGGCCCCAACGGCCAGATCGCCGTCGGCAAGGACAAGCGGCGCACGTTCCCCGTGCCCGGCTTCGACCCGGCCATCGTGAAGGTCCGCGCCGTCGGCGACCGCATCGAGGTCCTGAGGTCCATCCCGCTCACCACCGCCTCCGGCGCCCCCGTCACCGGCCTGCCGAACCAGCAGGGCCGCGACGAGGCCCCGTACACGTACGACGCCTCGACCCCGCTCCCGTACAACCCGAACGGTCTCGACACCGAGGGCGTCGTGCGGGACAAGGACGGCGGCTTCTGGCTGGTCGACGAGTACGGCCCCTCGCTCGTGCACGTCTCCGCGAAGGGCCGGGTCCTCGCCCGCCACGTGCCCGAGGGCCTGAACCTGACCGGCGCGGACTACCCCGTCATCGAGTCCCTGCCGTCGGTCTTCCTCAAGCGCAAGACCAACCGCGGCTTCGAGGGCCTCGCCCTGCTGCCCGACGGCGACCTGGTCATGGCCCTGCAGAGCCCGCTGCTCAACCCCGACAAGGCCACCGGCGAGGACTCCCGTACGACCAGGCTGCTGCGCTTCTCGACGCGTGAGAACCGGGTCACGGCCGAGTACGCGTACCGCTTCGACCCGGTCGGCGTCGTCGAGCCCGGCCAGACGAAGACCTCCGAGCTGAAGATCTCCTCCGTGGTCGCGCTCGGCGGCGACCGCCTCCTCGTGCAGGAGCGCACCGACAAGGCCTCCCGCCTGTACGAGGTACGCCTCCGCCGCGGCTCCGACATCCTCGGCTCGCGCTGGGACACGACGGCAGCCCCCACCCTGGAGCAGCTCGACGACGAGACGGCCGCCGACGCGCCGGTCCTCGGCAAGCGCCTGGTGGTCGACCTGAACACGGTCACGGGAGTCCCCGGCAAGATCGAGGGCGTCGCCGTGGAAGGCTCGTCGACGCTCGTCCTCCTCAACGACAACGACTTCGGCATGACGGACGGCCCGCAGGCCTTCGACGCGAACGGCCGCCTGGTCGACAGCGACGTGGACACCACCCTGGTACGCGTGAGGCTGGCCCGCCCGGTCCGCTGATTACGCGGGTCGGCGGGGGTCAGGCGGCCCGCGACTCTCCCAGCCGCCGCAGCTCGC
Source organism: Streptomyces griseoluteus (assembly GCA_000717735.1). Taxonomy (GTDB): domain Bacteria; phylum Actinomycetota; class Actinomycetes; order Streptomycetales; family Streptomycetaceae; genus Streptomyces; species Streptomyces griseoluteus_A. The sequence goes on along the minus strand of JOBE01000066.1, from coordinate 23,756 downwards.
GCTCCGCGTCCTTGGACAGGCTGACGCGGACGAGGGCGGCGGCCAGCGGGGCCACGTCCCGGGGCGGGACGTGCCGGGCGAGCCCGGCCGGGGTGTGGGGGATGCCCAGGCCGGCCGCGGTCGCGCAGGACCGCTCGTCGAAGAAGGGGCGCAGTTCGGGCCAGACGGCCTGGACCTCACGGCAGAAGATGTCGGCGCCGACGGGACCGATCCGGGGCACCTCCCGCAGCAGCCCGCGCAGCTCCTCGACGTCCCCGCCCGCCCGCTCGCGGAGGAGACGCAGATCCCCGCGGTACCGGTCGAGGACCAGCTCGGCCCCTTCCCCGAGGGCGGTCGCGGTGCTCTCGTCGTACCGCACGTAGTGGGCCCGCCCGAGCGCGTCCACGCGCTGCTGCCAGGAGGCGTCCAGCATGGCCCGGGTCGTCCGGAACCCGGCGGAGAACAGCTCGCGGGCGGCGGCGGTGGCGATGTCGGCCCGGATCCGCACGGAACACAGCACGGTGAGCACGAGCAGCTGATAGAGCGGCGAGGGCGTGTCCCGCAGGCGGATCCCGGCCTCTTCGGCATAGGTGCGCCCGTGTGTACGCAGGAGCCGGTCGATCAACGTGGCACTGTCCACCGAAGACCTCCCTCCTCGACCCTCCGTCCTTGGGCGAGTACCCGGAGGGCGCCCGGGAACACGCCCGGCCGCCGGTGGAAACCGACGGCCGGGCGAGTGAGGGCGCTGGGGGCGCGGATCAGTGGTTGACGTCCACCACGATCCGGTTGGGCGCCGTCAGCTTGAAGACCTTGTAGGAGGAGTGCGCCCCGAGGGCGAGGCCGAAGGTGTTGCTGTCCTCGAAGCTGTAGACGAGCGCCTGGCCCTTGAGGCTCGGGAAGGCGAAGGTCTGCGACCGCGGGCTCGTGTAGGTGGACTGGTAATTGACGTCGAAGGCCTCGGCCGGCATCAGCGTGACCTTGAGGTAGGAGTCGCCCTGGATGGGCACCTGGGTCTGCGACCCCTCCTCGCCCCAGTAGAGCGGGGTGGTCTGGACGCTGGTGGTCCACCCGGGGACGCCGCCTTCGCCGAGGTCGATGACGAACCGGTCGAAGGTGGGGTGGGTGGCCGCGCGAACGCCGAGTATGCAGATGTCGGCGCAGGTGGGAGAGGTCACGGCGACGGCGGGCGTCTGGGTGAGCAGGGTGACCCCGAGAGCGGAGGCCGTCAGGGCGGCGAGTCCGGTCTTGCGCATGCGTACTCCTCGTAGGTGACGAAGTGCTGAAGTGATGACGACAAATCAACAGACGTGAAAACGGGCCGATTTCACGGCCACGTGCGGGCGAAATCGCGTCCCGACCAGGCCGTTTCAGGCCTGGAGCCGCGTGACCGTAGCAAGGACCAGGACACCTCGGGCCACCGCGAAAAGTAGTTGGCCGGTTTTCGCCTGGGGGTGTCCGTCTACGACCGGAGAAACGGGTCTCTTCGGGACGGCACACGTGACGCGGGCGAGTCCGGGCGAGCAGGGACGAGTGTGGGCGGGCCGGAGCAAGATCGGGCGCCGCGCGGCCGCTGCCGACGCCCGAAGGCGGTGAGTGCCGGTTGGCCGATGCGCAGGTGGCAGTGAAGGAGGATGCCCGCGCGCGCCTCGCACCGTGAGACCTGAACGATGCCGAGGTGCAGGCAGCCGCCGTCGAGCCGGACGAAGAGGTGCACGCGCGGTGGAGGAATCAAGCCACCTGGGGCACCCCTGACCAGTAAAAAAAGACCCTCCCGAAGGAGGGTCGATTCGTGTGCGCCCCCGGCAGGACTCGAACCTGCGGCCAAGTGCTTAGAAGGTATCCGGCACTTAGCTCTGTCCTAACCTGCATCTTTGCTGGAAACGCTGCGCCTATCTAATGCAAGGCACTTGGCCGATCGCGGGGACTCGATCTGGCCGAATGTCAGCAGCCTCTAGAACGACGCCGCCCCCGGTGCCATCGTATGGCCCAGGGGCAGCGCCCCGCAGCGGCTCCGCCATCTGGGCGGAGGGACCTCGTGCAGGAGAGTCATCCACTGCGGTACCCGGCAGGTATCTGCCGGGAGCAAGGGGAAGGGCGTGTTCCGTTCTTCTACCCCACGTCCTCAAGATCACGCAATGTATCGTTGGCGACACAGCTATTTGATCTTGATCCGCAGAGCGTGGACAGGTGCCACGCTCCAGCCCGCCACCCGAGTGGGTCCTCGTTCGCCGGCGGCAGATCGGCGACCAGATTCGCGCCGCCCGCCTCGACGCCAACCTCACCCAGGAAGCCGTGGCCAACGCGATACCGATGGAGCGGCCGAACTACAACCGGATCGAGATGGGCCACTCAGCCGCCACCCTCGACACCCTGCTCCTCATCGCCGACGTCATCGGCGTGCCGCTTTCCGAGTTGGTGCGGTAGGACCTGCCCGGCCGTGGCCCGCCATGACCACGGACGGGCAGGAGATCAGAGGCGGCTCAGGTGCCGCCGAAGGGGGGAGGCGCTGCCGGTCTTCCGCTCCTCGGCGGCGACACAGTCCCCGGCGGTCTTGTGCCAGTACGCCGTCGGTCGGGCGCCGGACGCCGCCTCGGGGACGATCTCCACAGCCTCGCCGACGATGGGGTACTCGCAGTACGCGCAGTGCTTCATCGGGCCCGCACCTCCTTCGCGTGGCAACGGCAGTCGCAGCGCTTCGCGGGGAACACCAGGGTTCGCCCGACGCGGACCTCGCCGGTCCTGCACCATGAGTGCTCGCCGACCTGGCACTCGGGCTGCACCGTGGCGGTCGACGGCTGGCCCGTCATCGCCCGTTCCTCGACGACTCGTCGGTGAACACGTACAGCGGGACGACGTTGCGCTTTCGCGCGCAATCCTTGTGGGCGTAGATGTGGGCGCCGTCGGTCGTGCGGACGCACGCGTTGGCCTCAGGCTCGGGGCAGTACGTGCAGTGGCGGACTGGCGGTTTTCTCAGAATTGGCATCATGGTGTCTTTCCGACCCGGCTCGGATAGGGACATCACCAGCGTGGGTGGCGCCTGTACCGGATCCGATACACAGCGGTGTATCAGCGGCGTATCGTCCAACCATGGCTGGTCAGACACCATGGACGGACACCCGCCTCCGTGCCGCATGGGCACGGGGCGACTGGGGCGCGGTGCTCCGCGAGTACCGACGCGCCGCAGGCCTGTCCCAGCGCGAGCTGGAACCACTCATCGGCATGCCTCAGCCCCACATCTCCGCCATCGAGTCAGGCCGGCGCCGCGTGCTCACACCCGAGGTTCAGGCCCGCATCACCGAAGGGCTGAACGTGCCGACCGACCTGACCGACGCCGAGCACACCGGCTGGGCGCCACCGCCCGAGCTCCGAGAACGGCTCGCGCACGCCCACACGACAGGCCGCGCCGACCTGCGAACCGCCAACTACCTGCGCGACGTCCTCACTCAGCATCGACGCGCCGAGGACGAAGGCAGCGGAGTCCCACTGTGGCACGTCGTCCGATCCCAACTCGACGCCGTCACACAGCTGCTGCCCAACACGTCCGGCGCCGCGGCCGACGAACTGCTCCTCCTCGCGGCCGAGCATGCACACTGGCTGTCGTGGGTGGCGTGGACAGAGCACCGGCCGGGTGACGCGCTCGCATGGCTGGACACGGCGCACGGCTGGGCCATCGACGGCGGGCACGCCGACATGGCGTCGTGGGTGATGCGGGTCCGCTCCTACTACTTCCTGTCGTCCGGCGACCCCGTTCGTGCGCTACGTACAGCGGAGGCCGCCCGCTTGACCGGGGGTACGTCGCCGGCAGCGCGCGCGGTGGCAGCACACCAGGCTGCCATGGCGGCGGCAGCACTAGGCGAGCGGCCGAAGGCGAAGACGCTACGCGACGAAGCACTCCGACTGGCACTCGAAGTGCCCGACGAGGCAGAGCGGCCGGGCTGGTTGTACTGGCTCGACCCTGCGCGCGCTCAGGCGCAGGCGGCCGAGGCGTCGTACGCGTGCCGTGAGTGGGCGGACGCGGCGGCCGGATTGCAGAACGCCCTGCCAGGGCTTGAGGCGTACCCGCGGGACCACGACTACTACGCGGCAAAGCTCGCAGACGCGCAGCGGCGAATCTAGTCGTTGTCGCGGTACGCCTCGACGACCACGGCGCAGCCATCCGTGCGCTCGTGAACCTTCTCCGTCAGCAGCTCGATGATGGCCCGCTCGTCCAGACCGGCAGTCTCCAGCTCCAGGTCTACCGTCTGTTGCGCTGCCGGCGGCTCGATGCCGTACATGCCGGACCCGTCCTTGATGACGTACGTGACGTGGAAGAGTTCTGTGGCCATGGCCCGGATCGTAGCCGGGGCTGGTGACAGCGGCGCCCCCGAGGGTCGGGCCTCGGGGGCGAGCATCGCCAGCGTACCGGGCGCGTGGACGTTTGACCCCGGACATGACGAAGCCGCCCCCTCCCGCGCACGTAGCGCAAGAGGGGGCATGGCGGTTCAGCGAGCGGTGGCCTTCTCGTACAGGGTGAGGCAGAGCGCGGCAATGCCTGTAACCGCGGCAATGGACGGCAGCGGCCAGCGGTTCTTCTCCAGGGCGTCGAGGCGCTTGTCATGGTCGTCGAGCTGCTTGTCCGTCTGGTCGGACCGCTGTACCAGGAGGGCGAGCTGCCCATCCACCCGGGCGAACCCAGTCTCCACAGTGCCGCGCAACCGCTCCAGTTCCAAGACCACCTGCCCCGACTCGGACGGAGTCACCCGCGGTTCCTCGGCACCCACCCGACAGTGGTCTGGTCACCGATCAGCGAGCCAAGCGCGGCCTTCACCACGGACAAGGCGGCCGGGACGGACGCGATGGCGGCGGCCTTGACTGCGCCGAGGCTGGTGAGGTCGAAGCCGTCGGCGAGGAGCAGGCCGAGGAACGTGACGGCGTACGTGCCGGCGGTGCGCTCGACGGTGTCGAGGATGAGACGGTTCATGGCAGGGTCCTTCAGTCGGTGAGGCGGGCGGCAAGCTTGTCGGCGACGAGCTCGGCGATCTGCTCGGCCTGCGCGGGCGTGAGGCCGGTGGTCTCCAGTGCGGCCACGCGGGCAGCGAGGGCGCGGGTCTCGTCGCGGGCCTGGCGGGCGAGCGTGTTGGTGTCGCGCTGGTACCAGTACGCGTCGCGCGTTTCGCCGGTGCCCTTGTAGGCCCAGACGTCGACGGGGTCCATGTCGTCCTCCTGCTCGGGGGGTGTGAAGGGTCCGGCCGCGCGGGCGACGATGCCCGGGAACACGACCTCGCGGAACTGACGGACGCGGGCGTCGCCAGGACAGCCGGTGCCGCCCTTTGCCCACTCGGGGTGGAGACGGTGGTAGCCGAACCCGGGATCGGTCCAGGACCGGCAGATCCGCAGCGGGATGCCGTGCGTCTTGTGGGCCCACACACCGACGTCGATCAGCTTCGGGATCTGCTCGGCCGTCCACGGGTCGGTGTGCTCCAGGTTCGAGGCGCTCTCCAGGGAGATCGCTCCCGTGCCGTCGTCCCGCAGGTTCGCCAGGTAGTTGGCGTCCGCTCGTGTCTCGGTCCCGATGAACTGGGCGAGGTCACCCTCGTAGCCGAGACCGAAGTGGCTTTCCAGGTTCGTCGAGTCGCGCCAGTACTCGTACGTCCGCTTCGCCGTCCACGGCGCAGCGATGCTGTGATAGATGAACTGCGTCGGCCGGATGGCCGGTTGGTCATCCGACTCCGGCTGCAGCTCGTACCGGGTCGCCCCGGGATACCAGGCCATCACACACGCTCCGGCCAGTGCCAGGAGCCACCCTCGTAGGAGCCGTCCGCCTTGGGCTCGCCATGGGTCACTTCACGGTTGAAGAACATGCCCTCGGGATTCAGCACAGCGAGATCCACGAGGAACGGACCGTGCACGGCCGTGATGATGGCGGCACGACACTGCGAGGTGTACTCGCCGCCCGGTGTGCCGTAGCTGACGTAGTGCACGATCCGACCTACAGCCGGGACCGGTTGGGACATGCGGGCCTCCAGATATGACGAAAGCCCCGGCCGACGGCGCGGGGCGGACAGGGGGTGGGGCCAGGTGTCAGGTGGCGGACTCGTATGTGCCCGTGATTCGGAGCTCGTTGCCGGTGGCCCACGCGAACGGGACGGCCCCCGAGACACTGGAGTAGTTGGAGACCGCCGACGATGCGGGGAAGAACGCGCCGGTGCCTGACGCGCCAGGGGAAACGACGATCTGTCCGCCGAACCGGCTGGCGCCGAGGGCCTGCGCGTTACCCACCCGCGATCCGGATGAGGCCGCGGCAGTGAACGGCAGGGTGAGCGACCAGGCGCCGGTGCCGTAGGTGGTGGTCGACCCCATGGTCAGGTCGATCTGGAAGTTGACCAGGCGGCCGATCTTCCGGTACTTGCCGACGACGCTGCCGTTCCCGAGGGCAGGGTTGGTCGTGACGGCGGTCCAGGTCGGCGTGTACGCCGTCCACGCGGCAATCAGGTCGGTGAACTGGTCGCGGATCTCAGCGTTCATCATGGCCGCGGTGACGACCTCGCCGACAACCCACGTGCGGGGTACTGCGAGAGCCATACGTCAGACCTCCAGGGTGGGGCGGACAGGGTCGGGCTCGGCCCACCAGTTCCGCTCGATGATGGGCAGGGCGGCGAGCGTCTCCTCGACGGCGGCCACGTCGGCGGGGAAGACGAGGTGCCACCATCCGGCGCCGCAGACCACGCACCACATGCGCGGGTCGGCCGGGCTGACGATCTGCGCCGAGCCACACGTGCAGTCGGCCACCCACCTGCTGTGGTTGATCCGCGCGTACAGGTCGCCGGCCTGCGCCGCCGGGTCGGTGGTGATGCGCCGCTGCTGGTGGTGCTCAGTCCAGCGAATCACCCGCTCGGCTGGGGCGGACTCGTCCCAGGCGTCGGGGGCCAGGATGGGCGGGGCAAGGTAGAAGTCCTCCGCCCTCGTGATCACTCGCATTGTGCTCCGATCAGTAGGCGAGGCGGGTAGTCGTGCCGAGGACCGAGTAGCTGGTGTCGTCGAGGACCCACACGCTGTCGGTGTCGGAGCGAGACGTGTGAAAGTCCAGGAAGTGCCGCCCCTGCAGGATCCGCTCGACGTACCCCTCAACTGTGGAGGTCACCGTGGCGGCCATGGCCTGGCTGGGCAGGGTGGTGACGGTCGCCACGCTGGAGATGTCCATGTCGAGCAGCGCCCGGTACGTGGTGGTGCCGAGGGTTGATGCCTCAACCGGGAGCTGTCGCATCTCCGGCTGCGGGTCGGCATATCGGATGATCGCCCACGTCGCAGCGTCCGCGACCGACTCGTCCGTGGTCTTCAGGACGTCGAGCTGCTGCTCGTACACGCCGTACAGGCTGATCGACTCGGCGTCCTGGATTCGCTGCGTTGCCCCGCCAGGCCGAGACGCGGTGATCAGGTTGATCAGCTTCTGGTCATCGTCGGAGAACTCCACGCCGGGGGTCTCCAGGTCGGCATACACCAGGCTGACCGCAGGCGTCGGGTTGTACCGGACCGTTCGCGCCTGGAACACCAGGTTCGCGGACGCTCGGTCGGCGAACAGCCGGCCGCCTTCCGTACGCTCCACATCCCGGATGTGCGACAGCGGAGACGAGCCGAGCTGGCCCTGTGACGCCACCGTGGAGAACGTGCCCGACGCGGTCACCCCAGGGATCCGTACGTACGACGCGAGGCGCGTCATACGGGCGTCTGCCGTCTCGCCCTCGTGGCCGTCAAGACCGGCCTGGTAGTGGTCGACGATGTCCGCGATCGAGGGACCCGGGCCGTCGGCCCCGTTGCGCACGTACGCGGCAACATGGCTGACCGTGCCCACCCAGTGCTGGCTGCCCGGGTCGGAAAAAAACGGAGAGCCAGCCGTCGAGCCGACGGTCAGCAGCAGCATGTCCGTGTGGACGCCGGTGCCTATGGCGTACTGGACGCCGTCGACCCACACGTCCCCGGACTCCTCGTCCCACACGAAGTGGTGAGGCTGCGAGTTGGCGAGGTTCGGAGTTGCGGCGGTGAGCGTCGTCGACCCGAAGGTCGAGTACTCCACGACCTGCAGCTTGCCCGTGCCGGACTCCAGCTTGAAGTAGATCCCGTTGTCGAAGGCGGGCGCGGATCCTCGGGCCCACTTCATGAACACCCTGCCGGTGGTGCCCGTGTTGAACCAGCACTCGTACACCTGATCCCCGGGAATCACCTCGCCCTCGGCTCCGGCAGACGTGAGCCGCGGCGACACGGTGCACTGCAGGCTCTTGCCGTCCGATGTCGACGCAGGTTCGAACAGTGGAGCGGGCAGGCCGTCCGACGGGGCTCCCGTTCCGACGCCGAACGTGAGCGCGCCGCCGGTGCCGGACTGCTGGATCGTCATCGACGGTCGTGAGTAGCCAGACTGGTCACCGCCCGACATGCTGCCCTCCGGCTCGGACAGCGGGTAGTACAGCTTCGCCCCGTCGCCCTGAATCTCCTCCACCACCATCGGACCCAGCGCCGGCCGCCGCGACGTCCACTTCAGCATGTCCGACGCGACGAGCTGCGCCTCAGACTGGAGGCCTTCCCAGCCCATCGGCCACGATGTGACCATGCCGAAGAACCGCTGGTGGTAGCGGGCGATCGACGACGACCACGACGTCACCGTGGCGGACTCCTCCACCTGCGCCTGGTCCATCCACACCATCGTCCCGGCCGCAGGCGGAGACGACGCCGACGTGAGCTGCAGCGTGGCCACCGCCGACGTTGTCGTCCACGTCACCGACAGCCGCTCGAACGCATCCGTCACCGTCGACGCCGCCGACGTGACGCCGCCGCACTTGATGACCACCGCAGGCGACCCGGCCGGCACGTACACGTAGGCCGAGGCCGTGTACTGCGTGCCGATCTTCAGCCCGTACACCGTGGACTGCAGGCCGCCGCCGGTGTTCACTCCCGTCCAGGTGACCTTCATGCCGAACGATCCGGCCAGGTGATGGGCGGCGTCCCGGCCGTAGGCCTGCGGCGCGTCCCCCGGGGTCGCCACCCAGCCATGGGAGTCCGACTCGAACGACGAACCGCCGGCCAGCCAGTTCTTCCCGGTCAGCGTTGTCACCAGTACCCGGACCGGCGTGTTCCTCCGCACGTTGGGGCTGTACGGAGACGACGCGTTGCCCGGGGTGAACCGGCCGTCCGCGTTGTCGAGGTCCACCGACAGGGTGCCGGTCTGAGTGTCCGACAACTCATCCGCCGCGCCCCGGGTGATGAAGATCCCCTCGGAGTCGGACAGCGTGACGTACCGGGTGATGTCCGTCCACACGATGTCCGTCGCGATCGGCGAGTACCCGAACCCCGCCTCGACCGTCACTCTGCTCATCCGATGCCCAGCCCCTTCCCGCCGTTGGTGCGCTTGTCCTTCAACAGCAGCGTCCGGATCTGCTTCGCCGTCGACACTGGATCGACCGCCCCCTGCACTGTGAAGTGGTAGTTGTTCACGGCCACCTGCGAGGCAGCCCCTGCAGCCCGGCCAGGCTGCGGCGCTCGCGCAGCCACACCCGCCGGCACCGCCGACGCCACATCCAGACGGCCCTGATTCACCGCGTCGAGGAACGGCTGCCCGTACTTCACCACCGCCGCCGCCCGCACCACGTACTCGCCGTTGGACAGGCGGGTCAGGATGCTGTCCGACGTCGACGTCCCCGGACCCCGAACCGCGCCACCGCCAGGGAACCCGACCATGCCGCCAGACGCGCGGCCCTGGATGGCGTCGGGAACACCGTTCGCGTCCTGATCCCACGACGTCGCCTGCAGGTAGATCCCGACGCCGACCCGCTCGTCAGGGATGCCGCTGAGCAGCCGTTCCGCCCGCGCGACTTCAGCCTCCAGCTGGGAGATGTTCGCCCGAACCGCAGCCTTGCGGGAGTCCGGCACCTTCTTCAGCAGCGACTTCGCCGAGTCGAGCTTGGCGCGCAGGTCCTCGATGTTGCCGCGCGTACGGATCGTCCGCTCGGGGATCGCAAGGTAGGACCTGGCGAGCGCCTCGGCGGCCGCCTTGTCGAGACCCATCTTCCCGGCATGGTCGACGAGCTGCTTCTTGCCCTTGTCGAGGACGCCGTTGACGTACTCGTTCGACTTCCCCTGCTCATCAGCAGCTGCTGCGGCGGCTTCGGTCTTGGCCGCCAGGTCACGCAGAGCGGCATCGTTGGCACGCGCCTTGTCCGAGTTGAGATCCAGTACGCCGTTGACCATCCGCAGCGACCGGCCGTTGTCCTGGGCGGCCTTCGTCGCAGCGTCGACCGCAGCCTCGTAGTCACTCATGGCGCCGGTGGCGTCCCGGTTGACGTTGCTCAGCGCGAACAGGGCCTGCCGCAGGCCGTCCGCGCTCTGCTTCTGCGCGTCGAGCTTGGCCTTCGTCTCCTGCGCCTGCCGGCCGTACAGGCCCATCGCGTCAGCCGCGAGCTCCTGCTCGAACCGGGAGTTCTGCAGCGCGGTGTCGTAGTCGTCGAGTTCGCCTGTGAACTCCTCGGCTGTACCGCCGCCCTTGACGTACTCCTCCGACAGCCGTCGGGCCGCGGCCGCCGCGAGGTCGGAGTTGCCGCTGGAGACGAGTGACGCCAGCGCCTTGTCGATGGCGTTGATGTTCTCCGTGGCCTGCTTGACCGGGGTGGAATCCCATGTGGCCAGACCACCGAGGGACACGATGAACTGTTGCACCTGGTCGGTGGTGCTGGGGTCGGTCAGCGAGCGGACCTTGTCGTACAGGCCGCCGAGGTCGGAGCCGAACGCGCGTGCCGCCTCACCCGTGGTCTTGCCGGTGGCGCCGAGCTGCTTCAGCGAGCCGGTCAGCTTGTCGACGTCCGGCGGCGCCTGCTCCGCCCCAGCCGACAGTTCCGACAGAGCGATGATCAGCAGGCCGATCCCTGTGCCCGCGATGGCCAGCTTCGCCGTCCGCGACAGGGTGCCGATCGCGGCGCCTGCTGCGGCCAGCGGCCCAGGAGCAGCGGCCGCCGCGGTTCGCATCGTCACCAGCTGCGTGCCCAGGGCGGCGATCGCAGTACGCGCCGCAAGCCCGCCGGCCGCTGCCAGGTTTACGACCTTGATCGCAATGGCGAGCTGCAGCAGCGTCGAGATCATCTCCGGTGGGACCGCGGCCGCCAGCTCGGACAGCACGCCGACGACCTGGAGCATGCTGACGCCGAGGTCGGAGCTGGCCTCCAGCACATTGATGAGAGTCCCCGCGAGGTTGCGCATGATGTCGCCGACGACCGGGCCCTGCTCGCGGGCCCAGGCCAGGAACTCGCCCACGCCCTGCCCGACCGCATCGGTGTCGAGCGTCCGCAGGAACGTCACCAGGCCGTCGTTGACGTCCTCCATCACCCCGGTGGAGAACGCCCCCATCCTCTGGGCGAACGCGTCGAACCCCGGGCTGGCGACCCCGCCGGCTGCGAGGGTGACCGTGCGGTCCAGCTCGCCGGCGAAGCCCTTCACCATCGGCGTCAGCTTCGGCAGAATGCCCTGCATCGCAGCCAGGCCGTGGACCACCGGCGTCATGGTGTCGGTGGCCAGACTGTCCGACCACTCCTGGTACTCGTCCTTGAACACCGACAGCGCGGCCGCGGCCTGCCGGGTCGCCGGCGGCAGCTGAGCCATCTGCTTCGCGTATGCGGTCTGCGCCTTGATCGCAGCCTCTGACGTGGCGCCGGACTCTTCGACGGCAGCGGCGTACTTCTCCTCGGCCTTCGCCGCATCCGACATCGCCGACATCTGCTTGCCGAGCGCGAGCGCGAACACGCCCGCCGCGGCCGCACCTGCGAGGACAGCCGGCGCGATCGGCGCCAGCGACGCGGCAGCCGGGATCGCGGCCGGGGCCAGGGAGATCAGCGACTTCTTGAACGCCTCGCCCGCGACCCCAGCCCTATCCGCGGCCTCCGCCCACGTCGTGGTCGGCCGGGCAAGGTCCCCAGTGCGGGTCGCCATCAGCGCAGCCGCGTCCCCCGCCGACAGGAACCGGCCCTCCATGTCCCGCAACCGGCCGTCAGCGTCCTGCGTGAGGGTAAGAAGCGCCTGCCCAGACCCGTCGGCCGCGTCCTCCATGGACTGCCGCAGACGGTCCGCAGACTCCCCAGCGTGGCCGAGGACACGGGACAGCTGATCCCGGCCCTCCAACACGAACGTCAACCGCTCCGCCACGGTCATTCACCTCCGGTCTGCTGCTGGGCCTCGTGCTGGTCGATCCACACGACGAGGGACTCAAAGTCCTCGACGAGGAGGTCGTCGACCTGGGCGGGCGGGATGTGGAGGAGGTGGGCGAACAGGCCGAGGTACTCCTGCCTCAGCTCGCAGGTGTCTCGCTCTGGTCGCTCGACTCGGTCTGGTTCGCGGCTTGGTCTTTTGGGCGCTCGGCAGCCAGACGCTCGACCACGGCCTCCGCATGCTCGCGGTCGTCCGCCAGCGGCGGGATGACTCGCATGGCCGCAGCGACTGTCTCCGGGGTGGCGTTCGCCTCCATCCACGCGAAGCCGGCGGTCGCCTCCGCCCACCGGGTCACCTCGTCCCTGTCGAGGCGGACGGTCAGCTCCTCGATCCCGGGGTCGAAGTCGCCGTACCGCAGCGTCGGCTGCCTGCGCTGGGCGATGACCCAGGCCACAACGCGCATGGCCTCGAGGTCATCGTTCAGCTTGTTCTTCAGGTCGGGCCAGGTTCGGTCCACGGTGCGGGCTGCGATGACCGTCTCCGATACCCGCAGGCTGCGGGCGTCGTACCGCTCCGGCTCCCCGCCGTCGGGGGTGTAGACGATGATCAACGGGTTCTCCTAGGTGATCTGGCGGCGGACATCGTCGAGGACCCGCGCGACCTCGGCGGTCATGCGGGGGGTGTGCTGGCGGACGGTCTTTTCCCACCACAGGGGGGTCGTCCACTGTGACGCCCAGCGACGCTTGTTCCCGAACACCGGGTGCCGGATCCGACCGTTTGCCGAGTTCATGACCCACGGCATGTTCCGTATGTCGGACGGAAGTGCAGAGCGGTCGATCCAGACCCGGGCCCCGGGGTTGCCGCTGGTCCGCACCGACAGTCGAACCGCCTCGGCAATCTTTGCCCGCAGGGGGCGGTTCGTCGGTGACGGGCCACCCCGGGACTTGGCCGCGTCAGACCGAATGGGCAACGTACGGATCGTCTGCTGCACGTCGTTGCGCATCGGCTCCGCCGCGCGACGGATCCGGCGCTGCATGTTCTGCCGCAGCCGTGGACCGCCAGCAGAGTTGAGGCGCCGGGACAACTCAATGAGCTGCCCCGTTCCGGTGATCTGAACGGATCCGGCCACGGGACACCTCCGTCAGAGCGTGACGTCCGAGCTCATGTACTCGATGCGCGGCTGGTTCGTGCCGTCGTACACGGCCGTGAACGTCAGAGTCGGCTTGATGACGTCGGGGCCGTCGACCGTCGGGGGAGCGTCGTCGAAGTGGACCTCGGGCAGGACGATGCGGAACGTCTCGTCGAACGTCGACTCGATGTTGCTGCCTACGAACTCCCAGACAAGGGAAGTGCCGGCATCGCTGGTGTGGAGATCGTCGAAGGCGGCCGAGACGTAGTCCATCTCAATCGTGCCCGTGATCTTGATCTGGTCGTTCGTGATCGGCTCAGCCTTCAGGCCGTCCGCGCCAGCGTAAAACCGCTCGGTGGCCTGCGGTCGCTCCACCTTCACACTGACCTTCCGGATGCCGTCCGCGGCCACCTCAGCCCCGTACGCGCCGACCCTGAGACCCATCTGACCGAAGTGGAAGACGCTCATCGCCGGGTACGAAGCGGCCGCGAGTGCCGACGTCTCCTCGACGTTCTTCGAGTCGAACTCGAACGTCGACACGAGCATCTCCCCGACGCCACACGCGAACTCACCCGACGTGATCTTGCAGCCGAGGAAGTTCTTGCGGACCACCGTGCCCGTGGTGAGCGGCATGCCGACCTGCACCGACAGGCTCTTGCCTGCCGTATCCGCCAGGGTGTGCGTCTGCAGGTACGCCGATGTCGCGCCCTGCTGCACCGGGGTCACCGTCGTCCCCATCAACGTCTGCAGCAGCAGGCCCATGTGCTTGGTGGTGACCTCCAGGCCGAGACCGCCCGACGCCTGCCGCTGCGTCACCACACGCCGCGACCCCAGAGGCAGCAGCCGCCCCGCCGCGATCCCAGCGCTCTGCGCGGTGGTCTTCTTGAGCTGCAGGCCCGCCTTCGTGAACTCGACGAACTTCGTCGGCGCCACGTAGCTGCCGTACGTCACCTCGGCCGCAATACCGAGCTGAGCGCCGAGACCGGATCCGATCGCCATGTCAGCTCTCCTTCCTGGTGGTCTTCTTCGCCGCGGCTACGCCGGGCTCCTCGACCGGCTCCCACGTGCCGGCCTGGCACACGTAGCCGTCGTAGCGGTCGTCGGGGACAGTGACGATCTCATCGGGGTGGACGGCCCGGGAACCGAGCTCCGGCACGGTGACCGGCTGCGGCCCCAGGAAGCGCACACGCGCCATGGCTGTACTCCTCAGGTGGGATGGGGTGGTTCAGATACGGGCGCGGCAGGAGACAGAGAAGTTCAGCCCTGCGAGCGCTCCGTCGTTGCTCTGTTCCTGTGACAGGTCGCCCGCCGTCAGGTGCGCCCACAAAACGGTGCCGCTCAGCGTCGGGGCGCCCGGGGCCACGTTGGTGGCGCGCAGTTCGGATTCGACGGTCGCGAGGATCTCGAACACCCGGGTACGGCGGAACGACATGTCCTTGTCGCCGCCCCGGGACTCGACGTACCCAGCAATGATGAAGTCCTCATCGCGCGTTCGGGCGCCGGCCGCGTTGAAGTCCTGCACGAGGCTGACCGCGTTGTCGCCGTTGGGCTGCCACCCGACGTACAGGACATCCCTCTCGGTCAGGTTCGTCGACGGCGGCCCGTCACAGATCCGTACGGAGGCGAGGGACGGCGCCGCACGCAGGATTTCCAGCAGCGCAGCTACAGCGGCAGGGACACGGGAAGTCGTCGCCATCACGCCACCGCCGGGGGAACCTTGTATGCCTCCAGCAGCTGAAGAACACGGTTCGGAATCGCGTAGCCCCAGCCCACGATGGGCTCGGTCACGTCGAAGTCGTCACCGCCGCCAACGTTCCCCCGGGCTGCCCCGTACTGCGTCCGCCACAGGTGCTGGAGCAGGATCAGCGCAGCAAGGCGGATGGTCTCCGGAACGCTGCCACGGCCGGCGGTATATGTGACTGTCCATAGCCCGCCACAGAACGAACTGCCGTCGAGCTTTCGGACAATGCCCTTGGTGCCGTCGAGGTACACGTCACCCACGTTGATGGCCTGCCCGCCAGTGAGAACGGGGACGATCGACGTCAGCGAGACCGCGGGCACGTTTGTCAGGCACAGAGTGGAGGACCTGCCCTCGATCACCTCCGAGACAGACCGGTTCTCCACCGGCCCCACGTACCGTTCGATCGGCGCGGTGAGAGCGTCGATGTACTTCTGGAGCTCGGTGTCGTGGGTGGTGGTGTCGATGTCCAGCTGGGCCTTGGCCTCGGCCAGGGTCACGAGCGCCATCGCCGCCTACTTCTTGGCCTGCGTCCGGCGTCGCGCCGGTGCCGCCTGCTCAGCGTCGTCCGCAGCTGTGGCCGTCTCCTCGACAGGCAGCGCGGGCAACGGCTCGGCCACGCGGTCGCGAAGCAGCTGAGCAGCCTCCTCGTCCGGCAGGTCGACGAAGCCGCCCTTGTCCGGCCACTCCACGCCGTCGCGGGTGCCGGAGATCTTGATCCTCATGCGGATGCGCATGGCGCACCTCCTTCGCTGTGAACGGGGGCGGGCCCGTGAAAACCCGCCCCCGAGCAAGGCCGGATCAGGCGGCGTTGCCGATGAAGTGCTTGATCGCACCGGTCGTGTCGACCTGGTCGCCGTCACCGCGCAGGATCGCCCGGTACGTGATCAGGTCCGTGTTGAACGCGAAGTCGTCCGACCGCTCAAACCTGACGGCCTCGACCTCCCGCACGAAGTACGTCGAGAAGTCGCCGAACAGGATGCTCTTCGCGCCGAGCGCGACCGCGGGCATGCTCGGGTCCGTGTAGACCGGCTTGCCGAGGATCATGTCCGGCGACCCCAGCGTGAGTGCCGGCTGCCACACGTACTGACCGTTGCCGTCCTTCAGCTTCCGGACGGTCGCGATCGTGGCGTCGCGCATCATCCACCCGCACGAGGTGCTGTTGCGGTACGGGGCGATGACGCTGTAGTACAGGTCGATCAGCTCGTCCGCATTCGGCGCGCCGGCCACGGACGCCGAGCCGGTCTTGCCGAGCGTCGACGCGGTCAGGACGCCGTTCGGCTGCGAGGAGCCGGTACCGGTCACCAGGTGCGCCCCGAACCCGTTGCCCAGCGCGCGGCCCGCCTGCATGGCCAGGTAGCCGAGCAGGTCCACGCCTGTGTCGTTGGCGAGCTCGTGCGACACCTGGAGCAGGAAGCCGTACTTGTACGCGTCGAGGGACACCTGCCCGAACGTCGGCTCGTTCGCGGTCAGCGTGCCCGCCTCAGCGACGATCCCGGCCGAGGCGGAGTGCGCCGTGGTCTTCGGGATCTGAAGCTGCTCGCCGGTCGCGGTCCGCAGCACGGTCGGACCGGCGGCCAGAACACCGCTGGTCTCGATCATGTGCTGGACGAGCTGGTTGTAGAACGAGATCGGCACGGTGTTCGCGCCAGCCCCGGCCGACAGCTTGGACAGGGTGCGCTGGTCCAGCGGGATCCGCTGGTCCGGCGTGATGTCCAGGGAACGACCGGAGACACCGGTCAGCCAGTCACGGACGCGCTTCGTTTCCTGGTCGGCCGCAGTGCCCCGGGCCTCGGGCGCCGGCTCCTTGTCGAGCAGGGCGCGGAACGCCTCGTCGGCGTCCTTGGTGCGCTGCTCGGCGGCGGCCATGTCCTTGGCGCGGGCGTCGATGGCGTCGAGGTCGGCGTTGAGCCGCTGGTAGGTCTGCTCCTCCTCGGCGGTCAGCTCGCGCTTCTCCGCCTCGGCCGCGTCGAGCAGGGTCTTGGCCTGCTCCCACACGTTGGCGCGGCGCTCCTGGAGACGCTTGATGTACTCGGGCATGTGCCCTCCTTGGGCATGACGACGACACCCGCGGGCCGGATGGCCAGGGGTGCCTGATGGGATGGGTGTAGAGGTGGGTGTCGCCCTGCCTCAGAAGGTGCGGCGCCGTTCCAGCTCGGCGCGCCGCTGCCGAAGCGCGAGAAGCGGGTGGGGGTCGCCCTGCCCGCCGCTCGCGAGGTCGATGGTGATCGGGGCCGGACGCCCCAGGAACCGGGCCAGCTCGCCCGCCTCCGCCGCGGCCCGGACCTCGGTGAGGTCGGCGCCGGCCTGCTCGGCCAGCGAGCGCAGTCCGGTCGAGGTGTCCATGTACGCAGGGGTGTTGACCGGTGCCACGTCGACGAGCCCGCCGGACAGCAGCGTCCGCAGGGGGAACCCCTCTTCGGTCATGCCCCAGTCGTCGGCGAACGTCCTGAACGCGAACGAGCTGCGGCGGACGTCGCCGCGGCGGACCAGTTCGAGGACGTCCTCGCGCGAGTCGGGGACGTCGACGCTGTAGTCCAGGCCAGTGCCGTCCGTGGCCAGCCGCAGCGTCCCCGCCTCGCTCGTACCGAGGAGCCGGTTGTCGTCGTGGTTGTAGCGGGCCATCACGTCCGGCCAACCGTCACCCTCCGCCTTCGCGAAGAACCCCGGATCGATTCGCTCGACGAACCCGCCAAGGTTCTGCGACAGCCGATTGAACTTCGCGGCGTACCCGCCGATCTGACGGGACTGCTCGCCGACCGCCCGGACCTCCACGAGGCCGCGCGTGACCCGACGCTCTTGCTCGGTCATGAGTCCTCCGGGGCCGTAGGGGCCTGGTAGTGGCCGGTGAGCGTGGCTCCGGCCTGGTTGAGAATCGCCCGCGCCTCGTCGGCGGACAGCATGACGCCCACACCGCTGCCGACCTTCTGGATCATCTCGACAATGTTGCGGGCGTTGGCCTGCACCGGGTCGAGACTGACGGAGAACGCCGACGACAGCGGCAGGTACGTCTGCCCCAGGCCGTTCGGCAGCGGCGCCTCGTTCTCGATGGCACGGACCTCGTCACGGTTGCGCCACCCCTGATCCAGCGCCATGCCGTGCGCCTCGTAGCGCGTCCTCAGGTCGGTACGGATCATCGCGTCCGCGTTAAACCGGACCTCTTCAACAGGCGGCCGGAGCATGGAGAACGCCATCTCCAGGCGGGCCAGCCACGGCCGCAGCGTCCACGTCAGGAAGTCGATGCTGTTCTGCTCGACCGTGGCGTACGTCAGGCTTCCGCCGGTCTCGCCACCGACCTTCTCCGGCGGCACACCGTAGATCGCGGCGACCTCGTTTGCCGTCGCCTTGATCGTCTCCAGGAACTGGGACTCGTTGGCCGGCACCGAGATCGGCCGGTACTTCACGCCGCCGCCCAGCGCGACCACGTCGCGCCCCGCCGCCGCGTCCTTGAACCGGGCCTTCAGGATGTCCGCCGAGTCCTTCGACACCTCCATGTCGGTCTCCAAGACCGCCGAGGGAGTCGATCCGTTGGCGAACCAGTCCCGCCCGAACTGCTGGGCCAGCAGCCCCGTCTCCGTCGTCGACGCGAAGTACGCGATCGGCGACAACCCGAGCGTCTGCCCAGGCAGCGTGTACGCCGGAATGTGGAACATCTGCCCGTCGTCCATGCGACGGCCCTGGAAGTACCAGACCGGAACCGGCGCCAGGTTGTCACCGATCGTCACGTCGTCCGGGTGCAGCCACTCGATCTGCGACGGCAGACCCATGGCGTCCCGGGCGACGATCAGCCCGTACGCGTTACCCCGTAGCGTCAGCGACGTCATCGCCCGATGCAGCCAGTTGTACCGCGTGCCGACCGCGGCCGGCTGCCGGAACAGTTCGGGCAGAGGCGACGGCAGACGCTCCTCACCGGCCACCAGGTAAGACTTCATCGGCAGGGATGCCACCGAGTCCGCCAGCAGCCGCGTAGCCGCGTACACCGGCGCCAGGCGCAGAGCCCGCTCCTGAGACGCCCCACGCAGTACCTGGTCCGCTCCGGACCCCCACACGTCCTGGAACGAGATCGCGCGCTGTTGCTGCCTGCGGCGGAAGGGCCACCACCAGCTCATGCCGATACCCCTCTCACCACACGTTGCTCAAAATGTCCCGGTTGGGTTGCGTCTCGACTTCGGCTGACAGGCCCCACTTCGCCAGCGTCGCGGCTACCAGCGGGCTGATGTCGACACCGACGTTGCGCCGGGCCCACGCCCACGCCTCGCCGAGCGGCCGCTTCTGCGCGCCCGCGAGGGCGACCGCCAGGGGCGGCGGGTCGAGATGGCTGATGGACTGGTCGGCGACCGCGTCGTAGAACTGGCCGGTCGCCTGCGCGATCTCCCGCGCCTTCGGCTGCACCACTGTGACGCCCAGCGACTCCTCCAAGTCGGCGATCAGCGAACCGGCCGGACCACCGCCGTCAACAACCCAGCAGCGCGGTTTCCACTTCTCCTGGAGCTGCTTGGCGCGCTCGACGACCCAGCCCATGCCGGGCTGGTGAGCGATGACCTCGATGTGCGTACCGCCCCGCCATGGGCAGGCCACCACGATCGAGGCCGAGTCCCGCTCGGGAGTTGCGTCCACCGAGAACGCGTACGGTCCGGTCGGCTTCGCCTTGGCGTCCGCCAGAGCCCGCCACGCGTCCTCGCCGATGACCTGCCACGTCTCAGCCCCGTCTGACGGGTAGTTCCCCACGCCGAGACGCTCACGCTCGAAGATGCCACCGCTGCCCATGCTGAGCCGCTCGTTGCGGACGTGCTCCGCCGTGATCCGGATGCCGAGCGCAGGGTTCGCCACCGCCCACGCAGCCGGATCATCAGCGTCCACGTGGTTCGTACATGACGGCCCGCACTCAGCTCGGTGCGGATCAACCGACCACTCGAAGTACGCCAGGGACGGATCCGGCTCGCCTACCTCCACAGCCGCCATTGCTCGCGATCGCAAACGACCAAGCTGTACCGACGGAGCGCCGATGCCAGCACTGCCGAGGTACCAGATCTGCGGGTTGGGGACCGCGGACATGGTCGGCATCAGCGCGCCCATGGCGTCGTCGCCCAGGATCATCGCCTCGTCGAGGATGTTGCAGTCCCCAGTGAAGCCACGCCCGGAGCCGCCGGAGCGGGCCAGGAAGCGAAGCGTCTGCCCCGTGACGAGCTCGATCGCCTCCTCGCCCGTCGTCCGCCGCACCCGCAGCACGCGCTTCCGCAGATCAGGGCACCCCATGATGAGCTGCTCAATCCGCTTGAACGCCACGATCGAGGTCTTGAACTCGTGCGCCGAGTGCAGGATCAGCTTCTCGCCGAGCAGGAACAGCCCGGCCAGCTGCCGGGCCTCGATGATCCCGCCCTTGCCATTCTGACGGGGCACGTTCACTGCGACCTCGAACGCCGCCCAGCGGCCGTCCTCTCGCTCGGACAACCCCAGGTCAAGGACATGCTGCTGCCATGGGTCCAGGTTCAGTCCGGCCAGCGCCGCCAGCTCGATCGCCTCCTGCCCCGACGAGGACAGTCGCGTGGCTGGCACGGTGGTGATCCGGGGGGCCTGATGCCCGAGAGGGTCAGGCGCCGAGACGCTTGGCGCGTCGAGCAGCGAGGTCATCGAGCGAGTCCCCCTCCTCGACCGGAGTTGCCAAACTGCAAAGGTCCTTCATGACGGCCCGAAGCTGGGCCGCGACAGCCGCCAACGCGGTCGGCGCATCCGCCCGGTCAGCCGACCGGGCAAGGCAAAGTGCCAGGTCAGAGAGCCCTGGGTGACGATCCATCACACCGAGGCGAGCGAGCTCAGCCTGCGTCGACTCCTCCACCTGCCCCATGCAAACCCCCTGAAATTCACTGAAGCAAAGTGGCGTTAGGGGTTGACAAGGCCCATGATCACCTCTTGGGATCGGGCCACGCGCAAAACCGGGAGATAAGTGCTTTTGGGTCGCCCGCCCCTGTGCTCAAAGAACCGGACCGCCCGGGGGTCACCAGTCGCGAGAGGCTTGGGGCATGGCCGGCTGCGGGAGCCGGGCGCGCTGCCGGTACCACTTGGTGGCGACGGCTCGCATCTCGGATGAGCGCATGGCTTCGATGCGTTGCATGACGACGTCTCGGCCCGGGTCGACGGCGATGATCTCGGCGTCGAGGCGCTTGTACTGGGCGAGGGCTTTGCTGTCGGGAAGGGTGTGGATGAGGTACACGTCGAGCTTGTCGAGGTGCTTGTAGGCCTCGTGGATGGCCGCGTATCGAGCCTTCTGGGCGACGCGCACGTGCACCGGGTCGTGGTTCCAGTGGGGTGCGCCGGGTCCGGTGAGGGCGACGGTGATGCGGTCGAGGTCGATGACGATGTCGCGTGCGGTGGCGTGGGCCTGGATCCAGCTGGACTTGCCTGCGGCCGGCGGGCCGGTGACGACGAACAGCACGGCGTCACGTCCGGAGTCGGTGGCTGGCAGCTATGCCGGTGACTACCAGGGCTGGAATGCCGGCCCCGAGTACGGCGTTGATGGCGGTCTCGTTGGCGAGCAGGCTGTCGACTGCAGCAGCAAGGACGATGAGCCATAGGCCTGCCGCCAGGTAGAGGTCGGCCCTGTCCGCCATCACCACCTCCGTGAGGCCCGATGCTGCCCCTGTGTCTTGATGAGCCGACCGTCATGGTCGTACCAGTCCACGGCGGCGAGGAGGACCCTGTCGCCTTCGAGGGCGAAGGAGGGGGACATGACTGCGGCACCGTCGGGTGCACCAGTCACGGCGACCTGGAGGATGGTGACGCCGCGCTCGGGGTCTTCGCAGCGCCCTGTCTCGACAGTGTTGAGGAGGTGCATGTAGGGCTTGAGCGCGTCTACCAGCTCGGTAGCAACGCAAAGTTCGATGGCGCCCATCACCACCTCCGTGAGGCTCGCGTCGGGGCTGTGGTGCCTGTCCTGTTGCCCCTGGCCGAGTTGCAGCGTCGGTGCATGCTGCGGGCGTTGGCGGGGTCGAGGAGGCTTCCTCCGCGCGACAGGGGCACGATGTGGTCGAGCGTGAACGACCACGGGGAACGCGGGTCGAGACGGGGGTTGATGTAGCCGCCGCAGCGTGCGCACGGGAGGCCGAGGGCTTTCTGTGCGGCGACGAGGCGGCGGTAGGGGCGCCCGTTGCGGGGGTTGCTGGGCATGGCGCCTCCTCGCTGCTGCTACGGGGTCTGGGCGTCCTTGGAGGCCTCGGCGTCGCTGCGCTCCTGGGCTGCGTCTCGTGCTGCCTGGGCGGCTTGAGCGATGCCGTCCATGTAGGCGTCGAGGTACTGCCCTTCGGTGAGGGTGATGCACTCGGTGGGCCACGGCTCGGAGGGGATGCTGCCGTCGGCAGCGGGCCGGGCGGCGACGGCGTTGGTGCAGTCGGCGATGGCGGCGGCACGTTCAGGCCAGATGGTGGGACTCTCGGTCGCGGTGGGTGACGGAGCTGTTGGAGGGCTGGTGGCCGTCGTGCACGCGGTGAGGGTGAACAGGAGGCCGGCGGCGGCGAGGTGTCTGCGCATCGGGTCAGCGTGTCGGACTGCGCCGCGTTCGGGTGGCGTTGTGTCCGTGTCGTGACATGCGTGCGGCCCCGACCGGGGGTTGGTCGGGGCCGTGTCACCTTCGCCCTCATCCGGGCACGCCGGAAGCGCTTCTGACTGTAGACGAACCGTCTCGTCTCTGCAATGAGGTACGGGAAAGCCCCGCTCCCCGGGCGCTGTTCCGGGGGCGGGGCTGGGGTCCTCCGTCCGGGGTCTGAGGTGCAACGGGCCTCAGCGAACGAATGTGATGGTCCTACGGTAGCGGCGGCCACTGACAGGCCGGGGGCTACGGCCGCCACGCGTCCTGGTAGTCGGGGTGGTCGGCGTAGGGCAGGCCAAGGAGCGTGATCACTGGCAGGACGACCTCACCGCGCTCCGCCAGGTTGGGGTACGGGTACTTGTCCGTGGCGCTCGTGTTGATCTTGTCGAGCCAGTAGGCGCACTCGTCGACGATCCGCCGTTTGGCGTCGATGTCGGCCAGCACCCGCGCGGGATCATGCCGGGCGATGTGGGCGACGAGGCCAGGCTTGAGCGGCACGGGCAGGTCGCGACCATCGGTCGTCCGATGCCCGTAAGCCAGCACGTGACCGTTCCGAGTCCGCAGCACATCCGAGCCGTCCGCTGTCCACTGCCCATCCCATGGGGCACTGCCGTCCTCAACCGCGCGGGCGGTCGCGGCGTCTTCGTCGAGGCGGGCGCGGAGGAACTGCACGAGGTCTTCCATGCGGTCCATCATCCCTTCTTCGGGGCGGGCGGTGGGGTGGTCTTCTTCGCGGCGTCAGCGGCGGCCTGGGACTGCTCGTTGCGCTGCCGGAGTTCGGCGATGGACATGGTGCTCTTGTACTCACCCACGGCGGGCTCCTAGCGGGTAGACGGCCCGGGAGATGCCCGGGAGACGGTGGTAGATGGCGCGGTAGACGTGCAGGTCAGGCGGCGTCTACCTGGGTGGGAGACGGGGACGTCTCCTCGATGGGGAAGTGGGCGTCGAGGGCTGCTCGGTAGACCCCCCGGGTCGGCACCCGGCCCACCTTGACCTTGGGGTCGGTCGGGACCCCGAGGGCCTCCAGGCGGGCGCGCAGGTCGGCCACCTTCCAGCCCTCTCCCTGGCCGTGCTTCTGGAGGTGGGTGAGGACCTCGGAGAGGTGCACTGCGGGGCGGTCGCCGAGGACCTCACGGAGGAGTGCGACGGCGGCTCCGGCGGGGTCCTCC
>JOBE01000065.1 GCA_000717735.1 Streptomyces griseoluteus | reverse complement strand
CTACCCCGTCGAGCGCATGATGCGCGACGCCAAGATCACCCAGATCTACGAAGGCACCAACCAGGTCCAGCGCATCGTCATGGCCCGCAACCTCCCGTAGGCACGAAGAAGGGCGCCCCCTCGCGACGGGGGCGCCCTTCTCGTGTCCCCACGAGGTCACCGGGACTCGACGGTGACCTTCTCGTCGTTCTGGATCTGCGACACCAGCTGCTTCACCTTCGGCATGTCCCACTTGAGCGAGTTCTGCGGCGCCTTGCCCGAGATCGGGATGTTCATGGACTTGCCGTCGCCGCCGCTGATGCCCTTCATCGCGAAGAACATCTTCCCGAGGTCGTACAGCGACATGTCCTTGTCCACGATCAGCGTGTCCAGACCGGCGCCCAGCGTCGGGTAGAGCGCGAACGGGTTGAGGATCGTGCCCGGCGTCGCCGCCTGGTTGGCGAGCGCGGCGAGGAACTTCTGCTGGTTCTTCGTCCGCTGGAGGTCCGACTGGGCGAAGGCGTACCGGGTCCGGACGAAGGCCAGGGCCTGCTCGCCGTTGAGGGTCTGCTCGCCCGCCTGGAAGTCGGCGCCGGACTTCTTGTCCTTGAAGCCCTTCTCGATGTTCAGCTCGACGCCGCCGAGCGCGTCCACGATGTTCGCGAAGCCGGCGAAGCCGATCTCCGCGTAGTGGTCGATGCGCAGACCGGTGTTGAACTCGACGGTCCGCACGAGCAGCTCGGGTCCGTCCATCGCGTACGCCGCGTTCAGCTTGGCGCCGCCACGGGCCGCGTACTGCTTGCCCGACTCGGAGCCGACGAAGCTCGGGATCGTCACCCAGGAGTCACGGGGCAGCGAGACCATCGTGTTCCCGCTGGAGCAGGCCGCGAGGATCATCATCGAGTCGGTCCGCTTGCCCGCGGCGGAGCCGGTGTGGAGCTTCTTCTTCTCCTCGGCGGACATGCCCTCGCGGCTGTCGGAGCCGACGATCAGGTACGTCGTGCAGTCGCCCTCGGCGGGCCGCTCGATGACCTTGGAGAGGTCGACCTCGTTGCGCATCTGGGAGCTCGCCCAGGCGTAGGTGCCGATGCCCCAGGCGAGGACGCCGACGACGAGGACGATCGAGCCGACCTTGATCCGCTTGCGCCAGTCCGGGGCGGGACGGCCGGGACCGCCGGCGCCGGGGCCCGGCGAGTACTGCGGCGGAACGGTGCCGTTCCCGCCGCCCTGCGGGCCGCCGTAGACCTGACCGGAGCTGTAACCGGAGTCGTACCCCTGGCCCTGGGCCTGTGTGAAGTTCGGGTTGTAGCCCTGGTCGTGCCGAGGCGGCTGCTGCGGAACCTGCGGGCGCTGCACATGGCTCATCCGGCGAGGACCCTCGGGGTGGGGGTTCGCGTTGCCACGGCCGTAGCCGCCGTCTTCGGGCCAGTCATTCATGCGGTCCAGTGTGCCGGTCAGGGCTTTACGGGCGACAGGCCGGGTGGAACATCGGACCGGTGCTGTTGCCAAGCTGATGCAAAGCGGACCGAACGGCGACCCCGAAGGGACCCGGCATATGGTGGAGGGCATGACAGATCAGGGCGATATCCCGGGCAAGCCCACCTCCGCCTCCCGCACCACCCTCAGCCACATCATGACCAGCCACGACACCAACCTCCTCGGTACGGTGCACGGCGGCGTGATCATGAAGCTGGTGGACGACGCGGCGGGCGCCGTCGCGGGCCGGCACTCGGGCGGTCCCGCGGTCACCGCCTCGATGGACGAGATGGTGTTCCTTGAGCCGGTGCGGGTCGGGGACCTGCTGCACGTGAAGGCCCAGGTCAACTGGACCGGCCGGTCCTCCATGGAGGTCGGCGTCCGGGTCATGGCCGAACGCTGGAACGAGTCGACGCCCGCCACCCAGGTCGGCTCCGCCTACCTGGTCTTCGCCGCCGTCGACGCGGAGGGCAAGCCGCGCCGGGTCCCGCAGGTCGTCCCGGAGACGGAACAGGACAAGCGCCGCCACCAGGAAGCCCAGATCCGCCGCACCCACCGCCTCTCCCGCCGCCAGGCCATCAAGGAACTGAGGGAACGCCGAGCGGCCGAGGGCTACGAGGACTGAGGACGCCGGGCGACCGGCCCCGGCCCCGACCGACGGTCACGGACACACCACCCGGTCTCCCGTGACCGCCTCGAACGGCCCCGACCTCCCCGAGTCCTCCGCCCGTACCGCCCGCACCCCCTTGTAGTCCGCCCCGACCGTCACCCGCAGGGTCCCGCCGCGTCCCGCCACCGCCTTCAGCTCCGCCCCCGGCAGCGCCGCCGCGAGGGTCTTCGCCGAGCGGTCCCAGCGCGGGTCGTACTCCACGAGCGTCCGGGCCTGTTCCCTCCCGGCCCCGGTCATCGGCGTCCGGGTGGTGTCGAAGCCGGTCCCGCGCAGCGCGTCGTCGACCTTCCGGCCGAGCCCGTCCGTCCGGGTCCCGTTGTAGACCTGCACCCGCACCGTGCGCGGTGCCACGTCCACCACGACGTCCTTGGGCGCCTTCTCCGACGAGCCGGGCTTCGCGGGGGTCAGCGGCCGGTCCTCCCGCAGCGCCTGGAACAGCTTCTGCGCCTTCGCCGCGTCCCACTTCACCGTCGAGCCGATCCCCTTCACAGGGAAGCTCATGTCCCCGATCGGCACGGACACGAACTCCGACGACGCCGGGGTGAAGCCGCGCATCGCCTTGGCGAGGGCGAACAGCTGATCCGTACCGAAGTCCTCGTCGGCCCGGACCGAGCCCAGCATGGTCGTGGCCACCTCACGGAACCGCACCGGGTTGAGCAGCACCCCGCCGCTGGTCGTCCGCTCGATGAGGGCGGCGAGGAAACGCTGCTGCCGCTGCATCCGCCCGATGTCGGCGGCCCCGTCGATGTGCCGGGAGCGTACGTACTGGAGGGCCTGCCCGCCGTCGAGCTCATGGGTTCCGGCCGGCAGGTCGAGCCCGCTGTACGCGTCCTTCACGGCCCGGGTCGTACAGATCTGCACCCCGCCGACCGCGTCCACGGTCCGCATGAAGCTGGTGAAGTCGACCTCCAGATAGTGGTCGATCTTGACCCCGGTCATCGACTCGACGGTCCGCACGGTCAGCCCCGGCCCGCCCTCGGCGTACGCCGCGTTCAGCTTCACCGGATGTGCCTGGTGCTTCTTCCCGCTGGTGAGGTCGGTGTGCTCGGGCATCTCGGCGTACGAGTCCCGGGGCAGGCTGACGACGCTCGCCCGCTCCCGGTCCTCGGAGATGTGCACGAGCATCACGGTGTCGGTGCAGTGGCAGGGCGCGCCGCCCAGCCTGTACTTCGCCTTCTCCTCCGGGGTGATCCGGTCCCGGCCGTCGGTGCCGACGACGAGGATGTTCATCCCGTGCCCGGCCTGCGGCCGGTTCTTCATGTCCTTGAAGGGGTCGACCCGGGTGATCCCGGTGTCGAGACCGGTCACCACGGCGTGCCCGATCCCGCCGGCCGCGAGGACCGCCACGGAGAGCGCCGTCGCCATCCGCATCCCCCACCGGGGGCGCCGCCGCGGCCGACGGACCGGCACGCGACGGGCGGCGGGCCGGGGACGGGGCGTGCGGGGCGGTGTGGGCACGGACGGACACCTCCGCGGGTGTGACAAAGGGAACCGTGAGCACGGTAGGCCCATACGATCAGCGCAAGGGTGCGCCACCCGTGCGGCGCGCACCGCTGTCCCCCATTCGCGGTAACGTGGCCGACCGTGAACGCCATGCCCCCCGTCTCCGTGATCATGCCGGTCCTCAACGAGGAGCGGTACCTGCGCACCTCGGTTCGTCACATCCTGGAGCAGGAATACGACGGCGAGATGGAGGTGGTGATCGCGCTCGGCCCGTCCACGGACCGCACCGACGAGATCGCCGCCGAACTCGTACGAGAATCCGCGTCGGATTCACGAGCCCGCGTCAAGACCGTGCCGAACCCCACCGGCCGTACGCCCGCCGCCCTCAACGCGGCGATCAAGGCCTCGCGCCACCCGATCGTGGTGCGCGTCGACGGCCACGGCATGCTCTCGCCGAACTACATCTCCACCGCCGTCCGGCTCCTGGAGGAGACCGGCGCGCAGAACGTCGGCGGTGTGATGCACGCCGAGGGTGAGAACGCCTGGGAGGACGCGGTCGCCGCCGCGATGACCTCGAAGATCGGCGTCGGCAACGCCGCCTTCCACACGGGCGGCCAGGCGGGCCCGGCGGAGACCGTGTACCTGGGTGTCTTCCGCCGCGAGGCGCTCGAACAGCAGGGCGGCTACAACGTGGAGTTCATCCGCGCCCAGGACTGGGAGCTGAACTTCCGCATCCGCGAGGCCGGCGGCCTGATCTGGTTCTCGCCCGAGCTGCGCGTCCAGTACCGCCCGAGGCCCTCCGTGAAGGCCCTCGCCAAGCAGTACAAGGACTACGGCCGCTGGCGCCACGTGGTGGCCCGCTACCACCAGGGCTCCATCAACCTCCGCTACCTGGCCCCGCCGGTCGCCGTCTGCGCCATCGCCGCCGGCCTGGTCGTGGGCGCCGTCCTGACGCCGCTCGGCTTCGTGATCCCGGCCGGCTACCTCGCCGCGATCACGGCGGGCTCGGTCCCGGCGGGCAAGGGCCTCCCGCTCAAGGCCCGCCTCCAGATCCCGGTCGCCCTGGCGACGATGCACATGTCGTGGGGGTACGGCTTCCTGACGAGCCCCCGCTCCCTCGCGAGGAAGGTCATCGCGAGCCGCCGCCCGGCGGTGAGGGCCGGCGAGACCGAGACGGTCTGACCGCCCCCGTACACGCGCGACGGCCGGGTCCCCTCAGGGGGCCCGGCCGTCGGCGTTCGCGCGGGTGCGGGAGTCAGCTCTTCCCGTCCCACTTGTAGACCGAGTAGACGTCCATGCAGTCCGCCTTGTCGTCGGCGCCCTCGGGCAGGTCGCCCGCGACGGTCGTCGGCTTCTTGTACGTGCCGCCTTCGCGCCAGTCGGCGCCGACGACCAGGGTGATGCCCCCGGTGTCGTCCGCGGCGGCCCGTGCGGCCGAGTCGGGCAGTCCGAGCGCCTTGGCCACGGAGAGGGCGTTGGCCTTGCCCTGGTCGCCGTCCGCCTTGGGATAGGTGACCACGGTGTCCTTGCGGCCGCCACCCTCCTTGGAGGCGTCGGCCTGTGTGAAGCCCTTGCCCTTGAGGATCTCGGCGAGGTCTCCCGCCCGGCCCTCGACGGCCGGTTCACCGCCGCCGTCGGTGCCGTTGACGACGGTCACGACGAAGGATCCGGGGGCCTCGGCGGGCGTCTTCGGCTTCGCGGAGGGCTTGGGCTTCGTCGTGTTCGCGCCGGACTTGTCGCCGTTCTTGTCGAAGGCGACGTCGTCCCGGAGCATCGCCCACATCTTGTCGGCGGCGGAGGACCTCAGCTGGAGCCACGCCTTGGGGTTCGGCGGGTACGGGTCGGTCGGGACCGTCGCCGTCGTGAGGCGGTCGAGCTTCACGTTCTTGAGCTGCATCGACAGGTCGAAGAGCTTCTTCACGGTCTTGAGGCCGTCGGAGACCTGAAGGGCCTTGGTGGCGGTCTCGGCAAGACCCGTCAGCCGCCCGGTGTCCGTCCAGGCGTTCTGGCCCTGGAGCTTCTTCATCATGCCGTTCATGTACATGTGCTGGGCCTTGGCACGGTTCTGGTCGCTGCCGAACGCGTGCCGGGTGCGCAGCCACTGGAGCGCCTGCTCGCCCTTCACCTCGGTGGTGCCCGCCCGCAGCTTCAGGCCGGAGCCGCCCTTCACCGTGGGGGTCGACTTGTCGTGCACGCCCGTCTTCACACAGACGGGGACGCCGCCGACCTCGTCCGCCATGGCCACGACTCCGGCGAAGTCGACCATCAGCCAGTGGTCGACGTAGACCCCGGTGAGGCTCTCCCAGGTGGTGAGGGTGCAGCCGGGGCCGCCGCGCTGAAGCGACTCGTTGATCGGCCGGTTCGTGGTGGCGGGGTAGGACGTGCCGTCCTCGCCCCTGCACTCCGGGATCGGGACGACGGTGTCGCGCGGAATGGAGATGATCGACGCGTTCTCCCGGTCCGCCGAGACGTGCAACAGCATCTGCACGTCGGCGAGCGGCTTGCGGTCCTTGTCGTTGCGGCCGCCGCCGAGGGCGATGTTCTTCTCGTCCTGGCGGCTGTCGGAGCCGATCAGGAGGATGTTGAGCGGGGTGTCTCCGAGCGCGTTCGGCGGGGCCTTCTTCACGCCGCTCTCGCCGCCCGCGCGCCCGCCGCTGCGGATGTTGCCGTTGA
Source organism: Streptomyces griseoluteus (assembly GCA_000717735.1). Lineage (GTDB taxonomy): Bacteria > Actinomycetota > Actinomycetes > Streptomycetales > Streptomycetaceae > Streptomyces > Streptomyces griseoluteus_A. Next base: position 30,032 of record JOBE01000065.1, on the reverse strand, counting down.
GGTGCTCGTAGTACAGGTATCCGGCGCCGGCCGTGCCGAGTATCAGCAGCGACAGGGTGATCGCCACCCAGCGCAGCACCTTGCGCTTGCCGGTCTTCTTGGCACGCTTGCGCGCGGCGGCGCGGCCGCCCGCGCCCGTACCGCCACCGGCGTTCCCGCGCCGGCGCGAGGCGCGGGTCGACGCGGGCGCGTCGGCCTGCGCCGCCTTCTCCTCGGGAGCGTCGTCCTCGGCGCCGGTGGCTTCCCCGGCGCCGTGCAGGTCGTCGTCCCAGCCCAGTTCACGGGCGCGTGGTACGCGTCTCCGCGTCCCCTCCCCACGCACGCTGTTCTGTCCCACCCCAGGTCCCCTCGTCAGTCAGGAGCGTGCCAAGTTCCGGTGTTTCCGGGTCACTTGGCGCACACCTGCTTGTCTGCTTCTACCTGACCCACGTCCGGCGCCTTCGTCGGAGCGGCCATGGAAATCCCTGCGCCCTTGAAGTCGGCGCCGAGGACGAGCGTCATGGGCTCGCGCTCCCCGGCGTCCTGTGTGCCCGGCTTGAGGGCCGTGGCGGCCAGACCCATCATGTCCGCGAGCTTGCGGGCCTGATCGGCCTGGTTCGGCGCGTAGGTGAGCGTGGTCTTCGCCGCCTTCTCGGGGGCGTTGCTCTTGTTGGTGGAGCGGCTCACGCCCTGCTCGTTCTGCAGCCAGGCGATGGTCGACTGGGCCGCGCCGGTGATGCCGCTGCCGTTGTAGACGTCGACGCGCACGTCGGCGGCCGCGGCGCGCGGCCCCTGCAGCAGCTTCGCCTGGGCCTGTGCCTTGGCGTCCTTGGCGTCCTGGGTCTTCTTCTTCACCTCGGTGAGCGAGACGTCGGACTGCAGCGCGGCGAAGAGCTGCGGCGCCTGCGTCGGGTGCGGCACCACGGTGATCGGCTTGGGCTCGGCCGGGTTGTCGATGACCGGGAGGGTCGCGAACGAGATGTTCTTCGTGTCGATCCCGGACAGTTCCTTGGCCAGGTCCTGGAGCTTGGAGAGGGACCCTATGCCCTTGTCGACGGTGAGCGCGTTCGTCGCCGCCTCCGCGAGGTCGAGCAGCTTCGTCGGGCTGGTGAGCGTCTCGTCCGACTTCATCTGCCGGATCATCGAGCCCAGGAACTGCTGCTGGATCCTGATCCGGTCCAGGTCGCTCTTGTTGCCGAAGCTGGAGCGGGTACGGACGAAGGCGAGCGCCTGCTCCCCTTCGATGACCGACTCGCCGGCCGGCAGCTTCAGATGCGACTTGGGGTCGTCCACCGCCTTCTCGACGCAGACCTTCACGCCGCCGACGGCCGAGGTCAACTCCTTCACGGCGTTGAAGTCGACCATCATGAAGTGGTCGACGTTCAGGCCGGTCAGCTCCTTGACCGTGCGCATGGTGCAGCCGGGGTCGCGGCCGTCCTGGCCGAGGCTCACGTTGAAGCGGGCCTGCCGCTGGCCGGGGATCGTCAGGATCGACCCGTCGGGCTTCCTCGACTGGCACTCGGGGATCGTCGTCATGAGGTCGCGCGGGATGGAGACCGCGGTCGCGTTCGTGCGGTCCTTGGAGACGTGGAAGAGGATCGTGGTGTCCGCGTGACCGGGGCTGTTCTTGTCGCCGTAGCCCGCGTTGCCCGCGCCGGTCCGCTTGTCGGTGCCGATGATCAGGATGTTGAAGGCCTCGCCCTCGCGGAAGCCCTTGCTTTCGAGGCCGACGGGGTCGACGACGTCGATGTTGCCGTCGAGCTTGTTGTAGAGCAGATACGCGCCCGTCGCGCCGCCCACGAGGACGAACGCCATCGTGCCGCCGGTCCACAGCAGGACCTTCTTCTTGCGGGACGCGCCCTGCTTGCGCTTGCGGCGGCTCGCGGGCGGCTGCGGTCCGCCGCCGCCCGGCTCGTTGACCCGGCGGCGACGCTGGCCGGGTACGGGTGCCTCGGTGGGGGTGTCGGCGGGGGCGGGAGCGGGAACGGTGGATCTACGGGGCCTGGGCGACGGGGTCCGCGGCTGTGACTGCCCAGCGGAGTGGTCCAGTCGCAGTTCGTAGTTGCCGGTCTGCGGGTTGAGTACCCACTGGTCGGCGGGGTCGATCTCGTCCGCCCGTCCACGGCTGTGCGCGTCCACGGTTACTCGAGTCCTCCGTCGGTGCCACGCGAGGCGCCTCCCCCACAGGGCGCCGCTCTCTCGGTCGTTCGATCCTTGGTGAGTGCGACCATGCGGTCGGGGTGCACCGGATCGCGTCACACTATCCGCCCAGTTCAGCGTGGGGCGACGTGCGTGACAAATTCCACGCCCCTTACAACTGGGCAATTTGCTCAAACCTCATCGCTCCCAGCCCTCCCCTTGGTGTGGCCTTTACCCGGCGTCCCCGCGGCACCTTCTAGGAGCACACTCCCTCCGCCGCGTTCCGCCCGGTGAAGGTCGGCGTCGCGGAGGGGGTCGAGAGGTCGGCGACGTCTGGGTTGTCGGGCCTATCGGGCTTGTCGGGTTTGCCGTCCGTGCCGCCACCCCGCCCGTCGTCGTCCTTCTCGCCCGGAGTCACGACGACGGGCCTGTCCTCCCGTAGCTGCTTGAAGAGTTGACTCGCCGCCGGCTGTACCAGTTCGTCCCGGTTCGCGTCGTATCGGTAGGAGCGGCGCGGGACGGTGAGGAACTGCACCTTCTCGGTGGGGACCGCCCGCATCGACCGTGCCAGGTCGTACAGGTCCCGCAGTGAGTCGAGCCCCTGGTCGGTCGTGATCGCCTTGGTGGCCGCGTCCAGGACCGGATAGAGCTTGGTCGGGTTCAGCAGCACCCCGTCGCTCTGCACCTTGTTGACGAGCGCGCCGAGGAACTGCTGCTGGCGGTCCATGCGTTCGGTGTCGCTGCCGTTGCCGAGCGACTTCCGGGCGCGGACGTAGCCGAGCGCCTGCTCCCCGTGGAGCGTCTGGCGTCCCGCGGGCAGCTTCAGCTTCGCGTCAGGGTCGTTCACGGGCTCCTTGAGGCAGACCTCCACGCCGTCGACGGCGTCCACCATCTTCTTGAAGCCCTGGAAGTCGATCACCATGTGGTGGTCCACCCGGATCCCCGTCAGCTTCTCGACTGTACGGATCGTGCACGCCGTACCGCCGAACTCGAAGGCCCAGTTGAACTGTGCGAACTGCTCACGGGTGCGGCTCCCGTCGGCCTTGCGGCAGCTCGGGATCGTCACCATCAGGTCGCGGGGGAGGGAGACGGCGGTCGCGCTCGCCTTCCCCGCCGACAGGTGCAGCAGGATCGTGGTGTCGGACCGCTGGGTGCCCTTGTCCCTGCCGTACTCGCGATTGCCCTCACCGGCCCGGGTGTCCGAGCCGATGAGCAGGATGTTCCGGGCGGCCGAGACCACTGCGGCCGGCCGCTCCTTCTCGTACTTCCGCAGCTCGGCGGCGGCCGTGGTGTCCGTGGTGATGTTGCCGTCGAGCTTCCGGTAGAACCACCAGCCGGCCCCGGCGGCGGCCAGCACCACGACCGAGACGCCGAGGGCCGTCCACCGCAGCCAGTGGCGGCGACGGCGCGGCTCCTCCGGAGCCTCGGTCGCCGGGTCCTCCGCCTGCGGGGGATCCGGTTCGGCGGGCGTGCCCGCACGGTCCGTCACGTCTGAGTCCGTCCTTCATGGCGTCGGCGGCGCGCCGGGCGGCCGCCGGTCGTAGAAGGAGACGGCCGAACCCGACGCATGGTTGTGCGGAAGGAGGCGACTCCCCCCGGGCCGATCATGTACCGGACGGCGGGCTCGGACCCGGGGACTCGGCGCGGTCCTACGCCGAATGGGGCACTCAGCGGGGTGGGGGGCTGATGCCGGGGGTCTCGATCGGGCGCTGGGCCGGCGTGGAGAGTCCCTGCCGGCGCGTGGGTGGACGGGTGCGTTCGTCTGCGCGACTCAGAGTGCCCTGTGGGTCACCCGCTCGCTTTCCACCCGCTTGTCCAGGCCCTCGCCGCCCAGCCGCTCCAGGTTCCGGCAGAGGACCACCGAGCCGCCGGCCGCGAGGGGCGCGTACAGACCGGCCGAGAGCCCCGTCCAGTCCCCGTAGCCGAGCCCGGAGAGCAGCCGGGCGCCGGGAGTGAGGCCGAGCGCCTCGGCGTCCGCGCGGGCCCGCTCGGCGAGCTGCGCGCCGCTGCGTTCCGTACCGTCGACGACGAGGGCGGGAGCGTCCGGATCGACCGGTACGAACGGGGCGAACCGGTCGCCCTGGCTCGGCACCTCCACCGCGTAGTCCGCGTATCCGGCGGGCACGGCCGGGAAACGACGGCCCAGCGGGGCCAGGGAGAGCGCGATCCGCTCCCCGGAACAGGCGAGGCCCGCCTCAAGGGTGTCAGGACCCGCGACGACGAGGTCCGCGTCCGCCGGGTCGCCGCCGACCTCGACGGTCACGCCGACGGAGGAGCAGGCGAGCAGCCAGACGGCGGTCTGCCAGTGCGCGGGCAGCAGCAGCGCGAGCCGGTCGCCGGGAGCGGCGGACAGCTCGCCCTGGAGCAGGTTCGCCGTCTTGGCCACCCAATTGGCGAAGGTGGCGACGGACAATTCCACCCGCTCACCGGTGGCGTCGTCGTAGAAGGTGACCAAGGGGCGGGCGGGGTCCGCGGCGAGCGCGGATCGCAGCAGGTCGGCGGGGGTGCGGTCGCTGGCGTTCACGCCGGACAGCGTACGCGGGAGGCCGTGTGGGGGTCCGCCGTACCGGTGACGCCGTCCACCGGTCGGACCGACACGGCGTCAGTTTCAGGGCCTCTTCCCGGTCGCGGAACAGCCCCCGGCTACGCACGATCGGCCCATGCGTGCCTCACTCGCCTCCTCGATCGCCGTCACCTGTGCGGCGGTCATCGCCCTGCCGGTCTCCCTCGCCGCGCCCGCGGCGGCCGAGGTGCCCCCGGCGCTCGGACTGCCAACGACCGCCTCCGCATCTCCACCGGCGCTCTCCGCGCAGCCACCCGCGCCCGAACTCCCCGGCGCCACCCAGTCCCTGCCCCTCGCGCCGCTCGGAAGTTCGGACCGGGCCCTGGGCGGCGGCGCGGACGGCACGGACGCGCAGGGGCTCACCCGACGCGACGTCAGGCCCTTCTCGCTCGTCGGCGTCGTCTGGGACGACCCGGCGGCAGTCCTGCACGGCACCGTGCAGGTCCGCACCCGCGCCACCGGTGGCGACGTCTGGTCGCCGTGGCAGGACGTGGAGACCCACAACGAGGAACACGGCGCCGACCCGGAGACCCCCGAGGGCGCGGGACGGGCCCTCAAGGGCTCCACGGCCCCGCTGTGGGTGGGCGACTCGGACGGCGTGGAGATCCGCGTACGAGGGGAGGAACCGCTCCCCGAGGGCCTGCGCCTGGAACTGGTCGACCCGGGCGAGGACCCGGCGGCGGCCGCGCCCGTGACCCGTACTGCCGCGGCGCCGGGCCCGCAGGCCGGCCTGAACGCGGCGGAAGCGGCGGTCAGCGCGGTCAACGCCCAGCTGGCCGCGTACGGCGCGACCTGGATCCCGGCCCTCGCCATGGCGACGGCCGAGGTCACGTTCCCGTACCTGCCGCGCGTGCAGGAGACCGAGGTCCAGCCGGCCGACGCCCTGGCCCAACCCCAGACCGAGGCGCAGGGCGCCGCGGTGGAGCCGGCCGTGGCGGCGGCCCCGGCGAAGCCGTACATCGGCCCCCGCCCCAAGATCATCACGCGCAAGGGCTGGGGCGCCGACGAGAAGATCCGCGAGAAGGGCTTCGTCTACACGAAGAGCATCAAGGCGGCCTTCGTCCACCACAGCGCGACCGGCAACAACTACACCTGCAAGCAGGCGCCCTCCGTCCTGCGCAGTATCTACCGCTACCACGTCAAGAGCAGTGGATGGCGTGACTTCGGCTACAACTTCGCCGTCGACAAGTGCGGAAACATCTACGAAGGCCGGGCCGGGGGAGTGGCCAAGCCCGTCCTCGGCGCGCACACCCTCGGTTTCAACACCAACAGCATGGGCATCGCCGTCCTCGGCACCTTCAGCAAGAGCACCCCTCCGGCCGCCGCCGTGACCGCCGTCGCCCGCCTGACGGCCTGGAAGCTCGGGCTGCACGGGGTGAACCCGAAGGGAACGTCGTATCTCGTCTCCGGGGGCGGAAACCGGTACAAGAAGGGCACCAAGGTCCGGTTCAACGCCATCTCGGGACACCGTGACGGATTCGCCACGGAGTGCCCCGGAGTGCTGCTGTACGGCAAGCTCGGAACGGCCCGCACGAGCTCGGCGAAGTACCAGGGAAGGCGCTGATGGGGTCATCGGGGCAACCATCTGCCTAAACTGACCGGTCATATCGCACGGACGACCGAGACGGGCGAGCTGACCGGCCCCGAACAGGAAGCAGAGACGACAAGGTGACAGAAGCGATCCTCCTGGTCGGTGGCAAGGGAACACGGCTGCGACCCCTCACGGTCAACACGCCGAAACCCATGGTCCCGGCAGCGGGCGTCCCCTTCCTGACGCACCAGCTGGCCCGCGCCCGCGCCGCCGGCGTCGAGCACATCGTGCTCGCCACCTCCTACCTGGCCGAGGTCTTCGAGCCGCACTTCGGAGACGGTTCCGCACTCGGCCTGAGCCTGGAGTACGTCACCGAGGAGGAACCGCTCGGCACCGGCGGCGCGATACGCAACGTGGCCTCCCGGCTGCATTCCGGCCCCGACGACCCGGTCCTCATCTTCAACGGGGACATCCTCACGGGCCTCGACATCGGTGCCCTCGTCGCCACCCACTCCTCCTCGGGCGCCGACGTCTCGCTCCACCTCACGCGGGTGGAGGACCCGAGAGCCTTCGGCCTGGTCCCCACGGACGAGACGGGCCGGGTGACGGCCTTCCTGGAGAAGCCCCAGACCCCGGAAGAGATCGTCACGGACCAGATCAACGCGGGCGCGTACGTCTTCCGCCGCTCGGTCATCGACCGGATCCCCGCCGGCCGCCCGGTCTCGGTGGAACGGGAGACCTTCCCCGAGCTCCTCTCCTCCGGAGCGCACCTCCAGGGCATGGTCGACTCCACGTACTGGCTGGACCTCGGCACCCCGCAGGCCTTCGTCCGCGGCTCCGCCGACCTGGTCCTCGGCCGTGCCCCGTCCCCGGCCGTCCCGGGCCGCTGCGGCGACCGCCTGGTCCTGCCGACGGCACGCGTCGCCCCGGACGCCAAGCTGACCGGCGGCACGGTCGTCGGCGCGGACGCGGTGGTCGGCGAGGGCGCCCGCATCACGGGCTCCACGCTCCTGGCCGGCGCGGTCGTCGAACCGGGCGCGGTGATCACCGACTCCCTGATAGGCGCGGGCGCCCGCATCGGCGCCCGTACGGTCCTGACGGGCGCGGTCGTGGGTGACGGCGCCCACGTCGGCGCCGACAACGAACTCCGTGAGGGCGTCCGCGTCTGGTGCGACGCCACCCTCCCCCCGGCCACGGTCCGCTTCTCCTCGGACCAGTAACCCCAGGGGCCACTACCGGGTGCCGCCCCCCGTTGTGGGCGTACGTTCCGCAGGGGCGATGGGGGTCCCCCTGCTCGAGCGAAGCCGAGAGCTTGGGGGAGGGTGGGCACCACGCCCCCTAGGGCGGTGCCCGGACCCCCTGCTCGTTCACCCGAAGGACCTGGGACGGCGCGTACGGCCCCCGCACGGAACCGCGCCACTCCCGCAGCCCCCGCACCCGCCAGGGCCCCGCACCCGCCAGGGCTCCGCGTAGTCTCATAGCCATGGCCGGCCGCTTCACACCCCCCACCAACCCCACCCGCACCACCGTGCGCGGCGGAGAGCTCCCCCGGAGCCACGCCCTGGAAGGGGACGGTCCGGCCGACCTGGACCTCGGCCTCACCCTCGGCCCCCTCCGCCGCGGCCCCGCCGACCCCACCTTCCGCACCACCCCCGACGGCTCCGTCTGGCGGGCCAGCCGCACCCCCGACGGCCCCGGAACCCTCCGTATCCGCATCCGCGAGGGACGGCCCGCGGCCGAGGCCTGGGGCCCGGGAGCGACCTGGCTCATGGACCGCCTCCCCGCCCTGCTCGGCGCCGAGGACGACCCGGCCGCCTTCGTCCCCCGCCACAAACTGCTCCTGGCGACCCACCGCCGCCGCCCCGGCCTGCGCCTCACCCGCACGGGCCTGGTCCTGGAGTCGCTGATCCCGTCGGTCCTGGAGCAGAAGGTGACCACGACCGAGGCGTACGGGTCCTGGCGCGCCCTCGTACGGAAGTACGGCGATCCCGCCCCCGGCCCCGCCCCCGAGGGCATGTACGCGATGCCCGACGCCCGCACCTGGACGCGGATCCCCTCCTGGGAGTGGCACCGCGCGAACGTCGACGGCAAGCGCTCGGCCACGATCGTCCGCGCCGCCCAGGTCGCCGCCCGCCTGGAGGAGGCCGCGCACATGGACCCGCCGGCGGCCCGCAGGCGCCTGGAACTGGTCCCCGGGATCGGCCCCTGGACGAGCGCCGAAACGATCCAGCGCAGCAACGGCGCCGCCGACGAGGTCACCACCGGCGACCTCCACCTCCCCGGCATCGTCGGCTGGGCCCTCGCGGGCGACCGTACGACCGACGACGAGGCGATGCTGGACCTGCTGGCTCCCTACGCGGGCCAACGCCACCGCGCGGCCCGCCTGATCCTCCTCAGCGGCCGCGTCCCGCCCCGCAGGGCACCCCGGATGACGCCGAACGACATCAGGGCGCTGTAGGGGGCGCGGAGTTCACCGTACGGTGACGAAATCCGAGGCCGACCGCGCGGCCCGCTCCTTCGGCGCCGACGCCGGATGCCCGATCGCCACCGCGCCCATCGGGTCCCAGCCGTCCGGCAGGCCGAGGACCTCCCGTACGACGTCCCGGCAGAACATCGTCGAGGACACCCACGCCGAGCCCAGCCGCTCACCCGCGAGCGCCACCAGGAAGTTCTGTACGCCCGCGCCCGCCGCCACCACGAACATCTCGCGCTCGGCGGCGTCCCTGCGAGGGTCGCCGTAGTGGTGGGAGCCGTCCATGACGAGGCAGGGCACCGCCAGGTAGGGCGCGTTGCGCAGGACGTCCCCGCGCCGCACCCGCTTGGCGACGGACTCCTCGGACCTGCCGTCCCGCCGCAGGTCAGCGATCCACGCGTCCCGCATCGCGTCGAGCAGTCGTACCCGCGACGCCGCCGACTCCAGGAGCACGAACCGCCACGGCGTGGTGTGGTGCGGGGCCGGAGCCGTGACGGCCGCCGCGACCGCGCGCCGTACCGCGCCCGGGTCGACCGGGTCGTCGGTGAACTCCCGTACGGTCCGCCGCAGCGTCACCGCCTCCCGTACGGCCTCCGACGTCCCGAGCCGGAACATGTCGTCGGCGGCGCCGCGCACCAGCGCCCGCGCCCCCGGCTCCTCGTCCCCCGCCACCACGTGCGGCAGACCGCGCACGACGGCGACCGGAAGACCCTCCGCCTTGCCCTTCACCAGGTCGCCGGCGGCGGCGAGTTCGTCGGCGGTGGCGACCACGGTCGCGCTCAGCGGATTGCCGTACGCGTCGGTCCCGCCCCGCAGGTCGTCGAGGACGCGCACGCCGGCCGCCCCGATCGCCACGTCGGTGAGCCCGCCGCGCCAGGGCCGCCCGAAGGTGTCCGTGACGACGACGCCCACGTCGACGCCGAGCGCCTCGCGCAGCCCCGAACGGATGCGCCGGGCCGAGGCGTCGGGGTCCTCGGGCAGCAACAGCACCGTCCCGGCAGGGGTGTTGGAGGCGTCGACACCGGCGGCGGCCATGACGAGCCCCTGCCGGTTCTCGACGATCCGCAGGGCGCCGCGCCGCGCCACCACCCGTACCGTCTCGGCGTCGATGGCCTCCTCGCGGTCGTCGGCGGCGATCACCCGCCCCTCGGCCTTGCTCACGATCTTGGAGGTGACGAGGAGGACGTCCCCGTCGGCGAGCTCCGGCGAGACGGAGGCGATCAGCTTGGCCAGATCGTCCCCGGCCGCGACCTCGGGCAGCCCGGGCAGCGCCCAGACCCGGTACGAAGGAGGCGCGGCGGTCACCTCGGACAGGGGAGTCATCCCCGGACCTCCTCGGCGAGGGCCAGTGCCTCCCGGGCCATCGCGGCCGTCGCCCCGACGTCGGTCATCATCAGCGGGACCGCGCGGCAGCGGATGCCCGCCGCCTCGACCTCCGCGACCGCGCCCGCGTCGACGGTGTCGACGAGCCAGCCGTCGATGAGCCCGGAACCGTAGTTCCGGGCGACCGCCGCGGCCGTGGACTCCACGCCCACCGCCGCGAGCACCTTGTCGGCCATGCCGCGCACCGGCGCGTCCCCGACGATGGGGGAGAGGCCCACGACGGGCGCGCCGGCCGCGACGATCGCCTCCCGGATGCCGGGCACGGCGAGGATCGTGCCGACGCTCACCACGGGGTTGGACGGCGGGAAGAGGATCACGTCCGCCTCGGCGACGGCCTCCAGGACACCCGGCGCGGGCTTCGCGGCCTCCGCGCCGACCGGCACGATCGCCTTGGCGTCCACCGAGGCCCGCAGCTTCACCCAGTACTCCTGGAAGTGCACCGCGCGCTGCTCGCCGTCGACCTCGATCGCCACATGCGTCTCGACGCGGTCGTCGGACATGGGGAGGAGACGGACGCCCGGCTGCCAGCGGGCGCACAGCGCCTCGGTGACGGCGCTCAGCGGGTAGCCCGCGCCGAGCATCTGCGTACGGACGATGTGGGTGGCGAAGTCCCGGTCGCCGAGGCCGAACCACTCGGGTCCGACCCCGTACGCCGCGAGCTCCCCCTTGACGGCGAAGGACTCGTCCGCACGGCCCCAGCCCTGCTCCTCGTTGATGCCACCGCCGAGGGTGTACATCACCGTGTCCAGGTCGGGGCAGACCTTCAGCCCGAAGAGATGGATGTCGTCACCGGTGTTGCCGATGACCGTGATCTCCGCGTCCGGCGCGGCCTCCTTGAGGCCGCGAAGGAAACGGGCACCACCGATGCCGCCGGCCAGAACCACAATGCGCATGCACAGCAGTCTCTCAGGAGCTGATCAACCCCGGTGCCGCCGGGGCGGAAGACGTCCCGGCCGCCGCCGGGGCCACCGGAGTCGCCGGGGCGCACTGCGCCTGGAGCGACTCGTGCATCGGCATCTCGGTGAGGCCGGGGAAGTAGACGTGCAGGCTGACCGCCGGTTCGAGGGAGTCGTTGACGACCTCGTGGACGTATCCCGGCGCGAAGACGCGCTGCGCGCCGCCGCCGAGCGTCCGTACGCCCCGGTCCGTACGCTCCGTCAGTTCGCCGTCGAGGACGGTCAGTACGCCGGAGGAGACGCCGTGGTCGTGGAGCCCGCTGCCCTGGCCGGGCACCCAGGAGAGCAGCCAGACCTCGTAGCCGGGGCCGGTGCGCAGGCGGTGGTACCAGCGGGTGGTGGCGTCGTACTCGACGTACGGGGCCCACTGGGCGCGGTCGTCGGCGATCGAGCGCGCGAGGCCGGCGAACTCGGCCACGGTGACCGGGTGGGCGCGCTCGGGCTGGAGGAGGTGGGGGACCTCGAGGATGTCGCCGGCGATCTGAAGGTCGCTGTCCATGTTCATGGGTGGGGTGGTTCCTCAGCAGAAACAGAAGCGGTGGGGTCACGAAGAACAGGTGACGCGAGTGACGCAGGGTGACGCTGGGGGAAGGAGCCGATGCGCTACGGCATCAACAGCTGGAGCTCTGCGGCATCAACAGCTGGGACAACAACAGCAACAGCGCGCCTGGACAGCGCGGCGGAACCCACGGCTGTGGGTCGCGGAGAGCGCTGCGGTCGCTGGCATGCCACCAAAGGTGGCCGTAACGGGACCCGACTGTCAACTCAATGACCGATTTGGGGGTAATGTTTCACCTCATCCGGTTACGGTGCCCGGAGAAAGGTTTGTTCAGGCGCGGACCAGGAGAGATGGCGCTTCAGCTGCGCCCGCAAACGTGATCCGGGTCGCTTCCCTGGCTTGATCGCAACAAGATCGAAGTCTCGGGCGTCCTCCCTCGCGGGGCCGCGCGGTGCACCCAGGCCGGTGGCATGTGTCACGTTTTTTGGTGATTTGAACACTTTCCGCTTACGCTTGGTTCCGCAGAGTGAATACCGGGCCCAATAGCAGATCTCGGCTTGACTCGCGCAGAGCACGAACTTGTAATTTCACTCGTGTCGTTCGGCCGGGTTCGCAACGGCTACACCACGGGGACGCACAGAACAGACGAGGGGCGCACATGACCGAGTTGTTCCAGGAACTGCTGGTCGAGGACGCGGACGAAGAACTCGGCTGGCAGGAGCGCGCGCTGTGCGCCCAGACCGATCCCGAGTCCTTCTTCCCCGAGAAGGGCGGCTCGACCCGCGAGGCCAAGAAGGTCTGCCTCGCCTGCGAGGTCCGCTCCGAATGCCTCGAATACGCCTTGCAGAACGACGAACGGTTCGGCATCTGGGGCGGTCTCTCCGAGCGCGAGCGACGCCGCCTGAAGAAGGCCGCCGTCTGAACCGCGGGAAGCCCGCCGGGCCACGCGCACCGCTACGCGCGCCCCGGAATCGGCAGGACGATCGGAACGGTCCGCCCCCTGTGCTCACACCACAGGAGGCGGACCGTTCTGCGTGCCCCGCCCACGAGGCCGAGGCCGTCGTCCACGGAGCCGTCCTCCGCGGCGCCGCCGTCCACAGGCGGTGAGCCCGTTCCGCCCGCTCTGTCCACAGGGCTCTGTCCACAGGGGCCGACCGCTCCGCGTGCAGCCGTTAGTGTGGGCCTCCGTCCGAGACGCACCCCACGCCCCCCGCGGGCGACCCCGGCCGGAGGGCCCGTAGCTCGATGTCCTCAACTCCTGAGTTTCCGCGACACGTCGTCACCGCCGTGCTCGTCACCCACGACGGCGCCCGCTGGCTGCCGGACGCCCTCGCCGGGCTGCTCGCCCAGGAACGCCCCGTGCAGAACGTGGTCGGGGCCGACACCGGCAGCGCCGACGACTCGGCGCAGCTCCTCGCCGACGCCGTCGGCGCCGACCGCGTCCTGCACCTCGCCCGCCGCACCGGCTTCGGCGCCGCGGTCGAGGAGGCCGCCCGCACCGCGCCCGTACTCGGACCCGACGACCTGCCCTACCTGAAGCGCCCCAGCGGCTGGGACCCCGTCAGCCGCACCTGGAACGACGACGCCTACGACCTCCCCGACCTCCCGCACGGCGAACCGGTCCAGTGGCTCTGGCTCCTCCACGACGACTGCGCCCCCGAGCCCGGCGCCCTCGCCGAACTCCTGCGCGTCGCCGACTCCGACGCGTACGCCGCCGTCGTCGGCCCCAAGCTCCGCGGCTGGTACGACGGGAAGCAGCTCCTGGAGACCGGCGTCTCCATCGCCCGCAGCGGCCGCCGCTGGACCGGACTCGACCGCCGCGAACAGGACCAGGGCCAGCACGACCAGGTCCGCTCCGTCCTCTCCGTCTCCACCGCCGGCATGCTCGTCCGGCGCGACGTCTTCGAGGAACTCGGCGGCTTCGACCGCCGCCTGCCCCTCATGCGCGACGACGTCGACCTGTGCTGGCGCGCCCACTCCGCGGGACACCACGTCCTCATCGCCCCCGACGCCGTCCTCCGGCACGCCGAGGCCTCCGCCCGCGAACGCCGCACCGTCGACTGCGCGGGCCGCACCGCCGCCAACCCGCACCGCGTCGACAAGGCCGGCGCCGTCTACACCCTCCTCGCCAACACCCGCGGCGCCGCCCTCCCGTACGTCTTCCTGCGGCTCGTCCTCAGCACGGTGCTCCGCACCCTCGCCTACCTCGTCGGCAAGGTCCCCGGGCAGGCCGTCGACGAGGTCATGGGCCTCCTCGCCACCCTGCTGCGCCCCGAGAAGATCCTCGCGGCCCGCAAACGGCGCAAGAACCCCGCCGTCGCCGCGAGCGAACTCCGCGCCCTCTTCCCGCCGCCCGGCGCCACCGTCCGCGCCGCCGTCGAACAGGCCACCGCCAACTTCGGCGGCTCCGAGGCCGACTCCGGCGGCTCCCGCCACGGCGTCGTCGAGTCGGGCCCCGGCGGCGACGACGCCGACTACCTGGAGATCGAGCAGTTCGCGCGGCTCAAGAAGATCGCCCGCAAACCCGGCCCGGTCCTCTTCGGCCTGCTCCTCCTCGTCTCCCTCGTCGCCTGCCGCAACCTCTTCACCGGCGGCTCCCTCGCGGGCGGCACCCTGCTGCCCGCCCCCGACACCGTCTCCGGACTCTGGTCGCGGTACGCCGACACCTGGCACGCCCTCGGCACCGGCGGCACCCAGACCGCCCCGCCCTACCTCGCCGTGCTGGCCGCGCTCTCCGCGCTCTTCCTCGGCTCCACCTCCACGGCGCTGACCCTGCTGCTCGTCTGCTCGGTCCCGCTCGCCGGCTTCACCGCCTACTTCGCCGCCCGCGGCATCGTCGAATCCCGGCTGCTCCGCGCCTGGGGCGCCATCGCGTACGCCTTCCTGCCCGCCGTCACCGGAGCCCTCGCCACCGGCCGGCTCGGTACCGCCGTCCTCGCGGTCCTGCTCCCGCTCATGGCCCGCGCCGCCGTCTCCGCCCACGGCTTCACCCGGCCCGACCGGGGCAGTTGGCGCGCCACCTGGGCGTACACCTTCCTGCTCACCTTCGCGACCGCGTTCACCCCGGTCGTCTGGCCGCTCGCCGTCGTCCTCGGCCTCGGCGTGCTGGTCGTACGCCGCTCCGACATCACCGCGTACGGGCTGCGCTTCCTGGCCGCCGTCGGCACCCCGATCCTCGTCCTCGCGCCCTGGTCGCTCACCCTCCTGACCGACCCCGCCGCCTTCCTGCGCGAGGCCGGCCTCGACATCCGTACGGGCACCGCCACCGCGCTCGACCTGCTCGGCACCAGCCCGGGCGGCCCCGGCACGACCGGCGGCCTGCTCCTGGCCGGCCTCGTCCTCGCCGCCCTCACCGGCCTCCTGCGCGAGGAGCGGCAGCTCGCCACCCGTACCGCCTGGGCCGCCGCCCTCGCCGGCCTCGTCCTCGCCGTCCTGTCCAACGGCGCGGGCGGCACCGGCTGGGCCGGACCCGCCACCCTCGTCTACGGCGCCGCCCTCATCGCCGCCGGCATGATCGGCGCCGAAGGCGGCCGCACCCGCGTCGCCGCCCACGGCTTCGGCTGGCGCCAGCCCGTCGCCGCCCTGATCGCCCTCGCCTGCGCCCTCGGCCCCGCCGTCGCCGCCGCCGGCTGGATGATCGGCGGCGCCGACGGACCGCTGACCCGGCGCGACCCGGTCCAGGTCCCGGCCTTCGTGGCCGAGGAGAGCGGCACCCGCGACCAGCCCCGCACCCTCGTCCTCGCCGGCGGCTCGCCCGGCGAGGTCGCCTACACCCTGGTCCGCGGCTCCGGCGCCCGCCTCGGCGACGCCGAACTCACCGCGGCCGCCGAGGGCGACCCCCGCCTCGACGACGTCGTCGCCCACCTGGTCGCCGGGTCCGGAGCCGACCAGACCGAGCAGCTCAGCGGCTACGCGATCCGCTACGTCCTCGTACGGGACGGGGCGCCGCGCCAGATGAACCGCGTCCTGGACTCCACCCCGGGTCTCAGCCGTCTCAGCCAGCTCGACGGCAGTGCGCTCTGGCGCGTGGACCGCGAGATCGCCCGCGTCATGATCGTCCCGCCCGCGGCGAAGGCCGGAACCGGTGCCGCGGCCGAGGGCGCCGAGGACGGGGCCGGGACGGGGACCGCCAAGCCGGTCGCCGTCGCCGCGGGCCCCGTCGAGGCGCACACCGCGATCCCGGCCGGCCCCGCGGGCCGCGTCCTGCGCCTCGCCGACCGCGCCGACGAGGGCTGGACCGCCACCCTCGACGGCCGGGAACTGACCCGCACCACCGTCGACGGCTGGGCCCAGGGCTTCGAACTGCCCGCCCAGGGCGGCCGCCTCGACCTCACGTACGACCAGCCGCTCACCCACACCGTGTGGATCTGGACCCAGGTCGGTCTCGCCGTCGTCCTGCTGGTCCTCGCCCTGCCCGGACGGCGCCGGGAGATCGACGACGACCTCCCCGAGGAGGAGCTCGCGATCCCCGCCCAGGCGACCGACGGCGACGGCCGCAGGGCCCGCCGTTTGCGCGCCGCCGCCGAGGCGGACGCCGCCGTCGAGGCCGCCGGGACCGGACCGGAGGCGGACCGGGAACAGGCCCCGATCCCCGAGCAGCAGGCGTACGAGCCCCAGGAGTGGGACGGCGGCTACGACCCCGCCTATGCCCAGGCCCAGGAGCAGCCCCAGGCCCAGAACCAGGAGCAGCCCCAGCCGGGGACCTACGGCGAGCAGGGCTACTACCAGGAGTACGCGGCAGACCCGTACCAGCAGCAGCCGTACGCGTACCCCCAGCAGGGCTACGACCAGCAGCAGCCGCAGCAGTACGACCAGCAGCCGCAGTACGACCAGGCGCAGCAGTACGACCAGCAGCAGCCGTACGCCGAACAGGGTTACGACCCGAACCAGCAGTACGCCCCGCAGCAGTACGACGGTCAGCAGTACGACGCCCAGCAGCAGTACGACGCCCAGCAGTACGACCCCTACGGCTACGGGCAGCCCCAGGGCCACGAGGCCGAGCAGCGTCCCGACGGGAGCAGCAACCAGTGAAGCGCACGACCCTCTCCCTGATCGCGGTCGCCACGGCGCTCGCCGCCGTCACCGGCCTGGCGTCCCTCATCGCCCCCGACGGCGCCGCCGCCCCCGAGCCCAAGGCCGCCACCCGCCTGCCGGTCGACCGCGTCGGCGTCGTCTGCCCGGTACCCAGCACCTCCGAGGTGGCCGAAACCCTCTACACCTCGTACACCCCTCCGAGTACCGGTACGGGCACGGCGAAGAGCACCCCGGACCAGGGCGAGGCCGGGCAGCCCACCGCCCAGCTCCTGCCCGCCGCGAGCACGACGACCGCGGGCGGCACCGCCAAGAACGGCAAGAAGCCCAAGGCCGCCAAGGCCCCGGCCACCGTCACCGCCCCCGGCAAGCCCGTCACCGCCGAGGCGAACGGCGCCGCCGCTCCCGCCCTCGCCGGCACGGCGACCGGCACCCTCGCCCCCGGCTGGACCGTCCAGCAGACCACCGTCGTCCCGGCGGGCGCGGCACGCGGCCTCCTCGGCCTCGGCTGCGGCGCCCCGGACACCGACTTCTGGTTCCCCGCGGCCTCGACCGCCAAGGGCCGCCAGGACTACGTCCACCTCACCAACCCGGACGACACGGCCGCCGTCGCCGACATCGAGCTGTACGGCCCCGAGGGCGCCCTCAAGTCCCAGTACACCGAGGGCGTCTCGATTCCCCCCCGCTCCACGGTCCCCGTCCTCCTCTCCACCCTCACCGGCGAGGCCGCCAAGGAGGACGTCGCCGTCCACGTCACCACTCGCAGCGGACGGGTCGGCGCCGCCATCGGCTCCGCCGACGACAAGTTCGGCGTCGACTGGATCGCGGCCTCGGCCGACCCCGCGAACAGCGCGGTGCTCCCCGGCATCCCGGCCGACGCCACCTCCGTACGGCTCGTGGCCTTCGTCCCCGGCGACGACGACGCCGACCTGAAGGTCCAGCTGGTCACCCCCTCCGGCACGATCGTCCCGGCGGGCGCGGGCTCCCTGCACGTGAAGTCCGGGATGACGGCCTCCCTCGACCTGCCCGACCTCACCCGCGGCGCGGTGGGCTCCCTGCTGCTCACGCCGAGCGACCCGAAGAAGGGCACCCCGTTCGTGGCCGCCCTCCGGGTGGTCCGGGGCAAGGGCGCGGACACCGAGGTCGCCTTCGTACCGGCGACCGCGGCGATCTCCGCCCGCGCGACGGTCGCCGACAACCGGGCCAAGGGCACGACGCTCTCCCTCACCGCCCCCGGCGCCGCCGCCCAGGTCAAGGTCACGGCCTCGGCCGGTTCCGGCGGGGGTACGCCGGTGTCGAAGACGGTCACCGTCAAGGAGGGCACCACCTCGGTCCTCGCCGACCTGATCCCCGGGGGTCTGAAGGGCTCCTACGCGCTGACCGTCGAACCGGTCTCGGGCGGCGCGGTGTACGCGTCACGGACCCTCGCGCTGCCCCAGGACGGCACCCCGATGTTCACGATCCAGACCTTCGTCGACGACCGGGGAACGGTGGAGGTCCCGACGGCCCATCAGGACCTCGGGGTACTGGACTGAACGGCGCCCCGCCACGGGGACGGGGGACGGCTCAGTCCTGCCCGTAACGGGGGTCGACCGAGTCGGGGGAGAGCCCGAGGAGCTCCGCGACCTGCTCCACGACCACCTCGTGGACCAGGAGCGCCCGCTCGTCCCGGCTCTTCGACCGGATCTCGACCGGACGCCGGTAGACGACCACCCGGGCCGGCTCGTTCTTCTCGGCGGGCGCCGAGCCGCCCAGCGGCACCGTCTCGCCCGACACCGACGGCGGCACCTCCATCACCATGAACTCGACGTCCGCGAGCTGCGGCCAGCGCCGCTCCAGGCGCTCCACCGAGTCGAGCACCAGATCGCGGAAGGTGTCGGCCCGGCTCGCGGAGAGCGGCACCTGCGGCGGGGCGACCGGACCCCGCATCCCGCGGCCGTGCCGGTCGCGGCGGCGCACCCGGGGCTCCGCAGGGGGCTCCGTGGAACGGTGCTGGGGGCTCGGCGGCACAGGACTGTCCATCACTGACGCAGCGTAACCCTCATCGGTCTCCCCGCACCTGGGCGCATCCTCGCCACCTTTCCCGCCGCCGTGACCCCGCCACCACACCCCATGTCGAAACCTGAACATTCCGGCCAATCACCCGCTCGATTCGACGGCCGCTCCCGATCGGCCATCTGGCCGTGGTTGACCGGATCCGTACCCCGGACTGTCCGGATCGACTCCCGCCGCCGCACCCTTGCGCCCCCTCCCGCGCAGGTCACGGCGACCCCCCTCGGCAGGGGCGTGGCGGAGGTCACAGCGCGACACGGTGGAGTGACCCTGGGGAGAGTCGTCGCGGCCCGCTCAAGAGTGCGGTACCGTCCAACGTCGTGAGCCCTGTACGTCGCTGTTCGCGCACTGCGTGCGGCCGCCCCGCCGTCGCGACACTGACGTACGTCTATGCCGATTCGACTGCGGTCCTCGGCCCGCTCGCCACCTACGCCGAGCCCCACTGCTACGACCTGTGCGCCGAGCACAGCGAGCGCCTGACCGCCCCACGCGGGTGGGAGGTCGTGCGGCTCACCGACGGTTCCGCCCCGTCCCGCCCCAGTGGCGACGACCTCGAAGCCCTGGCCAACGCGGTACGGGAGGCGGCCCGCCCCCACGACCGCACCGCCGACGGCGGCGCCAAGGGCGGCGGAGGCCGCGGCGGCGACCCCATGGAGGTCGGCCGCAGAGGGCACCTCAGAGTGCTCCGCTCTCCCGACAACTGAGCCGACGCGGGGCCGCAACCGGCCACCGTCCGCGTACGTGTGTCCCCCCTCCGGGTAGTTTTGGCGTTCCGTACACGCGCCGCACACGCGTGCCGAGAACTCAGGAGGGTGGATCCGTGACTGCCGATCTGTCGCAGATCGTGAAGGCGTACGACGTCCGCGGAGTGGTGCCCGACCAGTGGGACGAGGACCTCGCCGAACTCTTCGGCGCCGCCTTCGTCCGGGTGACGGCCGCCGACGCGATCGTCATCGGCCACGACATGCGCCCCTCGTCGCCCGGCCTGGCGGACGCCTTCGCGCGCGGCGCTGCCCGCCTCGGCGCCGACGTCACCCTGATCGGGCTCTGCTCCACCGATCAGCTGTACTTCGCGTCCGGCAGCCTCGGCCTGCCCGGCGCCATGTTCACCGCCTCGCACAACCCGGCCCAGTACAACGGCATCAAGATGTGCCGCGCCGGCGCCGCCCCCGTGGGCCAGGACACCGGCCTGGCGGAGATCCGCGAGCTGGCCGAGCAGTGGTCGGAGACGGGCGCCCCGGAAGCCGCGGCGACCCCGGGCACGATCACCGAGCAGGACACCCTGGCGGACTACGCCGCGTACCTGAAGGCCCTGGTCGACCTCACGGCGATCCGCCCCCTCAAGGTGGTCGTGGACGCGGGCAACGGCATGGGCGGCCACACGGTCCCCACCGTGTTCGAGGGCCTGCCGCTGGACGTCGTCCCGATGTACTTCGAACTGGACGGCACGTTCCCGAACCACGAGGCGAACCCGCTCGACCCGAAGAACATCGTCGACCTCCAGGCCCGGGTCCTCGCGGAGGGCGCACACCTCGGCCTCGCCTTCGACGGCGACGCGGACCGCTGCTTCGTGGTGGACGAGCGCGGCGAGCCGGTCTCCCCGTCGGCGATCACGGCCCTCGTGGCCGCGCGCGAGCTCGCCAAGCACCCCGGCGGAACGATCATCCACAACCTGATCACCTCCTGGTCGGTGCCGGAGGTCGTCCGCGAGAACGGCGGCGAGCCCGTCCGCACCCGCGTCGGCCACTCCTTCATCAAGGAGGAGATGGCCAAGACCGGCGCCATCTTCGGCGGCGAGCACTCGGCGCACTACTACTTCAAGGACTTCTGGAACGCGGACACGGGCATGCTCGCCGCGCTCCACGTCCTGGCGGCCCTCGGCGGCCAGGAGGGCTCCCTGTCCGACCTGGTCTCGGCGTACGACCGCTACGCGTCCTCGGGCGAGATCAACTCCACGGTCGCGGACCAGACCGCCAGCGCGGCGAAGGTGCGCGCGGCGTACGAGGGCGGGGACGTCACGCTCGACGAGCTCGACGGCCTGACGGTGACGGCCCAGGACTGGTGGTTCAACCTGCGCGCCTCCAACACCGAGCCGCTGCTCCGCCTGAACGTCGAGGCCCGCGACGAGACCACCATGGCCAAGATCCGCGACGAGGTCCTCGCCCTCGTCCGCGCGACCGACTGACCGGGCCGACCGCCGGGGAACGGGGCGCCCCCCGTTCCCCGGCGGTAGGCTGACCTGGCCCGAAGGGGCACCATCACCGTCTGTTCGAAGGGACACCCCATGCCGCTCGAAGCCGGCCTCCTGGAGATCCTGGCCTGCCCCGCGTGCCACGCTCCGCTGAACGACCGCACGGCGGACGAAACCCCCGAACTGATCTGCACCAGCCCGGAGTGCGGCCTCGCCTACCCGGTCCGCGACAACATCCCGGTCCTCCTGACGGACGAGGCCCGCCGCCCGGCCTGACCCCGGAACCCGGGCGTCCACCCGAAGCAGGGCCCTACCCGCCGCCGACGGCAGGGCGACCGGCCGGCCGGCAGGGCCACCCGGCCACAGGCACGAGCCTCCATCGCCGGCAGGGCTGGCGGCCATAGGGGCGTCCACCCGGCGGCAGCACGGGATCGCTCCGAAGGGCACGGCAACCGGCAGGCGGCCCAGGCGACCGAAGCCGGTGCGCAACCCGCCCCGAACCGCGCCCGACGCCTCGCCCCGCCCCTCCCGTCCCCTCCCAGGAGGGCCCGTCGGCGACGGCGAGCACCCCCAGGGAAGACCCGCACCTCTGCCTTCCCAGCCGCACGGGTGGTGCGGCTGGGAAGGCGACAAGCCCGGGCGAAGGCAGGGTGCACCACGAGGCCCCGCACCGAACCGCCGCCCGCACCAACCTGACGCGACCGGAGGCACCGCCCCATGCTCGACGAGACCCTCCTCGACGCCCCGGACGACCTCGCCCTGGCCGACCGCCGCGGCCTCCTCCGCGGCGCGGCCGAGGCCGGCGCACGGGTACGTACGGCGGCCCGGCACGCCGCCGAGGCCGGAGTCGCGGAACTCCGCCCGGAAGGCCGCCCCCGCGCCGTCCTCGTCGCGGGCCCCGGCACCGCCGCCGCGGCCGTCGCCGACCTGATCGGCGCCCTGGCAGGAGCCTCCGCCCCGGTCGTACGCCTCCAGCCGACCGGCGTCGCCCCCGCCGCGGGCGCCCTGCGCTGGGCGCTGCCCGGCTGGGCCGGCTCGGTGGACCTCCTCCTGCTGCCGACCACGGACGGCTCCGAACCGGGCCTCGCCCTCCTCGCGGAGCAGGCGTACCGCCGCGGCATCAGCGTCGTCGCCGTCGCCCCGAAGGCCTCGCCGCTCGCCGAGACGGTCAACGGCTCCCGCGGCCTGTTCGTCCCGATGGCCGTCGCCCCGAACGAGGCCCCCGACGAGTACGCCGAGAACATCGGAGCGAGCCCGGGCGCCCTGTGGGCCCTGTTCACCCCGCTGCTCGTGCTCCTCGACCGGGTGGGTCTCCTGGAGGCGCCGCCCGAGACCCTGGAGAAGGTCGCCGACCGGCTGGACCGTACGGCAGAGCGCTGCGGCCCGGCCATCGCCACGTACAGCAACCCGGCGAAGACGCTCGCCGCCGAGCTCGCGGACTCGCTGCCGCTGATCTGGACGGAGGGCGCCGCCGCGGGCCCGGCGGGCCGCCGTTTCGCGGCGGTCCTCGCGGAGCTGGCCGGGCTGCCCGCCCTGGCCGCCGAGCTTCCGGAGGCCCTGCCCGCCCACGGCGTGCTGCTCGCCGGCGACTACGCGGGCGGCGCCGACCCGGACGACTTCTTCCGGGACCGGGTCGACGAGCCGCAGGCGCTGCGGGCGAGGGTGGTCCTGCTCCGCGACCGCCCGTCGGACGGCCTCACCGCCGCCCACGCCGCCCGCGAGCTGGCCCTCAGCCACGAGACGGCGGTCAGCGAGCTGGAACCGGAGGAGGGCGGCGACCTGGAGACGCTGGCGGAGCTGCTCGCGGTGACGGACTTCGCAGCCGTCTACCTCTCCCTGACCACCCCGGCCCGCCCCGCGCCCTAGGCAAGGTCCCACCAAGGGCACACCACCAAGGGCACACCACCAAGGGCACAACACCTCCCGACACCCCCACAGCCCCCCGTCCACCACCCCGTCACCCACCCGTCACCCGCCCCCTGTCACCTGTCTCCCGACACCCCTCACCATCCGTCACCGCCCCGAGGAGCTGGCAGGCACCATGGACCGCCTCGTCAACACCGTTCGCCCCTACGCCTGGGGATCCACGACGGCCATCCCGGAACTGCTCGGCATCGCCCCGACCGGCGAGCCCCAGGCCGAGATGTGGATGGGCGCCCACCCCGGCGCCCCCTCCCTCACCGCGCGCGGCTCGCTGCACGAGCTGATCGACGCCGATCCCGTACGCGAACTGGGTGAGCGTTCCGTCGAGAAGTTCGGACCGCGCCTCCCGTTCCTCCTGAAGGTGCTCGCCGCCGGCGCCCCCCTCTCCCTCCAGGCCCACCCCGACCTGGCGCAGGCCCGGGCCGGCTACGCGGCCGAGGAGGCCGCAGGCATCCCGATCGACGCCCCGCACCGCACGTACAAGGACGCCAATCACAAGCCCGAACTGATCTGCGCCCTCACCCCCTTCGACGGACTGTGCGGCTTCCGCGCCCCCACCGAGGCCGCCGACGCGATCGCCGCGCTCGGCATCGACTCGCTCAAGCCGTACGTCGACCTGCTCCACGCCCACCCCGAAGAGGCCGCCCTCCGCGAGGTCCTGACGGCCCTGCTGACCGCCGACCCGGAGGAGACGGCGCACACCGTCGCGGAGGCGGTCGCCGCCGCCGACCGCCTCGGCGGCGACCACGCCCCGTACGCCAACCTCGCCCACCACTTCCCGGGCGACCCCGGCGTCCTCGCGGCGATGCTGCTCAACCGGGTCCGGCTGCAGCCCGGCGAGGCCCTCTACCTGGGCGCGGGCGTGCCCCACGCCTACCTCGACGGCCTCGGCGTCGAGATCATGGCCAACTCCGACAACGTGCTGCGCTGCGGACTCACCCCCAAGCACATCGACGTCCCCGAACTCCTGCGCGTGGTCCGCTTCGAGCCGACCGACCCGAACGTCCTGCGCCCCGAGGCCTCCCCGACCGGCGAGGAGGTCTACGACACCCCGATCGACGAGTTCCGCCTGTCCCGGTTCGTACGGCCCGAGGGCGCCGCTCCGACCGACCTGACCAGCCCGACGCCGCAGATCCTCCTCGCCGTCGCAGGCCGCCCGACGGCGGGCGAAGCGACCCTCGCCGCCGGCGAATCCGTCTTCGTGCCGGCGGGCGAGCCGGTCGAGCTGGCCGGTACGGGGACGGTCTTCCGCGCCACCGTCGTGGCCTGATGCAACAATGACCGGCCGAACCGCGGCGACAGAGCCGGTGCACCGACGAAGGGACCACTTACACCCATGAGCGCGTCAGGCGGAACCAAGGCCATCGTGGCGGCACTCGTCGCCAACCTGGCGATCGCCGTAGCCAAGTTCGTGGCGTACCTCTTCAGTGGTTCGTCCTCGATGCTCGCGGAGAGCGTCCACTCTCTCGCCGACTCCGGCAACCAGGGCCTGCTGCTCCTCGGCGGCAAGAAGGCCCAGCGCGAGGCGACCCCGCAGCACCCCTTCGGCTACGGCCGCGAGCGGTACATCTACGCCTTCCTCGTCTCCATCGTCCTGTTCTCCGTCGGTGGCATGTTCGCCATCTACGAGGGTTACGAGAAGATCCACGACCCGCACGAGATCGAGGCCTGGTACTGGCCGGTCGGTGTCCTCGTCTTCGCGATCATCGCCGAGACCTTCTCCTTCCGTACGGCCATCAAGGAGTCCAACGCGATCCGCGGCGGACTGACCTGGACCCAGTTCGTCCGCCGCGCCAAGGCCCCCGAGCTGCCCGTCGTCCTCCTGGAGGACCTCGGCGCCCTCGTCGGCCTGATCCTCGCCCTCGGCGGCGTCGGCCTCGCCCTGGTGACCGACAACGGCGTCTGGGACGGCATCGGCACCCTCTGCATCGGCATCCTGCTCATCGTCATCGCGATCGTGCTGGCCGCCGAGACCAAGTCGCTGCTGCTCGGCGAGTCCGCCGGCGTCGAGGACGTCAAGAAGATCGAGGACGCGGTCGTCGACGGCGCCACCGTCACCCGTCTCATCCACATGCGTACGCTCCACCTCGGCCCCGAGGAGCTCCTGGTCGCGGCGAAGATCGCCGTCCGGCACGACGAGTCGGCCACCGAGGTCGCCAACGCCATCAACGCCGCCGAGGAGCGCATCCGCGCCGCCGTCCCGATCGCCCGGGTCATCTACCTGGAGCCCGACATCTACAGCGCGACGGCCGCGTCGAACGGCCGGAACCCGGCCAAGACCCCGGACGGCACGGGTCACTGACCTTCGCCGTCACCAGACCCCCGGGACCCCGAGGTCCCGGGGGTCTCGTGCGTCCGCAGGGGCCGCCGGGACCGCCGTGCCGCCCGATGCGGACTGTGGCCCGCCGGGCTGTCCGGTGTAGATTCGTGACCAGCCAGACGTCGCTGCTGATGGCGGTCGGGCGGTCCGTACGGACCGGCCGAGGGAGAGAGGGCCTCCGACGACGGCACCGTGGAGAACCCCGGGCATTCGTATGCCCAGGACCCCTCCGTGGCGCCCGGCGCCCCAACCGACCCTCGCACTCGATCACACGAGGAGCAGCCCAGTCATGACGACTGCCGCCCACCAGGACTTCAAGGTCGCCGACCTCTCCCTGGCCGTCTTCGGCCGCAAGGAGATCACCCTCGCCGAGCACGAGATGCCCGGCCTGATGTCGATCCGTCGGGAGTACGCCGAGCGCCAGCCGCTCGCCGGCGCCCGCGTCACCGGCTCGCTGCACATGACCGTGCAGACCGCCGTCCTCATCGAGACCCTGGTCGCCCTCGGCGCCGAGGTCCGCTGGGCCTCCTGCAACATCTTCTCCACCCAGGACCACGCCGCCGCGGCCATCGCCGTCGGCCCGAACGGCACTCCGGAGAACCCGCAGGGCGTCCCGGTCTTCGCCTGGAAGGGCGAGACCCTGGAGGAGTACTGGTGGTGCACCGAGCAGGCCCTCACCTGGCCGAACACGCCCACCGGCGGCCCGAACATGATCCTCGACGACGGTGGTGACGCCACCCTCCTCGTCCACAAGGGCGTCGAGTTCGAGAAGGCCGGCTCCGCTCCGGACCCGTCCACCGCGGACAGCGAGGAGTACGGCTACATCCTCCGTCTCCTCAACCGCACCCTCGGCGAGAACCCGCAGAAGTGGACCCAGCTGGCGTCCGAGATCCGCGGCGTGACCGAGGAGACCACCACCGGCGTCCACCGCCTGTACGAGATGCACCAGGCCGGCACCCTCCTCTTCCCGGCGATCAACGTGAACGACGCCGTGACGAAGTCGAAGTTCGACAACAAGTACGGCTGCCGCCACTCCCTCATCGACGGCATCAACCGCGCCACCGACGTCCTCATCGGCGGCAAGACGGCCGTCGTCTGCGGCTACGGCGACGTCGGCAAGGGCTGCGCCGAGTCCCTCCGCGGCCAGGGCGCCCGCGTCATCGTCACCGAGATCGACCCGATCTGCGCGCTCCAGGCGGCGATGGACGGCTACCAGGTCACGACCCTGCAGGACGTCGTCGAGACCGCCGACATCTTCATCACCACGACCGGCAACAAGGACATCATCATGGCCGCCGACATGGCCAAGATGAAGCACCAGGCCATCGTCGGCAACATCGGCCACTTCGACAACGAGATCGACATGGCCGGCCTCGCCAACACCCCGGGCATCGTCAAGGACGAGGTCAAGCCGCAGGTCCACACCTGGACCTACCCCGACGGCAAGGTCCTCATCGTCCTGTCCGAGGGCCGTCTCCTCAACCTGGGCAACGCGACCGGCCACCCCTCCTTCGTCATGTCGAACTCCTTCGCGGACCAGACCCTGGCCCAGATCGAGCTCTTCACGAAGCCGGAGGAGTACCCGACCGACGTCTACGTCCTGCCGAAGCACCTGGACGAGAAGGTCGCCCGCCTCCACCTGGACGCCCTCGGCGTCAAGCTGACGACCCTCCGCCCCGAGCAGGCCGCCTACATCGGCGTCGAGGTCGAGGGCCCGTTCAAGCCGGACCACTACCGCTACTGACGCGGCCGGCCGGCGGCCCCGCGCACTGACGCGACGCCGCTCCGGACACCCGTAGAGGATCAGGCAGGCCCCCCGCACCCCCGTGCCGGGGGGTCTGCCCCGTCCCCGCCCCCGCTCAGCCCTGCCGGAAGCGCTCCCTCCCGAGGACCGACCCATGCCCCGCGGCCGATATTCGCTCCATGACCCGCACGACCACACCCCCCTCGGTGAAGAACACTTCCACTGCGCCCCCGGCCCCTCCGGCTGGCGCTACGTCTCGCAGATCACCACCCCCTCCGGCGACCACCGCGGCTCCGTCGACCTGGCCGTCGACGAACTCGGCCGCCCCATCCGCCTCGAACTCCACGCCGCCGGCTGGCAGGTCCGCGGCGCGGCCCTCGACGGCGTCACCTGGGTCCGCACGGACCCCACCGGCGCGCATGCCGCCGAAGGCAGTGTGCGCGCCCACGCCTTCACCGGCACGTCCCCGGCGTTCCTCGTCGCGCTCACGCGACTCCTGCGTCTCACCCCCGCTTCCCCCGAGACCCGTGTCCGGCTCGTCGCCTTCACGGACCCGGTGCTCGCCCCCTTCACGGTCGACCAGTCCTGGGCCCTGCTGAAGAGTGAAGCGCACGCCACTGACAACGGCCCCCTGATGGTGGACGAGTACCAGGTCAGCGCTCTGGACACAGGCGAACGGCACACCGTCCACATCGCCGGCGACGTGGTCCTCGCAGCCCCCGGAATCGAACTCGAAGCCCTGGAAACACCGCCGTCGGTCTTCCCCTGATGTTCAGGCGGGCGGAGCGAACCCGGTAGCGGGCGGAGGAGCCACAGCGGGCACCGGAGAAGAACCACCCGGCCCGGCGCCACCCGGCGCTCCCGAAACCCCGGCCGCACCAGCCATCCCGACCACCCCAGCCGTGCCAGTCGTGCCAACGGTCCCGGCGGTCACGACCGCCTCGGAGTGCGAGGCGAACGCCCTCCGTGCCTCCCGAGACTGTCGCTCGGCCATCACTCCCGCCAGATACGCGTCGGCGGGCACCCCGGCCGGCGGAGGCGTACCGGTCCGCGCCACCAGCTCGTCGGCCAGCCGCTCCGCGAGCCGCCGCCCCACCGCAGGATCGAGCTCACGCGCCCGCGTCAGGTACTGCCGTATCTCCAGCCACAGAGCGTCGGGCACCGCCGAGAGATCGAGCCCGGAGAAGCGCCCCACCAGCCACGGCGGCGGAGGAGGCACGGCCGACATCCGTGCCGCGGGTATCCGCTCCCGCACGACCAAGGTCCCCGCGAAGACATCCCCGAGCCGCCGCCCCCGCTCCGACACCAGCGCTGCGATACAGGCGACGACCCCGAAGGTCATCAGGATCTCCACGACCCCCATCGCCCCGCGCACCAGCGCGTGCCGGAAACGGATGGGCCCCCCGTCGTCCCGCACCACGCGAAGGCCGCAGGCCATCTTCCCCAGCGACCGCCCGTGCGACAGCGTCTCCACCGCGATCGGCGCCCCCACCAGGATCAACAGGAAGGCGGCGATGGACACGGCCATCACGGCCGCCTCGTCCAAGGACGCCGTGGCCACCGCGAGCCCGAGCGCGACCAGCAGGTACGCGGCCCACACCACCACGAGGTCGATGAGCACGGCCAACGCCCGGCTCGGCAGCCGCGCGGGCTGCAACTCCAGTACGACGGCGTCTCCCGTCACCAACCCACTCACGGCACCCACCCTTCTCCGACCTTCCCGACCCCTCCGAACGCCAGTCTGCCAAGCTGACCCGCAGCGCGCCGCAGCAGTACGGACCCGTCCCAGCCGATGCCTGGAGCAGCAGCCGATCATGGACCTCGACGTCTACGTCACCGCCCACCGCGCCGAGTGGGAACGCCTCGACCACCTCCTGCGCCGGGGCGGCAAGCTCACGGGCGCCGAGGCCGACGAACTCGTCGCCCTGTACCAGCGCACGGCAACCCACCTCTCGATCGTCCGGTCCAGCGCCCCGGACCCGATGCTCACGGCCCGGCTCACCCAGCTCGTGGCCCGCGCCCGCGCCACCGTCACCGGCACCCGCCGCTCCTCCTGGCGCGACGCGGCCCGCTTCCTCACCGCGGGATTCCCGGCAGCCGTCTACCGCTCACGCCACTGGTGGATCCCCACCGCCGTCCTCTCCACCCTGCTCGCGGTGCTCATCGGCTGGTGGATCGGTACGCACCCGGAGGTGCGGGCCGCCATCGGCGCCCCCGTCGAACTCCGCGAGATGACCCGCCCGGGCGGCCAGTACGAGACGTACTACTCCAGCCACCCGGCGGCGTCCTTCGCCGCCCAGGTCTGGACGAACAACGCCCGGGCCGCCGCCATGTGCCTGGTCCTGGGCGCCTTCCTGGGCATCCCGGTGCTCTGGATCCTCTTCCTGAACATGCTGAACGTCGGCGTAGCCATCGGCCTGATGTCCTCGGCCGGCCGCCTCGACGTCTTCCTGGGCCTGATCCTTCCCCACGGCCTGCTCGAACTGACCGCCGTCTTCGTGGCCGCCGGCACCGGCCTCCGTCTCGGCTGGACGGTCATCGACCCAGGTCCCAGGACCCGCCGCGCGGCCCTCGCGGAACGTGGCCGGGCCGCCGTCGGCATGGCGATCGGCCTGGCCCTGGTCCTCTTCGTCTCGGGTCTGATCGAAGGCTTCGTCACCCCGTCCGGCCTGCCCACCTGGGCCCGCATCACCATCGGCATCGCCGCTGAGCTGGCCTTCCTGGCGTACGTCTACGTCCTCGGCGGCCGAGCCTCCCGCGCCGGCGCCCAGGGCGACCTCGAAGAGCAGGACCGCAGCGCGGAGCTGCCCACGGCCGCCTGATGTGCGAACGACCCCGCCGACCTGTTAGTGTCCTCCGGTGCCCACAAAAGCTGTTGACACGGCGGACGTGGGGAGGTAGATTTAAACGGTTGTCTGGGAACTGGACAGTTCGGCAGCAACCAACTAGAGTCTTACTCACTCCGGTCAGGAATTCGATTCCACGGAGTCACCCCGATTCCATCCGAATCACGAAAGCCCCCGATTAGGTCGGCCGAAATGATTCTGATAAAGTCGGAACCGCCGAAAGGCCCCGGAGCGAAAGCGAAAGGGACCGGAAGGCACCGAGGAAATCGGATCGGAAAGATCTGATAGAGTCGGAAACGCAGGAAACGAAGTACCGAAGGGAAGCCCGGAGGAAAGCCCGAGAGGGTGAGTACAAAGGAAGCGTCCGTTCCTTGAGAACTCAACAGCGTGCCAAAAATCAAC
>JOBE01000064.1 GCA_000717735.1 Streptomyces griseoluteus | reverse complement strand
CCCTCCGCCCCCGGCGCCCCGGGCGCCTCGCCGCCGAGGCCGTCACCCTCCTCGTCGCCGCCGCCGTCGCCTTCCCGCTCTACTGGATGGTCCTCTCGGCCCTCAAGCCGGCGGGCGAGATCCAGTCCACGAACCCGCGGCCGTGGACCCTGTCCCCGTCTCTCGACTCGTTCCGGCGCGTCTTCGAACAGCAGGACTTCGGCCGCTACTTCCTCAACTCGCTGACCGTCGCCGTCACCGTCGTCCTCGCCTCCGCCCTCATCGCCTTCCTCGCGGCGACGGCGGTCACCCGGTTCCGCTTCCGGTTCCGGACGACGCTCCTGATCATGTTCCTGGTCGCCCAGATGGTGCCGGTCGAGGCCCTCACCATCCCGCTGTTCTTCCTCATGCGGGACGCCGGCCAGCTCAACACCCTCGGCTCGCTGATCCTGCCGCACATCGCCTTCTCGCTGCCCTTCGCGATCTGGATGCTGCGCGGCTTCGTCAAGGCGGTCCCGGAAGCCCTGGAGGAACAGGCCCGGATCGACGGCGCGAGCCGCAGCCGGTTCCTGTGGCAGATCCTCTTCCCGCTGGTCTTCCCCGGCCTCGTCGCGACGAGTGTCTTCTCGTTCATCTCGACCTGGAACGACTTCCTCTTCGCGAAGTCCTTCCTCATCAGCGACACCTCGCAGTCGACCCTCCCGATGGCGCTGCTCGTCTTCTTCAAGCCCGACGAGAACGACTGGGGAGGCATCATGGCCGGCTCGACCGTGATGACGGTCCCGGTGCTCGTCTTCTTCGTACTCGTACAGCGCCGCCTGGTCTCGGGGCTCGGCGGGGCGGTGAAGGACTGACACGATGACCCGGACCCGGACCAAGGACGACGACCTGATCCCGGCGCCCTCGCGGGTCGAAGGGCCGAACCGCCGCGCCTTCCTCCTCGACCGGCGGACGACCCTGGACGCCGCCCCCGGCACCGAGACCACCGCCCGCTGGCTGCGCACCACGCTCGGCGCAGCCTTCGGGCTCCCGCTGCGGGACACGGCCGACGAGAACGCCACCCACAGCATCCGGCTGCGCCTCGACGACACCCTCGCCCCCGAGGCGTACCGGCTCGACGTGCTGACGAACCAGGTCGCCGAGATCACCGGCGGCGGCCCGGCCGGGGTCTTCTGGGGCGCCCAGACCCTGCGGCAGCTCCTCGGCCCCGACGCCTTCCGCAAGGCGCCGGCGAAGAAGGAGCCGCCCGCGGTGGTGACGGCGCGGACGATCGAGGACGCCCCCCGCTTCGGCTGGCGCGGCCTCCTCCTCGACGTCTCCCGGCACTTCCTGCCGAAGGACGACGTCCTGCGGTACGTGGACCTCATCGCCGCCCACAAGCTCAACGTCCTCCACCTCCACCTCACCGACGACCAGGGCTGGCGCATCGAGATCAGGCGCCACCCCAGGCTCACCGAGGTCGGTTCCTGGCGGGCCCGCAGCAAGCGGGGCCACCGGGCGTCGCCGCTCTGGGACGAGACCCCGCACGGCGGGTTCTACACCCAGGACGACATCCGCGAGATCGTCGCCTACGCCGCCGAGCGGCACGTCACCGTCGTCCCCGAGATCGACCTCCCCGGCCACTCGCAGGCCGCCATCGCCGCGTACCCCGAACTCGGCAACACCGACGTCGTCGACACGACCGCCCTCACCGTCTGGGACACCTGGGGCGTCAACCCCAACGTCCTCGCCCCCACCGAAGCCGTCCTGCGCTTCTACGAGGGCGTCTTCGAGGAGGTCCTCGACCTCTTCCCGTCCCCCTTCGTCCACGTCGGCGGCGACGAGTGCCCCAAGGACCAGTGGAAGGCCTCCCCGGCCGCACAGGCCCGCATCGAGGAGCTGGGAGTGGGGGACGAGGACGGCCTCCAGTCCTGGTTCATCCGCCACTTCGACCGCTGGCTCGCCGCCCGGGGACGGCGCCTCATCGGCTGGGACGAGATCCTGGAGGGCGGCCTCGCCGAGGGCGCGGCCGTGTCGTCCTGGCGGGGGTACGCGGGCGGCGTCGCCGCCGCCGAGGCCGGCCACGACGTCGTCATGTGCCCCGAGCAGCAGGTCTACCTGGACCACCGTCAGGCGCCGGGCGACGAGGAGCCGATGCCCATCGGGTACGTACGCACCCTGGAGGACGTCTACCGCTTCGAGCCCGTCCCGCCGGGGCTCTCGCCGGAGGCCGCCGCCCACGTCCTGGGAACCCAGGCCAACGTCTGGACCGAGGTCATGGAGAACCGCTCACGGATCGACTACCAGGTCTTCCCGCGCCTCGCCGCCTTCGCCGAGGTCGCCTGGTCCGCGCTGCCCGCGCCGGAGGCGCGCGACTACTCCGGCTTCGAGCGCCGCATGCACACCCACTACCGGCGGCTCGACGCCCTCGGCGTCGACTACCGGCCACCCGCGGGACCCCACCCCCGGCAGCAGCGCCCGGCCCCGGAAGGCCTTGAACGCAGCCTGGGCCGCCCCCTGGAAGGCACGCCCCCGATCGTGTGAGGGACCCGACGTCCCCCTTCACCCAAGAGCGGCGAAACGGAAGTTACCGTCGTTCTGCGGGGCGTCCCGGACGGAACAGTCCTTCGCGGACCCTCGCGCCGGACCGCTCGGAAGATGTGCCAGAGTTGCCACGTCCGGCCTGTGAGCACGTACCGTACGCCCACACGCAGGCGCGACCGCCGGGCACATTCGGGGACCACCGGGACACCGGGAAGGGGCAGCGGGTTGACCACGCACGCACCACAGACGGCGCAGTCCGTGACGCTGCCCGCCTCGCTCGACGAGGCCGTGGCGGCGCTCACGGCCATGCCGGCCGCCGTTCCCGTCGCCGGTGGCACCGACCTGATGGCCGCCGTCAACAAAGGCCAGCTCCGCCCCGCCGGACTCGTCGGCCTGAGCCGCATCAACGAGATCCGCGGCTGGCAGTACCAGGACGGACACGCCCTCCTCGGCGCGGGCCTCACCCACGCCCGGATGGGCCGCCCCGACTTCGCCGCCCTCATCCCCGCCCTCGCCGCCGCCTCCCGCGCCGCGGGACCGCCCCAGATCCGCAACGCGGGCACCCTCGGCGGCAACGTCGTCACCGCCGCGCCCAGCGGCGACTCGCTGCCCGTCCTCGCCGCCCTCGAAGCCGACCTGGTCGTCCTCGGGCCGCTCGGCAACCGCGAGATCCCCGTCTCCCACCTGCTCGCCGGCCGCGACCTGCTGGCCCCCGGCGAGCTGGTCGCCTTCGTCCGCGTCCCGCTGCTCCACGCCCCCCAGGTCTTCGTCAAGGCCACCGGCCGCACCGGCCCGGCCCGCGCCACCGCCTCCGTCGCCGTCGTCCTCGACCCGGCACGGCGCGGCGTGCGCTGCGCGGTCGGCGCCGTCGCCCCGATGCCGCTGCGCCCGCTGGAGGCCGAGCGCTGGATCGCCTCGCTCGTGGACTGGGACAACGACCGGGGGCTCGCGCCCGAGGCGCTCACGGCGTTCGGCGAGTACGTCGCCGCCGCCTGCATCCCCGACCCGCCGGGCGACGAACAGTTGCCGCCTGCCGTACTGCACCTGCGGCGCACCGTCGCCGCACTCGCCCGACGGGCACTGGGGAGGGCACTCTCGTGAGCAGCAACGACCAGCAGCACCAGGACTCCGGCGGCTGGGAGCCGATCCCGCAGAGCGAGGGGTACGACGGGGACGCGACCGCGTTCGTCCAGCTGCCGCCCGACTTCATGCTGGACGGCGTCCCCCTGGAGGCGCCAGGCCACGGCTACGTACCGCCCATGATCACGCCGCTCCAGCCGCTCAACCCGGGGACGGACCCGGCGGCGACGGGCACGTGGACGGTGCACGTGCCGACGCAGGCGGAGCAGGCGCAGTACTTCGACGGTGCCGGTGCCGGGGGCGGGGCCGGGGCCGGGGCCGGTGCCGGGTACGCCGAGTACGCGGGACCCGAGTACCCCGAGTACCCCGAGTACCCCGAGTACACGGAGCGGCCCGAGGCCTTCGGACGGCCGGGGCAGTCCGGTCAGAGCGGGTACGTCGAGCACGTCGAGCACCTGGGGTACGTCGAGCAGGACCCGCACGCGACGGCCGAGTGGCGGTTCACGGAGCCGGCGGCGCCCGCAGGACCCGGTGCCACGGGCCAGTGGCAGATCCCGGCACTGCCGGACACGGCGGAGGCGCCGGAGGCGACGGACGCCTTCGAGCCGGGCGGTCCGGGTCAGGAGCCGGGTCTGGAGCCTGGTCAGGTGTCGGTTCAGGAGTCGGCTCAGGAGTCGGCTCATGCGGCGGACGAGTTCGCCGCGTCGGCCGTCAGGCCCTACGCCGGGGCCCCGGCGACCCTGCCGGGCGGCGCACCCGCTCCGTGGGTGCTCGCGGAGGGCGAGCGGGACGGAGAGACGGGGGCCGACGACGAACCGGCCGCCACCTCCGTGGAAGCCGCCCCGGACGGGACGCCGGCCGACGGCCCGGAGGACGAGCCGGCCGCGGCCGGAGCGACCGCCGTGGCGCCCGGACACGCCCCCGAGCAGGCGGCGGAGCAGGGGCCCGGCCTCGTACCGGACCGCGCTCCCGACCTCGTACCCGGCCCCAGGTCCGACTCCGCACCCGGTCACACCCCGGAACCCGGCGTCGACCTCGCGCCCGAACCCACGGCCGACCCCTCGACCGGCCTCACACCGGATCCCGACCTCGCGCCCAGCGCGAACGTGCACGCCTCCACCGACAGCGACGAGCACCCCCACACCTCGTACGCCCTCCGGGTCAACGGCGTGGACCGGCCCGTCACCGGGTCCTGGATCGGCGAGTCCCTGCTCTACGTCCTGCGTGAGCGCCTCGGCCTCGCCGGCGCCAAGGACGGCTGCTCGCAGGGCGAGTGCGGCGCGTGCAACGTGCAGGTCGACGGCCGGCTCGTGGCCTCCTGCCTGGTTCCCGCGGCCACCGCCGCCGAGAGCGAGGTGCGGACGGTCGAGGGCCTCGCCACCGACGGGGAACCCTCGGACGTGCAGCGGGCCATGGCCAAGTGCGGCACCGTCCAGTGCGGCTTCTGCATCCCCGGCATGTGCATGACCGTGCACGACCTCCTCGAGGGCAACCACGCGCCCACCGAACTCGAGACCCGCCAGGCGCTCGCCGGCAACCTGTGCCGCTGCTCCGGCTACCGGGGCGTGCTCGAAGCCGTACGGGACGTCGTCGCCGAGCGTGAGGCGAGCGCGGCGGCCACCGCGTCCGACGGCGCCGACGGGCCCCGTGTTCCGCACCAGATCCCGCACCCGCACGACGGAGGCATGGCGTGAGCAGCGACGCGACCACCGCCGTTCCCACGGCTCCGGACCTCCCCGGCTCCCCGGGCCAGGAGCCGTCCGCGCCGCACGGCCTCGGGACCTCGCTCCCGCAGGCCGAGGCGCGGGCGAAGACCGAGGGCACCTTCCCTTACGCCTCCGATCTGTGGGCCGAGGGACTGCTCTGGGCCGCGATCCTGCGCTCCCCGCACCCGCACGCCCGCATCGTGTCCGTCGACACGAGCGCCGCGACCGCGATGCCGGGCGTACGGGCCGTGGTGACGGCCGCCGACGTGCCCGGCGCGGCGACGTACGGCCGGCAGGTCGCCGACCGGCCGGTGTTCGCCTCCGAGCTGGTCCGGCACCACGGCGAGGCGCTCGCCGCCGTCGCCGCCGACCACCCCGACACGGCACGCCTCGCCGCCGCCGCGATCAGCGTCGAGTACGAACTCCTCGACCCGGTCACCGACCCGGAGAAGGCGTTCGCGGCGGAGGCGCTGCACCCCGACGGAAACCTGATCCGGCACATCCCGCTGCGGTTCGGCGACCCGGAGGCGACCGGGGAGGTCGTCGTCGAGGGCCTGTACCGGATCGGGCGCCAGGACCCGGCGCCGATCGGCGCGGAGGCGGGCCTCGCCGTACCGCGCCCCGACGGCGGCGTCGAGATCTACACCGCCTCCACCGACCCGCACACCGACCGGGACCTGGCCGCCGCCTGCTTCGGCCTGCCGCCCGAGCAGGTCAAGCTGGTCGTCACCGGAGTGCCCGGCGCCACCGGCGACCGCGAGGACCCGGGGTTCCAGATCCCGCTGGGTCTGCTCGCGCTGCGCACCGGCTGCCCGGTCAAGCTCACCGCCACCCGCGAGGAGTCCTTCCTCGGCCACGCCCACCGCCACCCCACCCTGCTGCGCTACCGCCACCACGCGGACGCGGAAGGGCGCCTGGTGAAGGTGGAGGCGCAGATCCTGCTCGACGCGGGCGCGTACGCCGACTCCTCGTCCGAGTCCCTCGCGGCGGCCGTGGCCTTCGCCTGCGGCCCGTACGTCGTGCCGCACGCCTTCGTCGAGGGCTGGGCGGTCCGTACGAACAACCCGCCGTCCGGCCATGTGCGGGGCGAGGGCGCGATGCAGGTCTGCGCGGCGTACGAGGCGCAGATGGACAAACTCGCGGCGAAACTGGGCGTGGACCCGGCCGAGCTGCGCATGCGGAACGTCATGGCGACCGGCGACATCCTGCCCACCGGCCAGACGGTCACCTGCCCGGCCCCCGTGGCCGAACTCCTCGCCGCCGTACGCGACTTCCCCCTTCCCGCCCTCCCCAAGGACACCCCGGAAGGCGAGTGGCTGCTGCCCGGCGGCCCCGAGGGCGCGGGCGAACCCGGCGCGGTGCGGCGGGGAGTGGGATACGCGCTCGGCATGGTGCACATGCTCGGCGCGGAGGGCACCGACGAGGTGTCCACGGCGACCGTACGGGTCCAGGACGGCGTGGCCACGGTCATCTGCTCGGCGGTGGACACCGGTTCGGGCTTCTCGACGCTCGCCCGGCAGATCGTGCAGGACACCCTCGGGATCGACGAGGTCCACGTCGCCCCCGTCGACACCGACCAGCCCCCGGCGGGGCCGGCCGCGCACGGCCGTCACACCTGGGTCTCGGGCGGGGCGGTGGAGCGGGCCGCGAAGATGGTGCGCACGCAGCTCCTCCAGCCGCTGGCCCACCAGTTCGGCATGTCGACGGAGCTCCTCCAGATCACCGACGGCAAGATCACCTCGTACGACGGGGTCCTGTCGACGACGGTCACCGAGGCGATGGACGGCAAGGAACTGTGGGCCACCGCCCAGTGCCGCCCCCACCCCACCGAGCCGCTCGACGACTCGGGCCAGGGCGACGCGTTCGTCGGCCTCGCGTTCTGCGCGATCCGCGCGGTGGTAGACGTGGACATCGAACTCGGCGCCGTGCGCGTCGTGGAGATGGCCGTCGCCCAGGACGTCGGCCGGATCCTCAACCCGGCCCAGCTCACCGCCCGCATCGAGGCGGGCGTCACCCAGGGCGTCGGCGCGGCCCTCACGGAGAACCTCCGCACCGCCCGAGGCCTCGTCCGGCACCCCGACTTCACGGGCTACGCACTTCCGACATCCCTGGATGCCCCGGACATTCGCATCGTGAAACTCGTCGAGGAACGCGACGTGGTGGCCCCCTTCGGCGCCAAGGCGGCGAGCGCGATCCCCGTCGTCACCTCACCCGCCGCAGTGGCCTCAGCGGTACGCGCGGCGACCGGACGCCCGGTCAACCGCCTCCCGATCCGCCCCCAGGCCGCCGTCGCCGTGCCCAATTCGTAACCATGTGATGTCCGTTGCTTGTGCAACCCCGGGGTGCGCACTGTCGTCGTTCCCAACTACAGTGAACTTCTAGACTTGGCAGTGCCGCACGGGTGTTCAACGGGGGAGGAGCGCGAGCGTGGAAGCCTATATGGACGGGGCAGGGATGCGCGCCATGAGCAGGGAGG
This sequence comes from Streptomyces griseoluteus, assembly GCA_000717735.1. GTDB lineage: Bacteria > Actinomycetota > Actinomycetes > Streptomycetales > Streptomycetaceae > Streptomyces > Streptomyces griseoluteus_A. The sequence continues at coordinate 28,557 of JOBE01000064.1, read as the reverse complement.
CCGTGCTCTACAACACGGAATCCATGTCGGAGTTCAAGGCGGGCATCGACGGCCTGATCGAGATGCTCACCTCCTCGGAGGCCGGCCCGGGCAAGATGAAGAGCGACCCGTTGTCGCGCACCAAGTTCGGCGGCGGTGGTGCGGCCTGGGGCGAGGCGACGGGCATCTACACCTCGTACGAGACCGTCCTCAGGCAGTTGACGGAGCTCTCCGGACTGCTGCAGGACTGCCTGGAGGGCCTTGGCATCGCGGTCGTCGCGTCCAAGGACGGCTTCCAGCAGATGGACGACGACATCAAGCAGAAGATGATCGGCATTCACCAGCGGACCGAGGACGCCAAGGCGAAGGCGGACCGCGAGGCCGGCCGCATCCCCGAGACCGGCAAGGATCGGACGGGCGACGAAGGCGGCGGCTACCAGTAGGGCGGGCGTGGACGGAATGTCGGGGACACGGGGAAGAGGCGAAGGATGAGGCCAGCAGAGGGCGGCGGAGGCGGCGGTACCACCGATTTCAGCGCCATGTCGCACCAGCAGATGCTGGATTGGCTGGACGAAGCCAGCGAATCCGGTGTGAGGATCGCGGCCGACCGCTTGCAGGCAGCGGCCGAACAGCTGGATGACATCGCGGAGAAGCTCAAGAGCCGATCACTTCGAGTGGACTGGAAGGGCGAAGCGGAGCAGGCCTTCAACAAGTGGGCTGACGGCGTGGTGAGTTCCACCAGGGCGCTCAGCGACTACAGCGGCAACGGGGCCGTGGAGATGCACAAGACGGCGTCGGCCATTGCCAGCGCCAAGAGCGCCATGCCTCGTTACACCTCCCACGAGTCGGCCAAGGCGAACCTGGCGGCCGCGCAGAAGTACCGCAACGACCCCGATTCGGCGAAGGTCGCCGGTGACGCCCAGCGGTCGATCTCCGCCAGCGAGGACCTCCAGGCGATTCTGGCCAAGGAGGCGGCGACCAAGCAGGCGGCGGAGACGGAGATGGTGAAGCTCTCGTCCGCGTACTACTGGTCCAGCTTCCACATGACGAGCGCCCAGCCGCCGACGTTCCCGCCGCCGCCGGGGGATTTCGTCCCGGCGAGCGCGAACGAGCGCCGAAGCGGAGGGTCTGTCGGCCCCTCGTCGAAGAGCGGAAGCTATTCGACAGGGACAGGCGCGGAAACGGGCGCGGGGACGCGCACCACCATCTCGCAACCGGATTCGCGCACCACGCCGGACACGCACACCGTCCCGCCCTCGCAGGACAAGAGCGGTCCGACGCACGTCATCCGCCCCGAAGCCAGGCCCGACGTCCCCGTGGACCTCGGCATCGACAGCGTCGAGACCCTGACGCCGCCGACCACACCCGGTCCGACGACGCAGACCCCAGGCACGACGCCGCCGATCACCAAGCCGGACGGCGGTACGCCTCCGTTCGTGACGACCACCGGCGTTCCGCCCTTCACGGGGAAGGGAGGTCAGGCCCCCGTGCGTCCCACCGGCCCCGTCACCGGCGGCACGCGCAACCCGATGACCACCGGCCCGCGAGGCCTCCCGGGCATGCCCGGCCCGCTGGGCGGCCCCCGTGAGGGCATCAGCGGCGGCCGTCAGGTTCCTCAGACGGGCCGTCCCACGACGGGCATCCCGCGCAGCACCGTCATCGGCACCGAGCCCGGCGGGCGCAACGGCTCCGGCGTCGGCCGCGCCCCCATGGGCGGCGGCATGGGCGGCCCGATGGGCGGTGCCATGGGCGCCGGCCAGAGCGGCATCAGCGGCGGACGCCGTCTCGCCGGTGAGACCGGCGGAGTCGTCGGCGGCAAGGCGCAGCGCGCCGGAGCCGCGGGTGGCGCTGGTGGCGCGCGACCGTTCACGCCGGGTGGCTCCGGCCTCGTGCGCGGCGGCTCCCCGCGGTCCGGTGACCGTGAGGAGCAGAACGGAGAGCGTCCCGACTACCTTGTCGAGGACGAGGAGACCTGGCAGCAGGGCAACCGCCGCGTAGCCCCGCCCGTCATCGACTGATCAGCGCGAGGAAGCGGAAGCAGATGCGTACCAGCAGTATTCGACGGAGTCGTGCCCGAGTCACCGCCTCGGCCGCCTTGGGGATGCTGCTGGTGGGCATCGCTTCCGCTCCGGCCCATGCGGAGGGCGTCCGCGACCGTCAGTGGCACCTGACCGCGATGGGCGCCGAGAAGATCTGGCAGCTCAGTACAGGCAAGGGCGTCACCGTCGCCGTGATCGACAGTGGTGTGGACCAAAGGAACCCGGACTTGAGGGGACAGATCCTCAAGGGCAAGGATCTCGCCCCGGACGAAGAGGGCGACGAGTTCACCGACTACACGGGCCACGGCACCGGCATGGCCGGTCTCATCGCGGGTACTGGCGAGGCTGACGGTGGCAACGGTGCTTTCGGGCTGGCTCCGGGAGCCAAGATCCTCCCCGTGCGTGTGCCGGGATCAGGCGGTGGGAACAAGAGCCAGGCCCAGGCCGACCGTGAGTTCAACAGGTACATGCCCGAGGCGATCCGCTTCGCCGCCGATGCCGGGGCGAAGGTCATCAACATCTCTCAGGGTGTCACGACTGGCTCGCAGCAGCTCACCGATGCCGTGAAGTACGCCCTCGACAAGGGTGCGTTGGTCTTCGCCGCTGTCGGCAACACCGGAGACAAGAGCAACAAGCTGGAATACCCGGGGGCGACTCCTGGTGTCGTCGGTGTCGGTGCCGTCGACCAGAAGGTGAAGCACGTTCCCATGTCCCAGATCGGTCCCCAGGTCGACATTGCGGCCCCTGGCAGTGACATGGTCGCCGCATGTGGCACCGGCATCTGCACGTCCACCGGCACCAGTGACGCATCCGCTCTCGCTTCCGCCGCGGCCGCGCTCGTGTGGTCGAAGCACCCCGACTGGACCAACAACCAGGTCCTGAAGGTCATGCTCAACACCATCTCCTCGCCGACCGAGGGTCCCAAGCGCAGTGACTTCATCGGCTACGGTGCCATCCGCCCGCTCCGTATGCTGAAGACGCCCGGTGACCCCGGCCCGGCCGACGTCCGGCCGATCGACGACCTCACCGAGATCGCCACCGCCACCCCGACACCGACGGCCGGCGAGCTGCCGTCTGCGGATCCGGCTCCGGCCGACGCCTCCGAGACCCCCGCTCCCGTGCCCGGCCCCGTCGCGGCCGAGGACGAGGGCGGCAACACCGGCCTCTGGGTCGGCCTCGGCATCGGCGCGGCCGTCCTGATCGGTGCCGCTGTCGCCGTCCCCGTACTCCGGTCCAGGCGCGGCTGAGCCCTCGTGCCGGGGGCTTACCGGCACGAGGTGGAGAGTTTGAGCCGGGCGAGCCCGGTTCAACGACCGTAGACCGGCATGGCGTAGACCCGGCCGCCGCGGGCGATGAAGACGCGGTTGCCGGCGGCCGCCAGCTGGTAGGCGCCCTCGCGCGGGACCGTCACGATGAAGAGGCGGTCGTGGGTGATCTTGTGAAGGACCTCGACCTGACTGTTGTCGGGTGAACTCACCCAGACGGTCGTGCCCGCCACAGCAGGGGGATTGCGAGGGCCTGCGCTCTCGCCCAGACCGTCCATGATTGCGGACCAGTCCGAGACGGGGAAGTGAGTGTCAAGCATCGTGCTGTAGCGGTAGACGTGGTAGTCCGCGACGGCGATGAGGTGGTCGCCGTCCGTGGCCGCCGCTTCCCAGGTGTTGTCCCCAGGGGCCTTCTGGTCCCACAGGTAGTCGCCACGATCGAGCCGGCGAGCCATCAGCACAGGGCCGCCCAGGTAGGCGATGTTGTCGCCGAGGACCGGGATCTCCCCGTCGGTGCCCTGGTTCTTGACGTCCCAGTCCTCCTCGCCCGTTTCCGTGAAGAGCGCCGTCACATGGCCGTCCCTGCCGTGGATCACCAGCCGCTTCCTGCCCACCGCGGCCTTCGCCTGGCCGGTCGGGAAGCGGGGGGACGGCATCGGGCGCGTCCACGTCGTGGCGAGGGTCCAGGCGTCGAGCGCGCGGACTTCGTTCTTCAGGGTCACCAGGAAGACGTGGGTGTCGTCGGCCGCCAGAAGGTGGTCGACGTCGTTCTGGCTCTGCCAGACGGGCTTCCCGGTGGAGGCGACGAAGGCGTGCGCGACGCCGCTCTTGTCCACGCCCACCACGAGCCGGTCGGCGACGGAGACGAACCCGGCGGTGGCGTCGATCTCCTTGGCCCGCCACCGCTCCTTGCCGTTCGTCACGGACAGCGCGAGCAGCCCGCCCTCCGCCGCCTCCATGATCACCACATCCCTCACAGGGAGCGGTACGGGGCCGTTCGGCGCCGCGACCTGCCGGGGCCCCCACAGAGGTTTGGGAGCCCTGCCGTACGGGTTGTCGATGATCGACACGAAGGCCGCCTCCGGCGTCGGCACGGCGGGCGGCACGTGGGCGGTCGGTGACTTCTCCACGGTCTCCCTGTTCAGCCACCAGGCCCCCGCCCCGCCGCCCGCGCCCAGGACCGCCACGCCCACGGCCGCGCCCGTGAGGAAGCGGCGCCGGGACGGCCTCGCGCCGGGTACGGCGGTCTCCTCGGGGGCCGCGAGGCGCTTCGTGGCCGTCTCGCGCCGCTTGATGTCCTCGGCGAGCGGCCCCTTGCGCCAGGCGCGGTCGGCGCCCTTCGGCGGGGCGAAGGCCTCGGCCACCTGCGGCGGCGACGGGCGGAACGCCGGGTCCTTCGCCAGGCACGGGCCGATGAGTTCCTGGAGCTCGGGCGGTACCAGGCTCAGGTCCGGGGCGCCGTGGACGACCTCGTACTGCACCGCCGCCACATGGGCGGCGTCGAAGGCGCGCCGGCCGCTCGCCGCGAACGCGAGGACCGCGCCGAGCGAGAACACGTCCGACGCCGGGCCGACGCGCTGCCCGAGGACCTGCTCCGGCGCCCCGTACCCCGGCGTGACCGGGATCTGACCGGTCGTCGTGAGGGTGAGCCCGTGTTCGGGGCGGGCGATGCCGAAGTCGATGATCCGCGGGCCGGTCGAGGTGAGCACGATGTTCGCGGGCTTGAGGTCGCGGTGGACGAGCCCGGCGGCGTGGATGTCGTGCAGGGTGCGGGCGAGGTGGGCGGCTAGGGCGCGGACCGTCGGCACGTCCATCGGCCCGTGCTCGCGGACGCCGACGTCCAGCGTCGGTCCCGCGAGGAACTCGGCGGCGATCCACGGCCGCCCGCCCTCCGTCTGCGCGTCGAGGACCCGGGCCACGCCACGGCTCGTCACGGCCCGCGCCATGTCCGCCTCGCGGACGAAGCGCTGGGCGAGATGCTGGTCGTGGGCGAGCTCGGGGCGGAGGACCTTGACGGCGGCGGGGGCGCCGGAGCCGTCACGGCCGACGTACACCTTGCCCATGCCGCCCTCGCCGAGGACGCCGAGCAGGCGGTACGGGCCGAGCCGGAGCGGATCGCCGACGGCGAGGGGCTGCGTGGTCACGAGGAGATGCTTTCCGGTGAGGTGGGGATGGTGTTCGGGGATGGCGTTCTACAGGGGGAGGAGGGCGGGGCTCACTCGAACGGGATCGCCACCACGGACGACTCCCCGGCCCCGATGATGCGGCTCCGCTCCTGGTCGACGACGTAGCGCGAGGCGTCCGTGGGGAAGACCCAGGCCGACGTGCGGGTCGACAGGTCGACCGCGCTCAGCCCGCCGCGTACAGGGGCGTAGGCGTACTTCGTGCCGATCACCGGCTTGCTGAGGGTGTCGGGGGCCAGCGGGCGGCTTCCGACCTCCTCCTTCCAGCGCTCGATGCCGAAGGTGGTCTCGACGGCCACGAGGCCCTGCCCGCTCACGTTCGTGTAGACGAGGCTGCCCGCGACGACGGGGATCCCGTATCGCAGCGGGGCGGTGCCGGTGCCGTACTCCCAGGCGACCGCCCCGTCCGACAGGCGCACCGCCCGGAGACGGTCGCCGCCCGTGTAGACGTGCCGGTCGTCGGTGGTGAGGTGGCCGGGGATGAACGAGTCGGAATCCACCAGCGGGAGCCGTCGCTTCCACAGCTGTCGGCCCGTGCGCGTGTCCCGCGCCTGGAGGAGGAAGGTCTTGAGGTCACCGCTGTTTTTGCCGAGGATCAGCTGGTCTCCGACGACCTGGGCGAGCCAGGGCCGCACGCCGTCCCACTCGTAGGGCTGCCGCCACGCCCCCTTGCCCGTCCGCAGGTCGACGGCGAGCAGGTGCCAGCCGACGTTGTCCGCGTCCGGGTCGATCTCCCGCTTGCCCAGGCGCGAGGCGGTGAAGAGGAGTCCGCCGGACGCGGTGAGGAGCTCGGTGGTCGTTCCGTCGATGCCCTTCAGCTGGATCGTCCGGGCGGCCTCCTTGCCGGTGCGCGGCGCGAGCGTACGGATCTTCAGGGCGCCCGGTCCCTCGAAGTTGCCGTCGGAGAGGTAGTAGTTCGTGCCGTCGGTGGTGATCTGGTGCGGGTGCATGACCGCCGACTCCGCCCAGAGTTCGCTGCCGTCCTTCGTGTCGACGGCCCGGAAGGAGACGGTCTCGGCGAAGCCCACGACGTCGTCACCGGCGAGCAGCTGGGTGGTCCTCTCCTCGCGGTCGAGGACGGTGTGCTGCCACAGGGGCGCGGGCGCGCCGTCGGTGGCGGTCGTGGCGGGGACGGCGGTGGGGCCCGTCGGGGCCGGTGTGCCGCCGGTGGACCGGCCGGAGTCACGGGAGTTCAGCCACGCCCACACCCCAGCGCCGGCCCCCGCGAGACCGAGCAGGGAGCCACCGCCCAGGGCGAGGGCGCGGCGGCGCGACAGGGGGGTGTTCGGGGCGGTCTGCGCCACCGCGGACTCCGCGGGGGCCGGGAGGCGGTGCGGTGCGTGCAGCCAGACGTCGGTCGCACGGCGGGCGATGTCGGCGAGCAGCAGCGGCGGCAGATGGTCGGCGAACTCGCCGTGGCCGTCGTGGAGATGGTCCACGAGGAAGCCCGTGGTGGGCCGGGCCGCGGGATCCTTGGCGAGGCAGGCCGTCAGGAGCGGCAGCAGTGCCTCCGGTACGCCGGTGAGGTCGGGTTCGGCGTAGCGGACGCGGTAGAGGAGGTCGGCGGGGGAGCCCGTACCGAAGGGGCCGTGGCCGGTGGCGGCGAAGACGAGGACGCCGGCGAGCGCGAACACGTCGCCCGCGGGCGGGTGTTCCTGCCCGCTCGCCTGCTCCGGCGACATGAAGGCGGGGGTGCCGGCCGCCGCTCCCGTACGCGTGAGGTGGTCGTCGCCGGCCGCGCGGGCGATGCCGAAGTCGATGATCTTCGGGCCGTACGCGGTGACGAGGACGTTCGACGGCTTGAGGTCGCGGTGGACCACGTCCGAGGCGTGCAGCTGCGCGAGGGCCCCGGCGAGTGCGGCGCCGACGGCGCGGACGGTGGGCTCCGGCAGGGGGCCGCCGAGCGCGACGGCGTCGTCGAGCGGCGGGCCGAGGACGTACTCGGTGGCCAGCCACGGCGTCTCGGCCAGCGGATCGGCGTCGACCACGGCCGCGCCGTGGCGGGCGCCGATGATCCGCGCCGCGTCCGTCTCCAGGCGGAAACGGCTGCGGAAGGCGGGGTCGGTGGCGAGCCGCGCGTGCACGGTCTTGAGGGCGACGGTACGGCCGCCCGGGGTACGCGCCAGATAGACCGTGCCCATGCCGCCGGAGCCGAGGCGGGCGAGGAGACGGTACGTGGCGACGGTGGCCGGGTCGTCGTGGGTCAGGGGCGACAGCATGGGATGAGGTCCGTCAGTCCGGGAGAGGGGAGGGAGGGCGAGGGGGGATGGGGAGGGGCGGGGCGGCTTTCAGGCCCTGTGGGGTCAGGTCTTTGCGGGCTCGGACCCTCACGGGCTCAGGTGCGGGCACGCTCGGGTCCTTGCGCGTCACTCAGGCCCTTGCCGGTACCGGGAGTTCGGCGGCGAGGAGTTCGGCGGACTGGCGGGCGAGCGCGGCGACCACCCGGCCCGGCAGCCAGCCCGGGGCGAGGAGGCCGCCGGCCGGGTTCAGCGTCGTCGCGTGCCCGGTCGGGGAGGACGACGCGGTCGGCGGCGGGGCCGGCGCGAACGTCAGGGAGGCGGCCGTGGGCCGGTCGGCCGGGTCGCGGGCGAGGCACGAGGCGATCGACGAGCGCAGGGCGGGCGGGATCTCGTCCCGCTCGGGCACGGTGTGCCCGGTGGCGGCGTACGCGAGGACGGCGCCGAGCGCGAAGACGTCACCCGGCGGGCGCGGCCGGCCGCCCGCGGCCTGCTCGGGGGCGAGCGACCCCGGGTCGATGCCGGGCAGGCCGGTGCGCGGCTCGCCGTCGGCCGAGGCGGCCCGTACCGCGCCGAAGCAGGTCAGCCGGGGGCCGTCCGCGGTGAGCAGGACGGAGGCGGGGGACACCCCGGCGTGGGTGAGCCCATGGCCGTGCGCGGCGGCCAGCGCCTCGGCGAGGGCGGCGCCGACGGCCCGGACGGTGGCCTCGGGCAGCGGGCCGCCGTGGACGGCCAGGGCGACGGGGAGCGGGAGCGCCGGGACGTACGGGCTCGCGTACCAGGGGGGTTCGCCGGGGCCGGCCACGCTCGTCACCGGAGCGACCCAGGGGCCGATGAGGTAGCGGGCGGCGACGGCCTCCGCGGCGAACCGGGCGGGGTCGGTGCCGGGCAGCGGGGTGCTGAGCAGCACCGTCCGCTCGCCGTCCTCGGTGCGGGCCACGTAGCGGCGGCAGGGCGGCGAGGCGTGCGGCGGGTCGAGGCGGGTGATCAGCCGGTGGGGGCCGAACGGCCGCGCGGGGTCCTGAGCTTGAGGGGGTCGCGCGGGTTCGTGAGACAGCCGGACCGACTCCGGTCCGCGCGGGACCGACTCCGGCCCGCTCGGGATGGACTCCTGCCGACGCCGGGCGGACTCCTGCTCTCTGCGCGACCGTTCCACCGTTCCTGCCCCCCGTCGTCCCTGCACCCCGTGACGACGGGGCGGGTCGAGCCTATCGAGCGAGGGGCCCGGGGCCGTCCCCGGGAGGTGCTCCGGGGCGGCTGCCGGCGCGCCCGGCGGGCGAGCGTCCGGGCTGTCCGGATTGCGAAGGTGAAGCACGCATGCGGACACCGTGAAGATCTCGGGGAAGCCGGTGATTCCCAGTGGGCAGCGCTCGGCAAGGTATGCGGGAGGCTACGATCGCCCTGATTCCGTGGGCACGGAACTTGCTGGGGCGAAGCCGGACGATCACTGTCGCGGGGGAGAGCATGTCGTTCGAACAGGAGTGGGCGTCCGTACGGTCCACGTCGACGAGCACGGTGAGCACGAGGCTCAACCAGCTCGCCCCGGAGCACGGCGGCGGTGGCGGCGGCAACGCCGATCTCAGCGTCGACCAGGACAAGCTCGGCGCCATCGGCAGCGCCGCGTACGCGCTGCACGGACGGCTGCTGAAGGACGGTGACCACGCGCGTACGAGCACGACGGAGGCGGCGACGGACATGTCCGGCCACGGCTTCCGCACCGGGTCCGCGATGTCGACCGTGCAGGAGCGGTGGGGCTCGCAGCTGAGGACGCTGCTCGACGCCTGCGCCAACATCTCCAACCACCTCGACTACAGCGCGGCCTCGCACGCGAAGGAAGAGGCGGACATCCAGGCGGCCCTCGCGGCCTCCAGGATCAACGAGTACTTCAAGTAGGCGGGGGACCTGCTGTGCTGACCTTCGACAACGTCTACCAGGCGCCTCTCGGCAAGATGAAGGCCGCGGCCGACGACTGGTCCGCGATGAAGGGCAAACTGGAGAAACTCGCCGACGACGCCCGTACGACGATGGCGGCGAAGGCGAAGGACGACTACTGGCGCGGGGTGAACGCCGAGGTCACGAAGCCGTTCGTGGACAAGACCGCGAAGGAGTTCGACGACGCGGCCAAGGCGGCCGACGGCATCCACAAGGTCCTGGAGGACGGTTACAACGCCTTCAAGAAGGCGAAGGACGACCTCACGGCGATCGTGGACACGGAGGCGCCGAAGCAACGCTTCCGGGTGACCTCCGGTGGCAAGGTCGAGGCCGTCGAGCCGCTGTCCTCGACCAAGGACCAGGGGATGCGGCACGACCCCGACTTCCAGGGCCTGGTCCGCCAGGAGCGCGCCGCGATCGAGGCGATGCAGCGGCGGATCGACGCGATCGTGGAGAGCTGCGACGACGCGGACGTGGCCTGCTCCAACGCGCTCAAGGCCAACATCACCGAGGACGGGCACAACTTCAGCGCGCCGAAGTACAAGAGCCTCGACGCCGAGGAGGCGCGGCGCGCGGTCGACCTGGCGAAGAAGGGCCGGGAGATCTCCCACGAGGAGCTGATGCGCCTCAACGAGCTGCTGAAGGACAACAGCGGCTCGAAGGAGTTCTCCCGTACGTTCTACAACGGCCTGGAGGCGAAGGGCGCGCTGGAGTTCTTCGGGCAGCTGTCCACGGACACGTACGACTACTCGAAGGTCGACAAGCAGCGCCTCGCCGACGTCCAGGAACTCCAGAGGAACCTGGGTCTCAACCTGGCGACGGCGACGCAGGGCGGCGACGCGTGGACCGAGAAGTGGTCCGCGGACATGCGCAGGCTCGGCACGGAACGCATCCCGCTCGCCAAGTACGACAACAACCCTGCCTTCGGCTACCAGTTGCTCGGCGGCATCATGCGCTACGGCGACTACGACAAGAAGTTCCTGGTCCCGATCGCCGAGCACGTCACCCAGCTCCACGCGAAGGACCCGTACCTCTTCGCCAACAGCAAGCCGATGATGGCGGGCGGCCTGCAGAACCAGTACAACCCGTCGGGGGTCAACGGGGCCGGCTTCGACCCGATGATCTCGATGCTGGAGGCGCTGGGGCACAGCCCGGAGGCGTCGAAGGAGTTCTTCTCGAAGGAGCCGCTCACGTCCTACGAGAAGGACGGAAGCGTCGGCGGCGAGCTCGACCTCGGCAGGGACAAGGACGGCAAGGAGATCAAGAACTATCTCGGCTTCTTCGCCAACGAGAAGTACGAGTTCTTCCCCGACATCGAGGGGCACGATCCGGACGACCTGACCAAGACCATGGGGTACATGCCGGACGCACTCGGCCACGCGCTGGAGTCGGCGACGCTCGGTCACGCATGGGATGACCCGACGCCGGAACTGAAGCGGGACGAGACCACGGGCAAGATCATGCAGGACGTCGTCGCGACGTACGGCAACGACCCCGAGCTGCTGAAGAAGTGGCAGCCCACGATGGCGGACAGCCTCGGCACCATGGGGGCCGGGTACATCGACGACCTCAACTGGGCTCTGGACAAGAACACCGCGGACAGTGTGTTCAATCCGACGAAGGACCCCTCCGCCCATCCCCAGTTCGGGCGGGATTCGGCGGTCAAGTTCCTGAGTACCCTCGGACAGCACCCGGACGCCTATGCCACGGTCTCCACGGCCGAGCGTCTCTACACCACCAGCGTCCTCGAAGCGCAGGTCGGCCCGGACGGCAAGATCGACGAGGGACGCGCGCGGGGCGCCGTGTACACGGGCGCCACGTTCCAGGGCCTGCTGGACGAGTCCCGCGGTGCCCAGGTCGAGGCCGAGGGCATGAAGGCGCACGAGGAGTACGAGAAGGAGCAGGCGAAAAAGGCCGGCTGGGTGCAGCTCGGCGCCACGGTCGGCATCGCGGCCGGTGTCGCCTTCCTGCCCGCCACCGCGGCGGTCGGCGCGGCCGCCGTCCTCGTACCGCTCGCGGTCGACACCGGGTCGGGCGTCATGGAGCAGTTAGCCGGGCAGGTCGTCGGCGACTGGTCGGAGAAGTCGGTCGAGGACCACAAGGACAAGACCGAGGACGAGATCCACGAGGACAACGCGGCCATGTACACGGCCGGCCGGTACAGCGCCGAGTCGCCGATGGAGCGGTTCCTGGCCCTGCACGGCAGCCAGGTGAGCAGTGACTTCCGACAGGACATGATCGAGTCCGTGAGCAATGGCTACGGGAAGGGCAACGATCACGCGAGGCAGACCGGCAATGCTCCCGAGACCGGCTGATCCGCCGATGCGCACGAGGAACGCCATGGGAAGAACACGCACATCCGTCACCGCCGGCCTGGCCCTCTGCCTGCTCCTCACCGCTTGCGGCGGTGGCGAGGACGAGGAGCAGCCCCGGGTCACCGCCGCCCGGCAGTGCGACGACACGATCTCGCCGGACGCCGCGAAGGCGCTCGAATCGGTGCTGGGCACCGAGAAGTTCCAGTCGGTGACCAGCAGTGGACTCCAGCAGAGCGTGCGGGACCTGATCGGGGACCAGGAGAAGTCGGACAGCTGGGCGTCACACCCGGCGATGTGCGAGATCGCGCCCGCCGAGGGGAAGACCGACCTTCGGATCGAGTTCAACCTGTACCACGGCGACGAGGACCTGTACGCAGGGAAGAAGCTCCCCGCCAGGCACTTTTACGGGATGGGCCGGGAAGCGAGCACGGACAACAAGACGGCGTACCTGTTCCTGGAGTGCTCCAGCCCGCAGCTGAAGGGCTCCGGCGAGGTACCTGCCCGCATCAAGGGCATGCTTCAGGCGCGCGCGACGCGCGACGACTCCCTCCCGCCGAACACCGCCGCGACCCGGCAGGCGTACGTCACGATCCTGCACTCCGTCAGCCTGGCGGTGGTGAAGAAGCTGGGCTGCGAGAACGACGCGGGACTTCCCGGGAAGCCGGTCCTCACGGAGAGGAAGTGAGGGGGTAGGGCAATAGCTGCCCCCTCCCTCAGCCCTCCTTCGCGATCTCCACCGCCGACGTCGGCCGCGACAGCAGCAGGAACGTCCCGCGTGTGATCAGGGCCGCGAGGAGGATCGTTCCGATGCCCTCGACCTGCCGTTTTTCGGTCATGGGCGGACTGTGGCACGGTCGGCGGCCGACTGTGAAGATCCCGTGAGGGAGATCGTTTCAAGACTCCTGGAGACCGTGGCGGGATTCGAACCCACGTAACTCGCTTTGCAGGCGAGCCCCTGAACCACTCGGGCACACGGTCGTGTGTGGTGCAACGAGTACGACCGTAGGGGCGGGGCCGGAGGGGCTCAAGGGCTCCCGGGGCCGTGCCATGCGACTGACACGTCCCGTTCACAGTCGTACGTCCAAGGGCTGAGGGAGGACGGGACTCCTGACAGGGGTCATTCAAAGCTTCACCTCTTACCCTGGGGGAATGAGCGCCCTCGAACCCCGCGACGCCGAAGCGGACGCAGACGCAGCCGGCGACGCCGCCGGAAGACCCGGGCCCCGTGCCGTGGCCGACGACACCAAGGGGTCCGTTCTCGACCCGGCCCACCGGGCGCTCAGCATCGGCATCGTCTCCGTCGTCCTGCTCATCGCCTTCGAGGCGACCGCCGTCGGCACCGCCATGCCCGTCGCCGCCCGCGAGCTGAACGGCGTCTCCCTCTACGCCTTCGCCTTCTCCGCCTACTTCACCACCAGCCTCTTCGCCATGGTCCTGGCCGGGCAGTGGTCGGACCGGAGGGGGCCGCTCGCGCCCCTGACCGCCGGTATCAGCGCCTTCGCCGCCGGACTGCTCCTCTCCGGGACAGCCGGTGCCATGTGGCTGTTCATCCTCGGCCGGGCCGTCCAGGGCCTCGGCGGCGGTCTCGTCATCGTCGCCCTGTACGTGATCGTCGGCCGCGCCTACGCGGAGCACCTCAGGCCCGCGATCATGGCGGCTTTCGCCGCCAGCTGGGTCGTCCCCTCCGTCGTCGGTCCGCTCGCCGCCGGCACGGTCACCGAGCACCTCGGCTGGCGCTGGGTCTTCGTCGGCATCCCCGTCCTCGTCGTCTTCCCGCTGGCCCTCGCCCTCCCCGCGATCCGCCGCACCGCCTCGGGCCCCGCCGACCCGGCCGTGCCCGTCGCCCCGTGGGACCGGCGCCGGATCCGGCTGGCGCTCGGTCTCTCGGCCGGTGCCGCCCTCCTCCAGTACGGCGGTCAGGAGCTGCGCTGGCTCTCCCTGCTCCCGGCCGTCGCGGGCGCCGCGCTCCTCGTGCCCACCTCCCGCGGGCTGCTGCCGCGCGGCACCTGGCGGGCGGCCCGCGGGCTGCCGTCCGTCATCCTGCTGCGGGGCATCGCCGCCGGCGCCTTCATCGCGGCCGAGTCCTTCGTGCCGCTGATGCTGGTCACCCAGCGGGGCCTGAGCCCCACCCTGGCCGGCCTCTCGCTCGCCCTGGGCGGCCTCACGTGGGCGCTCGGCTCCTGGATCCAGGCCCGGCCGTGGACGGAGCCGTACCGGGAACGGCTCGTCGTCCTCGGCATGGTCCTCGTGGCCCTCGCCATCGCCGTGGCCCCGAGCGTGCTGATCACCGCGGTGCCGGTGTGGGTGGTCGCGGCGGCCTGGGGCGTCGGCTGCCTCGGCATGGGAGCCGTGATCTCCTCGACGAGCGTGCTGCTCATGAAGCTCTCCGCGCCCGCGGAGGTCGGCGCGAACTCGGCCGCCCTGCAGATCTCCGACGGCCTCTCCAACGTCCTCCTCCTCGCCGCGGGCGGCGCGGCCTTCGCGGCCCTCGGCGGCGGCGCGGTCGGCCACGCGGTCGGCTCGCACGCGTCCACGGGCTCCCACCCGGCGGCCTTCGCGGCGGTCTTCCTGCCGATGGCGGGGGTGGCGGCGGTCGGGGCGTGGGTCGCTACGCGGCTGGAGGCGAAGGGAGCCCGCACCTGAGCGGCTTGGTACCACTCTGGCCCCACCGAGCGGTACCGTTCTGGTATGGCGATGAACCTGCGTCTTCGCGACGACCAGACCGAGGCCCTCAAGCTGCGCGCCGAGCAGGAGGGCACCAGCATGCACGCCATACTCCTCCAGGCGGTCGACGACTACCTCGCCCGCACCGCCCAGCAGGCGATCGTGCGGAAGACCGCCATGGAGCAGGCGGCCAAGTGGCACGAGCTGATGGAGCGGCTCAAGTGAGCTGTGTCTATCTCTCCGCCGAGGACGTTCTGGTCGTGGCGGAGCACGCCGTGGACGACCAGACCGTCGTCGTACGCGACGCGGGACTGCTCGAATCGGCGGTGCACCGGCCGAGCGCGGCCATGTTCGGCGAGGAGGCGTACCCCGACCTCCTCGACAAGGCCGCCGCGCTGCTCCAGTCGCTCGCGATCAACCGTCCCTTCCTCGACGGGAACAAGCGCACCGCCTGGCTGTCATGCGTCACCTTCCTCGCCATGAACGGCGTCCAGCTCCGCCCCGACATCGACGCGGCGGAGCGCCTGGTCATCTCCGTGGCGACCGGCGAGACCGACGAGGTCAAGGCGATCTCCCAGGGGCTGCGCGAGCTGATCGCTCCCGACGTGAGCTGAATCGCAACCGGGCCACACGCACCCTGATTCATACGAGGATCCGGCCGGGCCGCCGGTAAGGTGGCCCGGTTGTCATATCTGGACGAGCGTCGAACCCGGAGATCGTGACTACTACCACCACCTCCTCTCATCACCTCTCTCCCGCCTTCCCCGGCCGGGCCCCGTGGGGTACCGCCGGCAAGCTGCGAGCCTGGCAGCAGGGCGCCATGGACAGGTACCTCCAGGAGCAGCCCCGAGACTTCCTCGCCGTCGCCACCCCCGGCGCCGGCAAGACGACCTTCGCCCTGACCCTGGCGTCCTGGCTGCTGCACCACCACGTCGTGCAGCAGATCACCGTCGTCGCGCCCACCGAGCACCTGAAGAAGCAGTGGGCCGCCGCCGCCGCGCGCATAGGGATCAAGCTGGACCCGGACTACAGCGCCGGGCCGCTCAGCAAGGAGTACGACGGCGTCGCCATCACCTACGCCGGTGTCGGAGTCCGGCCCATGCTCCACCGCAACCGCTGTGAACAGCGCAAGACCCTCGTCATCCTCGACGAGATCCACCACGCGGGAGACTCCAAGTCCTGGGGCGAGGCCTGCCTGGAGGCGTTCGAGCCCGCCACCCGGCGCCTCGCGCTGACCGGTACCCCCTTCCGGTCGGACACGAACCCGATCCCCTTCGTCACGTACGAGGAGGGGAACGACGGCATCCGGCGGTCCTCCGCCGACTACACCTACGGCTACGGCAACGCCCTCGGCGACGGTGTCGTCCGGCCGGTCATCTTCCTCTCCTACAGCGGCAACATGCGCTGGCGCACCAAGGCCGGCGACGAGATCGCCGCCCGCCTCGGCGAGCCGATGACCAAGGACGCCGTCTCGCAGGCCTGGCGCACCGCGCTCGACGCCAAGGGCGACTGGATGCCGAACGTCCTGCGCGCCGCCGACCAGCGCCTGACCGAGGTCCGGAAGTCGATTCCCGACGCCGGCGGCCTCGTCATCGCCTCCGACCAGGACTCGGCCCGCTCCTACGCCAAGCTGATCCGCGAGATCACCGGCACCAGACCCACCGTCGTCCTCTCCGACGACACCGGCGCCTCGAACCGCATCGACGAGTTCAGCGAGAACACCGACCGCTGGATGGTCGCCGTCCGCATGGTGTCCGAGGGCGTCGACGTCCCCCGCCTCTCCGTCGGCGTGTACGCGACGACGATCTCGACCCCGCTCTTCTTCGCGCAGGCCGTCGGCCGTTTCGTGCGTTCCCGCAGGCGCGGCGAGACCGCCTCCGTGTTCCTTCCCACCATCCCCAGCCTCCTCGGCTTCGCCAACGAGATGGAGGTCGAGCGCGACCACGTCCTCGACAAGCCCAAGAAGCAGGGCGAGGAGGACCCGTACGCCGAATCCGAGAAGGAGATGGCGGAGGCGGAGAAGCAGCAGGACGAGGACACCGGCGAGCAGGACATGCTGCCGTTCGAGGCCCTGGAGTCCGACGCCGTCTTCGACCGGGTGCTCTACAACAGCGCCGAGTTCGGCATGCAGGCCCACCCCGGCAGCGCCGAGGAGCAGGACTACCTCGGCATCCCCGGCCTCCTCGAACCCGACCAGGTCCAGCTCCTGCTGCAGAAGCGCCAGGCCCGGCAGATCGCGCACAGCCGCAAGAAACCGGACGACGAGGCGGACCTGCTCGAACTCCCCGCGGAGCGGCGCCCTGTCGTTTCCCACAAGGAGCTGCTCGAACTGCGCAAGCAGCTCAACACCATGGTCGGCGCGTACGTCCACCAGACCGGCAAGCCCCACGGCGTGATCCACACGGAGCTGCGCCGGGTGTGCGGCGGACCGCCGAGCGCGGAGGCCACCGCCGGCCAGATCCGGGAACGGATCAAGAAGGTGCAGGAGTGGGCCACCCGGATGCGATGACGCCGTCCCGGTGAGCCGCTGAGGCCCGTACGACCGAGGTCGTACGGGCCTCAGCCGTCCCGCGGCGGCCGGGCCGGCGGCGGGACCGCGCCGGAGACCGGCCCCCACGGTCGGTCTCCGGGCGGCTTCCACGCTACGGGCGCGACAAAGCCGATCTTGTCCGCCAAAGTCCCGTGTCCGACCGACGAAGGTCCCGAACCGTCTCTATCCGGTCGCCGACGCCCGGATTCTGGACGAGGTCTTCCGCTGAGCGGAGCGGGTCGCTACTGTCCCGGCTCAAAAGCATTCGCCCCGTGGCAGCGCCGCCGCGGAGCGCAGCCGGTGTACCCCTTCCTGCCGGCGGCCTCTGACGTGCGTCGCCGACGGGACCGGCGACGCAGACCCGTGAGAGTCCCGCCCACCACTCACTCCGAAGGAGAGGGCGTCGTGACCGCGGAGACCTCCCAGACGCTCGACCGGGGACTCAGAGTCCTCAAACTGCTCGCCGACACCGACCACGGCCTGACCGTCACCGAGTTGTCCAACAAACTCGGCGTCAACCGGACCGTGGTCTACCGACTGCTCGCCACCCTCGAACAGCACGCCCTGGTCCGCCGAGACCTCGGCGGCCGCGCCCGCGTCGGCCTCGGCGTGCTGCGGCTCGGCCGCCAGGTCCACCCCCTGGTGCGCGAAGCGGCGCTGCCCGCGCTGCGGTCGCTCGCCGAGGACATAGGGGCGACGGCCCACCTCACGCTGGTCGACGGGGCGGAGGCGCTCGCGGTCGCGGTCGTCGAACCGACCTGGACCGACTACCACGTCGCCTACCGGGCCGGCTTCCGGCACCCGCTGGACCGGGGCGCGGCCGGCCGCGCCATCCTCTCCGCCCGCCAGGGCGGTCTGACCGAACCGGGCTACACCCTCACCCACGGCGAACTGGAGGCCGGCGCGAGCGGCGCCGCCGCCCCGCTCGTCGGCGTGACCGGAGTCGAAGGCAGCGTCGGCGTCGTGATGCTCGCGGACGCGGTGCCGGAGCGGGTGGGACCGCGGGTGGTCGACGCGGCCCGGGAGGTCGCCGACGCGCTGCGCTAGGACGCGCTGGTCCAGAGGGTGGAGCCCCCGCCTCTAGGCGGGGGCGTCGCTGACCGTGGGCAGGGTCGCCCCCAGGAGGAGCGCGGCCAAGGGCGTGCGGGTGTGGTGGACCGAGCGGCCCGTGCGTTCCGTCGCGAGCAGGTCCGCCGCCCGGAGGGCCGACGCGTGGGCCGAGGCCGTCGCGCCGCCGACGTTCGCGCGCCGCGCCAGTTCCGTGGTCGTACGGGGCTCCGCCAGGGCCCGCAGCAGCGCCGTTCTGGTGCGGCCCAGGACCCCGCGAGGGCGTCCTCCGGGGTGTCGGCGCCGTCCGGAGCGAGCGGCAGGCCCCGGCCCGCCGGGTAGGCGAGGACCACCGGCCGGTACGGCAGGTTCTGGACGAGGGGGCCGCCACGCCAGTGGAACGTCGGCAGGAGGACGAGGCCCCTTCCGCCGAGCCGGATCTCCCGCCCTCCCGGGCCGCTCGCCGGCCACTCCCACACGCCGTCCCGCAGCCGTGAGCCCGGCGCCAGGGCGGTCAGGGCCGTGTCCAGGCCGTGCTCGGCGACGGCGAGCGCGTACGTACGCAGGCTCCTGCGGTCCTTCTTCGCCCGCCACCTGCCCGTACCGGCGGCCCGCCCCCGACCCGGGGGCGGGCCGCGTCCCAGTAGATTGGGGGCGTGCTCTCCAGTCTCTCCCGCCCCCGCGCCCTCGCTGTCTGCGCCCTGCCCGTCGCCGCGCTCTTCGTCGTCGTCGGCCTCGCGCCGCTGCCGTACGCGATCGCCCAGCCCGGCTCCACCGCCGACGTGCTCGGCAAGGACAAGGGGCGGGAGGTCATCACGATCACCGGCGCGCCCGTCCGCGACACCGAGGGCCAGCTGCGGATGACGACGATCGTCGCGACCGGGCCGTCCACGGACGTGGACCTCGGGGACGTGACCGACGCCTGGTTCCGTACCGACCGGGCCGTCCTGCCGCACGACTCCGTCTACCCGTCGGGGAAGTCGGACGCCGAGATCGAGAAGCACAACCTCGGTCAGATGAAGGAGTCGCAGGACGCGGCCACCCTCGCCGCCCTCGGCTATCTCAAGATGGACCCCGAGAAGGTGAAGGTGACCCTGCACCTCGCCGACATCGGCGGGCCCAGCGCCGGGCTGCTCTTCTCCCTCGGCATCGTCGACAAGCTGTCCGGCGACGGCGACGGCGGTGAACTCACCGGCGGCCGGACCGTCGCCGGTACGGGCACCATCGAGGCGGACGGCGAGGTCGGCGCCGTCGGAGGCGTCTCCCTCAAGACCCAGGCCGCCGCCCGCGACGGGGCCACCGTCTTCCTCGTACCGAAGGCCGAGTGCTCGGACGCCGAGGCCGAACTGCCGAAGGGCCTGCGTCTCGTCCCCGTCACCGCGCTCAGCGACGCGGTGTCGTCCCTCCGGGCCCTCGCCCAGGGCCAGGAGTCGAAGGTTCCGACCTGCTGACCTTCGGACCGGGCGCGGGGGCGGCCGACGGGATGCCCCCTGGGGCGGCCCGAGGGGCGTCCATCGCCCGCCAGGTGGGGAACACCAGCGGTGAGACGCTGGCCAGGAAGTACACCCCGCCCATCGTGAGGAGCGCCGCGGTGAGCCCCGTGCGTTCCACCAGGAATCCGGCGGCGAGCCCGCCGAGCGGGGCGGTGAGCAGCACGGAGGCCGTGCTGGCGCCGCCGACGCGACTGCGCAGTTCCTCCGGGACGGTCTCGTAGAAGACCGTGGTGAGGATCGGGTTGAGCACCCCCGCCCCGAGCCCGCCGAGAGCCATCGCCACGAGCAGCGGCGCGGTGGTGTCGGTGAAGGCCGCGGTCAGGTACGCGGGGGCTCCGGTGAGCAGGAATCCGGCCGCGAAGACCGGACGGCGCGGGAAGCGGTGGCCGACGGCCCCGTAGACCAGCGCCCCGACGAGGGCGCAGCCGCCGGAGACGGCGACGAGCAGGCCGAGCGAGGCCGAACCGCCCAGCTCCTCGCGGGCGTGGAGCGGCAGGAGGACCGAACTCCAGCTCAGCGACAGGCCATTGGTCATCATCACGGCGAAGTTGATGCCGAGGAGCAGTCGGGTGCGCAGCAGGAACGCGTAGCCCTCGCGCAGATCGGCCCGGTAGGCGGCGGGGGAGAGCGGCGGGGCTCCGCGCAGGGGTTCGGCGGAGGGTATGCCGCGCAGGCCGGCGAGTACGAGCAGAGCGGAGACGGCGAACGTGGCGGCGTCGAGGTACAGGACGGTGTCGGCGCCGATGAACGCCACGAGGAGGCCGGCGAGGGCGGCGCCGGTCATCCGGGCGCCGCGCGAGACGGCGTCGTAGAGACTGGCGGCGCGGGAGAGCGGGGTGCCGGCGCGGCGCGCCAGGTCGGGGATGAGGACGCTGCGGGCGGTCTCGCCGGGTGCGTGGAAGAGGCCGGTGACGGCCATCAGGGCGCACAGCATCCAGAACTGCAGGAGGCCGGCCCGGTTGAGCAGCGGGATCGCGGCGAGAGCGACGGCGCAGACGAGGTCCGAGACGACGGAGACCCGCCGCCGCCCGAGCCGGTCGATGACCGGGCCGCCGGCGATGGCCGAGACGAGGACGGGCAGGGCCGCGCAGAAGGCGACGATCCCTGCCTTGCCGGGGCTTCCCGTGGTGTCGAGCGCGAACCACGGGACGCCGATGAGGGTGAGCGAGTTTCCGGTGATCGATACGGCGTTGGCGGCCAGGACGGTCGCGAGCGGGACGCGGTCCCGCCGGGTCGCATCCCCCTTTGCCGTATCCGCGTGGTGTCCCCCCGGTGCGGTCATGCCGCCAGGGTGACCGGGCGGTGCGCGGGCGTGGCCATGCGCAGGCCCAACTCGACGAGTCGCCAGCCGAGTTGGACCCGGAGGGTGGTGCCGGAGGGGTGGGGGACGGTGGCGGCGGCCTCGCGGCGGAGTTCGGCCGCGTGCAGCTGGTGGAGCTGGAGGTGGATGTCGGCGTTCATGACTGCGTGGTTCCTTCCGTCAGTTCTCTTGCTGCGGGAACGCGTGCAGATGGATCCGTACGCGCTCGGCGTCCGGCGCGTCGGCCTCCTCGATGTCCCGGTACGACTCGATGAGGGCGTGCATCTTCTCGTCGAGCTCGCGGAGCTTCTCGGGGGGCAGCCGCAGCGTGAAGTCGCTCATGTCGGAGGCGCTGAGCCAGGTCTGGTCCCAGTCGTGCCGGGTGCCGAGGTAGGTGCTCAGCTCCTGTGTGTGGATGGTCGCGATCTCGTGGACGTAGATGTCGAGGGCGCCGCGGACCTCCGGGTCCGGGTTCTCGTAGAGCGAGGCGTCGACCCTCGTGCCCTGCTGGCCGGCCTTCCACCACCTCTCGCGTCCCTTGCCCCGTGTCGGGTCGTCCTCGACGAAGCCGTGGGCCGCGAGCTGGCGCAGGTGGTAGCTGGTCGCGCCGCTGGACTCGTCCAGCTGCTCGGCCAGTTGGGAGGCGGTGGCCGGGCCGTTCCGGCGGAGGGCGCGCAGCAGCCGGATGCGGAGCGGGTGGGCGAGCCCGCGCAGCGAGCGCGGGTCCAGCTGTCGGCTCAGGTATTCCTCAGGCTCGGACATACTCAGAGCGTAGAGTTGCAAAGGACTGTTTGCAAGGATTTTTTGCAACCGATCCTTTGCAACTTCTTCCTTGTGTCCGGCAGGTCTACTCCGGCAGGTCTACAGCGTCGCCCCGCTCGCCGCCTGTTCCACCAGCGGGATGATCCGCAGCGGCACCGGGTTCTCCATCACGATCGCCGTCGACGCCCGCACGATCCCCTCGAAGGCCACCACCTTGTCGATCACCCGCTGGAGGTCCGCGTTCGAGCGCGCCACGAGCCGGCACAGCATGTCGCCGTGGCCCGTCGTCGTGTGCAGTTCCAGCACCTCCGGCACCGTCGCCAGATGCTCCCGCACGTCCGCGCCCTGCCCCTGCTTGATCTCCAGCGTCGCGAACGCCGTCACCGGATAGCCCAGCGCCGCCGGATCCACCTGCGGACCGAAGCCCCGGATCACCCCGCTCGCCTGGAGCCGGTCCAGCCGCGCCTGCACGGTCCCGCGCGCCACCCCGAGCCGACGCGAGGCCTCCAGGACCCCGATGCGCGGCTCCCGTGCCAGCAGCACGATCAGCCGGCCGTCCAAATGATCGATCGCCACGAGGGCCTCCCGGTGGTCACCATGTACAAGTCGCCCGCTGATGCTGGCGGATCGCTGTACACATTGACCAGCCTCCCAGCAAACTATTGCGCACCTTGCCGGACGGCGCGACGCTGCTCCCATGGCAGATACCTCGATGACTATCGATCCCAACCCCACCACCGCGCGTAAGGCCGATCCCTTCCCGGTCAAGGGAATGGACGCGGTCGTCTTCGCCGTCGGCAACGCCAAGCAGGCCGCGCACTACTACTCCACGGCCTTCGGCATGAAGCTCGTCGCCTACTCCGGACCGGAGAACGGCAGCCGCGAGACCGCCAGCTACGTCCTGACGAACGGCGCCGCCCGCTTCGTGTTCACCTCCGTCATCAAGGTCGCCACCGACCACGGCCGCTTCCTCGCCGACCACGTCGCCGAGCACGGCGACGGCGTCGTCGACCTCGCGATCGAGGTGCCGGACGCGCGCGCCGCGTACGCGTACGCCGTCGAGCACGGCGCCACCGGCCTCACCGAGCCGCACGAGGTGAAGGACGAGAACGGCACCGTCGTCCTCGCCGCCATCGCCACGTACGGCAAGACCCGTCACACCCTCGTCGAGCGCTCCGGCTACGACGGCCCGTACCTCCCGGGCTTCGTCGCCGCGAACCCGATCGTCGAGCCGCCGGCCAAGCGCACCTTCCAGGCCATCGACCACTGCGTCGGCAACGTCGAGCTCGGCAAGATGAACGACTGGGTCGGCTTCTACAACAACGTCATGGGCTTCACGAACATGAAGGAGTTCGTGGGCGACGACATCGCGACCGAGTACTCCGCCCTGATGTCGAAGGTCGTCGCGGACGGCACCCTCAAGGTGAAGTTCCCGATCAACGAGCCGGCGATCGCGAAGAAGAAGTCGCAGATCGACGAGTACCTGGAGTTCTACGGCGGCGCCGGCGTCCAGCACATCGCCCTCGCCACCAACGACATCGTCGCCACCGTGCGCGCGATGCGGGCCGCGGGCGTCGCCTTCCTCGACACCCCCGACTCGTACTACGACACCCTCGGCGAGTGGGCCGGCGAGACCCGGGTGCCCGTCGAGACCCTGCGCGAGCTGAAGATCCTCGTCGACCGCGACGAGGACGGCTACCTGCTGCAGATCTTCACCAAGCCGGTCCAGGACCGCCCGACCGTCTTCTTCGAGATGATCGAGCGCCACGGCTCGATGGGCTTCGGCAAGGGCAACTTCAAGGCCCTGTTCGAGGCGATCGAGCGCGAGCAGGAAAAGCGCGGCAACCTGTAGCCACCGGCGGCGACGGCCCGCGGGCCGTCGCCGCCCGTCGCGGGCTGCGCCCGCCCGTCGCCGCTGAGTCCCCGGGGCGCTCGCCCCGGGCGCCCGTTGGGGGCTGCCCCCCGGCCTTGCTACCCCCGTTGTGGGCTGCCCCCCGGCTTCGCTACCCCCGTCGTGGGCTGCCCCCCGGCCTCGCTACCTCCGTCGTGGGCTGCGCTCGCCCCCTCGGCACCCCCGTTGTGGGCAGTCGTCCCGCTGGGCGGGACGGGTGGGCACAACGGGACGGCGCCCCCTGCCGGGCCTGGGCTTCCGCGCCTGGACCCGGACCACAGGTGCGGCGCCGTCGTGGGTTGTGCCCACCCTCCCCCAAGCTCTCGGCTTCGCTAGAGCAGGGGGCACCCCCATCGCCCCGCGGAACGCCTGCCCGCAACGGTCCGCACAGCGAAGGTGCCTCAGGGCTGCCGCGCCTTCGGCGTCTCCGCGCTCGGCGGCTTCGGCTCGGGCTCCGGGGGCCGTCGAAGTTCCTTCGGCAGTTCCTCCGGCGGTTCGCCCAGTGCCGTCAGCGCATCCGTCGCCTTCGGGGCGAGCAGCGGCGAGAAGCCGGGGTTGATTCGCAGCGCCTCCGTCAGGTGCCGCCGGGCCGGCCCCGTCTGTTCCAGGGCGCGTTCGATCTCGCCCAGGTGGTACGTGAACAGCGCGCTCCGCAGCCCCTCGTCCGTGGCCCGCTTCGCGTACTCCAGCGCCTCCTTCGGCTGCCCCGACCGGTACAGCGCCCAGCCCAGCGCGTCCGCGACCCGCACCGACCGGTGCCCCCGCGCCCACTCCGCCCGCATCCGGGCCACCGCCGCCGCCGGATCGCCGTGGTCCGCGTCGAGGAGGGCCAGGGCCACCTCCCCGCGCGCCCACGTCCCGGTCCGGAGCCGTTCGTACAGGGCCCGCGCGTCGCCGGCCAGGCCCAGCGACTCGGACAGCTCGCCGGCCTCCAGGACGTACTCCGGCAGCGGCAGCCTGGCGAGCGCCGCCCGCCAGTCGCGCAGCGCCTCCCTGGTGCGGCCGAGCGCCGCCAGGGACCGCGCCCGGCCCGCGAGGGAGGGGCCGTGGTCCCGTACGAGCCGCAGCGCCGAACCGTACCGCGCGAGCGCCTCCTCCGGTTCGCCCCGCTCCCACGCCAGGTCCCCGAGCCGCGAGAGCGACGCCGCCTTCTCCGCGTCCGTCTCGGCGAGCGCCGCCGCGTCGAGGGCCGCCGCGTCGGCGTCCTCGCGCCAGCCCCGGTCGCGGTAGGTCTGCGCCGCCCGGGTGCGCACCACCGCGCCCGTGTGGAGCTCCTCCAGGGTCTCCATGGCCTTCCGGGCCGCCTCGTACTCCCCGAGGCCGTTGTACGCGTCCATCAGGACCGGGTACGCGGGCCAGCGGCGCGGGTCCGCCTTCCGTACCCGCTCGCCCCACTCCTTCGCCGTCCTCCAGTCGCCGCGCGCCCCCGCGAGCGCCCCGAGACCCAGTTGCGCCGTCAGATTGCCGCGTGCGGCGGGCCGTTCGGCGAGGGAGCGGCGCAGGGCCCGCTCGGCCCGCGGATAGTCCCGTACGTCTCCGAGCCGGGTCCCCCGCTCCGTGTACGCCGCCCCGAGATCCGCCCAGGACGCGTCGTCGTCCGGGTGGGCGCGCAGCCACTTCTCCCGGTCGGTGATCAGCGCGGCCAGGTCGGGCAGCGCGGCCTGCGCGCCCGCGTGGGCGGCGGTCGTCGCCCGCTCGGCCGGGCTCGGCGGGGGCGGCGGATCCTGGCCGACGAACTCGGGGACGTACAGCAGGGCCGTCGCCGCGAGCACCGCGCCCACTCCGGCCGCCAGGACCGTCCTCGACACGTTCTGCGTCTTCATGGCGCTCACTGTGCGCCCGCCCGCACCTGTACGAAGAGCACACGAAGCACCCGCTCCGGCGGGTTCACACCGATGGCCCCGGGTGCCACGCTGGACGCATGGACGATCTTCTGACGCGGCTGCGCGCCGGGCTCCCTGCCGAGGCGCTGCTCACCGACCCGGACGTGACCGCCTCCTACGCGAACGACATGGCGAGCTTCTGCGCGGCCGGCACCCCCGCGGTCGTCGTGCTGCCGCGCACCGTCGAACAGGTCCAGCACGTCATGCGCACGGCGACCGAACTCCGCGTACCCGTCGTCCCCCAGGGGGCCCGTACCGGCCTGTCCGGCGGCGCCAACGCCTCCGAGGGCTGCGTCGTGCTCTCCCTGGTCAAGATGGACCGCGTCCTGGAGATCAACCCGGTCGACAGGATCGCCGTCGTCGAGCCGGGAGTCGTCAACGCGGTGCTGTCACGGGCCGTCGCCGAACACGGTCTGTACTACCCGCCGGATCCCTCCAGCTGGGAGACGTGCACCATCGGCGGGAACATCGGCACGGCCTCCGGCGGCCTGTGCTGTGTGAAGTACGGGGTGACGGCCGAGTACGTCCTCGGTCTGGACGTCGTCCTCGCCGACGGCCGGCTCCTGAGCACCGGCCGCCGCACCGCCAAGGGCGTCGCCGGGTATGACCTGACCAGGCTCTTCGTCGGCTCCGAGGGCAGCCTCGGCATCGTCGTCAAGGCCGTGCTGTCCCTCCGGCCGCAGCCTCCGGCGCAGCTCGCGCTCGCCGCCGAGTTCCCCTCCGCCGCGGCGGCCTGCGCGGCCGTCTGCGCGGTCATGGAGGCCGGGCACACCCCGTCGCTGCTCGAACTCATGGACCGCACCACCGTCCAGGCGGTCAACAAGCTGGCGCGCATGGGCCTGCCCGACACCACGGAGGCGCTGCTCCTGTGCGCGTTCGACACCCCGGATCCGGCCGCCGACCTGGCCGCCGTCGGGGAGCTGTGCGCGGCTGCGGGCGCCACCGAGGTCGTGCCGGCCGTGGACGCGGCCGAGTCCGAACTCCTCCTCCAGGCACGCCGGCTCTCCCTCACCGCCCTGGAGACCATCAAGTCCGCGACGATGATCGACGACGTGTGCGTGCCGCGGACCCGGCTCGCCGAGATGCTCGACGGCACGGCCGCCGTCGCGGAGAAGTACGGGCTCACCATCGGCGTCTGCGCGCACGCCGGTGACGGCAACACCCATCCCGTCGTCTGCTTCGACCACACCGACGAGGACGAGTCGCGGCGGGCGCGGGAGTCCTTCGACGAGATCATGGCGCTCGGGCTCGCCCTCGGCGGCACGATCACCGGCGAGCACGGCGTGGGCGTCCTCAAGAAGGAGTGGCTGGCACGGGAGCTGGGTCCGGTGGGCCTCGAACTCCAGCGGGGGATCAAGGCGACCTTCGACCCGCTGGGGCTGCTCAACCCCGGAAAGCTGTTCTGAGGGCACCGGTACGGGGGACGGGCGGCGGCTCACAGCTCGCCGTCCTGCGACTCCTCCGACGGCCACGGGTCGCGCAGCCACAGCTCGTCGGCGATCACGGTGGTCGCCAGGAGTTCGGCGAGGCCGTCGTCGATGCCGAGCCGCTCGGACTCGGTGCCCGGAGGCACCACGCGCAGGGTCCGCTCGAGCCAGGCGGACACCTGCGCGGACGGTGCTTCGAGCAGCGCGTCGCCGTCGGGGGAGGAGAGCGCCATCAGGATGACGCTGCGGCGGTCGACCTTGGTGGGCCAGATGCGCACGTCGCCGTGGCCGCAGGCCCGGAACACGCCCTCGACGAGCAGTTCGCGCGCGAACGTCCAGTTGACGGGGTGATCCGTGCCGATGTGAAAGGTGATGTGGACGGCGTACGGGTCGTCCGTGCGGTAGGCGAGCCGGGCGGGGACCGGGACGGCGCGCTCGGGCGAGAGCACCAGGTTCAGCTCCAGCTCGCGCTCGACCGTGGTGTTGTCGGTGTTCTGCATGGTCGTACTCCCTCTCGCGGTGGGCCCCGGGCGGGCCTTCACCTGGAGAGAGCGGGGTGGACGCAGCTCATTACGCGACTTTGGGAAGTTTTTTCCGGGAAGTTTTTCCGGCGGCCTTCCGGGCAGGATCCATCGGCCCGAACATCACCATGAGTGATCGATTCCGGTACGTGTCGCCCGAAGGCGGGGCTTTCTCGCGGGCTCCTTGTTCCCCCGGGGACGTTCTTCGTTACTGTCCTCCTTGGGCGCGGCACGCCCGGCACGCGGGCCGCGCGGATCAAAGGCGTTGTGACTGAACGGAGTCGGGGCAGTGGCTACTCCTCCTGGAGGCGGCGGAGAGGTACCGCAGGCGGGGTACTACCCGGACCCGTCCATTCCCGGGTACATCCGGTACTGGAACGGGGGCGCCTGGGTTCCCGGTACGAGCCGGCCCGCGCCCAAGGAGGACGAGGTTCCGCCGGGCCCGCCGGCCTCGGCGATCCCTGCGGGCCCCATCCTGGCCTCGAGCCCGGCACCCGCGCCGGTTCCGGTACGGCAGCCCGAGCCGGAGCCCGAGCCGCAGCTCGCGCGCGAGCCCGAGCCGGTACAGGTCCAGGCGCCCGTGCGCGTACCGGCCCAGGCGCCCGCGCCCGCCCCCGTACCCGCGGTGGAGGAGACCGGGCCCGTCTTCTTCGACGAGGAGCCGGCCCCCCAGGAACCCGCGTCCGCGTGGCAGGCGGACACCTCCCGCCAGACCGGCTTCGGCGGCGACCGCGACCAGAAGGTCTCCTGGGGCGCGCCCCGGACCGCCGACCCGCGCACCCCCGCGGACTGGCCGGTCGCCGGTGCGAGCGAGCCCGCCGAGGCGCGGGCGCACACCGCCCCGCAGACGGCCGACCCGCAGACGGCCGACCCGCAGACGGCCGATCCCCGGACGGCCGACCCCCGGACGGCCGGGGGAGCCGCGCGACTCGGCGGGATGCCGGTCACGCCGATCCCGACCCCCACGCCCGCTCCCGTCCCGGCTCCCGCCCCCGTACAGCAGACGCCCGCTCCGGCCCCCGCTCCCGTACCTGTCTCTTATACACATCTCCGAGCCCACGAGACCGTACTAGATCTCGTATGCCGTCT